>NZ_JBDVJE010000038.1:0-7104 GCF_039939415.1 Polaribacter sp.
AAATTAACTTCTGGTATTAAATATAATGCCATTGCTTTTTCTCCAGTAGCATTTACAGCTCCAGTAGTTAAACTCACTGTATTCCAAGAATTGTATAATACCAAACCATCTACTTTATTTTCAATTGCTTTTTCTAAACGAGTTCCATTTCCTTTTGCATCATTATGGTTTACCTCAGAATCCCAAACAGGAAACCCATCTGCCTTAGCCAAATTAATAAACGTAGACCATTGACTGTGATTAAAACCTAAATTATGTGTTGTAGCCACTGTAATATAATCTGCAATATTTGTTTTTTGTAACATATCTATACCTGCAGGAAGCCCCCAAGTACAAGGTCCTATTAATTCTGCTCCGTTTAAACCATGCTCATGAAGCCTTCTATAAATTTCATTAATTTGACTTAAGCTCCAAACCGTATTTGTTCTACCATCTTCATTAAACGGATTAAGCCACTTACATTCTGGATATTCATTAGAAAACTCTATAACTCTAGCAATTAACTCTTCGGTTGCAGCTTGATTATCTTTTACAGAAACCTCTGGTCCTTCATTAGCACCATTACCATTAAGTCTATTATTAGCAACTCTTATACCACCACCACCTTGTGCTGGATTGGCAAAAATTAAAAACCCTTGTTCTAATGCTTTCTTATAAAAATAATCAAACATTGGTTTATTCGGGTTTAAATCTACACCATCTAAACCTCTTGCAAAAAGCGGAATACGAATACCGTTGGCTCCCATGTTCTTAAACCCTAACAACAAATTATCTGCTTGTGCTTCTGTGGTAACTTTATTGGTAATAAAAGCTTGCTTAGTATCTCCTAAAACATAATCCATATCATTCACGTACTTTTGACTAAAAGCACTAAAATTAAAGCAACAAATTATTAAAATAAGAATTCCTCTTTTAAAAATTATCTTGTAGTTTTCTTGTATCATTTATTCAAATATTAATTTAGCAACAACTATTAATTACAATGTATATAAATCATTTCTAAAGTATATAAGAAATATAAATACTTTAGAAATACAAAATAACTATTTTAAATCCTTTTAAAATTCTCATATATGGAGTTCATTTGTTGCTAAAATATTCTTAAAATACTGATTTTAAAATAATAACACAAAGTATTAAAAAGAATAAAGACATATCTAAAAAATTTCGGTTTTACTAACCTCAAATAAATAAAAGGTAATTTTTGAAATTTCTTAATACCTTATATTGATAATATTAAACCTCTTTTTAAGTTTTATCTTCTTACTCTTATTTATAACTTTTCCATTAACAATTAACCTTTTATATTTTTTATATGGGAGCCTAAAAACTACATTCATCTTTTTTGGTAATAGAATTTCATATAATTCACTTCCATCATCAAGCTTTTTAAATTTTGCTTTGATGGAACCTTTAATGGTTGGAACCGTAATTTCAGAAGAACTTATTTCTGTTAATTGAGGGGTAATTTCTGCTTTTCCAAAACCTGGGCTTACAGGTTTTATTCCCCACATATTTCTTGTAATGATATTTGCTGGTGCAGTTCCCCATGCATGGTTCCAGTCAAGATTAGACTTCACTTTTATATCCCAAGACTCTAATGTCATCGTAGAACCTACTTTAATCATATTCCACCAAGTTCTTACATTTGTTGTATCAACAATTAATTGCTTTGCATATTCAGCTTCATTATTTCTATACAAACCTTCCAATAAATATTGTGCTCCATAAACACTACATGCCATTCCTTTACTTTTCACAAAACCGATAACTGTTTCAAGGTTTTCTTTTGGAACTAATCCAAATGCTAATGGAAACATATTTGCATGTAAAGAAGAGTGAGTTGAACCCTCTCCATCAATATAAATACCTTTAGTACTATCAAAAAGTTTTGTATTGATGATTTTTTTTATTTTATCTGCTTCTTTTTTATAAAATTTAGCATCTTTTCTTTTTCTAATAGCTTTAGCTATCAAAGACATAAATTGTAAATTTTCATAATAAAATGAATTTATTACCGTATTAACCTCCTTAAACTCATAACCATCTCTTTCTACTTTAGGCCAATCAACAATATCTTTAATTCTTTGTTTGCCATTTTTAAATCCTAGTTGATGCATCAATTCTTTATTCAATTTTGATGAGTGCGTACTTATCAATCCATCTTCTCTTGCTAATTGAATTAAAGTTTTTGCTTTTAGTTTATCATAATATTTTTTAATAGACTTAGTATCGCCTGTGTATAAATAATCATAATAAAACATTTTTGCGGTGTGTAGAATCCATTCTGTTGGCCAAGTTGGATGAGTAATAAAGTATTCGTTGGTTCTTCTTGCCATAGAATACTCATTATCTACTGCATAATGACTTAATTGATTGATATATGCATCTGCCTCATAAGGTATGCGTTCTCTATCTCCATCAACGTAATATCCTGTAAAAGTTGTTGCTTTAATGGTGTGCTTGCATAAATTCCAAATTTGATTTAAAATAGTATCTGATGATTGAAAACTACTAGCTCTATCATTAAATGAATAAAGCAACGCTTTTTGACTAATCTCAATTTCATTAATAGGAATTTTAAGGTTTTCAATTTCACAATATCTAAAAGGCATAACTGTACCAAAAGAACTAGGGAGTTGAATTGCTTTTTTATTCGTATTTCTTTTGTCTGCAGTTAAAATAACATCTGTTTGAATTTCTTTATCTAAAAAAGGAAGAAAGGCTTGTTGATATCTAATAGTCCCTTTTGGGTTTTTGTTGATGGTATTTTTATGAGATAATTGTTCTCCTAAATGAATAATTAAAGTGTCTTTTTGTGATTTTTTTGATGATAAAGTTACAGTACCAAAAAAAGCTTTCCCAAAATCTATAAAGTAATGCCCTTTTTTAACTTCAATAATTTTAACAGGGTTCATTAATTCTGTTTTAAGGTTTGGCTCTGCTAAAGCATCATTTTGGGCTTCTACATATTGAAATGTAAAAAATAATAAGAAAACTGAAAGTAAAAATTTTGTCATTTTATAATTGAAGTTAACTAGTTTAATATTATTTTAATTTATTTACAATAGGTCTTATTTTATCATCTACAAACTCACCAATACTACCCTCTCTTTTATCCCAAAGGTATTTATCTGTATAAATGGTTGCACAGAGTGGACTAGAGTTATAAAGCGTTTTCCATTCTAACCAAAGTGCATCGTATTTGACCAAAGCGTTTTCAAGAATTTTTTGTTTGTTTTTAACAGAATCTAATTCTTTATAAAGCATCATAATCCACATTTGTTCAATTAATTCATATTTAATTCTGCCATAAGTAGAAGAAACCTCTAAAGCTTCTTGTGTAGCCACATCATTAATTTTTATTTGTTTAGAAAGTGCTTCTATTTGATGCCAAATAAATACAGACTCTGCTTTTTCTGCCAAAACTTCATCAACAAGTTTATTTTGAATAATTTCTTTTATGATTGGTTTGTTCTGCTTTGCAGAAAAATATTCATCTCTTGTCCACCAAACCGCATTTTCTGCATAACTATTACAATGACCTTTTCTTACACCTTCTATGCTTAACATATTTAATTTTCTAAATAAATCTGCTTGATAACCATGTAAACCAAGTTTAGAAGCAAACTTATAGAAAATTTCTTTTTCAGATTTATTAGGGTTTTGTGCCCATTGAGATACTACATAAGTATTTAAATCTGCCCATAATTCATGTTTAATATAAGGTCCTTTCCAGCCACCACCATTAGACCATGTAACAATACCTGTTAATAAATTATTTTTTAGGATATCTTTTAATCCTCTAGGATTTTCTGTAGAATTCGTTTTGCCCGTAAAATGATGTCTAGAAATTTCATATTTAGTTTCTGGCCAACCGTTTATTACTCCAGATGCAGTGTAGTAAGGATGTGCTCCTTTACCATAAGCTTCCATTCTAGACTGTGATTCTACAATTTGTTTGTGTTTACCAATACCAATACAAGGATTAAAAGGTGTCATTCTATGAAAATCTCCTTTTTGATATTTAATAGAAAACACTAAATTTTTATGTGTTTCTATAGCATTAGTAACTTTAAGATAATAGTTAGGGTTAGTGTGAAAACCTCCAAAATCCCAAGTTCTGTAAAACAGTTTTTTATTTCGTTTTACACATATTTCTTCACGTAAAATATTTATTAAAGTAATATGATCTTCAATACCTTGTTTACCACGACTAATAGGAGAACCACCTCTATGAAAAGGTGCATCATGAAGGTATGTTTCTCCAAAACGAACGGTTAAACCATCTATATTTGGAAACCTTTTAAAAACACCATCTATTTGTGCTCTTAATAATTTTTGTGTTGTTTTGCTTTGTATGTTTGGCTTTACTGCTTGAGAAGCATCACCTCCCAAATTATGTAAGGTTCCTTTTTTACTTATTTTACCTCCGTATTTTTTCCATATAGATTTTGGAAATACTAAAAAATCTGTAAACGGATAAACAGCTACATTGTGTTGTTCACAAGAATCTAGTTTGGCTTGAATGTATTTGGCTTTGTTTTCTATCCAAGTTCTTTCTTCTGAACCTTTTGATACTATATTTTCTTTAACATTATCGTAAGTTATGGCACAATTAATATACCAATGAGGCACCATAGCATTAAAGCCTTGCGATTTTATATATGCTGGATTACGATACTTTGTTTTAAAAGGTTTTTCTCCTGGATTGTTATGAACCATATCCATAACATAATCTAAGGATTGGCTTTTAACATTAGCTGTAACAAAACACATTACAATAATTAAAAACGAATTTAATAAGTTTTTTTTCATTAATGAAATTTTAAAAAATTGATAAATACTTATTTGTTTATATCAATAGAGAATTAAGTTTTACTTTTAATACTATAATTTATTCTTATAAGGCACTGTTCCTGTAGAATCAACAGAGTAACCCCACTTCTTTATATAAGAAGCTCCTGGCAAAAACTCATCATTAAGATTGCAAAGTTCTTTAGAAAGTATTTTCTTTAATTTTTTTACAGTTGATTTATATTTGTTATTTTCTATAAGGTTATTTAATTGATATGGATCTTTATGATTATCAAAAAGTAACCAACCTCCATCTAAATCTTGAGCATAGGTATACCTCTTAGTTATAATGCCTCTAAATTCTTTTCCACCAACATTTCTAGACCATTGGCCAAATGGTTGAATAGATGTAACAAGAGATCCTTTTCTTTTGTCTTTCTTTTTACCTAGTATTATATCTGTTATGTTTTCACCATCAAGATGTTTAGGTATTTCTATATCAGATAAACCTAGTATAGTTGGTAAAATATCTAAGGTATTTAATAAGAAATCACTTTTATGACCTTGACTGCCTAATAAATTTGGGTATTTAACAATAAAAGGCACTTTTGCAGATTCATTATATATTCTTTGTTTTTTAGTTTTACCATGACTATTAATCATATCTCCATGATCTGAAGTAAAAATAAAAATGGTATTATCTTCTATACCTAGTCTTTTAATAGCTCCCTGAAGTTGTTTTATATAACTGTCTAATGCAGTGCAATGTGCATAATACCCTTTTAAAATAGATTTTGTTTTTTTAGCTAATTTTTCTGGTACATTAGGTCTTAATTGAATATCTGAATTTTTATATAAGTCTTGAAATTTTTTAGGAGCAGTTTTATAAGGTGCATGAGGTGGACCCCAAGAAAGCACCAAACAAAAAGGATCTTTTTTTGTAGATTGTTCTTCTATATATGCAATTGCATCTTGTGTTTGTTTTTCTGCATCATAACCTTTCCAGGTATGTAATTTATCATCATTTCCCCAATATTGAGAGTGGTTATAACCATGAGAACATTCTAGAACTTTCCAATAATCAAAACCCTGCCTTCTTTCTTTTGGTATAAATGCAGAACGACCATTTCCATCTATATGCCATTTACCAATATAGGCAGTATTATATCCTTCTTTTTTAACTATTTTGGCCAAACTACTTGCTTTTGGATTTAGTGAAACATCATTCATAAACATTCCATTTTTTAATGGATACTGTCCTGTAATTAACATGGCTCTGTATGGTGTGCAAACAGGATATGTAGATATAGCATTTGTAAAATAAACTCCTTCTGAAGCTAGTTTATCTAGATTTGGAGTTATTACATCTTTATTTCCAGAATAACCTATTGCTTGCGCTCTCCATTGATCTGCAAAAACAAATACAATGTTGGGTTTAGAGGTGTTTACTTTTTTAGATTGAGCAAAAAAGCATTTAATAGAAAATAGTAACAAATAAAATATGGTTGTTCTTAACTGTATACTTATCATAATTTTATATCATTGGAAAATAATTATGTGATTTTTTATTATTTTTATTTAATAATAATTTTTTTTGTGACAGTACCTATATCAGATTTAATTTTAACAAAATAGAGTCCACTAGAAAGTTTTTTTACATCAATTTCAGAATTTATTCTTATTATTTCCTTTACCAATTGACCTGTAGTATTGTAAATAGCTAATTTAAAATTAGTTTCTATAGTTTCATTTGAAAGTTTTATATTAAAAACACCATTTGTAATTACTGTTGGGTACAATAAAATATTATTTGAAACATCATTGTCTTTAACAGATAATGATGTTATTTGTTCATAAACTTCTTGTGTATAAGCTATTGGAGATTGATGATCTCTATACATAATACCAGAACTACTTAAAGTTACAGGGTTTCGAACAGACATTAAAGAGTAAATTGGTTTGTCTGGTTGCCATGTAAAAACAGAATAACGTTCTACAAAACTTGCATCATCTAACATGTTCATATATGATAGTAAACCTATTCCTGCGGCTTCGTTTGATGCAGGTTGTCCTGTCCAAGTTGCTCCATAATTAAATTCTTTAATCCAAATAGGGCGTTTCCATTTATCATGTATAGCTTTTAACCAATTGTAAAAACTTTCTGCTGAAGTTTTTTTGTAATAATGAACTACCATATAATCTACTCGTAAACCATTAGCTTCTGCTTTAGTCATAAATTCATTACGCCAAGTTTGTCCTCCATTATTATCTTTAGTAGCAGGCGAACCTAAACGTAGACCAGAGGCT
>NZ_JBDVJE010000039.1:0-2207 GCF_039939415.1 Polaribacter sp.
AATTATTCTTAATAGCATATTAAAAAACAAAACATCCTTTTAGCTGATCTTTATAAAAATATTTGGAGGTATATTTAAAAAATATCAGAAACACAAAAGGATATTCTATTTTTACTATTGTAGATAATTTAATAGTAATGCTATTTACAAAAAGCTAACTTTAATTTTTTTTCTTCTTTTTCTTCTTTTTCTTAGATGCACTTGTTATTTCTTTAGCTTTCTCTTTTCCAAAAGCTTCTGTAAGAGCTTTCGTAAATTTCTTATTATTTTCTTTTCTTTTTTCTTTTAACTCTGGAGTACCTTTTTCATAATTTTTACTAATTTCTGAAGTAGCTTTCATGTGCGCTACTTTTAAGGTCTTTAAGGTTTCCTTTTCTTTGCTAGAAAGTTGTATTTTACTTTCTATCGTTTCTACATAAGCATTTACCTTTTTGTCTATATTTTTTTGAGCAAATAATGAACTACTCATTGTTAAGGTAAAAACTAATAATATTACTAATTTTCTCATATTAATTATTTTACTGTGATTTAAAAATATTATTTCTTGGTATCTAGTTTTAATAACATGAAATAATACAAATTGTTTTTCTCTTATTATTAATAAGAATTAAAAAGCTGTTCCATCAGCATCAGGCGGTACAGATTGTGCTTGTGCCTTTTGTGGGCTTAATATCATAAATGTACCTAATGCAGTAAGTGCAGCATACTTACCCATTTTTTTAACAGCTTCTTTTCTTGTGATGTTATCTTGATTGTTATTCATTTTATTTGTTTTAAATACTATTATTAAAGGTTTGAA
The DNA here is from genome assembly GCF_039939415.1 of Polaribacter sp. Taxonomy (GTDB): domain Bacteria; phylum Bacteroidota; class Bacteroidia; order Flavobacteriales; family Flavobacteriaceae; genus Polaribacter. The sequence continues at coordinate 800 of NZ_JBDVJE010000039.1, forward strand.
AAATTTAACTAGCTATAAGTTATCTCTTTACTTAATGATAACTTTTTGAATTTTACCTGCTAATTGTATCATGTAAATACCTGTATTTAATGCATTTGCACTAATAACATTCGTTGTATTAGAACTATTTAATTTTTGCTCTAAAACCATTCTACCTTGAATATCGAAAACTCTTGCACTTACATCTGTTTTTAATATTCCTTTAATAATAATTGATTTTTGATTCGAATAAATCAACATTTCATTTACGGTATAATCATCTGTAGCTAACGCTGCTTCTTTAGAAGAGAACTCTATGAAGAAACGTCCTGCTCCACTTAATTTAGTATCTGGAGTAAATACATAATCAACATCGTTTAATAATGTTTTAGTATTTAATAAATTATCTTTCAAATACACATAAGTATCAGAAGGAATTGTTAATGATGCTGCATCTAAGCTAATTGTTAATTCTACACCAGCTTCACTATTAATAGCAACTGGAACAACTACATCGTTAAAATCGTTATAAGATAAAGATTGTATTGCTAATGCTAAACCAGTGTTATTTTCTACTAAATTAGTATAGATACCATCTGCAGTGCCTGAAAAAGCACCAGCATCATAACCAAAATCTAAACCTCTTGTTTGGTTTTCAATAAAATATATATTTGTAGAGTATGCTTTTGTTGTATTACTTAAATTAATTTTAGCTAAAGCTTTATTAGTATTAGCAGATTTTGCTACAAAATCATTAGTATTACCAGTTGTTCTCATAGCTGTAGTAAAGTCTACATTTCCTGTAACTCCATCTTTAGTTCTTACAAAGAAACCTTGCCCAGGGGCTAATTTACCACTAGAATTTGCACCATTCCATACAGTATAACCAGTACCATTCCAACCATAAACAGCAACATTATCAAGGTGAAATTCACCTGAGTTTGCTGTAAAGAAAGTACCAAAATTTAGATAAGAAGGATAAGGATTCCCTATTAAATTCCATTCATTTAAAGAACCTGCACCACCATCTGTAATATCAATATCAGTAGCAGCAACTAAAACAGTACCTGTAAATCTAACAGTATTAGCGTTTCCTGCTATAGTTGCAGCTCTATACCCTTTAGCTGTAGTCAATACAATTGCATCATCAGCAGGAGTAGTATAAGTCTCATACAATCCAGTACTATTATTGAAAGGTCCAAAAAAGTAGTTTCCGGTACCTGAAGAATTAATGAAAAATCTATTTTCGTTTTGAGAATTTGTAGCTACAGCACTAAATGCTACGCCACCTACAGGAGAAGAAATTAAATCGTTATTAGGTGAATCATTAAGCCATCTATCATAAATAAGATCATTTGTTCCACTAAATGTATTTACTATTGCACTAGCAAAGGCACTAGATGAAGACTGTAAAATAAATTGACTGTTT
>NZ_JBDVJE010000040.1:0-16640 GCF_039939415.1 Polaribacter sp.
ATGCAGATAACGACGGTATACCAGACAACGTAGAGTTTCAGACCACTATTGGTTATATTCCTCCATCAGAAGATGCTAATAATGATGCAGATAATGACGGTTTAAATGATGCTTATGATACAGATTGTACTGTAGGTAGTCCGTGTGGAGATAGCAATACTGTTGGTGTAGCTTTAACGATACCAAATAATCATGATGGCACAGATACCCCAGATTATTTAGATGCCGATTCAGATAATGATGGAATTTTAGATATTGAAGAAAATGGCGATTCAGATACAACTCTTAGTGGTAATGATAGTGATGGTGATGGATTAGATGATAATTTTGAAGGATCTGATATTTATGATGGTTTTGTAGTAAATGATGAAATAGATACACCTTCTGCAGATTTACCAGATACTGATTCTGATGTATACACTACTGGTGATGTAGATTATAGAGATGATACAGAAGACCCAATTGTACCTGGGTTATCTGGTGATTCTTTATGGTTAAGAGCTGATATTGATGTAACTGGTACTACAGAAGTAACAGGTTGGGATGATCAATCTGGAGATGAGGAAGATGCAACTGGTACATCTGGCTCTGCTCCTACAAAAATAAATGTAGGATTAAATTTTAACCCTACTATAGATTTTAATGGTAGTGATGATTATATGCAAATTACAGGTGGTTTATTTGAAACCTCTACAAACCCTAATGTTTGGGTATATATTGTAGCTAACACACATACTATACAAAATAGTAGTGTTATTAGAGAAAATTTAAATGGAGGACGTTTAGGAGTTCATTTACCTTATGATAACAATAATATTTATTATGATATTGGATCTTCTAGTAATACTAATAGAATTTTTACAAATTGGCAATCTAATACCAATGAATTTAATCTATGGACTTTAGGTAGTAGTACATCAACTACTACCCCTACAGGCAACAATAAAAGTATTTCTAAAAATGGAGAAACATTAGCCACTAAAAATACAAGTACTATTGGTACAGGGAATAATAACAATTTCTATATAGGAGCAACATCTCCTGGAAATGAACATTATAATGGAGAAATAGCTGAAATTATGGTATTTACTGTGTTACCTACCTCATTAGAAAGACAGCACATAGAAAGTTATTTGGCTATAAAGTATGGTATGACTTTAAGTACAGAAGAATACCAAAATGGTTCTGCAATAATAGAAGGAGATTACATTTTAAAAGACCAAACTACTAAAATTTGGGACTATACTGCAAATAGTGGTTATCATAATGATGTAGCTGGTATTGGTAGAGACGATGAAATGCCATTAACTCAAAAACAATCTAAATCTATTAGCTCAGATGCAATAGTAACGATTGGTTTGGGGTCAATTGCTGTAGACAATGCAACGAATGCAAATACATTTACAACAAACAAAGACTTTTTAGTTTGGGGTAATGACGCAGGAACTATTAATACAATTACAGAAACAGAATTAATTTGTGCTCCAGAAAAAACAATTGGAAGAACCTGGAAAATTGTTGAAAACGGAGCTGTAGGAAATGTACAGATTGCAGCTAATAAAGCTGCTATAGATGCAGCTCTTGTTACTGCAAACACTATTAAAGTTTTAAAAATTGCAGATGACGAAGATTTTACAACTAATGTAAGTTATGCTCCTTTAACTGATACTACTATAAATAGTGAAGCTGTGTATGCTGCAAATTATGATTTTAATGGCACTAAATATTTTACGTATACAGAAATTAACGGTATTTTCTGGAATGGAGATAGTAGTACTTGGATTGGTGGTAATAGTAGTACTATTACTGGTGCTCCTAGTTCTAATGCTGCAGATAAAGATAAAGTAATGGTAATAGACTCTGAAAGTTCATTAACACATGCAACTTTAACTGAAAACGCAATTGTAGAGTGCGTTTGGGTAAAAGAAAACTCTAAACTAATGGTTTCTTCTGCAAATTATTTAGAATTTGATGAAGATTTTATTTTGGATGGAGATATTCGATTAATAGGAGATGGACAATTAATACAGACACATGCTGGTGCATCAAATGTAGAAGGAGAAGGTAATTTATATAAAGATCAACAAGCACAAGTACCAAATGTATATAGATACCATTATTGGTCATCACCAGTAAGAGAGTATAACAAATCTACGTTTAGAGTGGGTACTGTTATGAAAGATGGTAATATTCCAACTTCAGAAACTTCAGAAATTGTTGATATAAACTGGGTTTCTTTAGATCAAGCAGGAATCGATAACCGTGGTCTTAATGGAGCTGAAGGTGTAGCAGGTGTAACTCCTCTTACTCTATCTAATTATTGGATATATACCTATTTAAATGGTATTGATGATACAACATATATACATCAATATGAAACTGGTGATATTCCTCGAGGACAAGGGTATTTAATGAAAAGTACAGGACTTGTTGGTCAAAACTACACTTTTGTTGGTACCCCAAATGATGGTTCTATAGTCTTTAATGTGGAAGCTAATAAGACTAGTTTGTTAGGAAACCCATACCCAAGTGCCCTAGATATTACCGCATTTATTGGTACAAATTCTACCTCTATAGATGGTACATTGTATTTTTGGGAACATACTGGAGAAGATTATTTAACCTCAACTGGAACACAAGGCCATAATGAAAGTGGTTATCAAGGAGGATATTCTCAAAGAAATATTTCTATGGGTATTGCTGCAAATGGTGTTGAAGCCATAAATAGTGCTAATTTTGATTGGGAAGACGCAACTGATAATGGAGACAATGTAACACAAACAGTAGATGGTATTACAGCAACTGTTACAACTTCAGATGCTGGTGGTATATCTTTAGCAGATAATGGAGATGTTAATGGAACTACAGGGAATGTTGTATTTAACTCAGGTGGTTCAGGTTCATACACAATTACTGTTACGTTTGATGATATGGTAGATATTTCAACAATTAGTTTATATAATGATGTAGCTTCTTCTTCTGGGGATGTTTTATTTACAATTACAGCAAATAATAATGCAGCAAACCCTAATACAGATCAAACACTTACTGGATATACAGGTGCAACTATTAATTTAAATTGGAGTGATGTAAGTTCATTTACAATAAGTAGCTCAGTAGCAATTAATCCTGTTTTAGATAACATATCATTTACTAAAGGAGGTGAAGTAACTTTAGGTGATGGTGATTATCATGCACCTAGTAGATATATGGCTGTAGGTCAAGGCTTTTTTACTTCTTCATCTTCTGTTGGTGGTGAAGTTAGATTTGAAAATAGTCATAGAGTTTATAGAAACAATGATTATGGTAATGCAGGAACTTTCTTCTTTAAAAATAGTGATGATAATTCTAAGACAAAAGTAACCGATGATGGTGATGATGAAATTGACATTGACAACTTACCTATCTTAAAATTAGGCTTTAGTTATTACAATAATAATATTCCTTATCACAGACAAATAGGAATTTCTTTTCACGATAAAAATTCTTTTGAATACGACAATGGTTATGACAGTCAAATTTTTGATGTAGGAACTACAGATATGTATTGGGAATTAAATGATATTCCAGATACCAAATTAATTATTGCAGGAGTATCAGGAATAACAGATGAATTAGAGATTCCTTTAACTGTTGCTATAAGTACAGATAGAGAGGTTCTTTTTAAAGTTGATGAAAAACAAAATATCACAGAAAAATTCTATTTAGAAGACAGACTAACAGGTACTTTTTATGATATTGAAAGTAACCCTGTTACATTAACCCTTTCAGCCTCTACAGAAGCTTATAAAGATAGATTTTTCTTGACATTTAATAAAAAAGCTTTAAGTATTGAAGATAACGTTCTTAACTCTGAACTTACTTTATACATGAATAATGACTCTAAAGAAATTGTAATTCAAAACTTAAACAATGTGAAAATTAATAAAGTAGAGTTATTTAACATTATAGGTCAAAAGGTCAAAATTTGGAAAGATATGCAAAACATGACTACCAATAAATTAAATGTTAATAAACTACCTTCTGCTATATATGTAGTAAAAGTTGATACCGAAAAAGGAATCATTACTAAAAAAATTATAATAGAATAATTTTTTTTTAAATAATAAAAGAGCAACTCAGATTGCTCTTTTATTATTTAAAAAAACCAATATTTATCTTTTAACTTCAAATTAAAAAAAAATTAATATATTTACATTTATATAAAAAAGTTCGTTTTAACTTTTTTAAACCCCTAAAATAATTACTTTATGATCCCTAAATCTAAAAGTAAATGGCAGTTATTGTCATTTTTTGTATTGTTTTTTTTCATAAATATTTCATTGTTATTTAGTAATAATAGAAATTTATACTTGAAGAACAAAGCAAAAACAGATTCTCCTAAAAAGTCAAGAACTACAATAAACAAAACTTTTAATAACGAATTTGAGGCTGCAATTTCTGATAATTCTAGTTTTGAAAACACTTTTGATGGTTGGTCCAATACCACTGGTGATTCTCTGGATTGGATAAATGATAGTGATGGAACACCTTCTAGTAACACAGGTCCAAGTTCTGGTTCTGTAGGTTCTTATTATATGTTTGTAGAAATGTCTGGGCCTGCCACAGGAAGTAATGCTTATTTAGAAAAATCTTTCGACTTTACCACCCAAATTAATGCCCAATTATCATTTGATTATCACATGTATGCAGCTACTGCTTCAAATATGGGAACATTTAATGTATATGTTAGTAATAATGGTGGTTTAAGCTATACAAATGTTTTTACTAGAACAGGAAGTCAAGGAAATAGCTGGTTAACTCAAACTATAGACCTTAGTGCATATGATGGAGATAATGTAATTATAAGATTTGAAGCAGTAAGAGCAAGCAGTTGGCAATCTGATATGGCTATTGATAATGTATCTGTTACTTCTGATGACAATGTCGATTTAAATACCTTGGGATATAGTTTCGAAAACTCTTTAGATGGTTGGTCCAACACTTCTGATGATGATTTTAATTGGACAAACATAGCAACAAGCACACCTTCAGGAGGAACAGGTCCTCAAAATGGTGCTTCAGAAGGTACATACTTCATGTTTATTGAAGCCTCTTCCCCAAGAAATCAAGGAGATAATGCATATTTTGAAAAAGAATTTGATTTTTCAAGCGAAATTAACGCTCAATTAGAATTTGATTATCATATGTATTCAAATGGAGGAGCAACAACAATGGGGACTTTAAATCTATTAATAAGTACAAATAATGGCTCAACTTTTACCAATGTTTTTTCAGTTTCTGGCAACCAAGGTAATGAATGGGTAAATCAAATAATAGATTTAAGTGCTTATGATGGTCTTACTACAATTATTAGATATGAAGCAATTTGTGGTTCTGATTATCGATCAGATATTTCAATTGACAATGTAATAATAACTTCAGAATCTGGCACACCAAAAATTCCTATTACTGTTACTGCAGATTCTAAATCAAAATCTTTTGGAGCTTCAGACCCTACACTAACTTACTCAATCACAAGTGGTAGTTTAGAAAGTGGAGACACTTTATCTGGTAGTTTATCTAGAGATTCTGGTGAAACAATTGGTACTTATAATATAAATAAAGGATCTTTATCAAACACTAAATATACAATAACTTTTATTTCTGCAATCTTTACAATTACAGATACTGACACAGATGGTGATGGTATTGTTGATACTATAGACATAGATGATGATAATGACGGACTATTGGACACAGATGAAAACTGTATTTTACCAGGTAGTGCTAATCCTGCTAATGATGCAGAATCTTGGAAAGATGAAGACTATTCTGTTTTTGGTGTTGGTAATAACACAAATGGTAATGGATATCAAGAATCTGGTTTTCAACAAGCTGCTTTTCAAAGAGGTATAAATTTAACTGTATTAGATGATTCATCAACAAATTACGCAACAGAAAGTCCAACCTCAAGTTCATCTCCACTAACTTTAGATGACAGAGTCTATTTTGGTATTAACCCTACTTCAGCTTCAAATGATGGAGTAGTTACTTTTACCTCAACCTATTATGCTCCAGATTATGATGCTGCTGTTGGTGTTGGGTGTTCTTCCAATACAATAGGAAATAACTCAGAATTAAGAACAACAACAAGTAATGAGTTTTCTTCAGGTAATTCTTCTCCAGCTATATACGTAGTACCAGAAAGAGGATCTGTAACAGGAGATTCATACTCTGTACATATCAATTTTAATACAGATATATATGCTTTTAGTTTCGATATCAATGATGTTTTTGATACTACTCCAGGTTCAAATAATCCAACATATGAATTAGAAGTTTTTGCAAACGGTAAACTTTTAGCTTTTATGACAGCAGATAATTTTGGAAATGATGTTGCAGGAACTATGGAACTTTACAGAGGAGATAAAACAACTTTAGTTAATGGAGCTATAAATATAGGTAATCAAACAGAAGCTACAATTGGCTTTATATATCCTACACCAGTTTCTAGTATAGAAATTAGAACTACTATCGTTTCTGGTGAAACTAGTGAATGTGCAAGAGATGCTCATGGGTTAGATAGTTTTGCTTACGGAACAACACCACAAAATTGTTTTGCTCTCGATTTAGATATAGATGGAGATGGTTTAACTAATGATAAGGATATAGATTCAGATAATGATGGTATACCAGATAATATTGAAGCACAAACTACAATAGATTACATTGCACCAAGTTATATTTACAACTCAAATGGTTTAGATACTGCATACGGTAGTGGTTTAATTGCTGTAAATACAGACGGCAATGGTAATGCAGATTATACTGATGTAGATTCTGATGATGATGGGCTTTGGGACACAGATGAAGTAGGTCTTTCAATAGATTTAGACAACGACGGAAGAACAAATGGTAATGTTGGTATAAACGGTATAGACAATACTTTAACAGCAGACGATTATACAGATATAAACGCCCATATAGATGACCCTACTATGTTAAATGATGTAGATAATGATGTATTAACAATAGGAGATGTAGACTATAGAGATACTCATAACTCTGGTACACCAATGATTACACAGATACATCATACAGACGCAAACAAAGTAATAGAAATAACCAATATACATGCAACAAATTCAATATTAGCCAATTCAATAAAATTCTCACTTTTCACCAATAAAGCAGGTCCACAAACAAACATAACACCTGATGAAATTTATTTAATCCCAACAGATTTAGCTCCAGGAGAAACTGTTTTAATATCTAACACAAACATTATAAACATTGCAGATGGTAATGATGTTTTATTACTAACTCACCCAAAAGGATTGTCTAATGATGATGCTTGGAAACATAGATACGAAACTACTAGTAATATCTCAAATAATACATCATATGTAAGATCTGATGAAGTTTTAACTACAAATGAAGATTATACTGTTACAGAATGGATTGCATTTGTAGACGACAATTTAGCCCCATATAGAGACTTGGCAGAAGGAGGTCCACAAAGACATCCACACGCACCTTTGTTATCAGAAATTAGTTTAGCAAATACTGAGTCTAATATGGTTTTAGGCAAACATAGGGTTAATCCAACAATTAGAATTGGTGGAGTTTGGAGTAATGGTTACCCAGATATTACAAGAAGAGTTGTAATTGACGAAGACTTTTCTACAAATAATGTATTTAATGCTAGAAAGTTAACCATCAATAACAGTAAAACAATTACAATTACAGATAATTTATTACGAATTTCTGAAGATATCGAATTATCAAATTCTACAAGCGAAATACGTTTAGCAGGTACATCTCAATTAATACAAACTCATACTAATATAGAAAAAATTTCTGGTTCAGGAAATCTATTGGTAGATCAAAACTCAACACAAGCAAGCATATACAGATATAATTATATGAGTTCGCCTGTTGGTGGTGGTTCATATACTATTGGAGACGTTTTAAAAGACGGAACAATACCAACATCTGCCACATCAAATGTTGTAGATATCGATTTTGTATCAGGATATGATGGCGCAGCAAAAAGCCCAATCAAAATTGCAGAATATTGGATTTATAGTTATGCAAGTGCTGATGGTTCTTATTCTAATTGGCAGCAAAAGTTAAGTACTGGAAGTATACCTTCTACAGATGGTTTTTTAATGAAAGGACCAGGTGTTGCTCAAAATTATACTTTTGTAGGTACTCCAAATGATGGTGAATTAACTACTTCTATAGGTGCTGAACAAGCATATTTAGTTGGTAACCCTTATCCTTCTGCAATTAGTGCAAAGAAATTTATTGAAGATAATTCTAATTCTATAACAGGCACATTATATTTTTGGCAACATGCAGGAGAAGATGACATAGAAAGTTCAACTACTGCTGGACACACATATAATGGTTATATTGGTGGTTATTCTGCAAGAAATATTGCTATGGGAATTGCAGCTCAAAATGTTGAAAGTAATAATAATCCATCTCTGCCAGATTTAGGAAATGGAGAATATACTGTACCTGCAAATTATATTGCAATTGGACAAAGTTTTTTTATAAATGGTGATTCTGATGGAGGACCTATTGTATTTAATAATAGCCAAAGAGAATATATAATAGAAGGTGAAAACTCTATATTTTTTAAACAATCAAAAGAAAAATTAGAAAGTTTACCAATTATTAAGTTTGGTATGAATTACACATCTAATAACGATCAAAAAATGCATCGTCAAATTGGTATTTCCTTTAACCCAAATAACAGTTTTAAATACGAAGCAGGTTATGATAGTCCTATTTTCGATTTAACAAGTACAGATTTTTATTGGAAATTTCCAAATAATGAAGATCGTTATGTAATTGCTGGTGTAGAAGGTTTAAACAATAAATTAAAAATACCATTAGAGATTATTATAGATAAAGATGATGAAATTAGTATAGAAATAGACGAGTGGAATTTAGTAAACCAAAGAGTTTATTTATACGATAATTTATTACATCGTTTTTATCCTTTGCATACAGAAAAAGCAAATCTCAATCTTCAAAAAGGTGAATACATTGAAAGATTTTACATTGTATTTACTAAAGAACAAGTTTTAAGTACAAATGAAGAATTTTTATCTAACAATATTAATATTTTTTATGACGATAAATTACGAGAAATTAATATTAATCTAAATGACAACTTAAATGTTTCTAACGTAGAATTATTCTCAATTTTAGGACAAAAAATAAACACATGGAATTATAAAGAAAATTATGATAATAATCTAAAATTAAAAATTAACCAAATTTCAAAATCAATATATATTTGTAAAATAAAAACAAACAAAGGAGAAATATCAAAGAAAATAATTATTAAGTAAAAATAAACCCCTAACACCCCTACCCCTAATGATTACTTATATAGAAGCGCTTAATTCTAAAGCGCCACCAATGCCTGGAATCCCTGGAGGTCCTGGACCACCTGGTTTGCCTATAGATAATGGTGTAATACTATTATTTTTTGCAGCAATTACTTTAGGTACATATATGTACTTTAAAAATGTACAGAAAAATGAAAAAGTAAAAGTTAAAAACTCTCTATTTTAGAGAGTTTTTTTATAACTTTAAAATAAAAAGATGAAAAAATTATTACTTGCTACATTTATAACTTTCTTATTTTTAACAAGTTGCAAGTCAACGAACTGTAATAAACTATGTACTACAGAACCTCAACCTTTTCTTTTTGAATTGGTTGACAAATCCACTGGTGAAAATGTTTTTACTAATAACACTTATGAAAGTAGGTATATTAAAATTATTAATCTAGATGATGAAAGCAGGGTTAATTTTAGTTTTCTTGATGAAGATGATTATAATATTCTAATGATTTCTTCGATAGGTTGGCAAACAGAAATCATTAATTGTTCTATTAAAATAGATAATAATGAAATATTTACTCTTTATGTTGACGCTGATAGACTAAGTGAAGATTGTTGCTCTTATACTAAATATAATGAAATTAAAATTGACAATACTGGATACACTTACAATCAAGAAAATGGAATTTACACCATTTTAATAGAATAAAAAAAGCACTCTTAAAAGAGTGCTTTTTAAATATATTAAACTAGAATTAAGTTCTAGATATTTTCTGCTAACCAATCTCCTACTTCGGAAGTTCCGAAAGCTTTACCTCCATCTGCTAAATCTTCAGTAACAATCCCTTTACTCAAAGCACTGTTTACAGCATCTCTAATCGCTTTTCCTTCTTCTTGTAAACCAAAGTTTTCAAACATCATTGCTGCAGATAAAACTGTAGCCATAGGGTTTGCAATGTTTAAACCTGTTGCTTGAGGATAAGAACCATGTATTGGTTCAAATAAACCAATATCAGAACCTAAAGATGCACTTGGCATTAATCCCATAGAACCTGAAATTACAGAAGCTTCATCTGTTAAAATATCTCCAAATAAATTTTCAGTAATTAAAACATCATAACTATTTGGCCATTGTACTAAACGCATTGCAACTGCATCTACAAATTCATAAGAAACCTCAACTTCTGGATACTCTTTTTCCATAGCTTGTACAGTTTCTCTCCATAATCTTGATGTTTCTAAAACGTTCGCTTTATCAACACAACATAATTTCTTACCACGTGTCATAGCCAACTCAAAACCTTTTTTTGCTAATCTTTGTACCTCAGCTCTTGTATATACACAATTGTCAAAAGCGGTTTCTCCTTCATCTCTTCTACCCTTTTCACCAAAGTAAATTCCTCCAGTTAATTCACGTAAAAAAACCAAATCAGTTCCTTCAATTCTTTCTCTTTTTAAAGGAGACTTATCTAATAAAGAAGGAAACGTAAACGTAGGTCTTACATTAGCAAATAAACCTAATTTTTTACGCATTTTTAACAATCCTTGTTCTGGTCTTACTTTAGCAGAAGGATCATTATCAAATCTTGGATGCCCAATTGCACCAAATAAAACAGCATCAGAAGCCACACAAATATCATGTGTTTCATCTGGATAAGGTTCTCCAACAGCATCAATTGCAGCTGCACCTGTTAAAGCAGGTTTCCAGTTAATTTCATGGTTAAATTTCTTTGCAATTGCATCCGATACTTTTACTGCTTGATCTATTACTTCAGGACCAATTCCATCTCCTGCTAATAATGCGATATTTAATTTCATTCTTTTATTTTTTGTTTTTTGTCATTACGAAGTACAAAGCAATCTCTTTATTAATTAAAAAGATTCCTTCAGTTATACTTCCTTCGGAATGACAGATTGTATTAAATTATATTCAACATTTTCTCTGTAGCTTTAATTGCAGATACTGTTTGATCTGAATCTAAACCACGTGTTATAAATTCTTTTTCTTCGTTTTTCCAAGTAATAATAGTTTCACACAAAGCATCAGAATGACTTCCTGGAGGAATTCTAACAGCATAATCTATCAAACCTGGTAAATCTTTTTTACTATGAGTTTTGTACAGTTTTCTTAATGCATTCATAAAAGCATCAAACTGTCCATCTCCTTGTGCATGTGCTTCATACTGTATGCCTTCAACTTTTAATTGTAGCGTAGTAGATGGTTTCATTCCTTTTGCATGTCCTAAAACATAGTTTTCTACAACTACACGCTTTTCTATGGTGTCACTATCTAAAACATCAGAAATAATATAAGGTAAGTCGTCTTGTGAAACCACTTCTTTTTTATCTCCTAATTCTATAATTCTTTGCGTAACTTTCTTAAGCTCTTCATCATTTAAACTCAAACCTAAATCTTGTAAGTTCTTTTGAATATTTGCTTTTCCAGATGTTTTTCCTAGAGCATATTTACGTTTTCTTCCAAAACGTTCTGGCATTAAATCATTAAAATAAAGATTATTTTTATTATCTCCATCTGCATGAATTCCGGCTGTTTGTGTAAAAACATTAGCTCCAACTACAGGTTTGTTTACTGGGATTCTAAATCCAGAAAATGTTTCTACTAGCTTACTAACTTTATTTAATGCTTTCTCATTAACAGTGATTTTTACATCCTTTAGAAAATCATTAATTACAGCAATAACACTTGCCATAGGCGCATTTCCTGCACGCTCCCCCATTCCATTTATGGTTAAATGCAAACCATTTACACCAGCTTTTACAGCTTCCATAACATTGGCAACTCCTAAATCATAATCATTATGACCATGAAAATCAAAATGAGCTGTTGGGTATTTTTTACGAACTTCATCTATAAAACTAAAAGTTTCATCGTGCGTTAAAACACCTAAAGTATCTGGTAATAAAATACGTTCTATAAGTTGTGTACTTAAAAAATCTAAATATTCAAAAACATATTCTTTAGAATTACGCATTCCATTAGACCAATCTTCTAAATACACATTGGTTTTAATACCATGTTTTGCTGCTAATTCTATAGTAGCTTTGATATCAGAAAAATGTTCTTCTGGTGTTTTTTTAAGTTGATGTGTTAAGTGGTTTAAAGAACCTTTGGTTAATAAATTCTGAACCTTAGCGCCAGCATCTATCATCCAATCGATAGATTTTCCACCATCAACAAAGGTTAGAACCTCAATATTTTCTAAAAAATTATTTTCAGAAGCCCAAGAAGTTATTTTTTTAACGGCCTGTAATTCACCTTCAGAAACTCTGGCAGATGCAATTTCTAAGCGATCTACTTTTAATTCTTCTAGTAATAATTTAGCAATTGTTAATTTTTCGGAAACTGAAAACGACACTCCTGATGTTTGTTCTCCATCACGCAGTGTCGTATCCATTATTTCTATTTTTCTACTTGCCATACTGAACCTTAAAAAGTATTCTTAAAACGGTCTTGTTTCAGCAAATGCAGAAATTTCGTTTTCGATGTTTTTTAAATAATCAATATCATCAAAACCGTTTAACATATTGTCTTTTTTGTAAGTATTAATTACAAAAGATTCAGACTCACCAGTTGCTACTAAAGTTACTGTCTGATTTGGTAAATCTATTTTAATCTCAGCTTTAGGATCTGCCATAATTGCTGCAAATAAAGTATCTGCAAATTCAGCTGAAACCTGCACAGGTAAAACCCCTACATTTAAACAGTTGTTTTTAAATATATCTGCAAATGCAGACGATATTACACAACGTAACCCAAAATCATACACAGACCAAGCTGCGTGTTCTCTAGAAGAGCCAGAACCAAAGTTTCTACCTCCTACTAATATTTTAGAACCTGCATATATTTCTTTATTTAAAGGAAAATCTGCTTTTGGTGTTCCATCTTGATTAAATCTCCAATCGCGGAAAAAATTAATATCAAAATCTTTTCGCTCTGTAGCTTTTAAGAAACGAGCAGGAATTATTTGATCTGTATCTACATTTTCTGTAGGTAAAGGATATGCTGTACTAGTTAGTACGTCAAATTTATCGTAAGCCATATTTTTAGTGCTCAGTTGCCAGTATCAGTTGGCAGTTATTATCTTTAATTAATTTTTGCGCAGTTTATTTACTGAAAACTGCGACTGTATAAACTGTTAACCAACCAACAATGTTCTTGGATCAGTTACTACTCCTTCAACTGCAGATGCTGCTGCTACTAATGGAGAAGCTAATAATGTTCTAGATCCTGGACCTTGACGTCCTTCAAAGTTTCTGTTTGATGTTGAAACTGATAATTTTCCTGAAGGAATTTTATCATCATTCATAGCTAAACAAGCAGAACACCCTGGTTCTCTTAAAACAAAACCTGCATCCGTAATTATTTTATCTAATCCTTCAGCTTGTATTTGATCTACTACTTTATGTGAACCTGGAACTAACCAAGCAGTAACATTGTCAGCTTTTTTACGGCCTTCTACAATAGAACAAAATGCTCTAAAGTCTTCAATTCGTCCGTTTGTACAAGAGCCTAAGAATACAAAGTCTATTTCTTTACCAATCATAGAATCACCTTCGTTAAAAGACATATATCCTAAAGATTTTTTATAAGTTTCTACTCCACCCTCAACATTCTCAGCATTTGGAATTGATTTTGTAACTCCAATTCCCATTCCTGGGTTTGTTCCATAAGTAATCATTGGTTCTATATCTGATGCTTCATAATTAAATTCTACATCAAATTCTGCTCCTTCTTCTGTATACAAAGTTTCCCAATATTTCATTGCCTTGTCCCAATCTGCTCCTTTAGGAGTTTGAGAACGACCTTTTAAATATTCAAACGTTTTAGAGTCTGGTGCAATCATACCACCACGTGCTCCCATCTCAATAGATAAATTACAGACAGTCATACGTCCTTCCATTGTCATGTCTTCAAAAACATCACCAGCATATTCTACAAAATATCCTGTTGCTCCAGAAGTAGTTTGTTTTGCAATAATATATAAAGCAACATCTTTTGCAGTTACACCAACACCTAATTTACCATTTACGTTGATACGCATTTTTTTAGGTTTTGGTTGCATAATACATTGTGTAGATAAAACCATTTCTACCTCAGAAGTACCAATACCAAAAGCAATAGCACCAAAAGCACCATGAGTTGATGTATGAGAATCTCCACATACAATTGTTGCTCCTGGTAACGTTATTCCGTTTTCTGGACCAACAACGTGTACAATTCCATTATTTTTATCTCCTAATCCCCAATGAGAAATACCATGTTTTGCGGCATTGTTTTCTAAAGCATCTAACTGATTAGCAGATAAAGGATCTGCTACAGGTAAATGTTGGTTTATAGTTGGTGTGTTATGATCTGCTGTTGCAAATGTACGTTCTGGATAAACTACACTGTTTCCTCTACTTTCTAATCCTAAAAATGCTACAGGACTTGTAACTTCATGGATAAAATGACGGTCTATAAAAAACACATCTGGTCCGTCTTTTACTTTACGAACAACGTGTGAATCCCATACTTTGTCAAATAATGTTTTTGCCATTTTTTGATTCTTTAATGATTGTTAATTTAATCAGCTATCAAAAATACATATTTTACTTACTTCTTTTTGTAAATAATCGTTTTATAACATTATATTCAATCGTTAAAGAATGCTTTATATCGCTATAAAACAAGGTTTTAACTTATTAAAAAATACGATGTCTATTTATATTTCAAAATTGAAAATTAATTTATGTTACTCTGACTTACTAGATACAACATATTTTAATTGATAAAATGGACAAACGTCTATTTTGAATATTTAAAAAACAAACTTCAAATAACCAATAGTATTTCCTTAAAAATCACTCACGGACAAATTGCCAACGAACTTGGTATAGCAAGAGAAGTTATTAGTAGAGTTTTAAAGAAACTAGAAAGCGAAAAAAAGATTGAACAAACTACAAATGGAATTATTTTACACTCTGGTGACTAGAGTCACTGTGTAGTGTTTTTATTGGTGATAAATTTGCAACAGAAATTAGCTTCTATAAATATACATTATGAAAAAAATATGGAAAATGCAGATAGAATTATTAGAATAATAATCGCTGCAATAATTGGAGTTCTTTACTTTAAAAATGTAATATCTAGAACTGTAGCAATTATACTAATAACTATGGCTATAATATTTACATTAACCAGTATTTTTAGCATAAAAACTGGTTCTATTAAATAAATAATAACTCGTTGTGCATTATGATTTAGGATAAAAAAGTTGCTCATTTTACTGGAAATCAGTAAATTGATATAACTACAAATCATTTACAATGAGCAACTTAAATGCAAATTACAAAAGAATATTGAAAGTTTTAAGAAAAATATCAAAAGAACAACTTTTAACTTATCAAAGAAGAAAGCCAAAAATGAGTGACTTAGAGCTCATTAGCTTAAGTTTAACTGCTGAATTTATGAGTATTGACAGTGAAAATGATTTATTTAGAAACCTTCCTAAATCACTTTTGTTAAAAATTGAAAGAAGTGTTTATAATAGAAGAAGGAGAAATCTATTTAAACAAACCAATGTTATTCGTTTAAAATTAGCTTCTTTTTTCAATGATTTCGAAAATTATTTCGTGGTTGATAGTATGCCTTTAGAAGTTTGTAAATTATCAAGAAGTACTCGTTCTACAGTTTGTAGTGAAAATATAGAAACTGTTCCAAATAAAGGATATTGTGCCTCACAAGGCTCAAGGTATTATGGATATAAACTACATGCTATTTGCTCTGTTAGAGGTGTTTTTCAAAGTATTGACTTAAGTCCAGCATCTGTCCATGACATTAACTATTTAAAGGATATTAAAGATCAAATAAGTGATTGTACTTTGATTGGAGATCGTGGTTATTTATCAGCAGAAATTCAGTTAAACTTATTTGAAACCTGCAATATAAAACTGAATACTCCAATGAGAAACAATCAAAATAATTATAAGAAACAACCTTATGTTTTTAGAAAAAAAAGAAAACGAATAGAAACTTTATTTTCCCAACTATGCGACCAGTTTATGATTAGACGCAATTATGCAAAGTCTTTTGACGGTTTTAAAACTAGAATTTTATCTAAAATAACTGCTTTAACTACAATTCAATACATCAATAACGTGAGTTCGACTTAAGCAATAGCATTATTAGGTAACATATTCGGGATTTTTATAGAAGGTTTTTTAGGTAAAAAAGAATATGCAATTAGCCCAGAGATCATATTTGTTATGAAATTATCAAAAGATCTATGTCTA
>NZ_JBDVJE010000041.1:0-4258 GCF_039939415.1 Polaribacter sp.
CTTCTTTTTTTTGAGTAAAAAACTCGCTTATTTTTTATAAGTAAAAAAATAGTTAACAATATTTATTATAAAACTAGATTATGCTATTCTGTAGCACCAACCCACACCTGTTTTCCATTTTCATTGAGTTTAAAAACATACTCTTCCTTTCCTTTAGTATGATTTTTTAACCAATAAAGAGCATTTTTAGGCACATTCTTATAATATAAAACAGTATCATTTGCTCTTTGATTACCCAATGAAATCCATTTTCTATCCCAATACAGTAATTCGTAATTTTCGTCTTTATTAATATGATTATCATCATTTCTTGCCTGAATTCTAAAACCCGAAACAGTTGTTTTTTTGTCAAAATTATATTTTATTTCTAAATTTGGTCCCTTAACATAACTAACTGGGTTATTATCTATTAGTTTATCAGGCTTCCCTTTATGCCATTTAAAATCTAAACTAAGTTTATCTGTCTTTATTTCATTGAACGAACTATCTAGAAGATTAAATGTAGCTATACTTGACCATTTATTCTTTAGACTATAAAAACGATAATTTTTATATAAAACAGGATCAAATTTAAAATCAATTTGATGACTTGAATTAAAACTTTTTATATAAAAAATATCTTCATAAGATGAGTTTTCATTTTTTCTTCCTTGTAAAACGAAATTTTTAAATTCTTTTTTCCATTGTATTTTTTTACTACCATTTAAATAAGTAATAATCGGAAACTTTCTTGAAATAGCCACATCATTCAATAAAGAATCATTTAAATCTAAATAATTTAAAGCACCTTCTTTACTTAGTTCAAAAGGATAATTAATCAGTTTTTTTTCTCCAGAATCCTCATAAAAAGCGACATAAATTAAATCCACTCCTACATTTTTAAATAGTAGTTTGCTGTTTTCTAAATTATTTGCAGCTGTTATTTTATCCCAACCACTTGTTGGATTAAAAACTCCTAAATAAATTTGGTTTTGTTTTTTATTTTTTGGATTCCACAAAACATCAATTTCAATATCGGCTGTACTATGATATTTATCTGTAACATCAATTTCATTGGATTTATCAAAAGAATTTCTAAAAACTTTTGTTATGCAAACTTTTTGATAAAACTCTCTTTGATTGCCTCTACCAATACCATTAGCAGAACCAACGTTAAATGATTTGAAATCATTGCCGTCAAAATACATTACCCAACTATGAACAGATCCATTATGATGATTACCCCATCTTTTCGAATAATCTATACTTGAAGGTATACCAATACTTCTTAAAACACTTACAAAATAAGTACATAAATACTCACAAGTTCCAAAACGAGTATTTTCTATATGAGTTATAGAAGGTTGTACTGGAAAATTATATCGAAACTTATTTAAAGAAACAGTTGGCGCAAGTCTTAATCTGTAAAAAATTTCTTGAATAACATCATCTAAAGATTTGTTTTTTAAAGAATCTCTTGCCCATTTAAATTCTTCATAAATTTCTTTTCTCTTATTAATTTCTACAGGTTCTTTTAATACTCTATATGGTAATACAAAATTTAAAAAAGTTTCAAAATCATTGCAAAGTCTTAATGAGTCTTTATTATAAACATCAAAAGCTAAATCAATATTATCAATTAAAAATTTTGACTTAATTTCTCTTACATCAAATTTAGTCTTAAAATTAGATCTGTTAAAATTATTAACTTTTTCCACTTCTTCAAAAAACTGCTTAGAAGTTTCATTTGCTATTTTAATGCTTATTTTTTTTATTTTTCTATATCCAGTTATATCTTTAAATTCAGAAGTTTCATATAATAATTTATCTTCTTTTTTTAAATTCTTAATTACTAGCTTCCTTAATTCACTAGTTTTATTAAAAACCTCATCATATTCTTCCCCATAATCTAACCATGAATGATATGGCATATTAGTAATTAGAAACTTTGCAGCTTTTAATTTTAAACTATCTTTAGGAGATTGATAATGGTCTAGAACTTTTTGAAGTTCAGTTTTATTTTCTTTGGCAAATTTTAAAGCTGAATCTAATTTGTTATCTTCTTTAATGTTACAGCCAATTAGTGTTATTAATAAAAAGAATGCAGCAACCAATGTAATACGAATATTTTGTAATATATTTTTCATAACAATTTAGTTTGTAGTGTTTTTGTTTATAATAAATAGCGGCAAATAAATAAATATTCCAATTAAAGAAAATAACAATCCACCAATTGACCCTACAGCAAATGAAAACCAAAAGGCCTCGTTTTGGCCACTCCACACAAAAGGAATTAAGCCAACAATTGTTGATACAATGGTAAGAATAACAGGAATTATTTTATAATTAAACGCTTTAAAATAAAGAAATCTAAAATTTATTTTGGGATATTGAATTTTTAAATTATTAAAATCATTTACAATATAGAGTGCAGAGTTTACACTAATACCACTTAATAATATAAATGAAGCATACCCACCTTGATCAAAATTAAAATCGAATAGATAGAAAGTTAAAAACACGCCAATAAATGAGATAGGAATCATACTTATTATTGCGAAGGGTTGTTTTAAGGACTCTAGTAGTATGGAACAGATAAAAAAGATAATACCAATTACTATAAATAAATAATAATACTGTTTCTTATCTTTTTTATTCCATCTGTTATATTTTTGTTCAAATACCTTGTAACCTAGTGGTAATTTAGGTTCAAAACTTTCTATGGCTTTTTCTCGTACTCTTTGGGCTAACTGCGTTGTACCAAGAAAATCATAGGCAACTGTTAAACTATATTGTTGGTTGTTCTTTTTAATGGTATTACCTGTTTTCTTCTTTTCTACAGTTGCTAATTGATCTAACTTATATTGCTTGTTTTGTATGGTTATTGGTGTGTGTTTTAAATCCCAAATATTAAATTTCTTATACTTATCTGAAACTAACTTAACATGTTGCAATTCATTATTCTGAATAATAGAAGGCAGTTGACCAGCATATACTTTATTTTTTAAATAGCCATATAGTTGTCTTTGAGAAACATTGGCAAGTGCTAATTTATTCGTATTAAAATCTAAATAATATTCATACAATGCATTATCTCCATAGCCTCTACTGGTTATTTCTATATCTTTAACCCGTGAATTGGAACTATCTATTAATTGTTGCTGTAACTGTTCTGCATAACTGTATAATTTATCATAATTATAGCCTTCTAATATAATTTTGTTTTGTTTAGACCCTGACCCCAAAGCATTAGAAAAGCCTCTACCCACACCACTAACAGACCAATCTAATCCTCCTAAACTAATTGCTTTTGATTCTATTAAACTTTTTAAAGTATACGGAAAACCACTAAATTCATATTCTTTTTTAAAATAAATAGCAATATTAGAATTTCTATAGCTAGATATTCTGGTTTCAAATAATTCGATCTCCTCAAAACGACTCAAATAATGTTCCATTTTAGTAATGGCTTCATTCAATTGTTGTATGGTGCAACCACCTCGCATACTACCTGTAACTCTTAACGTGGTTCTTTCTGGTTCTGAATAATAAGAATTCTCAAAAACATCTTCTGTAAATAATCTTAATGACCCACCAATTACTTTTTCTAAAGTGGGTCTTATATCATTGGTGAAATCTTCATTCCCTATGCTTTTATTGTAAATATCAGTAAAAAAACCATCTCCTTTTATTTCTTTAGGCAAAAATTGAAATGGGATTCCAAAACCTAAAATAAATACCAAAATGAATGCCCATTTAAAACGCGGTTTTTTCATCCAAAAAATAACACGTGTGTAAAAATTTGTAAATCGTAGAATTCTCCTTTTTCTCTTTCTCGAAAAACGAATACTTTTCTTAGATATATTTATTTTATCTAAAAGAGCTGGTACATAATATAAAGACACTAGTAACGAAACACCTATATTTATGGCAATTACCAAAGCAAAATCTAATAAATCTGCTTGCTGATTTTCCTTTAATAAAAAGATAATCATTAATGCACCAATCGTTGTTAGCGTTGCTGCTAAAATAGCAAGAAACGCTTTTATATTTCCTTTATTTCTAATATGGTCAATCATAATAATGCTATTATCTATGATGATGCCAAAAGAAATGGTAATTCCTGCAAAAGAATATAATTGGAGTTCTACTTGAAACAAGTAATAAAAAATAATTGCAATGAGAAGATTTGTAACTATACTCAAAAATAAAATAAGTAAGTACTTAAAACTTCTATTGATAATCAAAATTAAGATTAGTAGAATAAGGAAAGAAAACA
>NZ_JBDVJE010000042.1:0-45752 GCF_039939415.1 Polaribacter sp.
TATTATGTATAAGGATTAATTTATCCTTTTATAACTCCTCTAGAAATTACAATTTTTTGAATCTCAGAAGTACCTTCGTAAATCTGTGTAATTTTTGCATCTCTCATTAGCCGTTCAACATGGTATTCTTTTACAAAACCATTACCACCATGAATTTGAACAGCTTCTACAGTTTGTTCCATGGCAACTTTACTTGCGTATAATTTTGCCATTGCAGATGACATATCATAATTATTGCCTTGGTCTTTGTCCCAAGCAGCTTTTGTAACTAGCATTCTTGCAGCCTCAATTTCTGTGTACATATCTGCTAGTTTAAATGCAATTGCTTGATGATTGCAAATTTCTGTGCCAAAAGCTTTACGTTCTTTAGAGTATTTTAACGCTAATTCGTAAGCTCCAGAAGCAATGCCTAAAGCTTGAGCAGCAATACCAATTCTGCCTCCAGAAAGTGTTTTCATTGCAAACTTAAAACCAAAACCATCTTCTCCAATTCTATTTTCTTTAGGCACTTTAACGTCGTTAAATTGCAAAGTATGAGTGTCTGAACCACGAATACCTAATTTGTCTTCCTTTGGACCAATATGAAAACCTTCTGTTCCTCTTTCTACAATAAAAGCATTAATTCCTTTATGACCTTTACTTCTGTCTGTTTGTGCAATTACTAAATAAATATCTGCACGCCCACCACTTGTAATCCAGTTTTTAGTTCCATTAATTACATAATGGTCTCCTTTGTCTTCTGCAGTGGTTGCTTGTGATGTTGCGTCTGAGCCAGCTTCTGGTTCGCTTAAACAAAAAGCACCAATAAACTCACCTGTTGCTAATTTTGTTAAATATTTTTGTTTTTGTTCTTCAGAAGCATATGCTTCTAAGCCATAACAAACTAAAGAATTGTTTACAGATACAATTACAGAAGCAGAAGCGTCTATTTTAGAAAGTTCTTCCATAATTAATATGTAAGAAATAGTGTCCATACCACTTCCTCCGTATTTTGGATCTACCATGATTCCTAAAAAACCTAGATTTCCCATTTTTTTTACTAACTCTTGTGGAAACTCTTGTTTATTGTCTCTTTCTATAACACCTGGTAGTAATTCTGTCTGGGCAAAATCTTTAGCGGCATCACGTATCATAAGGTGTTCTTCTGTTAAACTGAAATTCATCTGTATGTATTTTTGTTATATTCGTAATTTTATGTCTCAAAGATATCGATTTCGTAACTTATTTTCAATAGAGTTTTGTTAATTTTACAAATATGAATAAAAATGAAGTTTTTGCAATTGGGTTGATGTCTGGGACGTCCTTAGATGGTATTGATTTGGTTTATGTGAAGTTTGATAAAAAAAAATATCAAAATTTTGAAATTTTACATTCAGAAACTGTTTCCTATTCTAAAGAATGGATGTTTACTTTGCAAAATGCCATTCATTTTTCTTCTTCAGATTTAAAAAAGTTAGACGTTAATTATGGAAAACATTTAGGAAGTGTAATTAATAGTTTTATAAAAAAATTTAGAATTGATCTTATTGATTTTATAGCTTCTCATGGTCATACAGTTTTACATCAACCAGAAAAAGGAATTACACTTCAAGTTGGTTCAGGAAAAGAAATAGCAAATGTTACCAAACAAAAAGTGGTTTGCGATTTTAGAACGCAAGATGTAGAATTAGGTGGGCAGGGGGCTCCATTGGTCCCTGTTGGAGATGAGTTACTTTTTTCTGATTATGATTATTGTTTAAATTTAGGAGGTTTTTCTAATATTTCTTATCATAAAGAAGGTAAAAGAATTGCTTTTGATATATGTCCTGTAAATATTGTCTTAAATAAATATGCAAAAGAATTAGGTTTTGAATATGATGATAAAGGAAAAATTGCTGCTTCAGGAACTTTTTTAATGCAGTTAGAGTCTGAGTTAAGAATGTTAGATTATTATAAACAGTTGCCACCAAAATCTTTAGGATTAGAATGGGTGCAAAAAGAAATCTTTTCAAGATTAGAATCATCAAAAAGAAAACCAGAAGATTTATTGAGAACATTTACAGATCATATTGCTAGGGAAATTGCAAAAGTGTTACCTAAAGGAGTAAAGGTTTTGGTAACAGGTGGTGGGGCTTTTAATGAGTATTTAATTTATAAAATAAATTTTAATAAAAAAGTAAATTTAATAATCCCATCAATAGAATTAACAGATTTTAAAGAAGCGTTAGTTTTTGCTTTTTTAGGTTTGTTAAGAATTGATAATCAGGTTAATTGTTTGTCTAGTGTAACTGGTGCGCAAAAAGATCATTCCTCTGGAAAGGTGTTTTTACCTATTAGGGATTCAATAAAAATTTGAGCAATCATTTTTTTACTGTAAGTTTGTAGATAGACTGCTAACTTGTATTTTGTTTTTTTTGGGTGATAAAAGTCATGAAATGAAAGAGCAATTCTTCTGATATTTCGTCCAATTTAGCGATAAGTATAAAGATTAATGAAAAAATTAAAAAACAACAAATAAACAACAAAAATGGAATCAGTAATTATTATTGTATTTGTAATGGGGTATCTAGCCATTACATTAGAACATAACTTAAAATTAGATAAATTAATACCAGCTTTAATTATGATGGCCGTTTGTTGGGCGCTGGTGGCTTTGGGTGTAGATAATTTTACAAATTGGTTCGATTCTGCAAATCATGGTTTGGTAGATGGTTTTGCATCTATGATACATGATGATAAATTACATTTAGTAGAAGAAACATTATTACATCATTTAGGTAAAACTGCAGAAATATTGGTTTTTCTTTTAGGAGCAATGACAATAGTTGAAATAATTGATTATTTCGATGGTTTTTCTACTATTAAAGGATATGTAAATTTTAAAAGTAAAAAGAAACTATTGTGGATGTTTTCAATATTAGCTTTTGTTTTATCTGCAATTATAGATAATTTAACTGCAACCATTGTATTAATTTCAATCTTGCAAAAAATTGTTAAAAACAGAGATGAAAGAATTTGGTTTGCAGGTTTAATAATTGTTGCTGCAAATGCAGGTGGAGCTTGGTCACCTATTGGAGATGTTACCACAACAATGCTTTGGATTGGTAATAAAGTAAGTACTTTAAAACTTATTGAATATTTATTATTGCCTTCATTGCTATGTATGGCTATTCCTTCTTTTATTGCTACTTTTTTACCTGCGTTTAAAGGAGATATTGATTTTGATGAAAACGAAGTTGATAAGCCTAAAAGTAAGCACAGTGCAAGAATGTTGTATTTAGGGTTAGGGGCAATTTTATTTGTGCCAGTATTTAAAACGGTTACGCATTTACCACCTTATGTAGGGATGATGTTGTCTTTAGGGGTTGTAGCAACTTTTGCAGAAATATATAGTAATTCAAAATTCTCAATATCTAGTGTAGAGGGAGAAGAAGCTGTAGAACATGAGGCAGAAGCTCATCACAGTCCTGTTCATCATTCATTATCTAAAATAGAAATGCCAAGTATTTTATTTTTCTTAGGAATCTTAATGGCAGTAGCAGCTTTAGAATCATTAGGAATTTTATTTAATTTTGCTTCTACATTACAAGAAAATGTACCAATGATGGGGACAGAAATGCATGTTGAGGGAATTCATGGAGTTTCGGACTTAGTAGTAATGTTATTAGGTTTAGGTTCTGCTGTTATAGATAATGTTCCGTTAGTGGCTGCAAGTTTAGGAATGTTTTCAGAACCATTAGATAATGAGTTATGGCATTTTATTGCATTTTCTGCAGGTACAGGAGGTTCTATGTTAATAATAGGTTCTGCTGCAGGTGTGGTTGCAATGGGGATGGAAAAAATAGATTTCTTTTGGTATTTAAAAAATATATCTTGGTTAGCATTAATAGGTTTTGTTGTTGGTTCAGCAGTATTTATGGTTACTAGAACTCTGTTTTAATATAAAGCTAATAAATATAAAAATGTCATTTTGTTTTACAGCAAAATGGCATTTTTTTTGATGTAAAAAGAAATTGATTCTTTAATTTTGAAACAATTTAAAAAAAGAATAACCGTTAATAAAATAGAACTTTAAAAATTAGAATTGAATGATATCATTTTATCAAGAAAATAAAGAGTTTGTAGAAGAAGTTGTTTCTGAGAAAAAAACACTTTCAATCTATAATTTAATTATGGATGGTGGTTTAGGAGGACAAATAATTATAGCGATACTTTTTGTGTTATTAACTGTTGCTTTATATATTTATTTCGAACGTTTTTTTGCTATAAAAGCTGCTTCAAAAATTGATCAAAATTTTATGAACCAGATAAAGGAATATATTTCAAATAGTAAGCTAGAGTCTGCAAATGCGCTTTGTAAAAGTAAAAACACACCTACAGCAAGATTAATTGGTAAAGGTATTTCTAGAATAGGGAAGCCTTTAGAGGATATAAATACAGCAATTGAAACAGCGGGTAAACTTGAGGTTTATCAACTAGAAAAAAATGTAAGTATTTTAGCAACAATTGCAGGTGCAGCTCCTATGATTGGTTTTTTAGGAACTGTAATAGGTATGATTGTTGCAATTCACGAAATAGCAAATGCAGGAGGGCAAATAGATATAAAAATGCTTTCAGACGGATTGTATACAGCAATGACAACAACAGTTGCAGGTTTAATTGTTGGTATTATAGCTTACATTACCTATAATCATCTGGTGGTAAGAACAGATAAAGTTGTCTATCAAATGGAAGCTAAATCTGTAGAGTTTTTAGATTTATTAAACGAACCAGTTTAGTATGAATTTAAGAGGAAGAAATAAAGTAGACCCATCATTCAATATGTCATCAATGACAGATATTGTTTTTTTGTTGTTAATATTTTTTATGCTAACATCTACATTAGTAACCGTAAGTGCTATAGATGTTTTGTTGCCAAAAGCAGGAGGGAAAACAGAAAACAGTAAATCAATAGCAATAACAATAACTAGTAAATCTTTGTTTTATATAGATAAAACTAAAGTAAGTTCGGCTAAACTAGAAAGTGAAATTTTAAGAGAAGTAGGGGTAGATAAAAAGAGAACTATTGTTATTAGAGGGGATAAAGATGTACCTTATAAAAATGTAATGAAGGTAATTGATATTGCAAATAAAAATAAATTAAAAATGATTTTAGCAGTAAAAGGAAAATAATATTTTGGGCGTTTTAACAGGCTTTCCATTATATCTTTTTGCAGAAAAAGCAAAAAGGATGTCATTTCAATCCCTAACGCTATGGCTAATCTAAAAAAGGAATTACTTCATTATTCTAATAGAAATATTTAATATATAGAGTTGAAAATATTAGAAACAAAACATAAACGTAAATCTGCTGTAATCACAGCATTAATTCTGTTGCTTTTAATTTTCGGAATTTTTAATTACGGAATGCAATATCTAGATCCACCAGAAGAATATGGTATTGCAATTAATTTTGGAACTTCAGAAATTGGAAGTGGAGATCCAGTTTATAAAACAAAAAAAGTTTCTACACCTAAGGTTGTTGAAAAGCAAGAGGTTGTAAAAGAAGAGGTTAAAGAAGTTTCAAAAGAAATAATTAAAGAAGAAATTATTACAGAAGATGCTGCTAAAGATGTTCCAGTGGTAGAAAAGGTTAAAGAAGTTAAAAAAGAACCTGTTAAAGAAGTAGTAGAAAAAGAAGTAAAAAAAGAGACTCCAAAACAAAAACCATCCAAAGAAACTCAAGATGCATTAAATAATTTATTAAACGGTAATTCTTCAGATGGAGAGCCAAAAGGAGAAGGAGATAATAATGAGCCAGGAGTTAAAGGAGATAAAAATGGAGATCCAGATTCGTCCAAGTATTATGGAAATACAGGAACTGGTTCTGGAGGGAATTATAATTTAGCAGGTAGAAAAGCGCTTTCTAAACCAAAACAACAACCAGATTGTGAAGAAGAAGGGACAGTTGTAGTAAGAATTCATGTAGACAAAAACGGTAAAGTTGTTTATGCTCAAGCAGGAGTGCAAGGAACAACAAATTCTGCACCTTGTTTATTAAAGCCAGCAAAAGAAGCAGCTTTAAAAACAAAATGGAATTCAGATAGTAAAGCACCAGCAAATCAAGTCGGAACTATTATATATAAGTTTTCTCTCTCTAAATAATCACGTATTTTTGTAAAATGAATTATCAACAAACGTTAGACTGGATGTTTGCACAATTGCCTATGTATCAAAGAGAAGGTAAAACAGCATTCAAAAAAGACTTATCAAATACATTTGCATTTTCAAAAGAATTAGGTTTTCCAGAGAAAAGATTCAAATCAATTCATGTTGGAGGAACAAACGGAAAAGGTTCTACAAGTCATATGTTAGCTTCAATTTTGCAAGAAGCAGGGTATAAAGTTGGTCTGTATACTTCTCCTCATTTAAAAAACTTTACAGAAAGAATAAGAATCAATGGAAATGAAATTCCTAAGAGAAAGGTTTCTTCATTTATAAATAAGAATAAAGATTTTTTAGAAAATCAAAAATTATCTTTTTTTGAAATGACTGTAGGTTTAGCTTTTGATTATTTTGCAAGCCAAAAAGTAGATATTGCTATTATAGAAGTTGGTTTAGGAGGAAGGTTAGATTCAACAAATATTTTAACTCCAGAAGTTTCAGTTATTACAAACATAGGTTTAGATCATACTCATTTTTTAGGCGAAACATTACCAGAAATTGCATATGAAAAAGCAGGAATTATAAAAAAGAATATCCCTGTTATAATTGGTGAAGAGCAAGAAGAAGTGAAAAATGTTTTTGTTGCTAAAGCAGATGAGTGTAAATCTTCAATACATTTCGCTTCAGATGTTGATAAGAGTTACAAAACTGATTTATTAGGAGATTATCAAAAGAATAATACAAAAACAGCTGTTGAAGCAATCCGTAAATTAAAAGGTTTTGATGTTTCAGAAGAAAACATAAAAAAAGGTTTGTTAAATGTTGTGAACAATACAAATCTAAAAGGAAGATGGCAGGTTTTGCAAAACAATCCAAAGGTAATCTGTGATACAGCTCATAATAAAGAAGGGTTGAGTGTTGTTTTAAAACAATTAAAAAAAGAAAATTTTAAAAAGATACATTTTGTTTTAGGTGTAGTTTCAGATAAAAAATTAGAAGATATTTTACCTCTTTTTCCAAAAGAAGCAACTTATTATTTTAGTAAACCAGATATTCCAAGAGGAATGTCAGAACAAGTTTTACAAGAAAAAGCTGCTTTTTTTGAATTAATTGGGAAAAAATATTTTTCTGTAAGTGAAGCTTATAAAATGGCATTAACAAATGCTAATCAGCAAGATATAATTTATGTTGGAGGAAGTACTTTTGTGGTTGCTGAAATAATTTAAAAAAAAATCTTTTTTTATTTGTCAAACTCGAAAAGGGTTGTATATTTGCAACCGCTTAGGGCAATTAGCTCAGTTGGTTCAGAGCACCTCGTTTACACCGAGGGGGTCGGGGGTTCGAATCCCTCATTGCCCACCAATTAAAATCCTTCACATTTGTGAAGGATTTTTTCTTTTTAATAGTTTTGTTGTAAAGTAATTAGTCATTCTTTTTGTTATATTTGTTTTTCTTTAAAAAACAGCTATAAATATTTTACAATGGAAGTAGAATTGTCAAAAAAAAAGATTCTTGTTACTGGTGGTGCCGGATTTATAGGTTCTAATCTTAGTGAAGAGTTACTTAATAGAGAAAATTTTGTTGTTTGTTTAGATAATTTTTCCACAGGAAAAAGAGAAAATATTTCTTCATTTATAGATAATCCTAATTATAAGTTGATTGAAGGAGATATCAGGAATCTAGATGATTGTTTTTTGGCTACTAAGGATGTTGATTATGTTTTGCATCAAGCAGCGCTAGGTTCAGTTCCTAGGTCTATAAAAGATCCAATTACAACAAATGATGTAAATGTTTCAGGGTTTTTAAATATGTTGGTTGCTGCTAGAGATAATAATGTTAAAAGGTTTATCTATGCAGCAAGTTCTTCTACGTATGGAGATTCAGAATCACTGCCAAAAGTAGAAGATGTAATAGGAAAACCATTATCTCCTTATGCTGTTACAAAATATGTGAATGAATTGTATGCAGATGTTTTTTCTAAAACATATGGTTTAGAAACAATTGGTTTGAGATATTTTAATGTTTTTGGAAGAAGGCAAGATGCAAATGGTGCTTATTCAGCTGTAATTCCAAAATTTATCAACTTGTTAATGAAAGGAGAGTGCCCTGTAATTAATGGTGATGGTTCTTATTCAAGAGATTTTACTTATATAGATAATGTAATTCAAGCAAATATTTTGAGTTTAGTTTCTCAAAATAAAGAGTCTATAAACCAAGTTTATAATGTTGCTTTCGGAGAAAGAAATACTTTAAATGATTTAGTTGGATATTTAAAAGAATATCTATCTGATTTTGATACAAATATTCTGAAAGTTAAGGTGAAATATGGAGGTAAAAGAGAAGGAGATATTCCTCACTCTCACGCAGATATTCAAAAAGCAAAAGATAGTTTAAATTATAATCCAGCGTTCTCTTTACAAGAAGGGTTAAGGAAGTCAATTAAATGGTATTGGGAAAATATATAGAATGGAGCAAATAAAGATAGCGATAATAGGTTTAGGTTATGTAGGGTTGCCGTTGGCAAGATTGTTTGCGACAAAATATCCTGTTGTAGGTTTTGATGTAAATGAAAATCGAGTTTCTGAGTTAAAATCTGGAATAGATAAAACTTTAGAAGTTGATAAGGAAACCTTACAAGGAGTTTTGGTTAAAGAAAAATCAATTGAAAATGGCCTTTTTTGTTCGTCAACAATCACTGATATAGTAGATTGTAACTATTTTGTTGTAACAGTTCCAACACCAGTAGATAAAAATAATAGACCGGTTTTAACTCCCTTAATTAAAGCAAGCGAAACAGTTGGTGGTGTACTTAAAAAAGGAGATGTTGTTATTTATGAGTCTACAGTTTATCCTGGTGCTACAGAAGAAGATTGTGTGCCAATATTAGAAAAAATTTCAGGATTTAAGTTTAATAAAGATTTTTTTGTAGGATATTCTCCAGAAAGGATCAATCCAGGAGATAAAAAACATACCGTAGATAAAATCTTAAAAGTAACTTCTGGTTCTACAAAAGAAACAGGAAAAAAGGTAGATAAATTATACGCTTCAGTAATATCTGCAGGAACACATTTAGCGCCTACAATTAAAGTTGCAGAAGCGGCAAAAGTTATAGAAAACTCACAAAGAGATATTAATATTGCTTTTGTTAATGAGTTGGCTAAAATTTTTGGTTTGATGGATATTAATACGCAAGATGTTTTAGAAGCAGCTGGTACAAAATGGAATTTCTTGCCTTTTAAACCAGGTTTGGTTGGTGGTCATTGTATTGGGGTTGATCCCTATTATTTAGCTCAAAAAGCTCAAGAATATGGATATCATCCAGAAATTATTTTAGCAGGAAGAAGAGTAAATGATGGAATGGGTAAATATGTTGCTTCTGAAGTTGCAAAACTAATGATTCAAAAGGATATTGAAGTTAAAGCAGCAGAGGTTTTAGTACTTGGAATAACTTTTAAAGAGAATTGCCCAGATGTTAGAAACACAAAAGCTGTTGATTTAATTTATGAATTAAAAGATTATGGAGCTAATGTTACAATTTTTGATCCTCATGCAAATTCAAATGAAGTTGAGAGAGAATATGATTTGGAATCAAAAATGATATTGCCTTCTAAAGAATTTGATGCAATAGTTTTAGCGGTTTCTCATAAGGAATTTCAAAATTTAAATTTTGAAAAAATTAAAAAAGAAAAATCAATTGTATACGATGTAAAGAATTTTTTAAATTCAGAATTCGTAGATAAATCATTATAAAGATGAAAAACTTTGCTTTAATAGGTGCTGCAGGGTATATAGCACCAAGACATTTAAGAGCTATAAAAGAAACAAATAATCAATTGATTGCTGCTCTAGATAAATTTGATAGTGTTGGCGTAATGGATAGTTATTTTCCAAATGCAGATTTCTTTGTAGAATTTGAAAGGTTTGATCGTCACATAGAAAAATTAAAAAGAGCAGGAACACAGTTAGATTATGTAAGTATTTGTACTCCTAACTATTTACACGACTCACATATTAGAATGGCTTTACGAAGGGGAGCAGATGCAATTTGTGAAAAACCCTTAGTTTTAAACCCTTGGAATGTTGAAGCTTTAAAAGATATTGAGAAAGAATCTGGTCAAAGAATAAATACAATTTTACAACTAAGATTACATCCTAGTATTATCAAATTAAAGAAAAAAGTTGAAGCTGCAAGTAATAAAGAAAAGTTTGATGTAGATCTAACCTATATAACTTCACGAGGAAAATGGTATGATATTTCATGGAAAGGAGATGAAAGTAAATCAGGAGGAATTGCAACAAATATAGGGGTACATTTCTATGATATGTTATCATGGATTTTTGGTGAAGTTCAAGAAAACATAGTTCATTTAAGGGAAAAAGATAAGTCTGGGGGGTATTTAGAATTTAAAAAAGCAAGAGTAAGATGGTTTTTATCTATTAATGAAAACGATCTACCTAAAGAAGTGAGAAAAAAAGGACAAAGAACTTTTAGGTCTATCAATATTGATGGAGTAGAACTAGAGTTTAGCTCAGGCTTTACAGATTTACATAACGTAAGTTATCAAGAAATCTTAAAAGGAAATGGTTTTGGGTTAGGTGATTCTGAAGAATCTATAAAAATTGTCCACAAGATTAGGAATTCAGAAATTAGTAAAATAGGTGAAAAACACCTGTTTATTAAATAAATAAATAAGTATATATTTGCAAAAAATAAATCATGAAGAAAAAAGCTATTATAGTATCAGGTTACTTTAATCCTATTCATAAAGGGCATTTAGAATATTTTAATAATGCGAAAGCATTAGCAGATGAACTTTTTGTTATTGTAAATAGCGATTTGCAAAGAGGATTAAAAGGTTCAAAAGAATTTCAAAAAGAAGAAGAAAGGTTATTTATAGTTCAGAATATTAAAGCGGTAGATAAAGCTATTATTTCTATTGATAAAGATAGAACTGTTTGTGAATCTATTCGTTCTTTTTTTGAAGCATATGGGCAAGAATATGATTTAGGTTTCGCTAATGGAGGAGATCAAGATAACAATTCAATTCCTGAAGCTCCAATATGTAATGAGTTAAATATTCAGTTAATAGATGGTTTAGGAGATAAAATTCAATCTTCATCATGGTTGTTAAATAAAAAATAAGTTATGAAAGTAGGAATTACTTTTAGTGCATTTGATCTGTTTCATGCAGGACATGTAAAAATGTTAGAAGATGCAAAAGCTGAGTGCGATTATTTAATTTGTGGTTTACAAACTGATCCAACATTAGATCGTCCAGAAAAAAATATGCCAATTCAATCTGTTGTTGAGAGGTATATTCAATTAAAAGGTTGTAAATATGTAGATGAGATTGTTCCTTATGCAACAGAACAAGATTTAGAAGATGTTTTGAGATCTTTTAAAATTGATGTGCGTATTGTAGGAGATGAATATGCTAGTAAGCCTTTTACAGGAAGAGAATATTGTGAGCAAACAGGAATAGAACTTTTCTACAATAAAAGAGAACACCGTTTTTCTAGTAGTGGATTGAGGAAAGAAGTGCAAGAAAAGGAAAATTCAAAAATAAATAATAAATAAATAAAATTATTAATGAATATATCTGTAGTAGGTTCTGGTTATGTTGGGTTGGTTTCAGGTACATGTTTTGCAGAAATGGGAAATCATGTAACTTGTGTAGACATAGATCCAGTAAAGATTGAAAAATTAAACAAAGGTATTATTCCAATTTTTGAACCAGGGTTAGAAACTATGGTTTTGAAAAATGTAAAAAATAAAAATCTAGATTTTACAACAAGTTTGTCAGATTCAATTTTAAATGCAAAAATTGTTTTCATTGCTGTTGGAACTCCAATGGGAGATGATGGTTCTGCAGACTTACAATATGTTTTGGCTGTTGCTAAATCTATAGGTCAATCAATGATAAAAGAAATTGTAGTTGTAGACAAATCTACGGTGCCTATTGGTACAGCAGATAAAGTGAAAGCAACAATTCAAACAGAATTAGATAAGAGAGGTGTTGATCTTAATTTTCATGTTGTTTCTAATCCAGAGTTTTTAAAGGAAGGAGCTGCTATTGATGATTTTATGAAACCAGATAGAGTTGTGATTGGAGCAGATTCAGATTATGCTTTTGAAGTAATGAAACAATTGTATTCGCCATTTTTCAGAACACATGATCGTTTTATAACGATGGATATTCGTTCCGCAGAAATGACAAAATACGCAGCAAATACTATGTTAGCAACAAAAATTTCATTTATGAATGAAATAGCAAATATTTGTGAAAGAGTAGGAGCAGATGCTAATAAAGTGAGAATTGGTATTGGGTCTGATAAAAGAATTGGTTATAGTTTTATTTATCCAGGTGCAGGCTATGGTGGATCTTGTTTTCCTAAAGATGTTAAGGCTCTTAAAAAAATAGCTGAAGAAAACGGTTATAAGGCAAGTTTAATTGAATCTGTAGAGAATGTTAATGATGCTCAAAAATTAGTGATAGCAAATAAAATTGTAAAACGTTTTGGTGAAGATTTAACAGGAATGACGTTTGCCTTATGGGGTTTAGCATTTAAACCTGGTACCGACGATATGCGTGAAGCACCTGCAATTTATATAGTTAAAGAATTGGAGAAAAGAGGGGCAAAAGTTAAAGCCTATGACCCAAAAGCGATTGAAGAAGCAAAAGAATGTTATTTAAAAGAAGCCAAAAATATTACTTATTATAATTCTAAGTACGAAGTTTTACAAGATGCAGATGCCTTAATTTTATTAACGGAATGGAAAGAATTCCGTTCTCCAGATTTTGTGGAAATTAAACAACAGTTGAAAAACGCGATTATTTTTGATGGTAGAAACCAATACAATGCATTTAATTTAGAAGAAGAAGGATTTGAATATTTTCAAATAGGAAAGTAAAAGTAATGAATAAAGATACAAAAATTTATATTGCAGGTCATCGAGGTATGGTTGGTGCTGCAGTTTGGAGAGCGCTAGAGCAAAAAGGCTATACAAATTTAATAGGAAAAACTAGTAAAGAATTAGATCTAAAAGATCAAAAAGAAGTTTTAACTTTTTTAGAAAAGGAAAAACCAGAAGCTATTATTGATGCTGCTGCTAGAGTAGGAGGTATTTTAGCTAATAATGATTTTCCGTATCAATTTTTGATGGAAAATATGCAAATTCAGAACAATTTAATTGATGGTGCATTAAAAACAGGAATAGAGAAATTTGTCTTTTTAGGAAGCTCTTGTATTTACCCTAAATTAGCTCCCCAACCTTTAAAAGAAGAGTATTTATTGACAGATTCTTTAGAGCCTACAAACGAATGGTACGCCATAGCAAAAATTACGGGTGTAAAAGCTTGTCAAGCCATAAGAAATCAGTTTCAAAAAGATTATGTAAGTTTAATGCCAACAAACTTATATGGGTATTTTGATAATTTCGATTTAAAAACATCACATGTGTTACCAGCAATGCTTCGTAAATTTCATGAAGCCAAAAACAATAATCATTCAGATGTAACGCTTTGGGGAAGTGGAACTCCAATGCGAGAATTTCTTTTTGTAGATGATATGGCGGAAGCTGTAGTATATGCATTAGAAAATAAATTGCCAGAATATTTGTACAATGTTGGTTCAGGTAAGGATATTACTATAAAAGAATTAGCAGAAACTATTCAGAAAGCTACAGGTCATAAAGGTAATATTTTTTGGGATTCTGAAAAACCAGATGGTACACCAAGAAAATTAATGGATGTTTCTAAAATGAAAAATATAGGTTGGTGCTATTCAACCGAATTACAAGAAGGCATTGAAAAAACCTATGATTGGTTTTTAAATAATATAGATAATATAAAAGAAGTAAAATTACAAGTCAATTAAAAATCATATGAAAGTAGCATTAATTACAGGAATTACAGGGCAGGATGGTTCTTATTTAGCAGAGTTATTGTTAGAGAAAGGATATATGGTACATGGAATAAAAAGAAGAGCATCTCTATTTAATACTGATAGAATTGATCATTTATATCAAGATCCTCATGATCCAAATCAAAGATTAAAATTGCATTATGGAGACTTAACTGATTCAATGAATTTGACTCGAATTATTCAAGAATGTCAACCAGATGAAATTTATAACTTAGGAGCAATGTCTCATGTGAAAGTTTCCTTTGATATGCCAGAATATGTAGGTAATGTTGATGGCTTAGGAACTTTACGTATTTTAGAAGCAGTAAGAATTTTAGGTTTAGAAAAGAAAACTAGAATTTATCAAGCTTCTACTTCGGAATTATTTGGTGGATTGCCAGAAAATAAAAACGAAAGAGGTTTTTATGATGAAAACTCTCCTTTATATCCGCGTTCTCCATATGGTGTGGCAAAAATTTATGGTTTTTGGATTACTAAGAACTATAGAGAAGCTTATGATATGTTTGCTTGTAATGGGCTTTTATTCAATCACGAATCACCTAGAAGAGGAGAGACTTTTGTAACAAGAAAAATTACACGAGCAGTTGCTAAAATTGCTTTAGGGTTACAAGAAAAAATATTTTTAGGAAATTTAGAAGCTAAAAGAGATTGGGGGCACGCAAAAGATTATGTGCGAATGATGTGGATGATCTTGCAAGCAGATAAAGCTGAAGATTGGGTGATTGCGACAGGAGTTACGACAACTGTACGTGATTTTGTAAGAATGGCTTTTCAAGAAGTAGGTATAGAATTAGAATTTAAAGGTGAAGGAGTAGAAGAAAAGGCCTATGTTAAAGCTTGTAATCATAAAGAATTTCAAGTTGAAATTGGTAAAGAGGTTTTATCAATCGATCCTACTTACTTTAGACCAACAGAAGTAGATTTGTTATTAGGAGACCCTACAAAAGCAAAAGAAAAATTAGGTTGGGTACCAGAACACGATTTAGCTTCTTTAATAAAAGACATGATGAAAGGTGATGTAGCCTTGATGAAAAAAGATGTGGATTTGTTAAAAGCAGGTCATGAAATTTTGAAACAAGTAGAGTAAACTTCTTATATTAAATTTATGAATAAAACCATTATTTAAAATATACTGGTTTTATTTTTTCAGTCTAATACTAAATTTTTTAATTAAAAAAAATTGGAATATAAAAACTTAAAAAAAACTTTTGTAACAATAGGGGTTGTAAGAGTTCTTACTATTTTGTCTAATTTTTTCATAACATCCTTGTTGTTGAGGTTGTTAGATGTAGGGTCTTACGGAGTATATGCTGCAATGTTCTCACTTTTATCCTGGATATTTTTATTCGATATTGGTATAAGTAAAGGGATGAGAAATCATTTGACTAAATCATTAGTTAATAAAGATTTTCTTTTAGCGAAAAAATTAATAAGTACATCTTATATTACAACATTTATAATTGTATGCTTTTTTTTTTTATTAATATATTTTTTTACAAAGAATATTAATATTGCAAATTATTTAAACATTACGAAATATTCAAATGATAAAATTTATTCAATTTTTATTGTTTTTGTCTTAATAATGTTAAGTAAATTGTTTTTTGGTACAATAAATCAGATACTTTATGCTCATCATAAAAGTAGTTTGAATTCCATCAATGGGTTGATTATTAATTTACTTTTTATATTTGTGTTAATTGTTTTTCTGAAATTTTCATTAAATAATATTTTATTAGTATCCATTGGTTATGGTTTTTCTGTTTTAATTTCATATTTATTTCTGACAATCTATTTTTTTAGAAAAAATTATTCATTATTTCCTAGTTTTAAATTTTATTCAAAAGATTTAATTAAAATTATAATGGGTGATGGAATAAGAATTTTATTTATTCAGTTATTATTTTTCACATTTTTAGGGTTAGATCGATTTATTTTGTTAAAACATGTTTCTGCACTAGAAGTAACTAATTACGATATAATGTATAGAGTAATGAGTTTATTGCTTTTTCCATGGTCAATAATAGCACAACCATTATGGTCTTCTTATGCTGAAGCGTATAATCGAAAAGATATTTCTTGGATAAAAAATATGTATAAAAAATTATTATTAGTGTTTGGTTTTACCATATTAGGTGTGTTTATTTTAAGTTATTCTTTTGATTTTATTACGGAATTATGGATAGGTAAAGTTTTGGAAGTTGATCTTAATATATTGTTTTTAACAGGTTTATTGATTTTATTGATTATGTGGTCTACAATGCATACAGATATTTTATTTGGATTAAGTAAATTTCGTATTCCTTTAATCTCAGCTTCGTTAGGATTCATAGTTAAAATTATTTTCATTTTTGTTGCTATAAACACAGGATTTGATATTTTTAAGTTATTAATTAGTTCTATTGCTGCATATGGGATGTTTTGTGTAATTGCGCCTATTAATGTTTTTAAACTATTAAAGAGTTAATATGAAAAATGTTTTTGTAAATGTTAAGTTAAGTAAAATTGATCTATTGGGATTTAGAATAGGTGGGGCTGGATTGGGAAATATATTATTTCCATGGGCTAGAGGAGTTGTTTTTGCTAAAAAAAATAAATTAAAAAAAATAAATTCAACATGGATCACTTTTAAGTTTGGTACTTATTTAAGAAAAGAGAAAGATAAAAGAAACTATCACAATATTTTTTTGGAAAAGAATATTGGTGGAATAAGAAAAATGATGTATTTGTTTATTGGTAAACATTTTAGTGAAAATGAAATAATAGGAAATAAAATTGAATCAACATTTAGGCCAAGTATCATTACTTTTTTTGGTATGAAGAATCAAATGAATGATATTATTAATGATCAGAAAATTGTTAAAGAAGAACTTTTTAAAATATTAAGGGATAAGCATTTAAAATTAGCTGAAAAACACACACCAAAATCAATAGCAATTCATATACGTTTGGGGGATTTTAGTATACCAAATAATGAAAAAGATATAAGAAATGGCAAAACAAACTGTAGATTACCTTTAAATTGGTACGTGGAAATTATTTCTAATATAAGAAAGGAACTGTCAGATGATATTGACGTATTGGTTTTTTCTGATGGTAAGGATGAAGAATTAAAGCAAATTTTAGATTTACCTAATGTAAGTAGAGCAAAAGGAGGGACAGCTATTTCAGACATGCTATCATTATCATATGCTAAAATTTTGATAGCATCTAATAGTACTTTTAGTTTATGGGCTTCTTATTTAGGCCAAAATAGTACTATATGGTTTCCGGGAACTCATAGGGTTAAGCTTTTTAATAATGATAATGTATTTGAAGGTGAACTAGATTATAATGATAATATACCTTATGTTTTAATTGAAAATTTAAAAAACAAAAATTGAAGAAAATAATATATTTTATAGTTTTTTTTCTGTATTCAGGTTATTATGCTGTTTTAGCTTTACTTATTTCTTTTAATTTAGTGAGTTTTTCAAGATATATTACAGTACCATTGAGATTAGCAACATCAGGTCTAATGGTATATGTTATATTAAATGTAGGAATAAGCAATAATAATTTTTTTAAAAAGAAGAATGATTTATTATTAATTATTATTTGGAATGTTTTTTTTATAAAGGTGTTGGTTGAATTTAATATTGGTACAAGTTTGTTGAGAAGTTGGTATGAATATCTTTTTTATTGTATTAATTTTTGCGTCCTACCATATTTTATGTTTTCAAAACTTAATTTTACAAAATATAAGGACGTTATATTAAATGCTACCATATTTTCAGGATTTGTATTAGGTTGTATTAGCCTTTTTTTATATCGAGACCTTCTAATAATGGGGGTAGGTAGGATCTCAGAGGCAGCATATCTAGATAATAAAATAGAAACGATAAGCCCACTTGCTTTATCTTACTGTTCAGTTTTAACTATAGCACTCTCTGTTTATCAATTATTGTTTCAAAAAGGAATTAATCTAAAGTTTAAATACTACTATTATGTAAATATTGTTCTCTCTTTTATTATGTTTTTTTTAGGTGCTTCTCGAGGGTCTGTGATTGCACTTTTTTTTAGTATATTAATTTTTTATTTTTTCACTAATAAAAAAGTAAAAACGAAAATAATAAAATTAATATTAATTTCAATTCCCTTAATAATTATTGGAGTTATTAAAACCAAAAGCCTTGTTTTTGAAAGGATTTTTAACTCCTCTTCCAAAGTAAATATTGATAATTTTGGTAGGGGTGATTTATGGAGATTAGCTTTTAAAGATTTTGTTAATAACCCATTTTTTGGGGGGCACATAGAATTAATTAATATTCCTGGTTATCGTGATGGTATGGCTGGTAATATATATCCACATAATATGATTTTAGAAGTTTTTATGTCTTCAGGGCTATTCATTGGGCTTCTTTTTATTACAGTTATTATTATTAATTTTAAGAAAATATTTTATCTAGTAAAAAATAATAATGAGAATATTTGGGTTTTTATTATTTTTATTCAAAGTTTTACACAACATATGTTTACAGGATCTATATATACAGCAGTTTTATTTTTCTTTACATTAGGTTTAATATCAGCTATTAAGTTTGATTATAAAACTATTTATTAGAATAATAAATAAAATGAATAAAATAAAATGAATAAAACGACATGCTTAATCTATAACAATGTCCAACATTATAGAGGTGGGATATTTAAGGCTTTAGATCAAGAATTAAAGATTGAATCTTATAGGGGTATTAAAAAGTTAGACGATAAAGAATTAGATTATTTTCAAAAAGAATTAATTAATATTAGTTTAATATTAAATAAAGATTTCTTATAAAATTACCCTTTTAATAATATATATATATGAGTAAAATAGCATTTATATTAAATTTTGCATCTTTTTATCGTCAGAATATTTTTCTAGATATAGAAAAAGAACTAAAGTGTGATTTTTACTTTGGGAATGTTGATAATGGAAGGATTAAAAAAATAGATTTTACTATTTTTAATAATAAAGTAGATGAATTTAATACAATAAAGTTAGTTCACAATTTTACATGGATGTGTGGAACTCTTTCATTATTGTTTAAACCATACGAAAAATATATTTTAACAGGAGAGCCTTATAGTATTTCAACTTGGTGTTTTTTAATTTTAAATAAACTCATTGGAAAGAAAACCTATTTATGGACACACGGTTGGTATGGAAATGAGGGAAGAATAAAAACTGTTATAAAGTATTTTTTTTATAAATTATCAGATGGCTTGTTCTTATATGGAAATTATGCCAAAGTTTTAATGTTAAAAGAAGGTTTTAAAGAAGAAGAATTACATGTTATATATAATTCTTTAGACTACAATAAGCAATTAGAAGTTAGAAATAATTTAAAAAAATCTAATATTTACACGAATCATTTTAAAAATGAATACAAAACATTGCTTTTTATAGGTAGGTTAACACCTGTTAAAAAGTTAAACCAGATCATAGAGGTGGTGTCTAATTTAAAAAAGAAAAATAAATATGTAAATGTTGTTTTTTTAGGTGATGGTTTAGAAAAGAACAGATTAATAGATTTATCTAAAGAACTAGGTATTGAAAAAAATTGTTGGTTTTATGGAGCTGTTTATGATGAGTTAGTTATTAGTGAGTTTATTTTTAATGCAGATTTATGTGTTTCACCTGGTAATGTTGGTTTAACAGCAATACATGCACTTATGTATGGTTTACCTGTTGTTACTCATAATAATTTACCTAATCAAATGCCTGAGTTCGAAGTCATAAAAGAAGGTATAACTGGGGGGTATTTTGAAGAAGATAATTTACTAGAATTAGAATTGAAAATAAGCCAATGGTTAGAAGGTGGGTGGGATAGAGAATCTACAAGAAAGAGTTGTTACAAAATAATTGATAATTATTACAACCCTAATTATCAAATAAAAATTTTTAAAGAAATATTAATATGAAAATTTCCCATGTAATATCATCAATAGATTCAAATTCTGGAGGTACAACAGAATACCTTCGTTTATTAACCAATCAACTTTCAGCAAAAATAGATAATGTTATTATAACTGATGTTAGTAGGACACCTGCAGAGTTTAATCTAAAAGTAATTATAGAGTCAGCTAAATCTAAAAGTAGTTTTTTAAATGTTTCTAATGATATTTCTAAAAAAATGAAACGAATAGAATGCGACTTATTTCATGGAAACGGATTGTGGCAATTTCCTGTTCATTCAATGTCTAAGGTTGCTTTTAAAAGAAATATACCTTATATTATTTCACCTCATGGTATGTTAGAACCTTGGTCTCTAAAACAAGGTAAAGTTAAAAAAGAAATAGCTTTAAAGTTATTTCAGTATAGAGATATTGCCAATGCAACATGCATACATGCAACAGCCCCTATGGAGGTAGAAAGTATTAGAAAACTAGGTTTTAAGAACCCTATAGCTGTAATACCGAATGGTATTGAATTATTAGAATTTTCAAAAGAAATACCAGAGAAATTGAGCAAACAAAAAAAAATATTATTTTTATCAAGAATACATAAAAAAAAAGGGATAGAAAACTTAATTGATGCATGGGAACTGATTGATAAAGAATATAAAAAAGATTGGAAAATTGAAATAGTTGGTAATGGTGATGAAAACTATATACAAATTCTAAAAAATAAAATAATTTCTAAGAATTTAATAAAAGAAATTGAAATTAAAGAACCCGTTTTTGGAGACCATAAAATTAAATTATTTAGAGAAGCAAGTTTATTTGTTTTGCCAACTTTTAGTGAAAATTTTGGTATTGTAATTGCTGAAGCATTAGCGGGTTATACGCCTGTAATTACAACTAAAGGAACTCCATGGGAAGATTTAAATAATTTTAATTGTGGTTGGTGGATTGATATAGGTGTAAAGCCATTAAAAAAAGCTTTAGAATTTGCTTTAAATACTAATGAACAAGAATTGTTTAAAATGGGACAAAATGGTAGAGATTTAATTGAAAATAAATACTCTATGGATTCTGTAGGGAAACAAATGATACAGCTTTATGATTGGATTTTAAATGAAAACAAAACAAAACCTAAATTTGTAGATATTTTATAATCAAAGAAGTTGGTTAATACCAACTATAATGTTTTAGGTAAAAACCCTTAATAAATCACATATTTCTATGGCTAGTATACTTTTTTTAATAGGAACTTATCCCAATTATGGAGGTACTGAAAAAGTTACAACATTTTTAGCGAATAAATTTTCTGAAGAAGGTCATGAAGTTGCTATTGCTTCTTTTGAGCAAACTGTTCCAGAGTTAATTAATGAACTTAGCAGTAATATAAAGTTAGTTGAATTGTCTTACCCTGTTCTAAAAAAAAATAATAAAATAATTTTAAGCAAAGCAATAAAGGATTTTAATGTTGATGTAATTATCAATCAATGGGCATTACCTTTTCAGACAAATATTTTATGCAATAGAGCCATTGGTAATAAAAAATGTAAAATAATTTCTGTTTTTCATAATGCGCCAAATAAAAATGCTCGTGTAACGGATATTGATATCGTATTGTCTGAGTCAGGTTTAAGTTTTTTTAAAAAGAAAATATTAAATTTAAAAAGGTTTTTTACGGAGTCAGTTATTAGGTTAAGTATGCATTATGTTTATAAGAATAGTGACCAATACGTAATTTTGTCAGAAAGTTTTAAAAAAATATTTTTTAATTATGCTATGCTTAAAAAGGCACCTAAGCTTTCTGTAATTACTAATCCATTGACTATAGAAGAAGTCAATTGGAAGATGTCTGATAAAGAAAAGGTTCTAATCTATGTTGGACGTATAGATTATAATCAAAAACGTGTGGAAAGAATTGTAGATCTTTGGAGTGAAGTTAATGAAAATTTAACAGGTTGGAAGCTTCAAATTGTTGGTGATGGACCTGAAAAAGAAAAATTGGAAATAAAAGTTAAAGAAAAAAACATCAAAAATATAAGTTTTGAAGGTTTTCAAAATCCTTTAGAATATTATAAAAGAGCTTCAATTTTACTACTAACTTCAGAGTATGAGGGGTTTGGTTTAGTTTTAGTAGAAGGTATGCAATATGGTGTTGTACCAATTGTTTATGGTAGTTATGAATCTGTATTTGATATTATAGAAAATGAAAAAACAGGGTTTATAACGGATGTTCCTTATAGGTCAGCAGATTTTGAAAGTATTATAAATAAACTGGTTTCGGATGAAAAATATTTGTTAGAAATAGCCGAAAACTGTGTTAAAGAATCTGAGAAATTCACAATATCTGAAATTTCTTTAAAGTGGAATGAGTTATTTGATA
Source organism: Polaribacter sp. (assembly GCF_039939415.1). Taxonomy (GTDB): domain Bacteria; phylum Bacteroidota; class Bacteroidia; order Flavobacteriales; family Flavobacteriaceae; genus Polaribacter. Next base: position 22,355 of record NZ_JBDVJE010000042.1, read on the forward strand.
AATTAATTAATAATAAATAGATAATAAATAATATGAAAATAGGTCAACTAACTTTACCTTTTAATTGGAATTATGGAGGTATTTTACAAGGCTATGCCTTAAAAAAAACACTTCATAATTTAGGTCACGAAACTGTAATTATAAGTAGAAGGCGTAATCGAGATAAATTTATACCAAAAATGATTGTTTGGTTTAAATGGGAGGCTATTAAAGTGTTAAGTTTTATACCTTTTTTTAGAGCAATACCTCTTATTAGTGTAGAGGCTTTTAAACGTAAATATATTAAAGATTTTACACCTAATGTATACTCTGATAAAAGTTTACGTGAAATAGTAGGTAAACATGATTTTAAAGGTTATGTTGTAGGTAGTGATCAAATTTGGAATTATACTGCTGCTCCGCATATAAATGATGCTTTTCTAGATTTTGTTTCAGATAAAAAAGATATAAAGAGGGTTTCTTATGCTGCCTCTTTTGGAAGAGGTGTTTGGAAGTTTCCTAAGGAAGAAACTAAGATATGTAAAGAGTTGGTTAAAAAATTTGATGGAATTTCTGTTAGAGAAAAATCGGGAGTGACCTTGTGTAATGATTTCTTAGATATAAAGGCAGAACATCATGTAGATCCAACGATGTTACTTAATAAAGAAGACTACATAGATATTATTCAAAAATCTAATGTATCAGCATCAAATGGTAAATTATTGCTTTATATATTAGATAATACAGAATCTAAACAAGAAATCGCTAACAAAGTAACAAGTGAGTTGGGGTTAAAACCTTATGGTATAAGACAGTTTAAAAAAATTCAGGTTTTGCAAAATGCCATTAAAGGTATATATCCTTCTGTAGAACAATGGTTAAAAAGTTTTTATGATGCAGAGTTTGTAATTACCGATTCTTTTCATGGAACTATCTTTGCAATAATTTTTAATAAACCATTTATTACTGTAGGTAATAAAGAAAGAGGTATGGCTAGATTTGAATCTCTGTTAAAAGGTTTAAGCTTAATTGATAGGCTTGTTAATGATCCAAAAGAAGTTAATATAAGTTTAATTAAGCAAGTAATTAATTGGGATAGTATTAATAAACAGATTGATTTATATAGATCTGATAGTATGAGTTTTTTAAAGAATAATTTTAAATAATATTTAAGATGGAGGGAATCCCAAGTGTAATAAAGCATGTAGTTGAGAAAGATATGTGTACTGGTTGTGGAATCTGTACAAGTTTCTGTAGCAGTAAAGCTTTAAAAATGGATTGGAATGAATCTGGTTTTTTAGTACCTAATAAAATAGATGATTGTTCAGAAGATTCTTCATGTATTTCTGTTTGTCCTTTCAATCCTTTTCCAGAAGATGAAGTAAAAACAGAAACGGAAATAGCAAATATATTTTTACCAAATGATGACTCAACAAAGTTCCTTCCTAAATTAGGGAAATATAAAAATACTTATGTAGGCTATAGTAAAGAATATAGAGAAAGCTCTTCATCAGGAGGGATTGCAACTTATGTTACAAAAACGCTATTTAATGAAGGTGTTATCGATTATGTTATAAATGTTAAAGCAGTAGGTAATAAGTATTCATACGCTATAACAGGCGCTGATGATGATGTGAAATCGACTTCAAAAACTAGATATTATCCAGTAACAATGGAATCAGTTTTTGCAAAAATTGGTGATTTAGAAGGTAAAGTTGCTATTGTTGGGATTCCGTGTTTTTTAAAAGGAGTTCGATTAGCTCAGTTTAGAAATAAAACATTAAAGGATAAGATTGTGTTTACTATTGCAATTATATGTGGAGGTGTTAAAAGTAAGTTTTTTACAGAATATTTAGTGCAAAAAGCTGGTGTAAAAGATAGCTTAATAAAAAAAGTAGAATATAGGGTAAAAGATTTTAATAGTACAGCAGGTGACTATTCTTTCGGGGTAATAACAGAAGAGGAAAAGGAAATTCAAACTTTAAGAATGAGTAGCGTTGGTGATATGTGGGGTACTGGGCTTTTTAAATGTAATGCTTGTGACTTTTGTGATGATGTTTCTGGGGAATTAGCAGATATATCTTTAGGAGATGCTTGGATAAGACCATTTATAAATGAAGGAGGTGGTAATAATGTTATCGTTACTAGATCTATATTAGCAGATAAAATAATAAAAGAAGGAGGTAAAGCAGAGGTCTTAAAAGTTGACTTACTTCCAGAGTCAGAAGTAATAAGATCACAAAAAGGTAGTTATACACATAGGCAAGATTGTCTTCCTTATCGTATGAAGATATCAGATAATAAGGAATTACCACCTAAAAGGGTTTATAATAAATTTTTATCTCCAGAAGTTAAATTAGTTCAGCTTGCACGTAGGGTTACAAGAGCAAAAAGTTTGACCGTTTGGAAAGAAAATAAGGATGCTAATCTTTTTGATGAAGAAATGAAATCAGATTTGAAGTATCTGCGCACTATTACTAAGATCAGTCATTATAAAAGAGGTATTTTGGAAAGATTAAAAAAAATATTCAACTAAATTAATTTATGGAAAATGTTGCTTTAAATGAATATTCTGAGAAAAAACCTAAATTTATAAAAAGGATTTTATGGAAGTTTATCAATAAAACTATATTTAGGTTATTAATTGGGAAAAAATTATTTTTTGTAAGAAATGCTTTATTAAGAATTTTTGGTGCAAAATTACATCAAAGAGTTTTAATCTATTCGAGTTGTGATATTTTTGCGCCTTGGAATCTAGAAATTGATAAATTTGCTTGCTTAGGTCCTAATGTAGAAGTCTATAATAAGGCAAAAGTTGTTATAGGAGCTAATACTGTTATTTCTCAAGGAAGTTTTCTATGTACTGCTTCCCATGATATTTCAAAAAATTTATTACCCTTAATCTCTAAACAAATAACAATTAAAGATAGGGCATGGGTTTCTGCAGATACTTTTGTTGGTATGGGCGTAACGATTGGTGAAGGTGCTGTTGTGGGAGCTAGATCTGCAGTTTTTAAAGATGTAGTTGCATGGACAGTTGTAGGTGGAAATCCAGCTAAATTTATAAAAAAAAGAGTTATTAATGAATAAGAATAAACCTTCATTAACTGCTTTAGTGCTTACGTACAACGAAGAAATGCATCTTAAAAGATGTTTAGAATCATTAAAAGATATTTGTGAAGATATTGTAATAATAGATTCTTTTTCAAATGATGAAACAGAAAATATTGCTAAAGAATTTGGAGCAAGATTTTATCAAAACCCGTTTGTAAACCATGCAGTTCAATTAAATTGGGGAATAGAAAATGGAGAAATAAATACAGATTGGGTAATACGAGTAGATGCAGATGAATATATTTCTGATGAATTAACAAGTAGTATTAAAAATGAGTTACCTACTTTAAAAGAAGATATAACCGGTGTAAGAGTTAAAAGGTTAATGTATTTCTTTAATAAACCCCTTAAGAAATCAGGGATGTATCCTATTTGGCATTTAAAGCTTTGGAGACACGGTAAAGCACTATGTGAAAAACGTTGGATGGATGAACGTATGAAGTTATCTGATGGAGAAACCACAACTTTAGAGGGAGATTTAATTGATAATAATTTAAATAATTTAACTTGGTGGACACAGAAACATAATAGTTATGCAACTAGAGAAGCCATCGATATTTTAGATAAAATTTATAATTTCACAAATTCTGATGTAGTAAATGCAAATCTTTTTGGTACTGCAGAAGAAAGAAGAAGATGGTTTAAGAAAAAATATTTAAACCTTCCGTTGTTTGTTAGGCCAATAATTTTTTGGTTTATAAGATATATTATTCAGGGTGGTTTTTTAGAGGGTAAAAGAGGTTTTATATGGAATGCATTACAATGTGGATGGTACCGTTTCTTGGTAGATGCAAAAATCTATGAAGCTTATATAGTAGCAGGTAAAGATAAAGATAAATTAATAATGTACTTTAAGGATACTTATGGTTACGATATTACTAAAATTGGATAAATGAAAATATCTATAATTACAGTTTGTTGCAATAGTGCTAAAACAATTGAAAAAACTTTTAAATCTGTAGAAAGCCAAACTTATAATAATATAGAATATATTGTTGTAGATGGAGGTTCTAAAGACACTACACTAAATATTGTGAATAATTATAAAGAATTAGTATCTAAATCGGTTTCTGAACCAGACAAAGGTTTGTATGATGCCATGAATAAAGGAATTAAAATGGCTACTGGAGATTTGGTAGGTATTTTAAATTCTGATGATATTTTTACAGACAATCATGTTTTAGAAAATGTAGTGAATTTTCATTTGCAAAACAATGTAGATGCTTCAGTAGGAAATATTATACAGTTTAATGAAGAAGGTAAAACGGTTCGTAAATATTCTGCAAAAAACTGGAATCCAGAAAAACTAAAAATTGGTTTTATGCCTGCGCATCCTGCGATCTTTTTCAAAAGAGAATTATTTGATCAATTTGGAGATTATCAATTAGATTTTACTATTGGTGCAGATTATGAGTTAATTACGCGATTTTTCTTAAAATATAAAATTTCTTGGAAATTTTCTAATATTACAACAACCTCTATGTTAATTGGAGGTTTGAGTAGTTCTGGTGTGAGTAGTTATCAGTTGATTTCAAAGGAAATTAAAAAAGCATTGACTAGAAACAATATTAAATTTAGTTACCTTAAAGTTCAATTAAGAGGTTTTTGGAAAATAATAGGTTTTTTAAATAAAAAGTAGTTTTGAAAAATAATTTACATATAATTACAGGAAATAAAGGCTTTGTAGGTCTTAATTTAACTACTTACTTATCAAAAGCAAATAAACCTTTTATAGGAGTTTCTAGAAACCCAAATGATAATGAAATTTCTTATACTAGTTTATCAGTTGAGGATTTCAATACATCTAAAAGTTGTATTCATTTAGCTGGTAAAGCTCATGATTTAAAAAAGACGTCTGATGATTCTGAGTATTATAAAGTAAATACAGAATTAACAAAATCACTTTTCGATCAGTTTTTACAAAGTGACTGTGAAATTTTTATCTATATGAGTTCTGTAAAAGCAGCTGCAGATGAAGTAGTAGGTGTTTTAACAGAAGAAGTTATACCTAACCCTGTAACTGTATATGGAAAATCTAAGTTAGCTGCTGAAGAATATATTTTATCAAAAGAAATTCCAACCAATAAAAGAGTATATATATTAAGACCATGTATGATTCATGGGCCAAATAACAAAGGGAATTTAAACTTACTATATAGTTTTGTGGCAAAAGGAATTCCGTATCCGTTTGGAAAATATGAAAATAAAAGGTCTTTTGTTTCTGTTGAAAACCTATGTTTTATTATTAATGAGTTAATTGATAATAAAAAGATTAAATCTGGTATTTATAATATAGCAGATGATGTTTCACTTTCAACAACAGATTTGGTTAGAATTATTGGTAAAACCATAAATAGACCCTCAAAAGTACTACAGATACCAAAGTTTATGGTTTCAATTATAGCTAAAATAGGAGATGTTTTACCATTACCTGTAAATTCTGAAAGGTTACAAAAGCTAACAGAAAATTATGAGGTATCTAATGAAAAAATAAAAAAAGAGATTCAAAAAGACTTACCTTTGTCAACAGAAGAAGGCATTATAAAAACAATCGCATCATTTTAGTTTTATGGAAAAATATTTTTTTGTTTTAATATTTTTAATTTTAGCTTCTTATGTATATCTAAAATTAGCAGTTAAATTTAAAATTATAGACAAACCTAATCAAAGAAGTTCTCATACTAAAATTACAGTTAGAGGTGGTGGAATCATTTTTTCTCTAGCCATAATTGTTTTCTTTTTCTTAAACGATTATCAATATCCTTATTTTATTTTGGGTGTATTTTTACTTTCAATAATAAGTTTTTTAGATGATATTTATACATTAAGCTCAAAAATTAGGTTTCCTTTCCAACTTTTAGGAGTTTTGTTAACTTTTTATCAAATAGGAGTAGAGTTTTTACCAATTACAGCTTCCATATTATTTTTATTCCTTCTAATATTAGGAGTAGGAATTGTAAATATGTTCAATTTTATGGATGGTATAAATGGTATTACAGGTATTTATAGTTTGTCTGTATTAAGTGGTTTTTTCATGATTAACTTCCAAGAAAAGCTTTTAGATCAAGATTTAATAATTTATGTCGGAATTTCTATATTGGTGTTTGGTTTTTATAATTTTAGAAAAAAAGCCCTTTTTTTCGCAGGAGATATAGGTAGTATAACTTTGGGAGTTTTAGTAGTTTTTTTAGGTCTTTTTTTAGCATATAAACTATCTGCTCCAATACTAATTATGATTATAATGGTTTATGGGGCAGATGCAGGATGCACACTATTGTACCGTAAATTCTATACAAACGAAAGTATTTTGGATCCACATAGGCACCATATTTACCAAAAGTTAGTTGATATTTATAAAATACCTCATTTAAAAATTTCATTAATTTATGCTGCCTTACAAGTTTTTATAAATTTTGTGGTATTAAAAACATACCACCTTGATGTAAAAAAACAAATTTTTGTTTTTTTAGTTTTTATGTTTCTTTTTATTTTTTGTTATATATTGTTATTCAAAAAGATGAAAAAATCATTAGCTTTAAAGAATGTTGCCTAAGATACCGCTATCAAATTCAACCATTAATATTGATTTAAAAACAGAAATTTCTTCAATAAGGAAGGATAGTATTCATAAGTTTGAAGATGTTTTAGAAAATTATTTTAATACTGAAAATAAAAAAGTAGTTGCATTAAACTCCGGAACATCAGCAATACATTTAGCTTTAATTTTAAGCGGTGTAAAAAAAGGAGATGAAGTCTTATGCCAATCTTTTACATATATAGCTACAGTAAATCCAGTAATTTACCAAAATGCTACTCCCATATTTATTGATAGTGAGCGAAATACTTGGAATATGTGTCCAATTCACCTAGAAGAAGCTATAAAAGATAGAATTTCAAAAGGGAAAAAGCCAAAAGCAATTATTGTAGTAGATTTATATGGTATGCCAGCAAAAATGGATAAAATTGTTAGCATCTCAAAAAAATATCAAATTACATTAATAGAAGATGCTGCAGAAGCCCTAGGTTCTGAGTATAAAGGAAAAAAATGTGGGACTTTTGGAGATTATGGAATTATTTCATTTAATCATAACAAAATTATTTCTACTTTAGGAGGAGGTGCATTAATTTGTAAATCTGAAGAAGAAAAAAACAAAGCAATTTTTTACGCTACGCAAGCTAAAGAAAAGACTAAACATTATGAGCATAAAAAAATTGGTTATAATTATAGAATGAACTCATTAGCAGCCATTATTGGTTTGCAACAGATGAATAATTTAAGGCAAAATATTAAAAAAAGAAGAGAGGTTTATAATTATTATAATGATTTTTTTAATAAAATAAAAGGTATTAATCTGCTGGCAGAAAAACCTAATAATTATTTCTCTAATCGTTGGTTGAGTTGTATTGAGATTAATGAACTTGAAACAGTTGTTAATAAGGAAGATATAATTTTATTGTTAGAAAGTAAAAATATTGAGTCAAGACCATTATGGAAACCTTTGCATCTTCAGCCGGTATTTAAAAGTTTACCCTATTATGGAGAAAGAGTTGCAGAAAATCTTTTTAAAAAAGGATTATGTTTGCCTTCTGGTTCAAACTTAAAAAATGATGATTTAAAAAGAATTTTTTCTACAATAAATAAATTATTGTAAATTGCAACGTTATAAATTAAGTAATGATAAGAAACTTTTTTCTAAGAACATTAAATAAATATGCTTCAAAATGGTTAGTGTTATTCATTGATCTTTTTTTGGTTTTAATTTCCTTTTTTTTAGCTTATTTTATTAGGTTTAATGTAAGTTTTAACTTCAATTTTTCAAACTTAATTAAGCAAATCCCATACGTTTTGCTTTTTGCACTTATAAGTTTTTTGCTAATAGGTTCTTATAAAGGTATCATTCGCCATACAGGTGTTAGAGATGCATTTAATGTTTTTATCGTCACAACATTATTAGGAGGTCTAATTTCATTAGCTGTTACGTTTAATGTTTTTTTTAAATTAATAGATAGTTTCTATATTCCTAAGTCTATAATTGTAATTCACTATTTAGTAACAACTTTAGTTTTAATTTTAAGTCGATTTATTTTTAAAGCTTTTTTCGAAGTTTTATCAACAGAATTAGACTCTATTCATAATGTTTTAATTTTTGGAGCAGGAGATTCAGGTATTATTGCTTTTAGTGCTTTAAATAGAGATACAAAAAACAATTATGATGTTGTTGGTTTTATAGATGATAATAAAAATAAGATTGGAAAAAAAATTGATAGAGTTAAAATATATAACCCAAAATCAATTACAAAAGATTTTATAGAAAAACATGTAATACACGAAGTAATTATTTCTATTCAAAATATAAAACCGAATAGACTATTAGCATTTACAGATAAATTTATAAAATTAGGTGTAGAAGTAAAAATAGTACCTCCTTTATCTAAGTGGATTGATGGAGATTTAAATGCAAATCAAATAAGACAGATAAAAATTGAAGACCTTTTAGATAGAGCTCCAATTATAATAGACAACCCAATTGTACAAAGAGAAGTAAGTAATAAAGTTATATTAGTTTCTGGTGCAGCAGGATCTATTGGTAGCGAAATATCTAGACAATTGAGTCTTTATGATTGTAAATTAATTGTGTTAATTGATCAAGCAGAATCTCCTTTATATGATTTACAACAAGAATTGATTCAAAAAGGAATTACTAATTTTGTAGCCATTGTTTCTGATGTTAGAGATAGATTTAAAATAGAACGAATCTTTAAGAAGTATAAACCTCAAAGAGTTTTTCATGCTGCTGCTTATAAACATGTTCCTTTAATGGAGAGATCTCCTTATGAAGCTATTAAAGTAAATGTTTTAGGAACCAAAAACTTAGCAGATTTATCAATTGAAAATAATATTGAAAGGTTTGTTATGGTTTCTACAGATAAAGCTGTAAACCCTACAAATGTAATGGGAGCATCTAAAAGAATTGCAGAACTTTATATTAGTTGTGTGAGTAAAAATGCAAAAAAAACAAAGTTTACAACAACAAGATTTGGTAATGTTTTAGGTTCAAATGGATCTGTAATCCCTTTGTTTAAAAAGCAAATTGAAAATGGAGGCCCATTAACGGTTACTCATAAAAAAATAACTAGGTATTTTATGACAATACCTGAAGCTTGTAGTTTAGTTTTAGAAGCTGGTACTATGGGTAAAGGAGGAGAGATCTATATATTTGACATGGGTAAATCTGTAAAGATTTTTGAAATTGCAAAAAAAATGATTCATTTATCTGGCTTAAAGTATCCTGATGATATTGATATAGAAATAACAGGTTTAAGACCTGGAGAGAAACTGTATGAAGAATTGTTAGCTAATGGAGAGAATACTACAAAGACATACCATGAAAAAATTATGATTGCAAAAACTCAAGATTTAGATCATTCAAATGTAAAAGTTAAAATTGATGATTTATCTCTTAATTTCAACAAATTAAATAATAGTGATTTAGTTAAGTTGATGAAAGAATTGCTACCAGAATACGTTTCTAATAATTCAGAATTTGAAATACTTGATAAAGTTAGTGTTTAGTAATTTTTTATATTATTTTCGCAAAAAAAAAAGTATGTTTAAAATGAAAAATCAAAGAATTAGTCTTAATTTTTTACTCTTATTTTTATTAATTCAATTAACTTCTTGTGTTTCTAAAAAAGATATTGTCTACTTTCAAAATGATGAAATAGATCAAGAAAAGGTTTCAAATAGTTACAAAACAATTATAAAACCAGATGATTTATTGCAAATTACCATTACAGCATTAGATACAGAAGCAGTAAGACCTTTTAATTTATCTGCTGTTACTTATTCTACGTCATCTAATTCTGCAATTGGTGTTGCACAGCAGCAAAATTATTTGGTTGATAATAAGGGAGAAATAGATTTTCCTGTAATAGGTAAATTAAAAGTTGGTGGATTGACTAGAGATGAATTGATTGATTTTTTAAACTCAAAATTAGACCCAGATTATATTAAAAAACCAAATATTAATATTAGAATAGCAAATTATAAAATAAGTATTTTTGGAGATGTAGCAAGACCAGGAAGTTATACTATTCCTAACGAGAGAATTACTATATTAGAGGCTATTGCATTAGCTGGAGACTTAAATTTATCTGGTAAGCGAGATAATATAATGGTACAAAGAGAAGAAGATGGAAAAAAAATTCAGTATAGAGTTAACTTATTATCTAATAATATTAATGTCTCTCCAGTTTTTTACCTCCAGCAAAACGATGTAGTTTATGTTGAACCTAATTATGCTAGGATTCAGACAGCTTCATCAAATTCAAATACTAGTTTGTTTATTTCTGTAACAGGATTAATTATAACTATAGTTTCCTTAATTACAAAATAGTTTCCTTAACAACAAATTAAAATGCAAGAACAAGATAATTTTATTTTAAATAAAGTAGAAGCAAATGATACTTTAAATATTAGAGAAGAGATTGAAAAGTATCTATCGCATTGGAGGTGGTTTTTTGTTTGTGTTATCTTAGCTTTAATATCTGCTTTTTTATATTTAAGATATTCCACCCCTCAATATACAGCTTCAACTTCAATTCTAATAAAAGATAATAAAAAATCAGGTATATCAGCTGAGTTAGCTGCCTTTGAGGATTTAGGAATAGTTGGAGGAGGATCAAGTAATAATACAGACAACGAAATTGAAATTTTAAAGTCTAGAAAAATATTAGGAAGTGTTATAGATAGTTTAAATTTAACAACTTCTTATTTTTCTCAAGGAAGAATTAAGTTTTCAGATATTTACAAAAAGTCACCTGTAAAAATAAATTTTTTAGAAAGAGATTCTATTCATATTAAAAAAGATACAGTTTTTAAACTAAGAATTTTAGATCTAGATTCTTATGAAATTAGTGATTTAGATGATAAAATTATCTCTAAACATTATTTTAAAGATTCTATTGAAACTCTTTTTGGGAATTTTTATTTTTCTCATAATAAGTTAAAAGAAACAGATTTAGATAAAACTATTAAAATCGTTCTAAGTAATAGAAATAATGTTATTAGTGATTTTAAAAGTAAAATAAATATTAATCCTGTTAATAAAAATTCGTCTGTTTTAATTTTGTCAATAAAAGATGCCGTAAAAACTAGAGCAGAAGATTTTTTAAATGAGTTAGTTAGACAATATAATTTAGATGCGATTAATGATAAAAACGAAGTTTCTAGAAAAACAATCGACTTCATTACAGATCGTTTAAAGAGTGTTGGTAATGATTTATCAAATATACAGGATCAAATTAAAGATTTTAAATCCAATACAGGATTTACAGGTTTGTCTAATGAAGGAGAACTGATATTAGAATCTGTAACTAATAATAATTTAAAGTTTATAGAGATTCAAACAGAATTACAATTAGCTAAATCAGTTAATGAGTCTATTTTTGATAAGTCAAAAAACTATAAGTTACTCCCTGCTAATTTGGGTTTTACTAACCCAATTATAACTAATTCAATTAATGAATATAATCAACTTTTATTAAGTAGAAATAAATTAGTAGTAATAGCTGGGGTTAAAAACCCTAATTTAATAGAATTAAATTCACAAATACAAAATTTAAAAACTGGTTTACAGAATAGTTTAAAAAATTTAATAAGTTCTTTAGAATTTAGGTTAAACCAACTTAAGAAAGAACAAAATAAATTTAATACACAAAAAGCTACAATCCCTTTAATAGAAAGAGGTTTTATAGATATTGCTAGACAACAAGAAATTATTTCAGGTTTGTATTCCTACCTTTTAAAGAAAAAAGAAGAAACAGCAATTTCTTTAGCTGTAGCTGTTCCAAATGCTAAAATTATTGATGTTGCTTATAGTTCGGGTATTCCTGTTTCGCCAAAAAAGAAAATTATCTATTTAGCGGCATTATTACTAGGCTTAATCATTCCTTTCGTTATTATTTATATTCGAAATTTATTAGACAATAAATTTCATTCCAGAAAAGACATTGAAGAGCTTATAAATGTACCTTTTTTAGGAGATGTTCCACATTCTGAAACCAAAGAGAAAATAGTTATAGGTTCTGATGCAAGATCTAGCACAGCAGAAGCTTTTAGGCTTTTGCGTACAAATTTGGATTTTATGATACCAAATATTGCAAAAGATAATTTAGGAAAAACGATATTTATTACGTCGACAACAAGTGGTGAAGGAAAATCTTTTATATCTATAAACTTAGCTGCTACTTTATCACTATCTGAGAAAAAAGTATTATTATTAGGTATGGATTTAAGAGCACCTAAGGTAACTGAATATTTAGGCATACCCGAAAGGAAAGGGATAACAAATTTTATTACTAATGATAATCTATCTTTAGATGAATTAAAGTTTTCAATACCCGAAATGCCTAATTTAGATATTATTTCGTCTGGGGTTATTCCTCCTAATCCTGCAGAGTTATTATTAACTGATAAAATTAAAGAACTATTTGAAATCGTTAAAAAAGAATACGATTATATTATTGTTGATACTGCACCCGTAAACCTTGTAACTGATACATTATTGGTCTCTAAATATGCAGATATGTTTATGTATGTATCTAGGGCTAATTATTTAGATAAAAGAATGTTAGTTGTACCTCAAAACCTTTATGTAGAAAAAAAATTACCAAATATGGCTATAGTGTTAAATGACACAGATCTTAACAGAGGTTATGGTTATGGTTATGGTTATGGTTATGGCTATGTTGAAAAAGAAGAAAAACCTTGGTTTAAAAAAATATTTTCAAAATAAATTAAATAAAAAAAGAGCATTTTAAATGCTCTTTTTTTATTTAAACTTTTTATTGTTTTTTAGAAGCAAAGTTAACTTTTCTAAATTCTTTTTTTTACCAATTTTCTTAAGAAGTTCTAAATGATTATTGTGGTGTGTATCTGTACCAACAAAATCATATAAATCTTCTTTTAATAATTTTTCAGTAGTTTTTTGTACTCCTTTTCCATATTGCTCTGTTAAAGACAATAAATTTAATTGAAACAAACAACCTGCATTTTTTAGTTTATAATAATTATTAAGGTCGTTATGATAAAACTTATAACGTTCAGGATGTGCTAAAATAGGTTTATATCCTTTTAACTGTATTTCAAATATAATATCATATATATTTATTGGGGGACTGAAATAAGACATTTCTACTAATACATAGTTGTCCTTTATTGTTAGCAGGTCATCATTTTTTAAAAGTTTAGAAAATTGTTCATCCATCATGTATTCTGCAGCAGCATTTATAGAAACATCATTTATATTTCTTTTTTTAAGTTCTTGCTGAACTTCTTCTAGTTTATTTTTTATTATTTTAGAGGAATTAGGATAAACATCACCTAATACATGAGGAGTGGTTATAATGTTTTTAATTCCATAGGAACGCATTTTTAAAATTAATTCAATTGAATTATCTAAGTCTTTTGCACCATCATCAATTCCGGGTAATAAATGAGAATGTATATCAACAAATCCTTCTGGAAAGAATTCATTTAAGGGAATTTCTTTTTTCTTAAAAAAAATCATAATCTTATTTTGGTGTAAATTTACAATAATTTACTTCATTTTAATTATCCAATACTTAAAGGCAAAAAAATATTTTTACGAAAACGATTGAAGATTGTATTGCTATTGTGTATGAGTTTTACTTGTAATATCTTTGAGTACAAAATAAATATTATTATGATTTTAATTGCAGACGGAGGTTCTACAAAAGCAGATTGGATTGCTATAAATAGTGATAAAGAAGAAGCTTTTAGAGTAAGAACACTAGGGTTAAATCCAGCTATTGTTCCTGAAGAAGAATTAGAGAACAGAATTATTAATATGTTTCAGCTTATTAATATAAAAGAAGATGTTGAAGAAATTCATTTTTATGGAGCAGGATGTGGTACACCAAAACCGATTCAAATATTAAAATCAATTTTAGAATCGATTTTTGTAAACGCTAAAGTATTTATTGCAGAAGATATGCTAGCTGCAGTTTATGCTGCAACTGGTAATGCACCTGCCATAGTTTGTATTTTAGGAACAGGTTCTAATAGTTGTTATTATGATGGAGAAAATATGGAGATGTTAGTCCCTTCTTTAGGCTATATTTTAATGGATGAAGCAAGTGGGAATTATTTTGGTAAAAAATTAATTATAGACTATTATTATGATAAAATGCCAACAAGAATTGCAGAAAAATTTAAGGAAGATTTTGATTTATCTGCAGACAATATAAAAAAGAACTTATATAGAGAGGCTAATCCTAATATGTATTTAGCCTCTTTTGCTAAATTTATGTTTGAATTTAAAGAAGATAAATATATAAAAAGAATCATTAAAAAAGGATTTCAAGAATTTTTTAAATATAGAGTTTTACCTTATAACAAAACTTCAGATACGCCTATTTATTTTATTGGGTCAATAGCTCATTATTTTAGAGATATTTTAGAAAAAATAGCAGAAAAGAATAATTTAGTCATTACAGAAGTTATTCAAAGACCAATTGATAATTTATTAGAATATCATAAGAATAATATTAATTAATTATATCTAAAAGTCTTTCTAAGCGCATTCCTCTTGAACCTTTAATCAAAATTGATTGATGTTTAAGAGGATTGTTTTTTAAATACTCTATTAAATTGTCGAATGTTTTAAAGGTTGCTTTACTAGATTCTGTCTGATGAAAATTTTCACCAACAAAATAAGAGTTATCAAAATTTAATTTTTCTACCAAATCAACAATAGTTTGGTGTTCCTTTAAACTGGTTTCTCCTAATTCAAACATATCACCTAAAAAAACTGTTTTATTCACTTCATTTATGGCATCAAAATTTTCTAAAGCAGCTTTCATACTAGATGGATTTGCATTGTAAGCATCTAATATGACTTTGTTATGCTTTTTGTAAATGATTTGAGAACGATTATTTTCTGGTATGTAACTTTCTATAGCTTCTTTTATTTCTTTATTAGATACCTTAAAATAGTCTCCAATTGTACAAGCTATGGCTATATTTGTATAATTATATTTACCAATTAGATTACTTTGTATAATAATAGAATTGTTAGATAATTTTACAAACGGATTAACTTCTAAAAAATGTAAATTTTTATTAAAATTTACAGATGTAATATTTTTTGTTTTTTTAACTTGAATTTTATCACAAGGATTAACAAATACAATTTTATTGTTTTTTTCTAAATAAGTGTATAATTCACTTTTAGCTTTAATGACTCCTTCAATTCCTCCAAAACCTTCTAAATGAGCTTTCCCAAAATTTGTGATATAACCAAAATTAGGTTCACATATGGTACATAAAAATTCAATTTCTTTTTGATGGTTTGCACCCATTTCTACAATGCCTATTTCAGTTTTTGGAGTCATAGATAGTAGTGTAAGAGGAACACCAATATGATTGTTTAAGTTTCCTATGGTTGCTGTAGTTTTATATTTTTTAGATAAAACTGAATTTATAAGTTCTTTTGTTGTTGTTTTACCATTACTACCTGTTAATCCAATTATTGGAATATTCAATGCATTTCTATGGTAATTTGCTAATTTTTGAAGTGTTTTTAAAACATTATCAACTAATATAATATTGGGGTTTGTATCATATATATCTTCATCAACAATTGCATATTTTGCTCCAAGTTCTAAAGCTTTTTTTGCAAAATTATTTCCATTAAAATTTTCGCCTTTCAATGCAAAAAATAAAGTGTCTTTTCTAATACTTCTTGTGTCTGTGTCTACAAGAAAATGCTCTGTATATAAATTGTAAATGTCTTTAATTTTCATTTTTTAAAAATAAAAAAACCTCACTGTAAAAAACACACAGTGAGGTAATATTTTTGTTATAAAATACTTTTAGTTATCTAGAAGGGTTTTTTACCTTTCTTTTTTTATATGTCATTGGTCCTAATTTGTCAGTAACACATCTAAAACCAATATAGTTTGTAGCCATATATTCTGGTAAATATCTTCTTTGTGCAGGATCTAGCCAGTATTCTCTGTCAGACCAAGCCCCACCTTTATAAACTCTAGTTCTATTACTTATTAAAGTAGTTCGTTTTTTAGCATCATTTACAGAAACTTCTAATCCTGTTTCTGGGTCTATAACTCTTGTTGGTTTTCTAGGAGAGTTATACATACTTGGTCTAGAGCCAAACTGTTCTTCATCATCTTCATAAAATCTAGAAGAATTTAAATCACCATCACCAATATTAGTATTATCCGAAACGCTAAAGTTTCTTCTTAAAGTAACATCATCTTGTGTAATTGGAATGTATTTAATGGTTCCTGGTAATTGTTTCGGTATTATTTTTCCATTTGGTAAGGTGTCATATTCTACTTGTGCACTTTCGGCAATTACAACTTTACCATCTTTACCAATCATTTTCTTTTTAAAGATATTTCCTCTAAAATAGTTGAAATCATTTGCTTCATTGTCTATAATTGGTCTATAAACATCTGCAACCCATTCAGCAACATTTCCAGACATATCATACAATCCAAATCCATTTGGAGGGTAAGATTTTACTCTAATAGGAATATCAGAGCCATCAGAACTCCATCCTGATAAACCACTATATTCACCTTTACCTTGTTTAAAGTTAGCTAATTGATCTCCTCTAAATCTTTTTTCAGTTTCTCTAGAGTATTTACCGTCCCAAGCGTATTTTTTTCTACCTCTAACGTTGTTGTATTCTCTGTTTTCAATATTTGCTTTTGCAGCAAATTCCCATTCAGCTTCAGTTGGTAATCTAAAACGTTGACTTAAAATTCCGTCTGCTGTTGTAATTTTTCTTCCTTGAAAGCCATCTTGTTTTCCTCTTACAGTACCTCTTGTTCTTACCCCTCTTTTATAAACAGTTGTATCTCCTTCAAAAAGTTTATCAGAATCAGCTAAAAAAACTTCTGTATCAAAAAAATTTCTAATAGAATCGTTTTCAAAAATATTTTTAATATAACCTTTATCTATTAATTTTTTTAAATTAACAGCATCTGTACGCCATTTACAATATTGGTTTGCTTGCAACCAACTAACACCAACAACTGGGTATTCTGCATAAGCAGGATGTCTTAAATAATTTTCAGATAAAATATCTGTATTACCTAAACTTTTTCTCCAAACTAAAGTATCTGGTAAAACCGAATTGTAAATATGTTTATAATTTTCTTCTGAAGGAGGAAAAACATCCTTAATATATTGTACATATAAGAAGTATTCAGAGTTTGTAACTTCTGTTTCATCCATAAAGAATGAACGAATATGTATTTTTTTTGGTGTAGTGTTCCAATCAGACATTACATCATCTTGAACTTGCCCCATAGTAAATGTACCACCTTCAATAGAAACCATTCCTAATGGAATTTCTTGACCAGCAGTTGTATTTCCTTTACTATAGTTACCATATTTAGGATTATTAAAAGGTAATCCTGTAAGTTTTGAATTTCCTGAAGTTGATTTGCTACAACTAGCTAAAGCCAATATTGATAGTACAACTAAAGATATTTTAAATACGTTTCTCATTTCCTAATTGAAAATTGTTTAGGGTTTTTGTTTATAGCGATGCAATTTACAATAATTATACTTTCAAACAAGTAAATTACTAATTTTAACGCTTCATTTTTCTTTACACAGACTATAAAACGTTTTCTTTTTAAATTTAGTATAATTTATCTTTATTAGAACTAAAATATCTATAAATAATTTGCGTTATTTGAATACAATTATGAGAAAACCTTTTTTTATCCTTTTTTGTGCCATTTTTGTTCAATTATTATCTGCACAAGTTAATAGTTCTGTATTGTCTAATGGAGATTGGTTTAAATTTTCTGTAGATACAACAGGGGTTTTTAAGATTGATAAAAATTTATTACAAGAAATTGGCGTTTCTACAAATAATTTAGACCCAAAAAAAATTCATATTTACGGAAATGGTGGAAACATGTTACCTGTTTTAAATTCTGACTTTAGATATGATGATTTACAAGAAAATGCTATTTATATAGAAGGTGAAAGTGATGGCTCTTTTGATAATTCTGATTATATTCTTTTTTATGCGAAAGGTCCTCATGATTGGAATGTAGACGCTTCGAGTAATACAGTTAGCCACAGACAAAATATTTATTCAGATGAGGCCTATTATTTTATTAATGTATCTGATATCAATGGTAAGAGAATTCAACAAAAAACACCTGTAACCACACCTGTAACTTCTCTACTAACGACTTATAATGATTACACTTTTTTTGAAAAAGAAGAAATAAGCATTTTAGCAGCAGGAACTCAGTGGTTTTTTGATGATGATTTTAATGTAGAAAACACCCAGAATTTTAAAATTCCTTTTTCTAATGTTATTACAAATGAAGATTTAACAGTTAAAGTTAGAGGTGTTTCTACTTCTGTATCTTCTTCTAATATGGCAGTTAAAATTAACGGTCAAGATATTTATAATCTTAATTTTTTTGCTGTAAATTCAGGGTCACTTACCAAAGCTAATACATCAGAAAGAACTTCTAGTATTAAAAATTCGGCAAGTTTAATAGATATTTCTATTACCTATGACAATGGAGGAAATCCTTCTGCAAATGCATATTTAGATTATATAGAAATAATAGGTAAGAAGCAATTAGTTGCAAATGGTAATCAATTTGCATTCAGAAGTTTTAGTCAAGCAAATACATCAGGAACTGTCGAATTTCAAATACAAAACAGTAACAATATATTTCAAGTTTGGGATGTAACTAATTCTTTAGAACCTCTACTAATTGTTAACCAAGACGCTACCACTAATTTTAGTTTTAAAGCTAATGCAGGTTCATTAAAAGAATATGTGGTTTTAAATAATTTTGATTATTATATACCTAAATCAATTCAAAAGGCAAAAGTTGCAAACCAAAATTTACATGCTTTAAAAGAGATAAATTACATTGTAATTACAAATGATGAATTATCTTCTGAAGCACAAAGATTGGCAGATTATCATCAAGAAAATTCAAACCTTACAACAAAAGTTGTTCTTTTAGATGAAATTTATAATGAGTTTTCATCAGGATCTAAAGACATTACTGGTATTAGAGATTTTTTAAAACATGTATATACTACAAATTCATCTGCAGATAAAAAATTAAAATACGTCTGTTTTTTTGGAGATTCATCTTATGATTATAAAGACAGAATTACTAGTAACAATAATATAGTGCCTGTAAAATTATCAGAAAGTAGTTTTAATTTAGCAACATCTTGGGTTACAGATGATTTTTTTGTGATGTTAGATAATAATGAAGGAACAATGTCTACAAGTCACACTTTAGATGTAGCATCAAGTAGAATTCCTGTTTCTACAGTAGCTCAAGCAAAAGGAGTTGTAGATAAAATTTTAACTTATTATAATAGAAATAATATTGGAGATTGGCGTAATACAATTACATTATTAGCAGATGATATAGACGCAACAGGAGAAGAAGTTATAGAACAAGGAGTAGAATCTATAGCAGATGAAATAAAAACGAATAAGCCAATTTTTAATGTAAACAAAATTTATGTAGACTCTTATGTACAAGAAAATTCTTCTGGGGGTGAACGTTATCCAGAAGTAAATGCAGCTATAACAAATGCAATCGAAAAAGGAACTTTAGTTTTCGATTATTTTGGTCATGGAGGAGAAGATGGTTTTGCTTCAGAAAAAATATTAGACAAATCTCAAATACAAAGTTTTAATAACCTAAACACATTGCCACTTTTAATAACTGTTACCTGCGATTTTTCTAGATTTGATAACCCAAATAGAACCACTGCAGGAGAATTAACTTTATGGAATACAACTGGTGGTGCTGCAAGCATGATAACAACTACTAGAGAAGTTTTTATTTCTGTTGGTCAGAGTTTTAATCAACAATTAATAAGAGTATTATTAGAGTTTAATGATGAGGATTTAACTATTTCAGAATCATTAATGAAAACAAAAAATCAGTTTACAGACACCCAAAAATTCTTTATTTATTCCTTTGGGGATCCAGCAATGAAATTAGCTGTTCCGCAACCAAATGTTAGAATTACTAAAATGAATGGTAAAGACATTACCCAATCAATAGATACTTTAAAAGCCTTGTCTAAAGTAAGTTTTGATGGGATAATTGTAGATGCTTCAGATGTTGTTTTAAGTAATTTTAATGGCTCTCTTTCTACAACAGTTTTTGATAAGCCTATTAATAAAACAACTTTAGATAATGATGGTTTTGGTATAAAAATGATTTTTGATACTCAAGACAGTAAATTGTTTAGAGGTAAGTCTACAGTAGAAAATGGTGTATTTAAGTTCGATTTTATTGTGCCAAAAGATATTAAGATTGCTTACGGAAAAGGAAAACTTAGTTTTTATGCAGACAACGGAGAAGTAGATAAAGCTGGTTATAATTTTGATGTTGTTGTTGGTGGTATAGATAGCAATGCACCAGATGATACAGTTGGTCCAGAAATTAAATTATATATGAATGATGAATCATTTATTGAAGGAGGAAATACAAATGCATCACCTAATTTAATTGCAGTTTTATCTGATGTTAGCGGAATTAATACATCAATTACAGCGGTAGATCATGATATTGTTGGTATTTTAGATGGAGATACAACAAATCCAATTATATTAAATGACTTCTATCAAACTGAATTAAACGACTTTACAGTCGGAAAAGTAAATTACAGATTAAGAGATTTAGAAGTTGGTCCTCATACTTTAAAAATAAAAGCTTGGGATACTTACAATAATTCATCTGAAACCACGTTAAACTTCGTGGTTGTTAGCGATGCAATTCTAAATTTAGAAAATGTTTTAAATTACCCAAACCCTTTTGTAAATTACACTGAGTTTTGGTTTAATCATAACAAGCCAAACGAAACTCTAGAAGTACAGATTCAAATTTTTACGGTTTCTGGTAAATTAATAAAAACGATTAACCAAAATGTTATTACAACAGGTAACTTAGCAAGAAGTATAACATGGAATGGTTTAGACGATTTTGGAAATAAAATAGGTAAAGGAGTATATATATATAAATTAAAAGTAAAATCAACAACAAGTAATCTAGTTTCTGAGAAGTATGAAAAGTTAGTAATTCTTCAATAAAAATTAGATATTTGTCAAACAAAAATCAGAATAATATCAAATGAAAAAATTAGGAATTTGTATTGCAGTTTGTACTTTTTTAAGTTTAAAAACAATTGCACAGACAGATATAGATACAAGAGAAATAGGAGGAATAACAACAGCAATTCCATTTTTATTAATAACACCAGATGCTAGAGCAGGTGGTATGGGAGATATGGGTGTTGCTACCTCTGCAGACGCTTTTTCTCTCTATCACAATGCATCAAAAATGGCTTTTAGTAATAGACAAGTAAAAGCAGGTATAACCTATTCACCATGGTTACGTAATTTAACAGATGATATTTTTACTGGTAGTTTTTCTTACATGAATCGTTTTAGCGAAAATGCAGCATGGGGAGCAGATTTAAAATATTTTTCTTTAGGGCAAATAGATTTAACAGATAGTAGTGGTAATCCTAACGGAACAATTAAACCTAATGAGTTAGCAGTAACTGGTGCATATTCATTAAAATTAAGTGAAACTTTTTCTATGGGTGTTGGGTTAAAATATTTACGTTCTAATTTAACCTTAACAGGTGTTTCTGGTAATTTACAACCAATTAATTCTTTTGCAGTTGATGTCTCAGGGTATTATCAATCTTTTGAAGAAAATTACGGAAATTTTAATGGACGCTACAGAATAGGTTTTAATATTGCTAATATTGGGCCTAAAGTAAATTATACAACAGATGCTAATAATGAAGATTTTATACCAACAAATTTAAAATTAGGTGGTGGTTTCGATTTTATTTTAGACGATTATAATACAATTTCTACAAACATAGAATTTACAAAACTTTTAGTACCATATTCAGGTGATGATACAGATGAAGACAAAGGTTGGGTAGAAGGTATCTTTAGTTCTTTTGGTGATGCACCAGGAGGATTTAGTGAAGAAATAAAAGAATTTACATACGCATTAGGAGCAGAATATTTATACAATCAAGCATTTGCTTTAAGAGCAGGATATTTTCATGAAAGTGCAGACAAAGGAGATAGACAGTATTTTACTTTAGGAGGTGGATTTAAAACCAATGCAATGAATATAGATTTATCTTATTTAATAAATTCATCAGATGTAAATAATCCTTTAGAAAATTCATTACGTTTTTCTTTATCATTTGATTTAGGTGAAGTGTTTGAAGACTATTAAAAGTCATTTTTTTTTAGTAAGTTTATAACAATATTTAAAAGCAGTCAATCAAGGCTGCTTTTTTTGACGAACAGATTTTTATGAGAAAAATAGAAATTTTAACTTCTGCAATTATCTATAAAGATATTTCAGAACTTTCAGAAGATGATTATACGCTTATGAAAAAAGCAATTGAAGCAAGAGAAAAAGCATACGCACCTTATTCTAAGTTTAATGTTGGTGCAGCTTTATTGTTAGAAAACGGAGAAATTGTATTGGGTAACAACCAAGAAAGTGCAGCATACCCTTCTGGTATGTGTGCAGAAAGAGTTGCCGTTTGGAAAGCAGGTTCTACTTACCCAAACATGAAAATAAAAAGATTAGCAATTTCTGCAAGCTCAACAATTTCTAAAGTAGATAAACCAGTAGGGCCTTGTGGTGCCTGTAGACAAACTTTATCTGAGTATGAAATTAATCAAAAAGAATCATTTCCTGTAATTTTTATGGGAGAAGAAGGAGAGGTCGTAAAAACAGAATCACTACTTTCTTTGCTGCCATTTTCTTTTGATAGTTCGTATTTATAGTTAATTTAATGGCTTTTCACTATGCTTTTTTATATAAAACGAAAAATTAAAGACATATTTAGAAATAAAATATGAAACCAGATATTGCATCAAGAGAAGATATAAAATTTATCATTACCCATTTTTATGATAAATTATTAGCAGACCCAAAAATGATTCCTTTTTTTGAAGATATTGTATCGCATAATCATTTAGAAGAACATTTAGATATCATTTCAGATTTTTGGAATGATATATTGTTTGATACAACATCTTATAGCAATAATGTGATGAAAAAACATGTTGATAAAAATGTTTTGGTAACTTTTAAAAAAGAACATTTTAATATTTGGGTATCGTATTTATTCGAAACAATTGATGTCAATTTTTTTGGTATAAATGCTCATAACATGAAAAATAGAGCAAGG
>NZ_JBDVJE010000043.1:0-77852 GCF_039939415.1 Polaribacter sp.
TTATCAGAAATTATTCTTCAAATTTTATTTTAAAAACTAACTAGAAAAGAATAGAACTTCTTTAAAAGCAACTCAACTATTAAAAGTTGAGTTATTTATTTTCAGTAAATTTGTATCTTGATTTACAACAAATGAAGAAAAAAGTTTTTAAAACTCTTGCAAAAATTAACAAATTAATTTTACCTTCTTTTACAAAAAAAGGATTGGACATTTCTAAAGCATCAAAAGCTCAACTTGCTTTAGTTGGATGGAGAGCTTATGTAACCTTAAATTCACTAGATTAAAAAACAATATTATGTTAACAGAACACATTAAAATATTTTCTGGTTCATCAATTATAGTTAGAGGTTTGCAAAACCTGTTAGATGAAAACAAAATTACTTATTTAGTCAAAGATCAATTTGAATCTGCAAGATTAGCTGGTTTTGGCGAACAAATGAACTCTGTAGAAATTCATGTTTTAGGTATAGACAAAGACAAAGCAAAATCTATTGTAGATAAATATAAAATAGAAATAAATTCATAAAAAGTTACAATAGTCTTTCTGTTTTAAAAAAATGCTATTATATTTGCACCCGCTTACGGCCATGTGGCGCAACTGAATAGCGCACTTGATTACGGCTCAAGAGGTTCTAGGTTTGAATCCTAGCATGGTCACCAATAAAACCAGTAATTTACATATTTTTGTAAATGCTGGTTTTTTTTCTGGAAATGTATTTTATGCATTTATAACAATATCAAATTATATTTAATTTTTAACTTACTTCTAAATGCTTAATACAAAAAAGGCCTTAAGCAAATGCTTAAAACCTTTTTATCTAACCAAACTTAGTATAAATACTAACTACTACTATCTTTAAAAATCTTTACAGACCCATATATTATTGCTATTAAAAACAGAGCAACCATAAAACCATCCACAGGTAAACCAGGTGGTGGTGGTGGTGGTGCTGGTGCTGGCACAACTTGTGCTATTCCTATAAAAGGAAGTAGAAATATTATAAATAATATTAAGATTCGCTTACCCAACTTTATTATTTTAATGTGTTAGACTCTTATCCCCTATAAAAGTCACTACAAATAAATAACATAATGGGTTACTAAATAAAGATTTTCGATGAATGGTATACTTTTGAAGATTTACCTCTTCTTTTTAACGATATTTGGAAACGTATTTTTTTAAACACACTTTTTAAACTAAAAAAATCAATTATTATTAAAAATCTCTCTTTCACTTCATCTATTCCTATCTAGCTTCTTTGAGTTTTACAAAATGCTACTTAGTTTTCTACATCAACCAAATAATTAAATGAACAAGGGAGTTTCTTTATTAAGGAGTAACTAAAAAATGTAGGATGAATGAAAGATAATATTCTGTAAAAAAAATGCTATTTTATTTTACAATTATTAAGCACAAAACTATATAAAATTGTTATTGCTTATTAAAAACAATAAAATGTCTTTAAGAAAAGTTTAATCTAAATACTGTTTTATTGCAATTCTATGTTCTGGAATACTTTTATCGTAGTTTTCGACCAACAATTCTAAAATCTGTGGAGGTTTTGTGCCGATTTCTTTTTTAGATTGATATCTAGAGACATACAAATTATAAGAATTATATCTCTTTTCGAAAATTAAAAAATGTGTTTCATTTAACTCTGTAAAACTAATTTCGTTTCCAGAAAAAGCATCTGATTCGTCTAAAAAGAAATCAGAAAACTCGTAATATTTAAAAACATTTTCCATAATTAAATTAATTCTGCAGACAAACCTAACTGTAACAACTTAGAGCACCTAGGTTCTAAATCTTTAAATTCACCAGATTTTACAGTACATTTCCCTTTATAATGAACCAAAGTTGCACATTGTTCTGCTTGCTCATATGTATGATCACAAACATCAATTAAAGATTCTATAACATGATCGAATGTGTTTACATCATCATTATGCAATACTATTTCATGTTGAAATACTTCTTGCTCTAATAAATCTACTTCTTCTTGAATTTTTTCTTTTGTACTCATACTATAAAAATATAAAATATTTTTTACTCTTTGTTATATTTTAACGCAACCCAATTATTTCTTTCGATATAGGTTTCTAACTTTAAATTGTATTTAGAAACCTCAGCATCTATTATAGGGATGTCTTCTAGATAAAAACCACTTAAAAGTAATACTCCATTTTCATTTAACGAATTTGCATATACTTTCATATCCATTAACAAGATATTTCTGTTGATATTGGCAATAATAACATCATATTTTTTATTGATTAAAAGAGATGAATCTCCTTCATACACAGAAATATTCTTACAATTATTTCTCTCTACATTTTCTAAAGAGTTTTCATAACACCAATTATCAATATCTATTGCATCTGTAGGATTTGCGCCTTTCATTTCAGCAAAAATTGCTAAAATTCCTGTTCCACAACCCATATCTAATACTTTTTTATTCTCTAAATCTAAATTTAATAAATGCTGTACCATCATGTGTGTAGTTTCATGATGACCAGTACCAAAACTCATTTTAGGCTCAATTATAATATCATATTTTAAATTAGGGTTTTTATGAAACGGCGCACGAATACTCACTAAATCATCAACTTGAATAGGTGTAAAATTCTTTTCCCATTCTGCATTCCAATTTGTTTGTTCAACTTCATTTAGATTATATTTTATAGAAAATTCATCCGAATTTAAAACAAAAATAGTTTCAAGAATATTTTTACTCCATTCTTCTTTCTGAATATAAGCTGTAACTCCGGTTTCAGTTTCAACAAAACTTTCGAAACCTACAGAACCTAACTCTGCAATAAGAATCTCTGTTGCAGGTTCTTTAGGAGCTACTGTAAAATTGTATTCTATATAAATATTATCCATAAATTATTTGTAAAAAAAATGCATCAAGATTTTAAAATCTCGATGCAAATTTATTGTAAAATTCTTTAAATACGATATTAAATAGCTTTAATAATTCCTGTAAAATCGTCGACTTTTAAAGCTGCTCCACCAATTAAACCTCCATCTACATCTGGTTTAGAGAAAATTTCTTCTGCATTTGCAGGCTTTACACTTCCTCCA
This sequence comes from Polaribacter sp., assembly GCF_039939415.1. Lineage (GTDB taxonomy): Bacteria > Bacteroidota > Bacteroidia > Flavobacteriales > Flavobacteriaceae > Polaribacter. Next base: position 3,086 of record NZ_JBDVJE010000043.1, read on the forward strand.
TATAAAATAGAAACAGCATCTGCCACTTCTTTATTGTATTTTTTCTCTATGATACTTCTAATAAAAGCATGCATTTCTTGTGCCTGTTCTGCACTTGCAGTTTCTCCTGTTCCAATTGCCCAAACTGGCTCATAAGCTAAAATGATACTTTTCCAAGCATCTGCTTCTAAATGAAATAATGCATTAGATAATTGGCTTTCTACCACTGCAAAATGATTGTCAGATTTTCTATCCTCTAACAATTCGCCAAAACAAAAAATTGTTTCTAAATCATTTTCAATAATTGCATCAACTTTCTCTGCTAAAGAAGCATCTGTTTCATTAAAATAAGTTCTTCTTTCTGAGTGACCTAAAATTACAGTTTCTATTCCGATTGCTTTTAACATATCTGCAGAAATCTCACCTGTATATGCTCCGTTTTTAGCTTGGTGCATGTTTTGCGCAACAACTTCTATTTTAGAATCTTTTGCAGCTTTTACAGAAGCTGATAAATTAACAAAAGTAGGAGCTACAATTACACGAGTATTTTTTAATTTCTCTTTTTTAATTGCTTTTTTTAAATCTTTGATAAGTTTTTTACTTTCTTTCTTATCATTATTCATTTTCCAGTTTCCTGCTACTATTTTAGATCTCATAATTATAATTTTATTCCTAAAGAATAGGAGTTTATCTATTTTTTATTTTGATGTAAATTTAAGAAATGGAAAAACAAAAAACGTAGAGAAAAACAAATAGTTACTAAAACGTTTTATATAGATTTTTTTAGCGCAGTTATTATAGCATTATCAGAAGCATTTATAGCTTTAAACAAAGAAATATTTCCGCTTTCATTAACGACAATATATCTAGGAATCCAACTTAAATTTAAAAAATCTACCAAATCTCCTTTTTTCATCCCTTTTGGTAAGTTGTAATGTTCTCCTTTAATATTATATTTTTTTACACCTCTTTTCCAAGAAGCTACTCTTTCATCAACGGATAAAAATAAAAACACTACTTCTGGATATTCTTTTTGTAAAATTTTTACTTTTGGCAATCCTTTTAAACAATCTCTACACCATGAAGCCCAAACATCAATTAAAATATTTTTTCCTTTATGTTGGTTTAAAACTTCTTTAAATGTTGATGGAACATCATTTAAATTATATACATTTTCATTTAATGCTTTTTCCGAGAATTCTGTTGGTTTTTCAAAATTACAACTTACAAAAAAAAGTAATAAAACTACTATTGATAATTTTTTAAACATATTTTGTTTTTGTTTTTTGTCATCAAATATATCTATTACTTACAATTTGACTCTTATTTTAAAAACAAAAATACCTACTTTTGCATAACTTTTAGAAAACAAATGACAACACAAGAACTTATTGCTCAAATTAAAAAGAAAAAATCATTTTTATGTATTGGATTAGATGTGGATTTAAATAAAATTCCACCTTATCTTTTAAAAGAAGAAGATCCAATTTTCGAATTTAACAAAGCAATTATTGATGCTACTCATCATTTATGTGTTGCCTATAAACCAAATACCGCTTTTTATGAAGCTTATGGTTTAAAAGGTTGGCAATCTTTAGAAAAAACGATTAATTACTTGAATGAAAATCACCCTGAAATTTACACAATTGCCGATGCAAAACGTGGAGATATTGGAAATACTTCTACCATGTATGCAAAAGCATTTTTTGAAGATTTAGCTTTTGATTCTGTAACTGTTGCACCATACATGGGAAAAGATTCTGTAGAACCTTTTTTAGCTTTTGAAAACAAACACACCATTATGTTAGCTTTAACTTCTAACGAAGGTGCTTTTGATTTTCAAACTAAAGAAGTGGATGGAAAAGAATTATACAAACAAGTTTTAGAAACTTCTAAAGGATGGAAAAACGCTGAAAACTTAATGTATGTTGTTGGTGCTACAAAAGCAGAATATTTTAAAGAAATTAGAAAAATAGTTCCTACTTCTTTTTTATTAGTTCCTGGTGTTGGTGCCCAAGGTGGTAATTTACAAAATGTTTGTAAATATGGTTTAGCTGATAATATTGGACTTTTAATAAACTCATCTAGAGGAATTATTTATGCTTCTAAAGATGAAAACTTTGCAAGTTCTGCTGCTGAAAAAGCTAAGGAACTACAAACTCAAATGGCTGAAATTTTAAATCAATAATTTGAAAAAGTTCCAAGATCAAATTGGAAATATTTTGGAGTTAAAAAAAACTCCTCTAAGAATTGTTTCTTTAGTGCCTAGTCAGACCGAGTTATTGGTTGATTTAGGTTTAGAAAATTCAATTATTGGTATTACAAAATTTTGCATATATCCTTCAACATTAAGAAAAGAGAAGGCTATTGTTGGCGGCACTAAAACTATTAACATTGAAAAAATAAAGGCTTTAAAACCCGATATTATTCTTTGCAACAAAGAAGAAAACACCAAAGAAATTGTTGAAACTTGTCTTAAAATTGCACCAACTCATGTTTCTGATATTTTTACTATTGATGATGTCATAAACCTAATCAATCAGTATGGAAAAATTTTTGATTGTGTTTCTAAATCTTCTAAAATTCTAAATGAATTAACCATAAAACTAACCAATTTTCAAAAATTTATAAAAACAAAAAAGTCTAAAAAAATTGCTTATTTTATTTTGAAAAGCCCATGGATGGTTGCTGGAAACACTACTTTCATCAATCATTTATTGGAATTAAATAATTTTGAAAATGTTTTTAGAAACAAAGAACGCTATCCAGAAGTTGACATTACCAAACTACCTTCTGTTGATGCTATTTTATTGTCATCTGAGCCTTATCCTTTTAAAGAAAAGCACATTTTTGAATTAGAAAATATATTACCTAATGTAAAAGTTATGCTTGTTGATGGAGAAATGTTTTCTTGGTACGGAAGTAGACTTTTAAAAGCTTTTACTTATTTTAAAACGCTAAGAAATAGCATTTGAAGTTTCTTTATCTAAATACTTAACTCTGTTTCGTTTTTCTAAAACTTTCATAGCCTTAAAAGCAGATCTATCACTTTTACTTTCATCAACATATTTATAATCATTAGCTCTTTCTACCAATCTATTATAGCGTTCTTCTAATTGTTTTCGATATCTTTTAAGTTGATTTAGTCGTGACACATTTAAGAATTTTGCCCCTTAAACACAATACAAATACTTGATTTACAGGTAATTATTTTTATTTTAAATTATATGTAATTGATTCATCTTCAGGTAATATTAATTGATAATCATAACCATCAATTATTTTTCTTAAGCCATGATAAGTTCCATCATTTGGCAACTTAATTTTATTTGATTTTATATCTTCTCTAATAGACTTTAAGTTAATTATAATCCATTTATTCTCTTTAGCAAAAACAGTAAAAAGATTATATTTTTGATAATAGTTACTATACTTTTTTAAATTATCTATTTGCTTACCATCTTCTACATAAAATGGTCTCCAAGAATTTATACTAGAACTAATCGTACTATTTCCTTTTGCTAATTCTTCGGTTAAATTTCCAATATCAAAAGCTGAATTTGAGATAATTTCTGACGCGTGTAAACTTCCTATTTTAACAAACATTTTAGCATTTTTATTCTTGTTATAAATCTTTAATAAATTATTTCTCATGTAACTTATTCTGTCTGCATGTGACCCTTTTCTCCACCTTAAATAAATATCCCAGCTAAACTTTAAATCATTAATTATAGTTATTGCTTTAACATCGTTTTTATCAAATTGATTAAAAAAATCAATTACACTTTTCTCTTTTTCAATTAATGCCAAAGCACTTTCTATTTTCCTTTCTTCGTCCTCTTTTAAATATTTAAAGATGATTTCGTCTACTTTCTCTTTTAATTCATGAATTTCTTTATAGTTTTCTTTATGCGCTGCTTCTTTTAATAATTCGTCAGTAAAAAATAATATTGAATACATATATTCTTGGTCAATTCCCCAAAGATTCATTTTATATTCTCTTATTGTTTTTAAAAAACTAGCATCTTCTATTCCTGCAAAAAACGGAATAGGGTCTGCTGTTTCTCCTAATTCTTTATGCTTATATTTTTTCATAAAAGCATTCATGTTTTCTTCCGTTTTTGAGAATGGCGAAGACAACTCTATCAATTTTTGTGCGCTGTTAGGTCCAACTTCAGCTAAAAAGTTACTAAAATTAGCTTTACTTAATAATGGTATTAATGCTTTCGTTAAAATAGACGTTTGCTTAGAATAATGACTCTCTCCAAAAACTATAAATTGAGATTCATCAATCATTTCCTGAAGTATATTTTTTCCTTCTCCTTCAATTTTATAATTATCAATAGTAAAATAAGCCAACTTACTATGTATATAAGCTGTGTCAATTTCTTTAATAGTGACATTAACATTTTTTATAGCCTTCTGTTTTTGACATGAACAGATTAATAAAGTTACAAGTATTATTAAAGATTTTTTCATTGTATCGTTTTTTTAATTACACCACAATAGTACATTACAAATACAACTACTTTATTTTTATTACACCTATATACTTATTCATTACACGAACTATTATATTTAATGTGATAAAATTTTAGTTTTACAAAAACATCTGTTTATATAAAGAAAAGTAAGGTTTGTCCTGTTTTTTATTTTGAAGAAAACAAAATTATATCTTTGACTTATGAAAGTTAATAAAGAATTAAAATACAACATACTAGTAATTATCACACTAATTATCTTAGATTTTGGTTGGCATTTTTTTGTTTCAAGTAAGGAACTGATACTATTTTATGTTTTCATTTTTACGTTAACATTTAGTCTTATCTTTTTTATTACCTACCTTTTAAACTATTATTATTTTTTACCAAAATTATTAGATAAAAAAAAGTATATACTATTTGCGTTATCAATAGTTTTAATGATTTTTACCTTCGCAGGTATTCGTTTTCTATTAGAAGAAGTTATTTTACTATACTTTTTAGACATTCATAATTACAATCTTAAACAAGATAATATTATTTTTATTTATTTAACAGATAGTTTTATTTATGCTTTTAAAGCCTGTTTATATAGTACAATAGTGTATTTATTATTTAAGTATAATGAAAACAAAAGCAAACTACATCAATTAAATATAGAACATAAACAAGCTCAATTAACAACTTTAAAAGCTCAAATTAGTCCGCATTTTCTATTTAATACATTAAATAATTTCTATTCAGAATTATATGACGAAAAACCAGAAACTGCCAAGGCTATTTTAAAACTATCTCAATTATTAAGGTATGTTACTTATGAAGCTTCAGAAGATTTTATGCCAATTAAGAAAGAAATAGACTTTATTGAAGATTATATTTATTTTTTTAAAAGAAGATATGAAGATAACTTTCAAATTCATTTAGAGATTAACGGAACTATAGAAAACCAACAGATTCCATCTTTAATTTTGATTCATTTTATTGAAAATGTTTGCAAACACGGAATTATAAATGACAAAAATCGTCCAGCAAAAATTAAGATTAACATCAGTAATAAAGAAATAGAAATTAGCACAGAAAATCATATTAATAATTCAGAAAAATATATGGATTCTGGTATTGGAACAGAAAACATTAAACAAAGGTTAGCTGTTATTTTTAAAGATAGTTATATTTTAGAGGCTCAAAAAACAGATACTAAATTTAAAGCTTATTTAAAGTTTCCATTATGAGCAAACAACTAACTTGCGTAATTGTAGATGATGAACCGCCAGCAATTAGGTTATTAGAAAAATATGTAGCTAAAATTTCTTTTTTAGAATTAAAAGGTACATATACAAATCCGCTAGAAGCACTTCAAAGCATTGAAAAAGAACATATTGATTTGGTTTTTTTAGATATCCAAATGCCAGAAATAACTGGAATTCAATTATCGAAAATTATCAATCAAAAAACAAAAATTATTTTTACAACAGCGTATCCACAATTTGCATTGGAAAGTTATGATGTTTCTGCTGTAGATTACCTTTTAAAACCAATTGAGTTTGAAAAATTTTATAAAGCTGCCTTAAAAGTAAATCAAAAAGAAACAGTTGTAGAAACTACTTCTAAAAATGATGAATATCTCTTTTTTAAAACAGATGGAAAAAACAAGTTTTCAAAAGTATTTACAAGAGATATTTTGTATGTAGAAGGTTTAAAAAACTATATTTCTATCTATTTAAAAGACAAACGGATTATAACGTATAGTACTTTAAAACATGTAGCAGAAAATTTACCAAAATCAGATTTTACTCAAATACACAAATCATATATTGTATCTATAAAACACATTGATAAAATTGATAATGATTCTCTTTTTATAAACAAAGAAGAGCTCCCAATAGGAAATACCTACAGAAAGCTCTTCTTTGAAAAAATAGCGAATAATCAGCTATAATTATGTTTTAATCTTGCAACGCAAAAACTTGCTTTAACAAGGCCGTATCTCTTAAACCAACTTTTTCTCTAATTCCTTTTTCTTCAACTTCAATCATAGTAAACACACCTTTTAAAGCTTGGTTTGTTACATATTGAGTTAAATCTGGATTTACTTTCTTTACAAAAGGAATAGAATTGTATTTATTAATTAAATTATTCCAAACTTTATCTGCTCCTACTTTAGAAAAAGAATTACTAATTACTGGACTAAAACTTGCCGTTAAGTTTTCTGTAGTTTTACCTTGTAAATAAGTTGTTGCCGCATTTTGATCTCCTAATAAAATATTTTTTGCATCTGTAAAAGTCATATCTTTTACAGCATCTACAAAAATTGGAGTTGCTGTTTTAACAGCATCTTCTGCTGCTCTATTTAAAACCTTAATTCCTTCATCTGCAAGATTTCCTAAACCAATTTTACGCAAACCTTTATCTACAGCTTGTAATTCTTCTGGTAATAAAATTTTAACCAAATCGTTTTTATAAAACCCATCTGTAGATGTTAATTTAGAAACTTGATTTTTAATTCCGTTATCTAAGGCTTGCTTTAAACCATTACCTATTTGTTCATTACTTAAAACACCACTCTCTGTTACTTGGTTTACAACTTTTTGTAATTCTGCACATCCTACAAACTGAATTGCAATAACTAATACTAAAATTCTTTTTATCATTATTTTAAATTTATATATTCTTATGAAACTATTTTTTCTATAAAGTCACTTATTATTTAAAACTATCTGTTTTTTTATCATAACCATAAGGACAATGTTTACAACCACTTTTACAACAATACCCTCTTTTTAAGTGAAATTTTTCTGTAAAAACTTTATAGCCTTTTTCGTTTAAATAAAAATCACCTTCCTCTAAAGGAATTCTTTGATTATACATTTTGCAAAAATAGTTTTTATTCCATAAAAAAAGCGTTCTTAAGAACGCTTTTAATTTTTATTTATCTTCACTTGGAGGAAACTTAGCAATTATTTCTTTTACAAATAAATTAATCCTTTCTACTTTTTTAGCTCTATTTTGAAGTTTTAAAGCTCCAGTACCTACTCCTTGCCAAATCAATTCTTTCTTTTCTTTATCAATAAAGTCAATAAATAGAGTTCCTTCTGTATATTGATTTATATTCATATTATTATTATTCATTCCTCCCCACCAAGGATTCCAACCAAACCCTACATTATTTTGATTAATATTTACTTTTTCTCTAGATTTTGTAAAAATACCCACCAACATATCTGGTTTTTTAGATTTTGTAAATCCTTTAGCCAATAATTCTGTTTCAATAGCTCTTAAAATTCGTTTCTTATCTAAATCAGAAATTTTAGCTTTATCAATTTCTGGCTTATAAAAAGCATAGGTTTTATATTTTGTAAAATCTACTTTAGAATCATAATCTGAAACTACTTTTATAGTGCTACAAGATGATAATAAAACAATACTTAACAATAAAAGAATACTTTTTTTCATAATAATTAGTTTTTAAATTAATGAATGAATTAACCAAATAGAAATATAATTTCTTTATTTTTTATGATAAAACTCTGACTATTAACACATCAATAAACATGCCATTTTTTTTTTAATATTAAAAAACGATTTTTGTATGTATTAACATAATATATTTATTTTGGACTGATATTTGTTTTATGATAGTTATGATTTATATTTCTAAATTTATTGTCCCTAAAGGATTTTCAGCAATTACACTTTTCCCTTTTATCTTTTTAAAGAAAGAAAACCTTAAAAAAGATACAATTTTAATCAATCATGAAAAAATCCATTTAAAACAACAACAAGAATTATTTGTCATTTTATTCTATATTTTTTATGCATTAGAATGGATCTATAAATTCTTTATTTATAAAAATAGTTATCTTACTTATTTAAATTTAAGCTTTGAAAGAGAAGCTTATCAAAATGAAAAAAACAAGAATTATTTAAAAAACAGAAAGTATTTTAATTTTACAAATTATTTATAAAATATCAACAAACAAGCCAGTATTTTATTAATTTACTAAATTGACCCTCAAAAAACCAATATAAATTACGAATGAACACAACAAAACCATATAAACCTAAACATAAAGTAAGAATTATTACTGCTGCTGCACTTTTTGATGGACATGATGCTGCAATTAACATTATGCGTAGAATTATTCAATCTACTGGAGTTGAAGTTATTCATTTAGGTCATGATAGATCTGTTGAAGAAATTGTTAATTGTGCCATTCAAGAAGATGTAAATGCTATTGCAATTACCTCTTATCAAGGAGGACATAATGAGTATTTTAAATACATGTATGATTTACTAAAAGAAAAAGATGCTTCTCATATCAAAATTTTTGGTGGTGGTGGTGGTGTAATTCTTCCTGAAGAAATTAAAGTTTTAATGGATTATGGAATTACACGAATTTATTCTCCTGATGATGGAAGAGAACTTGGTTTACAAGGAATGATAAATGATTTGGTTAAAACCGCTGATTTTACAATTGGAGATAAATTAAATGTTGAAGTAGAAAATTTACCTAACAAAGAGTCTGACAAAATTGCTAGAATTATATCATCCGCAGAAAATTTCCCTGAGGTTGCAAAAGAAACTTTAGAAAAAATTTATACCAAAAACAAAAATTCTAAAACGCCTGTTTTAGGAATTACAGGAACTGGTGGTGCAGGAAAATCTAGTTTAGTTGATGAATTAGTTCGTCGTTTTTTAATAGACTTTCCAGATAAAACAATAGGATTAATTTCTGTTGACCCATCAAAAAGAAAAACTGGTGGCGCGCTTTTAGGTGATAGAATTAGAATGAATGCTATTAATAACCCTAGAGTTTATATGCGTTCTTTAGCAACGCGCCAATCTAATTTAGCATTATCTAAACATGTAAATGAAGCCATAGAAGTTTTAAAAGCTGCTGAATTTGATTTAATCATTTTAGAAACATCAGGTATAGGACAATCTGACACAGAAATTATAGAACATTCTGATACTTCTTTATATGTAATGACACCTGAGTTTGGTGCAGCAACTCAATTAGAAAAAATTGACATGTTAGATTTTGCTGATTTAGTAGCTATCAATAAATTTGATAAAAGAGGGGCTTTAGATGCTGTTAGAGATGTAAAAAAACAATATATGCGCAACAATAATTTGTGGCATATCAATCAAGAAGATTTACCTGTTTTTGGAACAATTGCATCTCAATTTAACGACCCAGGTATGAATACTTTATACAAAAGTATAATGGATAAATTGGTTCAAAAAACTGGAGCAGATTTAAAATCTAACATGGAAATTACTAAAGAAATGTCTGAAAAGATATTTGTAATTCCACCAAAAAGAGTTCGTTATTTATCTGAAATTGCTGATGAAAATAGAGATTACAATCAAAAAGTTGACGAACAAGTTATTGTCGCTCAAAAATTATATGGAATTTATCAAACTATTCTATCTTTAACTGATGTCATTTCGACTGAAATGGAGAAATCTCTATTAACAAAATCTGGATTAAATATTAATGAGATTTTTCGACAAGCTCAAAATGACAAGGCGTATGTCATTTCGAAAGAAGGAGGAACGACTGACGAGAAATCTCAAAAAATATTTTTAGAATTATTACTAGCTCAATTTGACAAAGTAAAAATGAATTTAAATCCACATAATTGGGAAACCATTTTAAACTGGCAAAAAAAAGTAAACAAGTACCAAAATCCTTTATACACATTTAAAGTTCGAGATAAAGAAATAAATATTGAAACACATTCAGAATCACTTTCACATACACAAATACCAAAAATAGCATTACCTAAATACAAAGCTTGGGGAGATTTATTACGTTGGAATTTACAAGAAAATGTGCCGGGAGAATTTCCTTTTACAGCAGGTTTATATCCTTTTAAAAGAACAGGTGAAGACCCAACAAGAATGTTTGCTGGAGAAGGTGGCCCAGAAAGAACCAACAGACGTTTTCATTATGTAAGTTTAGGAATGGATGCAAAAAGACTTTCTACTGCTTTTGATTCTGTTACTTTATATGGAAATGATCCTGATTTAAGACCAGACATTTATGGAAAAATTGGTAATGCTGGAGTTTCTATTTGTTGTTTAGACGATGCTAAAAAACTGTATTCTGGTTTCGATTTAAGTCATCATATGACTTCTGTTTCTATGACTATAAATGGACCAGCACCAATGCTGTTAGGGTTTTTTATGAATGCTGCCATAGATCAAAATTGTGAAAAATACATCAAAGAACATCAACTAGAAAAAGAAGTTGAAGCAAAATTCAAAGAAATTTATGATTTAAAAGATTTAGAAAGACCAAAATATCAAGGAGAATTACCAGAAGGAAATAATGGTTTAGGTTTACTATTGTTGGGGTTAACTGGTGATTTAGTTTTACCATCCGAAGTTTATCAACAAATAAAAAAAGACACTTTAGCACAAGTTAGAGGAACTGTACAAGCAGATATTTTAAAAGAAGATCAAGCACAAAATACGTGTATTTTTTCTACAGAATTTGCACTGCGTTTAATGGGTGATGTACAAGAATATTTTATTGAAAAACAAGTAAGAAACTTTTATTCGGTTTCTATTTCTGGATATCATATTGCAGAAGCTGGTGCAAATCCTATTACACAATTGGCATTGACGTTATCAAATGGATTTACGTACGTTGAATATTATTTATCAAGAGGAATGGATATTAATAAATTTGGACCAAATTTATCATTCTTTTTCTCAAACGGAATTGATCCAGAATATTCTGTAATAGGTAGAGTTGCACGTAAAATTTGGGCAAAAGCTATGAAAAATAAATATGGAGCTAACTCAAGAGCACAAATGTTAAAGTATCATATTCAAACTTCTGGACGTTCTTTACACGCTCAAGAAATAGATTTTAATGATATTAGAACAACACTTCAAGCTTTGTATGCCATTAACGATAATTGTAATTCTTTACACACAAATGCCTATGATGAAGCTATTACAACTCCAACAGAAGAATCTGTAAGAAGAGCCATGGCAATTCAATTAATTATCAATAAAGAATTAGGTTTAACTAAGAATGAAAACCCAATTCAAGGTGCATTTATTATTGAAGAATTAACTGATTTAGTTGAAGCTGCTGTTCTAGAAGAGTTTGATAGAATTACAGAAAGAGGAGGCGTTTTAGGTGCTATGGAAACCATGTATCAACGCTCTAAAATACAAGAAGAAAGTTTGTACTATGAAACTTTAAAACATAATGGGGATTTCCCTATTATTGGTGTAAACACGTTTTTAAGTTCAAAAGGTTCTCCAACTCTACAACCAGCAGAAGTAATTCGTGCAACTGAAGCAGAGAAACAATATCAAATTAAAACTAAAGAGAATCTTAATAAAGCAAATCCAACTAAAGTTAAAAAACAAATTGCAAGTTTACAAGAAGCTGCCATTCAGAATGAAAACTTATTTGAAAAGTTAATGGAAGCCACAAAAGTTTGTTCTTTAGGTCAAATTACTGATGCTTTATTTAAAGTTGGTGGGCAGTATAGAAGGAATATGTAGAAGGCAATGCATTTAATAATTATTTTTAAAGTATGAATAAAGAACATATTAAAAACCCAGAAACAGAATATCAAAGGCAATTAGAAATTGAAAAATATTATGATAAAGTACTCACTAAAGAGGAGGCTAAAATTTTAAACAACTGCACAACAAAGGTAGATAGCACCATAATCTCAATAGGTTTCGCACTAAAGTCTACGGACGATTTAAATGTTGCACGTTTAATGTTTCTTACAGAAGACCCTAATGAGGAAAGTGCTAATTTAGATAGAGCTATGAAAATTGTTGGCCATGTAGATAGAAAAAAAGCTTTAGACCGTTTAACAGATATAAAAGATGAAGACCTTACTGAAGTTGAAAATATCGTTATTAATAGATTATTAAGAAGAGATTATATAATTCTTGATTAATTTAAGAGTTCAAACAAATGTATATTTTTATTTTTTTAGCAGTTCTTATTAAGTAAATATTTCATAGATAAATTTATTATTTATACTGAAACTAATAAAAATTTTAAAATTATAATGCCAAATTTGGGAATGTAGATGATATTTTGAAAGACTCCTTGCTTCCAAAAGAATAACCCCACTCAAATTGAGTGGGGTTTTATATTTATTAATTATCTTTTATTAATAAATTCTCCCTCTTTTTCATTCTTAAATTATTCTCTTTATTAACTTTTCTGCCATTTAAAAAGAATACAATAAAAAGGATCATTACGATTCCTAGATAAATTGAAAATCCACCAATTTTTACACTCAAAGCCTCAACCAAATCTTTATAGCTTGACAGACTGTAAATAGAAATAATTCTTAAAGCAAAACCAATATTTAGCAAGTAAAAACCAATTTTAAAAAGTTTGTTGGTTGCCATAGCAATTTCTACTTTTTGACTAAAAATATCTAACATAAAAATTTTACTATTTTTAAATAAATGTTGCGATACAAATGTTGTTAAACCAATTGCTATTGGTAAATAAATGATGTAAGCGATTAATTCTAATGAAGTGTTCATAATTATTTATTTTTAAAATGTTTGTGAATTAAATAAACTGAATAAATATTGATAAAATGTAAACCTGCAATTATTAGTAAAATGTAACTTAGTCTGTCTGAAACTTCAACAATCATTTCGGTTGTATTATAAATTTCTCTCATAGAATGTAAACTCCAAATTGCTAAACCAATGTTTAATAAGTAATAAGCTATTCTTAATAATTTATTGATTCCGTTTCCAAAATTAATATCATTTGGAAAATAATTTAAGATGTATACTATTCCGTTTTTGTAACATAAATTACCAACTACAATTACAATGTAACTTGATAATAGAATATATAATATATAGGTTAACTGGTTCATAATTCTTTTTTTATGGATTCAATAATATATGTCCAAAATATAGATAAAGGAATTGGGGCAAACCAAAAAATTATAATAACTACATCTTTAACTGGAATGTGCCTTTCAAACTCAAAGAATAAAAAAACACCCAAAAAATACAATACTACAGATAATAAATATATAAGTATGAACTTAAAATTCTTTATTTTTTTATGGTAAAACAATGTTATAAATGAAGAAGAAACCTGGAAGCAACCTAATGCAAAAGCTATATATAATGAATAGAATAAGTAGCCTGAATCTAGAATTGAAATTAAAAGAGAGATTATAAAAGGAATCATAAAAATCCTATTAATCCAAGTCAATATTGAGATATTAATATTCATAATTTATTTATTTTAAAACTTTCAGAAATTTATGAAAGTTTGTGTTCAAATTTTTTTACTTTTTTACCATTTTTGTAAAGTTAGACAGCAACCAATGTTCATCTGCTTTTATTGCATTTTCTAATATAGAATTTACCTTTGTAGTTACAGAAGATAAATCTCCTAAAACCTTTTTAAACTGCTCTCCCTCTTCTGAAGAATCATCAATTTTTTTCAATTCGTCTAACACTTTTATTACAGGTTCTATTTCTCTTTTCTTTCGTTCTTTGGTAATCTGTTTAAACAATTCCCAAATATCTTTATCAGCTACAAAAAATTCTTTACGCTCACCTACTACAAATTCTTTTGAAACAATTCCCCAATCAATTAATGCTCTAACATTCATATTTACATTTCCACGAGAAATTTTTAAAGTATCCATAATGTCTTCTGCAGAAAGAGGTTTTGTAGAAACTAATAACAAAGCATGTACTTGCGCCATAGTTTTGTTAATTCCCCAAGAAGTAGCTAAACTACCCCAAGTCTGAATGTATTTATTTTTTGCTTCATTTAATTCCATGCAACAAATGTACAACAAATTACTTAACTTTCAATAATTACTGAAAGTTAAATAATTTAATTCTTTTATTTTTTTTCAGAAGAATTCAAACTATCTATCAATTCCTTTAAATCTTTTAAAGAATTTGTAACATTGTTTTCTTTTACAACATCATTTATTAACTGAATAGCTTCTTGCGGACTTGAATTTAACATCGTTTTTGCAGCAGCTGCTGTTACCGCATTTTGTAATGTATGTAATTGTTGTTGTTGTTGCACAATATTCATCATTTCTATACTTGCTGCTTGTGCAGTAATTTGGTTAGAAATAGAATCTAAACTAAAACTACTATCTTTTAAAAATCCGTTAACTTGTTTAATAGCATCAATTATTTGGCTATTTACTGTTTTTTCTGAATTATTGTTTGTTTCCGGCATCTTTTGTGGCTAAAATAGTTGTTACACATTGCGTTGTTACAGCTTGAGATAATATACTAGCTTGTTGTTGTTGATTTACTGAGTTCTCCATTAACAACCCCATAGAATGTGCTAATGATTGATAAACATTACCCATTGCCATTGCTGGTGCTTCTGCCACCACTTTTACATTAGATTGTGTTACTGCATCTGTAATTTGAGAATTTACTGTATCTGCCATTTTTAATATTTTTAAATTTATAATAACCTAAATGTATAAAAATGAATTAATATAATTTTAAAATAACCTGAAATTCAGGTGTTTATACTTATTAAAATGGTAAAATCTACTTTACAAAAAAAACTTTAACTTAAATGCATCTTTTTCAATAACTTTAAGTCTATTATATGAATCTTAAAAAATAATATCATGAAAAATAATAATTGTACTTGTAGTTGTGCAGAATGTAACACTGAGAATTGCAAAAATTGTACTTGCCAAAACTGTACATGTTCTAATTGTAATTGTTAAAAATGACAACAAAACAAGTTTGGGCTTCTTATTCTGAAGACTTAAAACGATTTATCATCAGCAAAGTAAAAAATAATACCATTGCTGATGATATTTTGCAGGATACTTTTATCAAAATTCATACAAAACTGCACACATTAAAAGATTTAAATAAACTAAAATCTTGGTGTTTTACCATTACTAGAAACTCTATTTTAGATTATTGGAAATCCACAAATCAAACTTATGAAATTGCAAATTTTGAGAATGAAACAGAAATTTCAGAAAACATTCATACAGAAAAAGATTGTTTACGTGGAATTTTAAAAGGACTTCCTAAAAAATATAGAGATCCGTTGTTTTTATCAGATATAAAAGGTTTAAAGCAAAAAGAAATTGCCAATCAATTAAACCAAACTTTACCAACAACAAAATCGCAAATACAACGTGCAAGAAAATTAATAGCTCAAGGATTCATAGATTGTTGTGGTTTTGAACTCAATAATAATGGAAAATTAATTGGCGAAATAAAAGACAAACAAGATTGCAAAGTTTGTAAATAATTTCGACAAACTATTAAAGGATTATAATTATATTTAAAAATGAAAAAATATCTAGATGCATTTTTAAATGCTTTTAATGGAACTGTAGATTGGACATGGAAATCTATAATTTTTGATGTGCCTTGGTATACTAATTATTTTTGGGGATTAATAACAATATCCCTTATTGTTTGGGGATTAGAAATAGCCTTTCCTTGGAGAAAAAATCAAGCAATAATTAGAAAAGATTTTTGGTTAGATGCATTCTATATGTTTTTTAACTTCTTCATTTTTTCTATTGTAATTAGTGGAGTTTATGAAGTTCTAGGTTTATTATTTAATGAGTTTAATATTACTTCAAATAGTTTGGCAATATTCGATATTTCTAAATGGAAACCTTGGCTACAACTCTTAGTGTTTTTTATAATTTTAGATTTTGTACAATGGTTTACACATGTACTTTTACATAAATACCCAATTTTATGGAAATTCCACAAAGTACATCACAGTGTAAAAGAAATGGGGTTTGCAGCACACTTAAGATACCATTGGATGGAAAACATTCTTTACAAACCTTTAAAAACTTTTGGAGTAATGCTTATTGGTGGTTTTGAACCAGAACAAGCTTATATTGTTCATTTTATAACCATTGCAATTGGACATTTTAACCACTCGAATATTAAAATTACTTATGGTATTTTTAAATATATTCTAAACAATCCTGTAATGCACTTATACCATCATGCCTATGTTTTGCCTGAAGGAAAAAACGGCATGAATTATGGAATTAGCTTAAGCATTTGGGATTATATTTTTAAAACTGATTACATTCCTGAAGAAAGTGGAACTATCGAATTGGGGTTTAAAGGAGAAGAAAATTTTCCGAAAGATTTTATTCATCAAAATCTTTACGGATTCAAAAAAAATAAACAATAAATTCTTACTCATTTTTTAAGTATATTAGTGGATATAATTTAACCAATTAATACCCTCAACTATGGATGCACTTAAAAAAGAAGACATTAATCAAGAAGTATTTGATTTATATGATGATTATGCACACAACAAAATAACAAGAAAAGAGTTTCTACAAAAACTATCTTTATACGCTGTTGGTGCAATTACTTTACCTGCTTTATTAAGTTTTATTTCACCTAATTATTTAGATTCCATTATAGTACCTGCAGATGACCCTAGGTTAAAATCAGAGTTTATCAATTTCGATTCTCCAAAAGGTGGAGGTGTAATTAAAGGGTTATTTTCTATTCCTAAAAACACAACAAAGAAACTACCAGGAATTATTGTTGTTCACGAAAATCGTGGTTTAAACCCATATATAGAAGATGTTGGAAGAAGAGCAGCATTAGAAGGTTTTGTTTCTTTAGCTCCAGATGCTTTATCACCTTTAGGTGGTTATCCTGGTAATGATGATGATGGAAGAATTATGCAGAAAAAAAGAGATAAATTTGAAATGTTAGAAGATTTTATAGCTGCCTACAATTACCTTAAAAACCACAAAGATTGTAATGGTAAAATTGGTGTTGTTGGTTTTTGTTTTGGTGGATGGGTTTCTAATATGATGGCAGTAAAAGTTCCAGATTTAGGTGCTGCAGTTCCTTATTATGGAAGACAACCTAGTGATGAACTTGCTGCTAAAGTAAAAGCTCCTTTATTATTACAGTATGGAGAATTAGACAAAAGAGTAAATGCTGGTTGGCCTGCTTATGAAAAAGTTTTAAAAACAAACAATATACCACACACAGCACATTTTTATCCAAATGTAAATCATGGTTTTCACAATAATACAACACCAAGATATGATAAAGCAGCTGCAGATTTATCTTGGGAAAGAACTATTGAATTTTTTAATAAGTATTTAAAATCTTAATCATAAATAAAATATAAAAAAGAGCGTTAACTAAGTTAACGCTCTTTTTTATTTATAACAACTATTTAGTATTTACCTTGGCACTCTAACCTCTCCACCTAAAAATAACGCATTTAAAAACAACTTATTTGTTCCATACCAAGCACCTCTAAAATTAGGATTATCAGCAAATAATATTGCTCTACCTCTACCCAAAGGGCTTACTAATAATGATGCTGATGGTTTAATAAAATTGTCTAAATTGTTTTTAGATACAAATCCATCTATATGTGGGTTTTCCGTATATTTTGCAACGGTTGCATACGCACTTTTACTTGGTGCTAAAAACACCATATTATTTTTATACACTGGCAATTTAGAAGATCTATATCCAAATCCTAAAGGATGAGTTACATCTAAATCTACCTCAAAAATTGCACCTCCTACTCTTTCCCTTCCATAATTTTCAGAAGCATCAACATAAGGCTTTCTTTTAATTTCTTTTTTGTCTTTTTCTTTAGACTTTGGCTTTTTTGTTAAACTTTCTTTCACCATTTTTTTATCAATCAACCATTTAGAACCACCTGCAATTGTTATTAAAGTATTTCCTTTAGCAGCCCAATCTTTTAATTTATTTCTTTGGATGGAATCTAACTCACTATAGCTCCCAGAAACCATTACCAAAGTGTTGTATTTATCTAAATTTGCTCTTCTGTAATTAGACATTCTAATTTTAGTAATTGGCATATGAATTCTAGTATCTAATAAATGCCAAACTTCACCAGCTTCATAAGAATTTGTTCCTTCACCAATTAACATAGCCGCTTTTGGTTTTTCTAAGGCTCTAAAATTATTACTTCCTAAATCAATTCCTTTTAAACTAAATCCGCTATTTGTTCCAAAAACAGGAATTTCAAATTTTTCTTGAGCTTCAGTTATAATTTTAAAAACTTCATCACTCGATTTTTTTTGTTTACTAACAGGTATTAACAAACTACCATAATTAAAATTTTTATCACCTGCTGATGTATTAATCGAAAAAGGTTTAAAAGCAGCAGCAACAGTTAATCCTTTGCTTTGCATATAATATAATGCTGCTGGCGAGTTGTAATCATCCCAATCAATGATATAAGCATAACTCGATTTTTTGATTTTAGTATTCTGAATTAAATTTTCTGTTGATGTTATTTCTGTTCCTAAATTTATCGTTTTTTTCTCTTGATATTTAATGTTGTAAAAGTTCGCTAAACTCCAAGCTGATGCATCATAAAAAACACTATCTCTATACTTGCTATAAGTTTCGAACATTGTTTGCACCATTCTTTGTTGTGGTTGTTTTAAAGGTACAGTATAAGTATCTCCACTTTTGTACACTTTAATTTTATGCGTTAACAATTGCTCAATAAAATCTTTTGCTCTGTTTTTATCGTACTTCTCTTGAAACTCATAACCTGCTAAACCCGATTTTACTTTTTTAGTAACTGCAGATTTAAAAAATTCTTGCTGATATTTTCTTAAAAAACCTTTGTTTTCTACAGCTGCTTTTATCGTTGCAAAAGTTGATATATACTGATTTCTGATGGTAAAAGGAAATGTAATTGTACCATAATCTGTATCTTGAATATGACCTCTAGAACTTGCTTGCTCAAATAACAAAGCCAAACCTCCTTGTAAATCTGGGTATGAAGATCCATAACCAGGATACGTGCCATCAAAAGATTCTTTAGTATAATATAAAGAACCAACTTTGTCTAAAGCATTTGCAAAATAAGGCGCAAATAAATTGTTTAAATCCTCATAATTTTCTTTTGGCATAATAGGATCCCAAGAACCAATTGGTTTCATTGGCTCAAAAAAGTGATGACTATTTGTACCCATTTCGTGAAAATCAGTCACTACATTTGGGTACCAAGAATGTATCCATTTTAATTTTGCTTTGCTCTCAGGATGCACAGCCAACAACCAATCTCTATTTAAATCGAACCAATAATGATTTGTTCTACCTCTTGGCCAACCTTCTGTATGTTCTGCATCTACATTATCAGAAACCAAATTTTTTGCTTGATATTGATTTGCCCATTGTGTGTGTCTATCTCTTCCATCAGGATTTATAGCAGGATCAATAAAAATAACCGACTTTTCTAAATAATTTAAAACCTCTGCATTATTAGAAGCAACCAAAGTGTAAGCCGTTAACAAAGCTGCTTCTGCTCCAGAAGGTTCATTTCCGTGAACATTATAACCTAATTGAATTATTACTGGAACATCATCATAATTTTTAGCAGTTGTTTCTGTATCAACAAATTTTAAATGCTCAGATTTAATGTTCGCTAAATTTTGTAAGTTTTTAGGTGATGAAACTGCGAACATTACCAGTTTTCTTTTTTCATGCGTTTTTCCATAAATTTCTATGGATGCCCTGTCTGAAACCTCAGCCAATTTTGTTAAATAAGCTACAATTAAATCGTGCCTTGTATGATGTTCTCCAATTCCATAACCCAAAAACTCTTCTGGAGTTGGAATTTTAGTATCAAAAGGTACTTTGTCTTTAAAATAATAATCTTGTGCTGCTAAAGTTTGTATTAAAACTAAAGTAAAAAGGAAGGTAAAAAAGTGTTTTGTAAATTTCATAATACTGCAAAAGGTTAGTTGCACTAAAATAATAATTAATTGCTAATAATTGTTTTATTTAACATTCAAATTATTATTTTACATTTGAGTTCAATTTTTTTTTAATGAAAAACAAATCACTTATCAATAAAGAGCTAGAAGATTTTTACAACAAAGCATCAGAAGAAACTCGTCTTGAAAAAGGAATGGGAATTTTTGAATTTGAACGAATCAAAGATTTAATTGAACAACATATTTCTAAATCAAATTCTACAATAATTGATGTTGGTGGAGGAACAGGAAAATATTCTGAATGGTTAGCACAACAAAACCATAAAGTACACTTAATAGAGCCTGTTGTAAAGCACATAAAATTAGCCGAAAAAAGAGCAAAAAAACTAAAAAACCCGTATTCTGTTGCCAAAGGTATTGCTCAGAAATTACCTTATAAAAATGACTCTGCAGATTTGGTAATTTTACACGGACCATTGTATCATTTACAAAAAAGAGAAGATCGAATTGCTACCATAAATGAAGCAAAACGAGTTTTAAAAAAAGGCGGAATTATTTTAGGTTTTGCAATAAATTCTACAGCATCTACAGTTGTTGGTTTAATGAATGGAATGATTCACGCAAATTCATTTTTTGAAATGTGTAAAAAAGAATTAACTTCTGGAATACATAATGCTCCTAAAGATTTTCCTTTTTTGTTGGCAGATGCATTTTATCATAAACCACAAGATTTAAAAGCTGAATTTCTAGAACAAGAATTAAAATTTATCGATATTTTTGCGGTTGAAGGAATGATTTGGTTAGACAATGAATATTTTGCAAATATGTTAGATAAGAAGAAATCGAAAACTTTAAAAGCTTTGCAAAAACTCACAGAAAACGATGAATATTTGTTGCCTTTTAGCCCTCATATGATGATTGCTGTAAAGAAATAATTTAGTTTGTTTCTAAATTTTAAAAAATAGAACTTAGCTAACACTGGATATGGCAAATTAAAACTCGAAATAATTGCTAGAAAGATGAAAAAAGAAATTATATTATTGATTTTAGGAGCTTTGACTTCAATATTTCTGTTAAAATTTGATTTGCAAAATGGGCTTGAATTTTTGAATATCAGAATTCAACATTCTCTAATAGATTTTGCAAGAAAATCGTCTTCAGATAAATTTCTTACAACTCAAATAATTGGATATTTATTTTTTGTAATTTTCATTTTATCGATTAGAAAAAATTTCACTGATAAAAAACGGATTGCAATAATAGTATTTATAATTTTACTTGCAATTGGAATTTATAATGAATTATTTGCAATTTATGAAAACATTATTGGAAAATTTGAAGGAAGACATTGCAGAGTTGGCATAATATTAACTACTTTAGGAACACTATTTTTGATTTCAATCAAAAGGTTAAAGAAAACACTATAAAATATTAAAACTTTAGAAGCATGTTAGGTTTCTACTTAATTGCGAAAACTCTTACAGATTCTCTTAATTAGTAATTATTTACAAAATATAGCACTTAAACAAGTAATTTACCCCTTATAAACAAACACTAGTCACAACCTACCTCCTCCTCTTCTTAGAAGAAGTTCTACTCACTTTTTTCTTTCTTCTATTAAAAGGAATAGCATCATCAAACGTATTTTTAGTTTCTTGTGCTTTTTTATTCTTTTTCCAAGAATTCGTTTCTGGCAGTAATACTTTTAACAAATCTGGTCTTCCAACTTTGTTCAATGTATTTCTAATCCAATCTTTATTTTCTTTTTTGTACCAAAAGAAAAATTTGTGTTGATCTTCACGTTCTCTTTTAGTTTTCGGAGTTTTTGTAGGTTTTAATGTGTATGGATGATAACCAGAATAATAAATAACAGTAGCAACTGTCATTGGTGTTGGTGTAAAACCTTGCACTTGCTCAAGCTGAAAACCCATATCTTTAGTTTCTGCTGCCAAATTTGCCATATCTTCTACTTCACTCGCTGGATGACTAGAAATAAAATACGGAATCAATTGAAGGTTCAATCTTTTCTTCATATTTATCTTATCGAAACGCTTTTTAAATAAATGAAAATATTTAAAAGACGGTTTACGCATCAATTTTAAAACCGGGTCTGAAGTATGTTCTGGAGCTACTTTTAATCTACCAGAAACATGTTTTGTCATTACTTCTTCTGTATAGGCATCTAATTCTTTTGGATCTGCATTTTTATTAAATTCTGGCACCAACATATCATGTCTAATTCCACTTCCAATAAAAGATTTTTTAATCTTCGGATGTTTATCAACCGCTTGATATAATTCCGTTAAAGGTTTATGAGAAGTATCTAAATTAGAACAAATTACTGGCGAGATACAACTTGGTGCAACACATTTGTCACAGATAGATTGTACTTTTCCTTTCATCTGATACATATTCGCAGAAGGTCCACCAATATCAGATAAATAGCCTTTAAAATCTGGCATATTTGCTACCTTGTCAACTTCTCTTAAAACAGACTCTTGACTTCTACTTGCAATAAACTTTCCTTGATGTGCAGAAATTGTACAAAAACTACAACCACCAAAACATCCTCTATGAATGTTAATCGAAAATTTTATCATTTCAAACGCAGGAATTGGCCCACGTTTATTATATTTTGGATGCGGTAAACGTGTAAAAGGCAAATCAAAAGAACCATCAATTTCCTTTTCTGTCATAGTAGGAAAAGGTGGATTAATCACCATTGTTTTCTCTCCTACTCCTTGTAAAATTCTTCTTGCTTTTAATTTATTAGATTCTTGCTCAATCACTTTAAAATTAGAAGCAAACGTTTTTTTATCCTTTAAACAAGCTTCATGAGAATTGATTGTAACATCTTCCCAACCATTTACAACAGGTAATTTTTCTTCTTTTTCATTAACAAAAATTGCCGTTTGTTTTATGTTTTTTAAGCTAGAAAACGGAACTCCTTTTTGTAATAATTCTACAATTTCACGCAATGGCTGTTCACCCATTCCATACACTAACATGTCTGCTTTAGAAGTTTCTAAAATACCAGGTAATAACTTGTCAGACCAATAATCATAATGCGTTACACGTCTTAAAGAAGCTTCAATACCACCAATTAAAACAGGAACATCAGGAAATTTTTCTTTTAATATTTTAGAATATACAGAAGTAGCATAATCAGGTCTAAAACCCTTATCACCATTAGGTGTATATGCATCTTTATCTCTACGTCTTTTACTAGCAGTATAATTAGAAACCATAGGATCCATACAACCACCAGTTACCGCAAAAAATAAACGAGGTTTTCCTAACTTTTCAAAATCTTGCAAATTATCATTTACACTTGGTTGTGGCACAATTGCCACACGCAAACCATAACTTTCTAAGATTCTACCAATTACAGCAGGTCCAAAAGAAGGGTGATCTACATAAGCGTCTCCACTAAATAAAATCACGTCTAATTCTTCCCAACCACGGATTTTTACTTCCTTGTTGGTTGTTGGTAACCAATCTGTTAATTGATGTTTTTTCGTGCCTTCCATATTTTGCAAAAATACACCAATTTTAATTGTATGAAATACTTTTTTTTTAAGAAGCTATTTCCTGCTTTCCTCTATATCTTTTTGTGAAAAACAAAAAGGATGCCGTTTCAATCAGGGCTAAACTTGTTTGCTAACTAATAAAATATTGAAAAGGCAGAATGTCATTTCGAACAAAACGAGAGATCGCTTCGTAAACTCGCGATAACAGGAATTACTCAACAATTAAATGAGGAACCTCATCAACATTCCAATCAATAACTAAACCTCCTGCTAGAGATTTTGCAATATCTTTGCCATATAAAAACTCACACAAATACAAAGCCGCTTCAAAAGATTTTGCACCTCCAGCAGAAGTTATATATTTTCCATCGTGCACAAATAACAGGTTTTTTCTGATATCTAAATCTGGAAACATTGTTCTCATTTTATCAATATCACTTGGAAAAGTTGTAGAAACTTTATCTTTTAATAAACCTGCTTTTGCCAAAACAAATGCACCATCGCAATGAGAAGTTACATATTTTGCTTCTTTATCAACTTGTTTTACAAAATCTATCATTGCAGTGTCGTCTAAATCAGAATCTAAATGATGTTTTGCAGAAGGAACTACCAAAACATCAATTTTTGGTAAAGAATCTTTTAGATAATTATAATCTGATAAAATTCTCATTCCTTCAAAAGTAGTTATTGGTTTATCTGTATTTGCTACTGTAAAAACATTCATTGCTTTTATATTTTTTCTAAAAACAGTGTGCTGAAAAATATCGAAAGGTGCAGTTAACTCTGTATTAAAAGTTCCGTCCATAATTAAAAAACCTACATTATATCTACCTTTTTCTAATTTTGGAAATATTTTTACTTGTTGATTTTCTTTGTTTACTCTAACATTTTTTGAATTACAGCCTACTAATGTTATTGCAATGAATAATAAAAATGCTTTTTTCATCTTTTCTATATTTTAAAGTTTAAAAGTATTTAAAATGATTTTAACAATCCGTTTTTAAAAATTCTTTTTATTTATAGGTTAAGCACAACTTTTATAAATTGGTTTAGCCCTGATTGAAACGGCATCCTTTTTTGAGGAACGAAAAAAAGATATAGTGAAAAGCAGGAAATAGCTTCTTAAAACCATTATATTTCTTTTAACATCTGATGTTTTACTAACTCTTATTTGTTTTGTAGATTTAGCCACTAATTTAACCAACTTTACAATGAAAAGAATTTTAATTCTATTAATTGTTAGTGTTTCACTTTTTTATTCTTGTGAACCTACATCAAAAAAAGAACAAAAAAAAGAAAATTATGTAGCTAATAATTACATAAAAACTGAAGTAGATATTGTTATGAGAGATAATGTTAAGCTCCATACAACTATTTATTCTCCAAAAGATACTTCTAAAAAATATCCTATTTTAATACAAAGAACACCTTATAGTTCTGCACCTTACGGAGAAGGTAAAATGAAAACCAAAATTGGTCCGAATATTCATTTAATGAAAGAAGGCAACATTGTGGTGTATCAAGATGTTCGTGGTCGTTGGATGAGTGAAGGAGTTTATGACAACATGCGTGCATATATACCTAATAAAAAAGAGAACGAATCTGATGAAGTTTCTGACACATATGATACTATAGATTGGTTGGTGAAAAATGTAGAAAACAACAATGGAAATGTTGGTACTTGGGGAATTTCTTATCCTGGTCATTATGCTACAGTTTCTGCAATTGATGCGCATCCTGCTTTAAAAGCGGCTTCTCCACAGGCTTGTATTGGCGATTTTTTCTTTGATGATTTTCATCATAATGGTGCATTTTTATTAAGTTATTTTAGAGCAATTTCTTTATTTGGGACTTATAAAGATACTCCTACAGATTCTGCTTGGTATTCTTTTCCGAAAATGGACTCACAAGATCAATATCAATTTTTCTTAGATAAAGGCCCATTATCTAACTTAAACGATTTTTTTCAGTATGATAAATTAGATGTAAATTCTACAAAAAGTAAAGATAAAATAGATGATTTTTTCTGGAAAGAAATTGTTGAACATCCTAATTATGATGAAAACTGGAAAAGTAAAGGCATTATTCAGCATTTAGATAAAGTTCCATCTACAGTTGCAACCATGATTGTTGGTGGTGAGTTTGATGCAGAAGATTTATATGGACCTTTAGAAACTTATAAAGCCATAGAAAAACACGGAAAAGAGAACTACAACACACTTGTTTTTGGCCCTTGGGATCATGGGAAATGGGCTAGAAATACTGTAAAGAACTCTGTTGGTAACTATTATTTTGGAGATTCTATTTCTTTAAAATTTCAATCTGAAATAGAAACAAAATTCTTTAACCATTTCTTAAAAGGAAAAGGAGATAAAAACGCTGGTTTGCCAGAAGCTTATGTATATGATTCTGGTAAAAAAGAATGGAAATCTTTTGATTCTTGGCCTCCTAAAAATGTTGTAAAAGAGAATTGGTTTTTATCTGTGAATCAAGAATTAACTTCTGAAAAAAAATCTTCTAAAGGAGTAAAATTTATTAGTGATATTAAAAGACCTGTTCCGTATTCTGAAGATATTAAGACGGTTTTCACTCCAAGAAAATACATGACAGACGATCAGCGTTTTGCGGCAAGAAGACCAGATGTTTTGGTTTTTGAAACGGATGTTTTAACGGAAGATTTTACGTTAGCTGGAGATATTTTAGCTAAATTAAAAGTTGCAACAACAGGTTCTGCTGCAGATTGGATTGTTAAAGTGATAGATGTTCATCCTAATGATACAAAAGAAAACAACGATAAATTACAAGATCATTTAAAGATGAGTAATTATCATTTAATGGTAAGAAGTGAAGTTTTAAGAGGACGTTTTAGAAATAGTTTTGAAAAACCAGAACCTTTTATTCCTAATAAAAAGACTAATGTAAATATTAAATTACAAGATGTTTTTCATACCTTTAAAAAAGGTCATAAAGTACAAATTCAGGTGCAAAGCACTTGGTTTCCTTTAATAGATTTAAATCCTCAAACGTATGTAGATAATATCTACAAAGCAGATGAGAAAGATTTTAAAACACAAACGCATACCGTTTTTACAGATTCTAGTATTGAGTTTTCTGTGTTGAAATAATCAAATTTAAAAGTCTAAAAAAACCATCAAATTAATTTGATGGTTTTTTTTATATCATTTCTTTCTTTAGAACTTTTAATAAGTATATAAGAATTAAAACACCTATCAAAGCAAATATTGTTATTGCTGTCCAAGTGGTTTTAAAGCCAAACTCGTTTACCATTTGCATACCAACATTATGACTAAAAATATGAGATAAAGAAAATGAAATACTATACAAAGCCATGTACTCACCTTGATTTCCTTTTTTAGCTCTTTCTACAGCAAATGCATTCGAAAACGGAAAAGCAATCATTTCTCCAACAGTCATTAATAACATTCCTATTATTAAAATACCTACCCAACCTGTAAGATTTAAAACAATAAAACTTAGTGCAACCAAAAATAAACCAAGGGTAATTAATTTTACTTTATTCTTTTTAGAATCTTCTAGCCATTTTATCAAGGGCATTTCAAAAAGGAAAATAAAAAAACCGTTAAAACCCATTAATAAACCAATTTCAAATTCAGATAAAAAATGAGCATCTTTATAATACAATGGCATTGTAGAAAAGTATTGTAAGAATACAAAACCGAAAATAAACATTGCTATAAAAAAAATCCAAAAAGCTTTATCTTCATAAGCAGACACAGGGTTATCTACTTTAACTTCATCTTGTATTTTTGCTTTTTTGGGATGCAAAACTTTCAGTAATAAAAAGGCTGCTAAAACACATGTAATTCCATCTGTCCAAAATAAACCTTCATAACCAACTCCTGTTATTATTAAACCTCCTACTGCTGGTCCTGCAGAAAAACCTAGGTTAATTGCCAAACGAATTAAAGTTACAGAACGTGTTTTGTTTTCTGGTTTACTATAAGCACTTAAAGCTACAAACATTGCTGGTCTAAAAGAATCTGCTACTAACATCACCAAAAATATACCTACACAAAAACCGTAAAATGTAGATGCATATTGTAATAAAACAAAGAAAATTCCTGTAAAAACAAGACTTACATACATAACTTTGTAATACCCAATTTTATCAGTTAATTTTCCTCCAATCCAAGTACCTAAAACAGAACCTAAACCAAAAAAAGACATAATCCAGCCAACATCAGTTAAAGAAAAATTTAAACTTTTAGTAAGGTAAAGAGATAAAAAAGGAATTACCATGGTTCCTGATCTATTTATAAATGTAATTAGTGAAAGCCACCAAACTTCTTTAGAGAGCCCTCTAAAAGTATTTATGTAATTGTTATATAGTTTTATCATGGTTTAGTTGTTGTATAAAAATAAAAAAGTCCGACTGTGAAGTCGGACTTTTTAAATTGCTTGATTTTATATTGATATCATCAAAACATATTTACAGACCGATATTCTCGTGTTTTACACGATAACTTGGTAATATATGTTAAGACTTTATACATTTTTATTTTCTTTATGATGGGATAAAGCTACATAAAATATTTGAATATTGTATTTTTGGTTTGTAAATAAATTATTATGACTAAAAAAATCATCGCTATTTTAAGTTTTGTTTTTCTATTTTCTTGTGGAAGCAGTAAATCTTTTCAAAGTTTTTTTAATGATCATAAAAGCGATTTAGGAGTAACTGCTTTTCAGGTTCCAAATTTTATGAGAGCATTATTGACTAATATTTCGCCAGAGATAAACAACCTTTTTGGTAATGTAAAAGACTTTAAATTTATAACTTTTAATGATATTAGCAGTGTAAAACAGCAAACTTTAATTCAGGAAATGGATTTGGTAACTGCCAGAAATTTTACAGATATTTTAAGAAAAAACACAACTGAAAAAACAAAAATAATTTCTGTAAAAGAAGATGGAGATATTGTAACACAAGCCATTATTTTTAATTCAACTTTGGCAAAAACATCTGTTTTTTACTTGAAAGGAAATTTAGATCCGAATAAATTAAAACAACTTTCTGAAACTAATCAGTTTGAAAATTTATCAACTAAATTGATGCAAAATTATCAACCAAAATCAATTACCCCTGGTTTTAATCCAAATTAAAAAATGAAAAAAACACTTTTTATTCTAGCTTCACTTTTAATAATGACATCTTGCAATTCTCAAGGAAAACGTAAAATTGTGGGAGAAACTGAGTATCAAAAAGAACTGAATTCTTTTTATAAAGACGCCTCTAAATCACCTTTAAAAAAGAGAGATTTAAAAAATTTTAAAGGTTTAGAGTTTTTTAAAATTGACTCTTCATTTGTTGTAAAAGCAAATTTTACCAAAATAGAAAATGCGCCTACTTTTGAAATGGCAACAACTACAGATAGAAAACCTTTGTATAAAGAATTTGGTTTGGTAAACTTTAAAATCAACGGAAAAGAATGCCAATTAACCATTTATCAGAGTCAAGATGATTTGCGTGATGAAAAATACAAAGATTACTTGTTTTTACCTTTTACAGATGATACTTCTGGTGAAGAATCTTATGGTGGTGGACGTTATATGGATATAATGACGACTGATATTATAACAGAAAATACTGTGATATTAAATTTTAATAACACATATAACCCATACTGTGCTTATAATGACAAATACTCTTGTCCTTTAACTCCAAGAAAAAATCATTTAAATGTTGAAATAAAAGCAGGAATTAAAGTTTTTAAAAAGCATTAAACTTGCTTTACTACATTTTCTTATTGGTTATATACAACCCATAAAAAACACTAAAAATAATCTTAAAACCAAAAAAGTTTTTCCATTTACCATCAGAAAAATTATTTTTATTTAAAGTTACAAAATCTCCAGAAAATATTTCTGAAGAACTATTTATCAGCAAAGAAATTACTGTAACTATTACAAAAAAAGGAATGGCAACTTTTAAAAAGTTAGACCAAAACTCAGGTTGTTTTATTTTTTCTAAAAATGCCATTATTTTAATTTTTTATTATTGTGATGACGATCGTGATCGCGTTTTGTTTTAATATCTAATTTCTTTTCAAAAGCATCTTGCAAGTTAATTTCTGTTTGATTTGCTAAACATAAAACTACAAATAGTACATCTGCTAATTCTTCTCCTAAATCTTTATTTTTATCAGATTCTTTTTCACTTTGTTCGCCATAACGTCTTGCAATAATACGTGCAACCTCACCTACTTCTTCTGTAAGTTGTGCCATATTTGTAAGTTCATTAAAATAACGAACGCCATGATTTTGAATCCAATCGTCTACTTGTTTTTGTGCGTTTTGTATGTTCATTTTTCTTTATTATTGAATTAAAAATTCATAACTACACCAAAACTTTGTGGTGTAAACTGTATGTCCCAAGCTACTTTTTTTGTTTTTCGCTTATCATTATATTTCTTATCATACTTAGTGTCTAAGTATTTATCTATAGCTTCTACAATAAAAATACTTAATGCTGTAGAAAACACAACATCAGACAACCAATGAAAACGATCTACAATTCTAGCAAAACCTGGTATAGAACCAACTGTATATAAGCCAGCTTTAATCCATGGACTGTCAAAATGTTTTGCTAAAACATAGGCATTTGTAAATCCTAACATTACATGACCAGAAGGAAAAGAATCGTAATTATAAACCCTATCAAAATGTAAAGAATCAAAAGTTCCTTTTCCAACATTTGCTTTCGGTCTTGCACGACCAATAATTCTTTTAGATACTTGTTGCAACAAACCAGAAGCTGAAGCTGAAGAAATTAACAAAACGCCTGTTCTTCTTAACTTAGGGTTTTTAGTAAATAAACCCACCAAATATACAGCTCCTGTTAACCTAAAATTTGTATTTGGCCCTCCATATTCATTTCCATAATCTGTTAACCAACGAGGTACATCTCCACGCCAATTATTTGCCCAATTATCAATTTTATCGTCTATTAAATACATTGCAGATGTACCAGCAGCAACAAAAGCTGCATTTTTAAACTGATTTCCTTTCCAGTATAAAGGTCTGCTGTAAGCATACCCCATTCCGCCAGCTATACTTCCTAAATCGTATGTGAATTTTTGCCATAAATTTCTATCAGAATCTTGCTTAAAAGAAAAATTAGAAGTTTGACTAAAACTGTTAAATACAGATATTAATAAAACAAATAACAATATTATCTTTTTCATATTTAAAAAAATGAGATAGCAAAGATAAAATTTATTGGTTTACTAGGTTTGTTTCTTTTAAGATAAAGTTGTGTTAACTTAAACTTAAAACCTAAAAAAACTTAGATAAACTTCTTAACTTTACATAAGATTAATATAATACTAATTGTTAAATATAATATTAAAATGAACGCTTTAAAAAACAAAAAAGCCATAATTACTGGAGGTGGTAGAGGATTGGGTAAAGCTACTGCTATTGCATTTGCTAAAGAAGGAATAGATGTTGCTATAACTGGTAGAAATGAAACTACTTTAAAAAATACAGTTTTAGAATTAGAAACAATTGGAGTTAAAGCTACTTATGCAATTTTTGATGTGGGTAATTATGAAGAAGTAAAAAAAGGTATAAAAAGTATTTTAGATGTATTTGAAACTGTAGATATCTTAGTAAATAATGCTGGTATTGCTGCTTTTGGAACTTTTAATGACATGAAAGTAGAACAATGGAGCCAAATTATACAAACTAATTTAATGGGAATGTATTATGTAACAAAAGAAGTTTTACCTTATTTAATAGATAAAAATGAAGGTGATATTATTAATGTTTCTTCTACTGCTGGTTTAAGTGGTAATGCAACAACCTCTGCTTATTCTGCTTCTAAATTTGCAGTTATTGGTATGTCTGAATCTTTAATGAAAGAAGTTAGAAAAAATAATATTAGAGTTTGTACACTAACACCAAGTACAATTGCCTCTGATATGTCTATAGATCTTGGAATTGCAAACAAAGATTCTGAAGATAGTGTTTTACAACCAGGTGATTTTGCAGAATTAATTGTTGCTGGCTTAAAACTACCAAGAAGAGCAATGCTTAAAAGTGCCGCTTTATGGTCTACCAATCCTTAAAAAATAAATAACTACAAATAAAAAAGAGTTTTTAAATTAATTTAAAACTCTTTTTTATTTATTTTAAAAACTCAGAAACTTCTATATAAAATTGCTTCGGATTTTCTGCATGTAACCAATGTCCTGCATTTTTAATGGTTACAATTTTAGAGTTAGGAAAATGTGCTTCTATAATTGGCGCTTCACTTTCTGTAATATAGTCAGATTTATCACCTTTTAAGAATAAGGTTTGTTTTTCAAAAACCGTAAAAGGTGGCAATGCTTCACCTACTTCTGGATTATTTTCTGTTAAAGAATCTAAATTAAACCTGTAAGCTAATTGTCCTTTTTCTTTCCAATACACATTCTTTAATAAAAATTGACGCACACCAAAATCAGGAATTAATTTTGATATTTTCCTATCAACCAAAGCCCTAGTATTTTCAACAGAAAAATCAACAGAATTTAATCCTGCTAAAATTGCATTATGATGTGGCTGATATTGTCTTGGAGAAATATCTACTACTATTAATTTTTCTATTAAATCAGAATAAGTAACAGCAAATAACATGGCTGTTTTACCTCCCATAGAATGCCCAATTATATAAACATTCTCTAATTTATGAAATTGAATATAATTATATAAATCTTCAACTAAGACTTCATAATTAAATTCATCCTCATGAAAACTACGTCCGTGATTTCTTTGATCTATTAAATGAACTTGATAATTTTCAGAAAATTGATTCCCAAGAGTTTTCCAATTATCAGACATTCCAAAATAACCATGCAAAATTAACAATGGTTTTCCTACTCCTTTTATAGTTGAATGTAAAATCTCCATTTTATTGAAGTTTACGTAAATACATATTTACAACATTTTCTAACCCTAGATATAAACTTTCTGCAATTAGAGCATGTCCTATAGAAACTTCTGCCAAATTAGGAATATTCTCTTTAAAGAATTTAATATTATCTAAACTTAAATCATGACCTGCATTAATACCTAACCCCAAATCATGAGCTAAAATAGCAGCTTCAGTGTAAGGTTTAACAGCATTTTTATTTCCTATATCAAATTGTGTTGCAAAATCTTCTGTGTATAATTCTATTCTGTCTGCTCCTGTTTTTGCAGCTGCTTCAATTAATTTAGCATCCGTATCAATAAAAATAGAAGTTCTTATTCCGTTTTGTTGAAATTCTTTTATCACTTCTTGTAAAAAAGATTGATTTGTAATTGTGTCCCAACCAGAATTAGAAGTAATTGCATCTACAGCATCTGGCACCAAAGTAACTTGCGTTGGTTTCACTTCTAACACCAAATCCATAAAAGATTTAATAGGGTTTCCTTCAATATTATATTCTGTAGAAACAATATTTTTTAAATCTCTTGCATCTTGATAACGAATATGTCTTTCATCTGGTCTAGGGTGAATTGTAATCCCCTCTGCTCCAAATTCTTCAATATCGGTTGCAACTTTTAACAAATTAGGTACATTTCCACCTCTAGAATTTCTTAAAGTTGCTATTTTATTAATATTTACACTTAACTTTGTCATTGTCTAAAATTAGACTACAAAGATAATTTATTAAATCATTTATCCTATATTCGTAAAGCATGAATATGAACGATTATATATTAGAAGAAATTAAGCCACTTCGTTTAAAAGACATAATAAAAAATGCGCAAAAGGTATTTAAAAACTACCCTATAACACATTTTCCTGTAATTGAAAACAATAAATTATTAGGTTCTTTTGCAGAAGATGATATACAAACGATAGAAAACAAAGAAGAAGAGTTGGTTGTATACGCACACTTATTAAATTCTTTTTTTGCTGATGAAAAAGCCACTGTTTTAGAATTGTTAAAAATTTTTGCAGATAATGACACAAACATTATTCCTGTTTTAAATGAAAACAAAGATTACATTGGCTATTTTGACTTGCGAGATGTTTTAGACGTATTTTCTACAAGTCCGTTTATGATTGAAGAAAGTGAAACACTAATTATAGAAAAATTGAGAGCAGATTATTCTATGAGTGAAGTTGTTCAAATTATAGAATCTAGTGGAGGTAAATTATTAGGTTTATATATTTCAGAAAAAAACACCGATGTTAACCAAATTACAATTAAAGTTATTTCTGATGAAATAAACGAAATTATGCAAACTTTTAGAAGATATGATTATAAAATTATATCTATGCACGAAAATGATATTTACCTAGAAGATTTAAAAAACAGATCTGATTATTTACAAAAATACTTAGAAATGTAAACCTAAAAAGGTTTTAAATTAAAAACAACATTTTGAATAAAGCAGCAATTTACGGTCAATCTTACGCAATAACTTCCGAAAAGGAAATAAAAATTCTATTAAACGTTTTAGAAAAAAATAAAATTGATTTTTATATAGAAAGTGAATTTTATAATTTACTTATAGAGAATAAAGTTTTAGAAGATATTTATAAATCTTTTGTAAGTTTTAATGATTTAGACAATTCTTTTGACATAATGCTTACCATTGGTGGAGATGGAACTTTTTTACGTTCTGCTACCCATATTAGAGATTTAAACATTCCTATTTTAGGAATTAATACTGGTAGATTAGGTTTTTTAGCTATTGTGCCAAAAGACGTAATAGAAGAAAGTTTAGAATTAGTATTAAATGGTGAATATAAAATTCAAGAAAGAACACTTCTATCTGTAAGAACAGAACCTGAAACCCCTGAGTTTTCTGAACTTAACTTTGCTTTAAACGAAGTTACAATTGCAAAGAAAAACACCACTTCTATGATTGGTGTTAAAACCAATTTAAATAATGAATATCTTACCAATTATTGGGCAGATGGTTTAATTATATCTACACCTACAGGTTCTACAGGATATTCTTTAAGTTGTAATGGCCCAGTTATTTTACCAGATTCTAAAAACATTGTTATTACACCAATTGCACCTCATAACTTAAATGCTAGACCAATGGTGATTTCTGATGAAACTAAAATTCAGCTAGAAGTAGATTCTAGAGAAAAAAGTTATTTAATTTCATTAGATTCTAGAGTAACAACAGTACCAAAAGACACTAAAATTTTTATTGAAAAAACAGCCTTTACCATTAAAAGTATATTACCCAAAAACCAATCTTTTTTAAAGACATTAAGAAGTAAACTTTTATGGGGAGAAGACATTAGAAACAAAACTAATATTTAACGAGTTATTTACAATATTACCTTAAAAAAGTTGTTATTCAAAAAAGACTGATTATTAACTTTATAAAGCAATTTGAAATCCCTATATTTGCTCGCTATTTTTTTAAGATGAAAAACACAATCTTATTTTTTGTTTTTGTAAATTTTTCTTCAATACTACTTGGTCAAGTTTATGAAGCAGGTGTATCTTTTGGAGGCACAAACTATGTTGGTGACATTGGTAATAATTATTATATCTACCCAAACAAACCAGCAGGCGCATTACTTTATAAATACAATTGGAACCCAAGAGTTGCTTTAAGAGCAACTTATAGCTATTTACCAATTTCTGGAAATGATTTAGATGCAGACACAGCATATCGAAAAGATAGAGGAATTAATTTTTCAAATACTATCAATGAATTAGCTTTAGGTTTAGAATACAATTTCTATGAGTACGATTTATCTTCAGATGATAAAACCTGGACACCTTACATTATTTTAGAATTAGTTGGTTTTAATTATACAAATGAGGAATCTTATAATACTTCAGGTCAAATTGTTTATGGTAATAAAACATCATATGCAATTCCTTTCGGCTTAGGATATAAATCAAAATTATATGGTGCTTTAGCATTTTCTATAGAAGCTAAATTTAGATATACTTTTGAAGATGATTTAGATTTCGTTTCTAACAACACTCCTAATATTAATATAGAAGGAACTGGAAATGATTGGTATATGTTTACAGGATTTTCATTAATTTACACTTTTGGAAGACCTGCTTGTTACACAGAAGGATTATAAAAACATGGATAAAAAACTACAAATCGACTTACAAAAATCTCCCAAACATGTTGCCATTATTATGGATGGAAATGGACGTTGGGCTAAAGGTAAAGGGATGAATAGAATTTTCGGCCACAGAAATGCTTTAACTGCTGTAAGAGAATCTGTAAAAGCTGCATCTCAAATAAATGTAGAAGCCATTACTTTATACGCTTTTTCTACAGAAAACTGGAATCGTCCAAAACTAGAAGTAGATGCTTTAATGAGTTTATTAATTAATTCATTAAAAAAAGAACTACCAGATTTCATGAAGAATGGTGTAAAAGTAAATGCTATTGGATCAATAGATTCTTTACCAAAAAAAGCACAAAAAGTATTAAAAGATGTAATATCTGAAACACAAAACAATAAAGATATCATTTTAACCTTCGCTCTAAGTTATGGTTCTAGAGAAGAAATTGTTAATACTATTAAAAACATATCTAAAAAAGTTGTTAATAAAGAACTAAATATCGAAGAAATTGATGAAAATACTATAAATAACCATTTATATACGTTTAATTTGCCCGACGTTGATTTAATGATAAGAACTAGTGGAGAACAACGCATTAGTAATTTCTTATTATGGCAAATGGCGTATGCCGAATTATATTTTACAGATATACTTTGGCCAGATTTTAGAGAAGAGCATTTTTATGATGCTATTATTGATTACCAGAATAGAGAACGAAGATTTGGAAAAACAAGCGAACAAATTACAGAATAGATTTTTTATGAAACTATTTTCTGCATTAATAATGCTAACGGCATTATTTTCTACCTTTAACACTAAGGCACAAACAACTAAAGATAGTTTATCTATTGTAAAGAAAGATACCACATCTATTAAAAACCTATCTTTAGAAAGAGGTAAAGAATATAACTTAGGTGGAATAACAGTAACAGGTTTAAAAAAGTTTAGCGAAGAAACTGTTAGGGTTTTTACAGGTTTAAGAAACGGGCAAGCTATTAAACTTCCTGGAGACAAACTTACAAGTGCAATTAAAAAACTATATGAGAGTAAACAATTTAGCAATGTAGATGTTTACCTTGCTAAACTAGATGGAAATACTGTATATCTTCAATTTGATGTGCAAGAACTTCCTCAATTAAATTCAGTAAAAATTTCTGGAATTAAAAAAAGTAAAGCTAAAGAATTAAAAAAAGATGCCGAATTAAAAGTCGGTGCCATGGTTACAGATAACCTAATTGTAACTACAAAAAATTACTTCACAAAAAAATATACAGACAAAGGTTTCTTAAAAACAAAAGTTAACTTAGATGTTAAAAAAGACACAGCTGATGTAAATGTTGTTAATATGGCTATTCATATTGATAAGGGAAGTAAGATAAAAATTAAAGATATTGTCTTTACTGGTAACAAAGCACTTTCTGCTAATAAGCTTAGAAAAGCTATGAAAAACACCAAAGAAAAATTGATGGGTCGTTTTTGGAAAGGTTCTAAGTATATAGAAGAAGAATTTCAAGAAGATTTAGAAAGCATTTTAGATAAATACAGTAGATTAGGTTATAGAGATGCTCGTATTTTAAGTGATAAAATTACTTGGAATGACAATAATACTATTAACATTAATATAGAACTAGAAGAAGGAAGACAATATAGATTTGCAGAAATTTTGTTTGTTGGAAATAGAGAATATACAGACGAACAACTACATCAATATTTAAAAATT
This sequence comes from Polaribacter sp., assembly GCF_039939415.1. GTDB lineage: Bacteria > Bacteroidota > Bacteroidia > Flavobacteriales > Flavobacteriaceae > Polaribacter. Next base: position 40,635 of record NZ_JBDVJE010000043.1, read on the forward strand.
GAAAAAGGAGATGTTTATAATGGTGCAGTTTTAAAAGAACGTGTTAAAGGTGATGGCAGCCCAACATCTCAAGATATATCTACCTTATACCAAGATAATGGTTTTCTTTTCTCTTCTGTAGATGCTATTGAAACAAGAGTTAAAAATGATTCTATTACTGTAGAAATTAGAGTAAGAGAAGATGAAAAAGCACGTATTAAAAAAGTAACGGTTTCTGGTAATGACAAAACTAACGACCATGTTTTATTTAGAGAATTACGTGTTAAACCTGGAGATTTATTTAGCCGAAGTGCAATTATTAGATCTATTAGAGAAATTGGTCAGTTAGGTTTCTTTGATGCAAATGTAACACCAGATGTAGTGCCAGATTATCAAAACAAAACTGCAGATATAGACTTTAGTGTAGCAGAAAAAGGTGGTAGTCAAATAGAACTACAAGGTGGTTATGGAGGAGGATCTTTTATAGGTACATTAGGTTTATCTTTTAACAACTTTTCAATTAGAAACATTTTTAATAAAGAAGCATACAAGCCATTACCAATGGGAGATGGTCAAACATTAGCATTAAGACTTCAAACAAGTAGAACTTATAGTACATATAGTTTTTCTTTTACAGAGCCATGGTTAGGTGGTAAAAAACCAAAATCATTATCATTTTCTATATATTCTTCTACACAATATCAACTAAATTACACTACTTATGATGTAGATAAAAGTCAAAGTTTAGGAATTGTAGGTGCTTCTATTGGTTTAGGACAACGTTTAAAATGGCCAGATGATTATTTTCAACTATCTCAATCAATTGCATATCAAAGCTTTAATTTAAATAATTATAGTTTTTTAGTTGGTGAATCAGTTTTAAACAATGGAAGTTTAAATAACTTATCTTATAGTGCAACATTGTCTAGAAATTCTGCAGGACCAAGCTTAATTTTTCCAACTTATGGATCTGAATTCTCTTTAGGTATAAAAGCAACTTTTCCTTATTCTTTAGTAAATGGTAAAGATTATACTGAACCAAGTGGTTTAACAGATGCAGAAGAAAACGACTTTTTTGCAGAAAAATACAAATGGCTAGAATATTATAAATTTAGCGCTAAAGGAAAATGGTACACCTCTTTTACTGATAAGTTAGTATTAATGACCAACGCAGAGTTTGGTTACTTAGGATATTATAATTCTAAAGTTGGTTTATCTCCATTTGAAAGATATTATGTTGGAGGTGATGGAATAGCTCAATTTCAATTAGATGGTAGAGAAACTATTGGTGTTAGAGGATATGAAAACAATAGACTTTCTTCTTCACAAGGTGGTTCTATTTATAATAAATTTCAATTAGAATTAAGGTATTCTATTACAGATGCACCTTCCGCCTCTATTTACACATTAGGATTTTTAGAAGCTGGTAATTCTTATGACAATTTTAACGAATATAATCCGTTTGATTTAAAACGTTCAGCCGGACTTGGCGTAAGAATATTTATGCCTGCATTTGGTCTTTTAGGAATAGACTTTGCACATGGTTTCGATCCTTTACCAGGAGAAAGTGTAAAATCTGGTTGGCAAACACATTTTATTATTGGGAGACAATTCTAAGAAAACAGTAACTTTGTAAGGAAAAAGTTTTTTTGGCACGGTTTTTTCTAAATACATTATACAAATGAAAAAAATATTTTTATTAGTCGTTCTTTTATTTACTGTTACTATTTCTTGGTCTCAAAGAAATCAAATTATTGCCTATATAGATATGGAGTATATTCTAGAAAATGTTCCAGAATATTTAGAAGCGCAAAACACACTTGATGCTAAAGTTGCTAAATGGAGAAATAAATTAGATAAACAAGCAAGACATATAGAGGTATTAAAAACAGATTTAGCTGGTGAAAAAGCAATTCTTACTAAAGATTTAATCGAAGAAAAAGAAGAAGAAATTACTTTAAAACAAGTTGAATTAAGAAGGTTAGAATCTTTATACTTTGGTCCTAATGGAGATATGTTTTTGGTAAGAAAGCAATTAGTAAAGCCAATTCAAGATCAGGTCTATAATGCAATTCAAAGTATTTCAAAAAGAAAAAAATATGATTTTGTTTTTGATAAATCTAGTGAATTAGTCATGCTTTATTCAAATAAAAAATACGATATTAGCGACCTTGTTTTAGCAACCATTGATAGAACAAGATTAAAAGACAAAAAAACTAAATTAAAAAACGAGAAAAAAGTAATTCCTAAAAAAGAATTAACAACAGAACAAAAAAACGTTATCAGTAAAAAAGAAGATGCAAAAGCAAAGAAAGTTGCAGAAGCAGAAGCCAAAAAAAAACTAATAGCAGAAAAGAGAGAAGCATTATTAAAAAAACGTGAAGAAAAAAGAAAACTTTTACGTGAGAAAAAAGAAGCCTTGAGATTGAAAAAAGAACAAGCAAAACAAGACAAGAATAATAATTAAATCAAAACAAGAATGAAAAATTTTAAAACGTTACTATTAATTGCTGTATTTACTTTAGGGGTAGCTGGTGTTGCAAATGCACAAAAAGTAGGTCATATAAACTTTGAAAAGTTAGTTGCAGAAATGCCACAAACAAAAGCATTAAAAGTTACTATGGAGAAATTAAGTAAAACATACCAAGATGAAATACTAGGTATGGAAAAGAAAATAGAAGCTACACAAAAAAAATATATTGCAGAGTCTAAAACTCAAACTCAAACAACTAATGATACTAGAGCAAAAGAACTTCAAGGTGAAGCAACAAAATTAGAACAAGCAAGAAGATTTGCTTACCAAGATATGCAGAAGAGACAAAATGAAGGATTACAACCTATTATTGAAAAAGCTCAAAAAGCAATTGAAGATGTTGCTGCTAGCAAAGGGGTTTTATATGTTTTAGATTCTTCTGTTGGTAAAGGATTACTAGTTAAAAAAGGAGAAGACTTATTTAACGCTGTAAAAGCTAAATTAGGTTTCTAAAAAACACTTAATTAATAATAAAACTAAAACCTACTGAAATTCAGTAGGTTTTTTTATTTTTACAAAACATGTTAAAAAACAGCAAATTCCCTATTGGCATTTTTGATTCTGGAGTTGGTGGTACATCAATTTGGAAGGAAATTCATCAACTTTTACCTTTTGAGAATATTATTTATCTCTCTGATAGTAAAAACGCTCCTTATGGAAATAAAAATAAAGATGCAATTATAGATTTATCTATAAAAAATACAGAATTTTTGTTAGAACAAAATTGTAAAATTATTGTTGTAGCTTGTAATACTGCAACTACGAATGCAATTAAAGTGTTAAGAGAAAAATACAACATTCCTTTTATAGGAATTGAGCCAGCAATAAAACCTGCTGCGCTTCAAACAAAAACAAATACTATTGGTATTCTTGCCACCAAAGGAACTTTAAATAGCGAATTGTTTGAAAAAACATCTAATTCTATTAACAAAAATATTGAAAGAGTAGAAATTATTGGAAAAGGGTTAGTAGAGCTTATTGAAAACGGAAAGCTATATTCTAATGAAATGACAACTCTTTTATCCTCTTATATTCTTCCATTAATTGAAAAAAAAGTAGATAGTTTAGTTTTAGGCTGCACACATTACCCATATTTAATACCTCAAATTAGAAAAATTATAGGTAATAAAATTAAAATTATAGATTCTGGTGAAGCTGTTGCAAAACAAACAAAAAATATTTTAGTAAAACATCAAATAATCAATATAGAAAAAAGAAATAGTGTTCACCATTTTTACATTAATAAAAGCAAAAAAACACTAGAAATGTTAGTTTCTAAAGATGATAAAAATATTAAAATTTTTGAAAGAGATTTCTAAAATCTTCCAATATTAGAATTGATATTAGGACATGCAGCAGCCCTTTGTTCTCTTGTCCACAAATTAATACCTACAGAGATTTGATGAAACCCTGTGTTAGTTAAAACAATATCATTGGTCTGTTTAGTATAGGTGTAAGAAAACATTAAATTATTAAAATTTAAACCTACTATTGGTGAAAAATATTGAGAATTATCTATTGCATTTGCATCAAAACTTCTTCTATAAGACAATGCAGCCCAAAGCTGAGTTTTAGATATGTTTTTGTACGCCTTTAAATTAAAATCTGCTATCTTTTGACCAGTACTTTGTCTAAACTGAACCATAATAGATGGTTCTAATTGAATAATATTGTCTTCTCCAAAATAGTAACCTGCACTTACAATATAGTTTCTTAAATCTAATGATTCTTGAACATTTAAATTATTTTTAGCTGTAAGTAATAAGTTTTTAATTGTAAAATATGAAGAAAAACCACGTTTATGATATGCAAGACTAAAATCAGCATTATAGTAACTTGTACTTGCTATAATGGCAGCAACATCTGTATTACCAAAAGATCTTTGGTCTGATTGGTTTTGTACAAAAGTAAATGATAAACCAAAAGATAGTTGCTCAAAAAAACGACCTGCACTTAATGGCAAATGATAAGAATAAGTACCTTGAAGTCCTTTTTGAGAATGAAAACCGTTTTTATCATTAAATAAAACAAAACCATAACCTGCTTTAGACTCTTCTCCAAATTTTGTATGAAAACTTAATGTTTGCAATGCAGGTGCATCTGGTATGCCTGCCCATTGCTGTCTAGCAGTCATTCTTAATTTACTAGAATTACCAATACCTGCTGCAGAAGAATGCACTAAATACACATTATCAGATAAATAATCTTGATAAATAGGTAAAGTTTCTTGAGAGTAATTTTTTAATGAAAAAAACAAAACACAAAAAAAACAGAATCGCAGAAAATTAGAACTCATTAAATAAAGATTATTTTTAAGTCTTCAAATATATCGATTTTCTTATAATAAATACTTTTCTACTTAAACATTTAACACAGTACTAAAACTGTTAAAATTAAGTTTTATTATAATCTTTTAACTGAACAAGCTTTAAAGTAATAGTTTAAAAATAAAAAATACTTAATGACAGGTAGTATTGTTACTTACAATATCTAAAACTGGTGCTGGTGAAATATAAGGTATACCCAAACCTAAACCTCTAAGGATAAATAAAAAACCTATTATTATAACTACTATTGGAATGATTTTTTGAATTCTTTTTCTAAAAGTACCTTTTGTAAAATTACCCAGAAAAACTACTGCTGTCATTAAAGGAATTGTACCTAAACCAAATAAAAACATATAAAAGCTACCTGAAAAAGCATTTGTTGTAGCTAAGGCCCCAAAAATAGCCATATATACTAGTCCACAAGGTAAGAAGCCATTTAAAAAACCTATTGTAAAAAAAGTATCATTACGTTTTTTTTTAAGTTCTTTTCCTAATGCATTTTTAACTTTATAAATAAGTTTACTTATATTTTTTGAAAAATTTATTTTCGAAAAAAATTTAGGGAAAAGTATTACCATAATCATAGTAATACCAACTATTATAGATAATTGCTGTTGAAATCCGAAGAAATAAAAACCTTTTCCTAACAACCCAAAAAGTAATCCTATCAGACTATAGGTAAATAACCTTCCAAGATGGTAACTTAAAATTTGAAAAAAACCTTTTGTAGTATTCTGTCTATCAATAGGCAACATAAATGCAATAGGCCCACACATACCAACACAGTGAAAACTACCTAATAAACCAAATATAATTGCAGAAAGAAACATTAAAGATTCAATTCTTTTTTAAATAAATATTCTTTACTTTTATAGTTCCAAGAAATTGTAATGTTCCAACGACCATCTAACAAACGTTTCTCAGGCACGAGCAAATATGTTTTAGAAATTGAAATTGGCATTTCAAAATCTAATTGTTTATTAGATGGTCTGTATAGGAACACTTTACCTTTAATTTCTTTAGTATCAAATTCTTCTGGAAATTTAATTTGTAAACCTTCTTTTGTATTAATTAATACAAGATTCTCTTTTAATTGAGCTGCATTTTTTGTGGCATCTATTTGTTTTTGATACTCTAATTCTTTCTGATAATATTTATCTGTAACCAAATCATGACTGTAACTCTTATCTGTACTCATAGTAACTACGAAATACATAATAAACCCAATAAAGCTAACAATAGCAATTACAATACCTGTACCCCAATTAAATTTCATAATAATAATAATAATAATAATTATTTATAACTTCTAGGACCTAAGAAATTAGTTATTGTAGTTTCAATTAATTTACCTCCACTATAAACTCCTATTTCTAATTTTATTTTATCTTGTTTTAAAGCTGCAGCATTCATCTCTATAAATAATGTTCCTTCTGCTAAGCCTTGTTTTGGAACCACAAAATCCTGATTAGAAACTAGTTTAATAGTTCCTTTATGAGATAAAATCTTATAACTAACATCTTTAATATCTTTAGTTGTTTTATTTATTACTTTAAAAGTATAAACATTACTAATAATATTGTTTTCTTTATGTTGATATAATTGACCTGGTAATCTTAAAATTGTTGCTTCAACATCATTTCTTAAAAACAACATCCCTATTAGAATACCTACTAATATAAATAGTACTGCAGAATAACCTTTCATTCTTGCGGTAAATTTAAATGGATTCTTTTTGGCTATATTATCTTCACTTGCATACCTAATTAATCCTGTTGACAAACCTACTTGTTCCATCATATGATCACATTCATCAATGCAAGCTGTACAGTTAACACATTCTAATTGAGTACCATTTCTAATATCTATATTGGTAGGACAAACAACAATACATTGTTTACAGTCTATACAATCTCCTTTACCAACAGAAGCTCTATCTTCATTTTTTCGGAATTTAGCTCTACCTTTTTCTCCTTCTCCACGTTTATAATCATAAGCTACATTAATAGTTTTATTATCTAATAAAACACCTTGTAGTCTTCCATAAGGACAAGCAATTATACATACTTGCTCTCTAAACCAAGCAAAAATAAAATAGAAAACACCTGTAAAAATTAATAGGGAAATTAATGTACTAATATTATCAAAAGGGTTTCCTGTAATATAACTTATAAGTGTATCTCCACCTATTAAATAAGCTAAAAACACATTGGCAATTATAAAAGAAATTACAAAGAAAATAAACCATTTTAGAAGTCTTTTTCTAATCTTTTCTGCATTCCAAGGCTGTTTACTTAACCTAATTTGCTTTCCTCTATCACCATCAATCAAATACTCTATTTTTCTAAAAACCATTTCTAAAAAAATGGTTTGAGGGCAAATCCATCCACAGAAAATTCGTCCAAAAACAACTGTAAAAAGAATAACAAACACCACACCAATAATCATTGAGATAACTAAAAGGTGAAAATCTTGAGGCCAAAAAGGAAATCCGAATATATTAAACTTACGTTCTAATACATTAAATAATAAAAACTGATTTCCATTAATTTTTATAAAGGGTGAAGCTAATAGAATTAATAATAAGAAATAACTCACATAAGTTCTGTACTTATAAAAAAAACCACTTGGTTTTTTGGGAAAAACCCAAGAACGCTTACCAGACTTATCAATTGTACCAATACTATCTCTAAATGTTTCTTTTTCAGGCGCTCCCATCACAAACTACATTGTTAAACTTATTATTCTACTTTAGCTCCTTCTACTTCTTGCACCCATTTTTCTCCTTGAGGTGCTTTACCATTTGCAGGTGTAGTTCCTTGTAAAGAAATTACATAACTCGCTACTTTAGCCATATCTGCAGCTTTTAAGGTTTTGTTCCAAGCAATCATTCCTTTACCATCTCTACCTCCATTAGAAATAGTAGTAAACACATTTTTAATTCCTCCTCCTAAAATCCAAAACTCATCTGTTAAATTAGGACCGATAGAACCCCCTCCATCAGCTAAATGACATGATGCACAATTTAATTTAAATATAGCTTTACCTCTACTTAAATCTTTAGCCTCTGTTAATAGCGTAACGTTTTCTGCAGTTATTAAATCTGGAGCTGTAGATTTATATTTCTTTAAGGCAACTTTTGCTTCTGCAACAGCTTTATCATACTCTATAAACTGATTATCTCCATCTAAAACATGAAACCTTACTAAATAAACCACTGCAAAAATAATTGTTGCATAAAACATATATACCCACCATGGTGGTAAAGTATTGTCTAATTCTTTAATTCCATCATAATTATGATCTAAAACAATTTCTTCTTCATGATCTATATCTTTAGCTTTTGTCCAAGATTGGATTAATTTTTTAACCCAAGCATTACTTTCTTGCGGAACAATTCCTAGTTTTTCATTTTGAAGTTCTGTAGCTTTAGTAATAGCAATTACGTTTACCATCTCTTTTAAAACTACAACTAAAATAAAACCAATAAGAGCTATCCAAACTAATGGGTTTTCATAAATATTAAATGGATTTTCGTACACCATAAACGACTTTGCAAGCGCTAAAAACGTAACAATTACAAAGATTATATATATCGTAGATTGAAAATATTTTTTCATTTTATTTCGTTTTTATTGATCAAATGGTAAATTACTTACCTTGTTTATATATTCTTTTTTTGCTGTAAGAACCCACCAAAATAAGGCTACAAAAAAAGTAAAGAATATAATTAATGATATCATTGGGTATATTTCTATACCAGTAATACTTTCCATATGGTTTTTTACAAATTTTAACATGTCTTTATTTTTTAGAAATTTTTTGTTCGTCTTTAACTTTTATATCAGTTCCTAAACGTTGTATATATGCTATAACCGCTACAATTTCTCTATTTTTCATTTCTATAAACGTTTCTCCGTTTTCTTGAGCATACTTTTTATCTGCTTCATAATTTTTAGCAAAATCTGGGTCAGAATATAAGTTTTGTTCAATTAAAGTTCCTTGCTCTAACATATGCAGTTGTGCATTTGCAATATCTTCTTCACTATAAGGAACTCCTAAAGTAACCATAGCTTCCATTTTAGCTTCTGTATCAGATTTATCAAGTTCATTTCTAACTAACCATTTGTAAGAAGGCATAATAGAACCTGGTGATGTACTTTGTGGATCGTACATATGGTTTAAGTGCCAGCTGTCATTATATTTCTGACCTATTCTATGTAAGTCTGGTCCTGTACGTTTTGATCCCCATAAAAATGGATGATCATAAACATACTCACCTGCTTTAGAATATTCTCCATAACGCTCAACCTCACTTCTAAAAGGTCTAATCATTTGAGAATGACATCCAACACAACCTTCTCTAATATAAATATCACGTCCTTCTAACTCTAAAGGTGAATAAGGTTTTACACTACTAATTGTTGGAATATTTGAGTCTATTAATAATGTTGGTATAATTTGAACAACACCACCAATTAAAATTGCAATCGTTGCATAAATAGTTAATTTTATTGGTTTTCTTTCTAACCAAGTGTGGTATCCTTCTCCTTTTGTTCTATAAGTTGGTACTTTTGCTAAAGCTGGTGCTTCTGCTAGCTCATCTGTAACATCTGTTCCTGAACTAACTGTTCTAACAACATTATATAACATTACAAATGCACCTAATATAAATAATGACCCTCCAATTGCACGCATCCAATACATTGGTATAATTTCATGTACAGTTTCTAAGAAATTACCATAAGTTAAAGATCCATCAGGATTAAATTGTTTCCACATAGAAGCCTGAACAAAACCCGCTACATACATTGGTAATGTATACATAATAATCCCTAAAGTACCAATCCAAAAATGAAAGTTTGCTAATGCTGTAGAGTATAATTTTGTTTTAAACATTCTAGGAATTAACCAGTACAACATACCAAATGTTAAGAAACCATTCCACGCTAATGCACCCACGTGAACGTGTGCAATAATCCAATCAGAAAAATGAGCAATTGCATTTACATTTTTTAATGATAACATTGGGCCTTCAAAAGTTGCCATACCATAACCAGTAATTGCAACTACCATGAATTTTAAAACAGGATCTGTTCTTACTTTATCCCAAGCTCCACGTAAAGTTAATAACCCATTAATCATACCTCCCCAAGATGGAGCAATTAACATTACAGAAAATGCAACACCTAAGTTTTGAGCCCATTCTGGTAATGCTGTATAAAGTAAATGGTGAGGTCCTGCCCAGATATAAATAAATATTAAAGACCAAAAGTGAACAATAGACAATCTATATGAATAAACAGGTCTATTTGCTGCTTTTGGAACAAAATAATACATTAACCCTAAAAATGGTGTTGTTAAGAAAAATGCCACTGCATTATGCCCATACCACCATTGTACAAGTGCATCTTGTACACCTGCATAAACAGAATAAGATTTTAAGAAAGTAACTGGTAATTCTAAACTGTTAAAAATATGAAGAACAGCCACAGTAACGAAAGTTCCTAAATAGAACCAAATAGCAACATATAAGTGACGTTGTCTTCTTTGTAAAATAGTCCAAATCATATTTACACCAAAAGCAACCCAAACAAGTGCAATTGCAATATCTATTGGCCATTCTAATTCTGCATACTCTTTAGAAGATGTGTAACCTAAAGGTAATGTTATGGCAGCTGCAACAATAATTAATTGCCATCCCCAAAAATTGAAGTTACTTAAAAAGTTACTCGCCATTCTTGCTTTTAACAAACGCTGAAGCGAATAATAAACCCCTGCATAAATTGCGTTACCAACAAAGGCAAAAATCACAGCATTGGTATGTAATGGTCTTAAACGCCCAAAACTAAGCCATGAAATCCCATCTGTAAGATTTGGGAATAAAAACATAAAAGCTAGTAACAATCCTACTGAGAATCCTACAATTCCCCAAAGAAGTGTTGCATAGATGAATTTTTTTACGATCTTATTATCGTAATAAAATTGTTGCATTTCCATAATATTAAATTTAGTCTTTAGTTGATTTTTCTTCTGTATCTTTTACTAATTCATCATCAAATAGCATACGAACTGATGGCGTATATGAATCATCAAATTGCCCAGTTTTAACTGAATAAATAAATGCGATAAAAAATAAGATTGCTACTATTATACTAATAGTTAGTAGTAGGTATATTACGCTCATATCTTGCCTGATAATTGATCCAAAAATAATATTGGTCACTTTTCTAAAACATGATAAATGTCATGTTCACCTAATCTAGAATGATTCTACTTAAATTGTCATTGAAAACAATTGTGTTTTAGGTTTATTCTCTAAAAGGTGAATATCAAAAGCCATACAAATATTTCTTACGTAAGGCCTTGCTTCTTGGGGTATTTTTAAGTTTTTTGATTTTCTATCGATTTGAACTAAACCATCTCGCTCCATTTCTTGTAATAAAGCTAAATGTATTTCGATATTATTTATTCTCATCGATTTTTCTTCCCACGAAGTGGAAAAATGACACATAATATTTAAAATATGTTTTCTGATTACTCTATCTTCTTTTGATAATAAATGCCCTCTAAATATTGGAATTTCTCCTGCATTCACATTTTTTTGATACTCTTTTACAGTTTTTACATTTTGTGCAAATGCATACCAAGAATCTGAAATTGCAGACATCCCTAAACCTATCATTAACTGCGTTTTATTGGCTGTATAACCCATAAAATTTCTGTGCAATGTTTTGTTGATAGTTGCCTTATACAAACTATCTGTTTTTATAGCAAAATGATCCATACCAATTTCTACATATCCTAATTCTGCAAAAAGTTCTTTTCCTATTTCATACAGTTCTCTTTTTTCATCATTCTTTGGCAAATCATTTTCATTAAATCCTCTTTGACCAACTCCTTTTACCCAAGGAACATGTGCGTAACTGTAAAATGAAATTCTATCTGGTTGTAATTCTTTGGTTTTATTAATTGTATGAATTACATTCTCTTTTGTTTGAAATGGTAAACCAAAAATTAAATCGTGACTTACAGAATTGTACCCTATTTCTCTAGCCCATTTTGTTACTTTTTCTACTTCTGAAAAAGGTTGAATTCTATGGATTGCTTTTTGTACAGTTTCATTATAATCTTGTACACCAAAACTCACTCTTGTAAAACCACAATTAAACAATGTTTGTAATTGTTCTTTGGTAGTGTTATTTGGATGCCCTTCAAAACTAAATTCTGCTTCTGGATGTTTATTTGAAAACGCAAAAATACCGTCTATTAAATACTCTAAGTTTTCTTTTGAAAAAAAAGTAGGAGTTCCTCCTCCTAAATGTAATTCTTTAATAATTGGAGTTTCATCAACCAAAGCAACATACAATTTCCATTCTTTTAAAACAGTTTCAATATATTCTTCTTCAACTTCATGACGTTTTGTAATATGCTTATGACACGCACAAAACGTACATAAGCTATCACAAAAAGGCAAATGAATATAAATACTAATTCCTTCTGTAGTATTACTTTCTTTAAAGGATGTTTGAAAAGACTGAATCCAAACTTGTTTATCTATACCTTCTTTATTCCAGTAAGGAACTGTAGGATAACTAGTGTATCTAGGTCCTGGAATATTATATTTTTGTACTAATGATTTTGTCATTTATTTTTTATTAAGAAAGCTCTAAAGCAATTTCAATCATTTCTTTAAAGGTTTGTTCTCTTTCTTCAGAAGTTGTTCTTTCTTTTGTAACTAAACTATCTGAAATTGTTAAAATAGCTAATGCATTTACATTGTGTTTTGCTGCTACTGTATACAAACCAGAAGTTTCCATTTCTACGCATAAAACACCATAATCTGCCCATTTTTTATAACTATCAAACTCATCTGCATAAAATTCATCTGAACTTAAAATTCCACCAGCTTTAATAGGAATGTTTTTGTCTTTAGCAACTTCTATAGCTTTTTGTAATAATTTAAAACTTGCTGTTGGCGCATAATCTGCACCATTAAAACGAATGGTGTTTAAACCAGAATTTGTTGATGCAGCCATTGCTAAAACAATATCTCTAATTTTAACTTCTTTCTGATAAGAACCTGCAGAACCAACTCTTATTAAGTTTTTTACTCCATATTCTGTAATTAATTCTGTAGCATAAATTAATGTAGATGGAATTCCCATTCCTGTTCCTTGAACCGAAATTTTCTTTCCTTTATAAGTTCCTGTAAAACCTAACATTCCGCGAACATCATTGTATTGAACAATGTTTTGCAAAAATGTATCTGCAATCCATTTTGCTCTCATTGGATCTCCTGGTAGTAAAACTGTTTCTGCTATTTCTCCTTTTTTTGCTTCAATGTGAACACTCATAATTATTTTATTTTATTACCCAATAAATTGGTTGATATTGTTGTAAATATTACTATGCTTATAGAACTTAAGGGCATTAAAATTGCTGCAATTACTGGCATTAATTGCCCTGTAACAGCAAAATACAATCCTATTAGATTATAACATAAAGATAAGATAAAGCAGTACCTTATAATTTGTAATGCTTTTTTTGAAGCTCTTATATATGTTTCTATTTTATTAAATTTTGATGCATCTAAAATACCATCACAAGCAGGAGAAAACACATTAATGTTTTCTGACAACGCAATACCTACATCACTTTGAGCTAAGGCACCAGCATCATTTAAACCATCACCAATCATAGCAACAATTTTATTGTTTTTTTGAAGGCTAGCAATAACTTCTAGTTTATCTTCTGGTTTTTGGTTAAACAACAAATTAGTTCCTTCTGGTAAATTTTCTTCTAAATATTTTTTTTCACCTTCATTATCTCCAGAAACTACAGATAAATCATAATCATTTTTTAATGAATTAAACATTTGCTTCACCCCTTTTCTATAAGAGTTTTTAAATATAAATTTTCCTCTATAATCATTATCAATACTTACATAAACAGCAGTATTAAGAGTAGACTTATCATACTCATTTAATACATAAGAAGAAGAACCTAATTTTAACTTAATACCATTATATTCTACTTCTATTCCTTTTCCTACAACTTCTTTATAATTAGAAATGGTTATTGTTTTAACTAGTTCTAAAGAATTGTAAAGTATTCTACTTAAAGGATGATTTGAAGCTCTTAAAGAACTTTTTAAAATACTTTTTTCTAGTTCATTTAACTCAATTCCATTATAAGTTATTGTATTTTCTTTATGTGTTGTTAGGGTACCTGTTTTATCAAAAATTAAAGAATCTACTGCAGCTAACTGCTCTACAACTGTAGCATTTTTTAAATAGAATTTTTCTCTACCAAAAATACGTAACATGTTACCTAGAGTAAAAGGTGCTGCCAATGCAATGGCACAAGGGCAAGCAATAATTAATACAGAAGTAAAAACATTTAAGGCTACACCAACATCAATAAAAAGCCAATATGTAGTAGATACAAAAGCGATGAACAACACAACAATTGTAAAGTTTTTACTAATAGTATCTGTGATGGTTTTAAAAGATGATTTCTTATCTTTTTGAAAAACATCATTACTCCATAATTGTGTTAAATAACTTTGAGAAACTGAAGCTAAAACCTCCATTTCAACAACGCCAGAAAGTTGTTTTCCTCCCGCAAAAATCTTGTCTCCAGATTTTTTAGAAACAGGTGCTGCTTCTCCTGTAACAAAACTGTAATCAATATTTGCATTTCCATTTATTAAAATACCATCTACAGGAATTAATTCGTGATTTCTAATTAATAATCTATCTCCTTTTTCTATATCATAAATCTGTACATTTTCTTCTTTATTTTGCCTTATTCTTGTAACAGCAATTGGGAAATAAGATTTATAATCTCTTTCAAATGATAAGAAATTATATGTTTTTTGTTGAAAAAACTTTCCAAGTAATAAAAAGAAAACCAAACCCGTTAAACTGTCAAAAAAACCGGTTCCTAAATCAAAAATAATTTCTATAGAACTTCTAATAAATAAAACGGAAATACCGAGTGCTATTGGAACATCAATATTTAATATTTTAGACCTTAAACCTTTAAAAGCAGAAATAAAATAATCGCTTCCTGCATAAAAAACTACTGGCAACGAGAAACAAAACATTAACCATCTAAATATACCTTTATAGTTTTCTATCCAAAAACCATCTACCTGAAAATATTCTGGAAAAGAAAGAAACATTACATTTCCAAAAGCAAAACCTGCTATTCCTAATTTATAAATTAAGCTTCTATCAACTACTTTTTTTCCTCCTTCATAATCTTCTAAACTTATATAAGGTTCATAACCTATAGAACTCATTAAAAGCACAATTTCTTTTAAAGACGTTTTAATAGAATTGAAAGTTATTCTTACTGTTTTCTTAGGAAAATTTACTTGAGATGATGATACTTTAGAATTTAGTTTATGCAAATTTTCTAAAACCCATATACATGAACTACAATGAATATGGGGTATAAACAAAGTTACAACCTGTGTATTTCCATCATTAAAATCTAATAATTTTGCTGTAATTTCATTATTATCCAAGAAATCGTATTTTCCCTGAATTTCAGTTGGAATTGCTCCAGGATTGTCTTGAAAATCGTAATAACAAGTTAAATCATTTTTAGAAAAAATTTCGTACACAGTTTTACAACCATTACAACAAAAATATTTATCATCAAATTCTATTAATTTATCATCACAAAAATCACCACAGTGATAACATTGTGTAGATTTCATATTTACTCTTTTGCCTTTTACAAATTTGCAATAAGAAGCTACTTAAAAATATGATATTTATCAGCTTTTAAAATTCAGTGTAAATTATATTTGTACTAGAATTAACGAACCTAATTATGAGTAAATGTGAGCAATGTATAATTCGTCAATTTAATTCTTTAAAACACTTAAGTAGAGAAGAATTAGTTAGAATGTCTAATTGTAAAACTTCTAAAACCATTAAAAAAGGAGAAACTCTTTTTAAAGAAGGAGAACGCTTAAAAGGTATTTTTTGTATTAAAGATGGTATTTGTAAGGTTTCTAAAATGAGTGAAAATGGGAGAAACCAAATTATTAGTTTAGTTACAAAGGGAGATTTGTTAGGAGAAAGAAGTTTAATTTCTGATGAAGCTTCTAACCTTAAAGCTGTAGCATTAAATGAAATGCAAGTTTGTTTTATCCCAAAAGAAGAAATCCTTAAAGATTTATCTAAAAACCCTACTTTTTCTATGAGTGTTCTTAAAGAAATGGCTAAAACATTAAAACAAGCAGATAATATTATTGTAGATATGGCTCAAAAAACAGTTAAACAACGTTTAGCTGAAACTTTGTTAAATTTACACAGTAGATTTGGTACAAGTATAGAAGATACTATTAATATACATCTTTCTAGAGAAGATATTGCTAATATTATTGGTACTGCAACAGAATCTGCAATTCGATTATTATCTGATTTAAAAAAGAAAAAAATTATAGAATTTAAAGGAAAAGATATTTCTATTCTTAATCATAATGAATTAGATAAAATTGCTCAGGGTTTTTAAACTAAAAATTTATAAAACAAAAAAATAATCCAATTAATATAGATCTTTTTTTACTCCTAAAATAACTATAAGTTAAATATACAAAAAAAGCACTTCATAAATGAAGTGCTTTTTGCGGTCTGGACGGGACTCGAACCCGCGACCCCCTGCGTGACAGGCAGGTATTCTAACCAGCTGAACTACCAGACCGTTGCTCTTAGCGGTTGCAAATATACAACGTATTTTTACATCTGCAAACATAAATTGAAAAAAATTATATATTTTTTTTTCTACTTATTAAATAAGAAGTTAAAACTTTATTGTAACCCTCAGATATATCTACAGGGATATAATCAATTTTATACTGTAAGCATTTATTTTTCAATTCCTTAAAATACCCACTAATCAATTCTTTATAATTATTCTGAATATTTTCTGGATAAATATTAATTTCTTCACCTGTTTCTATATCAACAAAATTTTTAGGTGAATTATCAAAATTAAAATTGAATTCTGTTTGTTTATCATAAGTATGGAACAAAATTACTTCGTGCTTATTATATTTTAAATGTCTTAGAGCTTCAAATAATGCTTCATCTTCTTTAGAAGTTTGAAACATATCAGTAAATAAAAAAATCAATGAACGTCTGTGGATCTTTTCTGCTATTTCGTGTAAAAGTCTATACGTTTCTGTAGATGCTTTAGATTCTGAAACTAATAATTGCTCTAATTGATGTAATAACATACTTCTATGCCTATCACTTCCTTTTTCTGGAGCATAATATTCATAGGCATCAGAATAAATACTTAAACCAACTGCATCTCTTTGTCGTTTTAAAATTTCCATTAAAGAAGCAGCTGCAACTGCAGAAAAACCCACTTTATTTAAAGTATTAAGACTTTGCTTTTTTACAACAGGGTAATGCATAGATGCAGAGTTATCAATAATAATATGACATCTTAAATTAGTTTCTTCTTCATATTTTTTGGTATATAATTTTTCTGTTTTTGCAAATAATTTCCAATCTATATGACGTGTACTTTGTCCTTTATTATAAAGTTTATGTTCAGAAAATTCTACAGAAAAACCATGAAAAGGACTTTTATGAATTCCTGTAATAAAACCCTCTACTACTTGTTTTGCAAGTAGGTCTAGATTTTTAATTTCAGAAGATTTAATCTCAGATAAATTCATACTATTTTTTAATGTTTTGTGCTCTAGTTAAATTATCGGTTGTTTGTAATAATTTCTTTAATAAAATTGGATTATAATTAGGGTTTTCTTTTAAGAATTGCTCTAAAATATAAAAAGCTTCTTTAGAAGTATATTTACCAATAGAACTCGCTAACCATCCTTTAGGAAAAAATATATCTCCTGTTAATTGCACCTCTTCAAGTTTATCTAAAATAGATTTTAAATGTTTTATTGATGTTTTTTGTCTTAAGGGATGATGAATATTACTGAGTGCAGATTGCACCCAAGATTCTTTTTCTCTATTTTCTTTTTCTAAAAGTGATTTCATAAAATTATCTCTAACACTTTCTTTTGCTGACAAAGATGGTAATAGCCATTTAAATCGTTCTAATCTATCTGGATTTGAAATTCTTTTTTGTTGTAAACTTAAAATATCTTCTGCTTTAGCATGTTTTAGAATTACTAAATTCATTGCAAGTGCAGTAAAATCATTTTCATTTAAAAATAAATTTTTTATTTTCTTTTTGCCACTCCAAATTTGATATAAATTTTCTTTTCCTTCTTCAGATATTGCAATTGATTTATACACACTAAACAGGGTTCTTTTAATATTTGCTGGCAATTCTTTTTTTAATAAATCAGTAAAACTATTTTCAGTTTTATTTTGAATATTATTTTGTTGTTCTGGAGTTAAAAAACTCCAAAAAATAGTTTGAATTCTTCCTGACAAATAGCTTATAACTAATTCGTTTTTTTCTGTATGAATTGCATCTAAAAACACTTGATACGTTTCTAAAGGAGTTATATTTTTAACCAACATATTTTCATATAAATTAATAAATTGATAACCTCTAGAAACTGCATCTTTAATATCTTTATAGGTATTTATTTCATCTTTATAAATAGGAAAAACACCATATCCAAAACCATTTACATTGTATAAAACCTGACCTGGTTTAAAATCTTTTACAGCTTCTGTAATATCAAAAGATTTTTCCATGTTTTTTAGATTAATCGTCTTCTCATAACCTCTTTTATCTTTTAATTGAATTTTAAAAGACTGTACCCAAACTTTATTAGAACCATCTTCTGCGTTTTGATGAACAATAAACTTAGTAACATTTCCTTTTTCATTGTATTCTATTTCTTCAGAAAAAACAGGTCTTCCAGAAGAATTTACCCAAACATCACTCCAATTTTTAATATTACCAGGAGATTTCTTGTCTAAAATAGCAACCAATTCATTCCAATCTGCGTTAGAATTTAAATACGTTTTAATGTATTCTTGCACACCTTCTTTAAAAGCTTCTTCACCTAATAAATATTCTAATTGGCGCATCATAATTGGCGCTTTGTTATAAATGATTCTTCCGTATAAAGAACCTGCATTTTTTAAATTATCTAAATTTTGACGAATAGCATTTGTACCCTTTGTTCTGTCTTCAGAATACGCACTTGGATAATGAGACATCATAAAATTTAAATCGTGATTTATCTCTGGAAAAACAGGATTCATGATTTTATCTGCCATAAAATTAGCAAAGACTTCTTTCATCCAAACATCATTAAACCAACGCATAGTTACCAAATCTCCAAACCACATATGTGATGTTTCGTGTGCAATTAATTTAGCTCTACTTAATTTTCTGCGTTGAGTTGCATTCTTATCTAAAAATAAATGTGATTCCCTGTATTGAATTGCACCCACATGTTCCATACCTCCATATTGAAAAGGCGGAATTGCAGCAAAATCCATTTTAGAATAAGGAAATTTTATTTGCGTATAATCTTCTAAAAAATCAATTGATTGTTGATGAATATTAAATACCTTATCAATACTTTCTGCAATCTTTTCGTCATTGTTTTCTCTATAGAGAAAACGCATATCAAATGCTCCTGGGTTTTTAGTTTCTTCTGTAAATTTACCTGCAACAAAAGAAAACAAATACGTACTCATTAAATCTGAAGTTGCAAAAGTATGTTCTATAAAATCATTTATTTCTAAACTGCTTTCTTCGAAAGCACTTGTTAAAACTTTCCAATCTTTTGGCGCAGTAATTCTTAAATTATATTTTGCTTTTATATCTGGTTGATCAAAACAAGGAAACAATGTACTTGCTCTGTCTGGCACTAATAAAGTATATAAAAACTCTTCATTTCTATTGAGTGATTTTTCTCCTGCATCAAAAAGTATTTCAACAGAATTACTTCCTAAAACTAATTTTGTTTTATCAATAATTACATGTTCTTTTTGATGATTTATTAAAGAAGTTTCACCATTGATTTTTACAGATTTCAACTTAGAAGTTTCTTCATTAAAATCTAAAAAAACATCATTTTTTAAATCATTAATAGTAAAGTTAACTTCTAATTTAGAAGCAATAAGATTTTCTTTTTCCTTCGGAATTTTAAAATCTAAATTATAAATAACATCAGAAATTTGTTGTTTTCTATATTTAGCTAATTCAAAAGAAATTCCTTTTTCTAATTTTAAAGATTCTTCTTGTTTACAAGAAATCAAAATAAAAAAGCAAGCAATAAATGAGAGATAAAATTTCATAAAAAAAAATTAGATTCTAAAAATAAAAAAAGGTTTGACGTTAGCCAAACCTTTATCTTATTTAATATGTTAATACTACTTATATAGCAGCATCAATTTTACCTGTGTAAACATTTTTAGGAGCAACTCCTACTTGTTTATCTACAACTTCTCCGTTTTTAAAGATTAAAACAGTTGGTATATTTCTTACACCATATTTAGCCGCAAATTCTTGGTTAGCATCAACATCAACTTTACCAACAACAGCTTTACCATCGTATTCTGCATGAATTTCATCAACAATTGGCCCAACCATTCTACAAGGTCCACACCAAGCAGCCCAAAAATCTACTAAAACTGGTTTGTCAGATTGTAATACTAGTTCGTCAAAGTTTGCGTCTGTTATTTCTAATGCCATTTTCTATATTTTTTAAATTGTTATTTCTATTTTAAGATACAAAAGTAAACAATTTATTTACTTTCTTGTTTTCAAAAAAATTACTTTTTACTATTTATCTATAAATAGTCTTTATCTTACATTTAAAACAACTCAGATGCAATTGCCTGAATGTTATCACTTTTACCCATAGAATAATAGTGTAAAACAGGCACTCCTGCAGCTAATAATTCTTTAGATTGTTGTATTGCAAACTCTACACCAACTTGTCTTACAGCCTTATTATCTTTACAACTATCTACAGCATCAATTAAATCTTGTGGCAAATCTATTTTAAAAACCTGTGGTAAAATTTGTAAATGTCTTTTTACTGCTAAAGGTTTAATTCCTGGAATAATTGGCACATTAATTCCTATTTCTTTGGCAGCTTTTACAAACTCGAAATATTTATTGTTATCAAAAAACATTTGCGTAACCACATAATCTGCACCAGCATCTACTTTTTCTTTTAGTCGTCTTAAATCTGATACTAAAGACGGAGCTTCCATATGCTTTTCTGGATACCCAGCAATACCAATACAAAAATCTGAATAATGTTCTACATTTACATTATCGTGTAAATATTTTCCTTTATTTAAATCAGAAATTTGAGAAACTAAATCACTTGCAAAAGCATTCCCTCCTTTTACAGGCTTAAAATACGGTTCATCTTTCATAGAATCTCCACGTAAAGCCATTACATTATCCAATCCTAAATAATGGCAATCTACCAAAACATACTCTGTTTCTTCTTTTGTAAAACCTCCACATAATAAATGTGGTATAGCATCTACTTGATATTTATGCATTATTGAGGCACAAATACCTACAGTTCCTGGTCGCATTCTGGTAATTCTCTTATCTAAAAGTCCATTTCCTTTATCTAAATAAACATACTCTTCTCTCGAAGTTGTAACGTCTATAAAAGGTGGATTAAACTCCATTAAAGGATCTATATTGTTGTATAAATCTTGAATGTTTTTTCCTTTTTTTGGCGGAATTACTTCAAATGAAAATAAAGTTTTTCCGTTTGCATTTTTAATATGATCTGTAACTTTCATTTTATTTTATTTTTGCGTTTCCTTTCAGGTCGCGCTTTTCTCTATATCTTTTTTGAAAAAACAAAAAAGGATGCCGTTTCAATCGCTAACGCTACTTACTTAATAGCTTCTTTACATCTTCGAAAGCTTCTTTATATTCCCAATAAATCCATCTTCCATCAACATAATCTGTTAAAATATATTTTTCGCTCAAAGATTTAATTCTTGAAACTGCAATTAATTTTTTACCAAAATTCTTAGCAGGAACTTGTACTATAATTTCTTTGTTTTGATTATCGTAACCATGAGAAATAATATAACTACCTAATGTTAATTCTATAAATTCCATATTCAATTATTGGTCTGCAATATTAGGGTGTAACCATTTTCTTGCTTTCTCTTTTTTAATTCCTTTACGTTCAGAATAATCAGTTATTTGATCATCAGTAATTTTACCTAAACCAAAATATTTTGCTTCTTTATTTGCAAAATAATATCCAGAAACTGCTGCTGCTGGCCACATTGCCAAACTTTCTGTTAACTTTACTCCTATTTGAGCTTCAACATCTAGTAAATCCCAAATAGTTTCTTTTTCTAAATGATCAGGACAAGCAGGATAACCAGGTGCAGGACGAATTCCTTTATAACTTTCTTTAATTAAATCGTCATTAGATAATTCTTCGTCAAAAGAATAACCCCAATGTTTTGTTCTAATTTGTTTGTGCAAATATTCTGCAAAAGCTTCTGCAAAACGGTCTGCAATTGCTTGCGCCATAATTCCGTTATAATCATCTTCTTTTGCTCTGTAACTATCTGCTAATTCTTGAGCTCCAAAAATTCCTACACAAAAGGCGCCCATATAATCTGTTAACCCAGTTTCTTTTGGAGCAATAAAATCTGCCAAGGCATGATTAGGTATTCCTTCTCTTTTCTTTAATTGCTGACGTAAAGTTCTAAAAATTGCTATTTCTTCTCCTTTTTTCTGAATAGAAATATCATCTTCATTTATAGAATTGGCTTCAAACAAACCAAAAATTGCTTTTGGTTTTAGTAATTGTTTTGCAATAATTTCTTCAATCATTGCTTGAGCTTCTTCGTACATTATTGATGCTTGTTCACCAACAACCTCATCTGTTAAAATAGCTGGAAATTTACCATGCAAATCCCAACTTCTAAAAAACGGACTCCAATCTATAAAGGGCACTAATTCTTTTAAACTTAATTGTTCTAACGTCTGAATTCCTAACTCTTTAGGTTTTACAATTTCAGAAGTATCCCAATCAATTTTATATTTACGTTTACGAGCTTCATCAATAGAAATATATGATTTTTCTTTACCTCGTTTTAAAAACTTGGTTCTAAATTCATCATAATTTTTCTTTAAATCTGCAACGTATTGATTATTTGTTTTCTTGTTTAATAAGTCTCCAACAACAGTTACTGCTCTAGAAGCATCATTAACATGCACAACTGCATTTTTATATTGTGTATCTATTTTAACGGCTGTGTGCGCTTTAGAGGTTGTTGCTCCCCCAATTAACAATGGCAACTCAAAGTTTTGACGTTCCATTTCTTTGGCTAAATACACCATTTCATCTAAAGAAGGCGTAATTAAACCACTTAAACCAATAGCATCTACATTTTCTCTTTTGGCTGCTTCAATAATTTTTTCTGGCGGAACCATTACTCCTAAATCTACAATCTCGTAATTGTTACAACCTAAAACGACAGACACAATATTTTTACCAATATCATGAACATCACCTTTTACAGTTGCCATTAAAATTTTACCTAAAGCTTTTTGCTCTTCTCCTTTTTCTGCTTCAATAAATGGATTTAAATAAGCAACTGCTTTTTTCATAACTCTTGCAGATTTTACTACTTGTGGCAAAAACATTTTTCCTGCTCCAAATAAATCTCCAACCACATTCATACCAATCATTAAGTTGCCTTCAATAACTTCAATTGGTTTTTCTGCAATTTGTCTAGCTTCTTCTACATCTTCAATAATAAAAGCATCAATTCCTTTTACTAACGCATGCGTAATTCTATCTTGTAAAGAGTTTTCTCTCCAAGATAAATCTACCGTTTTCTCTTTTTTAGAACCTTTTACAGTTTCAGCAAAATCTAATAAACGTTCAGTTGCATCATCTCTTCTATCAAGAATTACATCTTCTATGTGTTCTAATAAATCTTTTGGGATATCATCATACACCTCTAACATTGCAGGATTAACAATTCCCATATTCATACCAGCTTGAATCGCATAATATAAAAACACAGAGTGCATTGCTTCTCTTACTCCATTGTTTCCTCTAAAAGAAAACGAAACGTTACTTACACCTCCACTTACAGAAACATTTTCTAGATTTTCTCTTACCCAACGTGTTGCTTCAATAAAATCGATCGCATTTTTTCTATGCTCATCCATTCCTGTAGCAACAGGAAATATATTTAAATCGAAAATAATATCTTCACTAGGAAAACCAACTTTGTTAACTAAAACGTCATAAGAACGTTGTGCAATTTCTATTCTACGCTGGTAAGTATCTGCTTGTCCAACTTCATCAAAAGCCATAACAATTACAGCAGCTCCATAACGTTTTACAAGTTTAGCTTCTCTAATAAACTTTTCTTCTCCTTCTTTTAAAGAAATAGAATTTACTACACATTTACCTTGTACAACTTGTAAACCAGCTTCAATGATTTCCCATTTAGAACTGTCAATCATCATTGGCACTCTACAAATATCTGGCTCTGCAGCTATCAAATTTAAAAAACGAACCATAGCTTCTTTTCCATCTAGAAGTCCATCATCCATATTAATATCAACAATTTGTGCACCACCATCTACTTGATGTCTTGCTATTGCTAAAGCTTCATCAAATTTTTCTTCTTTAATTAATCGTAAAAACTTACGAGAACCTGCAACATTTGTACGTTCTCCAACATTTATAAAATTGCTATTTTCATTCAAGATTAGGGGTTCTAATCCTGATAAACGCATGTATTTTGATTGTTTTATCTTCATTACTTATAATGTTCTACTGTTGGAAAAGGTTCATAAAAATGATGCAATAATGCTTTCCATTCTTGATATTCATCTGATTTTCTAAATCCGATTTCGTGATCTTCAATTGTTTCCCAATTTACTAATAAAATATACTTATTATCTTCTTCTATACATCTCTTTAATTGATGAGAAACATATCCTTTCATTGAAGAAATAATAATTTCAGCTTTTTTAAAATTATCTTCAAAGTCATTAGAAAGACCTTCTTTAACATTTAAAACTGCTACTTCTAAAATCATAACTAAATTCTATATTGTTTCAGTATGACGTGGTTTATATTTTGCTGCAATATTTGCAATTACTCTAATGTGTTCTGGACTTGTTCCACAACATCCGCCAATTATATTGATTAAATCTTTCTTTAAATATTCTTCAATTTGTGCTCCCATTTCTTCTGGAGTTTCATCATATTCTCCAAAAGCATTTGGTAATCCTGCATTTGGATGCGCAGAAATTCCGAAATTAGTTTTACCTGCAATTGCCTCTAAATGTGGCTGTAATAAATTGGCTCCTAATGCACAATTAAAACCAACTGTTAACAATGGAATGTGAGATACTGAAATTAAAAAAGCTTCTGCTGTTTGACCAGACAAAGTTCTTCCTGAAGCATCTGTAATTGTTCCACTTAACATGGTAGGCATTTCAATACCCCTTTCATCTTTTACTTCTTCAATAGCAAACAAAGCTGCTTTTGCGTTTAAAGTATCAAATACAGTTTCTACCAATAATAAATCTACACCACCATCAACTAAAGCTTCTACCTGTTGTTTATAAGCAATTCTTAATTCATCAAAAGTTACTGCTCTATAACCAGGATCATTTACATCTGGAGACATACTTGCAGTTCTGTTTGTTGGTCCTATTGATCCTGCTACAAAACGCGGTTTATGTGGTTCTTTGGCTGTAAATTCTTCTGCTACTTCTTTAGCTATTTTTGCAGATTGATAATTTAGTTCATATACTAAATCTTCCATCTGATAATCTGCCATAGCTATAGTAGTACCAGAAAAAGTATTGGTTTCTACAATATCTGCACCTGCTTCAAAATATTTACCATGAATGGTTTTAATTGCTTCTGGTTGCGTGATTGATAGTAAATCATTATTACCTTGTAAAGGTGTTGGATAGTCTTTAAAGCGTTCTCCTCTAAAATCTTCTTCCGTGAATTTATAGGCTTGTAGCATAGTACCCATAGCACCATCTAAAACCAAAATTCTTTCTTGTAAAGCTTTGTAAATATTTGACATTCCTGAAAATTAATTTTTGTTGTTATCAGGAAAAGAAGGATTGGTATTCTATCCGTTATCTCTCTGTTTTCTTCCAGTAGAAATTAGCACCTTCTTTTAGATACTGAATAGATTTCAGCATAAAAGGGTTGCCAAGGTTTCCTTGGGTCTAATCCCTCAACCTTTCTTGATAACAATATTAAATAATGAACTAGTTCGTTGCAAATTAACGAACTTTTTTTTTGTTTTTATAATTTATTGAAAGATATCTGATGACAAATAGCGATCTCCTCTATCACAAATAATAGCTACTACAACACCTTTATCTATTGAGTTTGCTACTTTTATAGCAGTAGCAACAGAACCTCCACTACTCATTCCTGCAAAGATACCTTCTTCATTCGCTAATTTAATAGTCATTTCTCTAGCTTCTTCTTCACTAACCTCTAAAACTTGGTCTACTTTCTTTGCTTTAAAGATAGCTGGCATATATTCTTCAGACCATTTTCTAATTCCAGGAATTCTTGCCCCGTCTTTAGGCTGTGCTCCAATAATTGTAATGTCTTCGTTTTTCTCTTTTAAATAATCCGAAACGCCTGTAATTGTACCTGTTGTTCCCATTGCAGATACAAAGTGAGTTACTTGTCCTTCTGTATCTCTCCAAATTTCTGGTCCTGTAGTATTATAATGTGCTTTAGGATTATCAAAATTATCAAACTGATTTAAACGAAAATATCCTTTTTTATACTTTAATTTTAATGCATGATCTATTGCACCTTCCATCCCTTTTTCTGCAGGAGTTAATATTACTTCTGCTCCATATGCACGCATCGTTTTTACTCTTTCTATGGTAGAGTTTTCTGGCATTGTAATTACCATATTTACACCCAAAACTTTTGCCATTAAAGCTAAAGCAATACCCGTATTTCCACTAGTAGCTTCTACCAAAGTATCTCCTTTTCTGATATTTTTTCTTTTAATTGCTTCAGAAATCATATAGTAAGCAGCTCTATCTTTAACACTTCCTCCAGGGTTATTACCCTCTAGTTTTAATAATAAAGTAACTCCTTCTTTTTTGAAAATATTTTGTGCTTCAACAAGTGGTGTGTTTCCAACAAAATCAATAATACTTTTGGTTTTCATACTAATTTTTTTTTTGAAAAATATTGTTTTCTGATTGTACTGTAACTATTGAATTTTCTGGAATAGCATCTGTTATGCAAACATTTGCTCCTATTACTGAATTTGCTCCTATTACAACATCACCTCCTAAAATAGTTGCATTTGCATAAATGGTTACTCCATTTTCTATGGTTGGATGTCTTTTTGTAGAGGCTAAACTCTTTTTTACTTGTATACCTCCTAAAGTTACACCTTGAAAAATTTGTACATTATCTTTAATTACTGTTGTTTCACCAATTACAATTCCGGTTGCATGATCTATAAAAAAAGAGTCTCCGATTTCTGCTCCTGGATGAATATCTGTACCTGTTGAACTATGTGCAAATTCGCTCATCATTCTTGGTAAAACAGGAACTTCTAATTTTAATAATTTATGACTTAAACGATGAACAGCTATTGCATAAAACCCAGGATACGCTAAATATACTTCTTCTAAACTTTTGCAAGCAGGATCATTTCTTTCTGCTGCTGCTGCATCTAAATCTAATCTTTGTCTTATTGTTATAAAAGAATCTTCAAATTGATTCCATAATTCTTGTCCATTTTCAACAGATAATCTATCTAAAATTTTTAGAAACATTATTCTTGTTTCTGGACCACTTTCGGTTAAATGATTTACATCAAACAAATTATTAATTAACTGTTTGGTAAAATCACCTACAGCATGTCTTAAACACATGCTGTAGTTTTTAAACGCAACTATTTGTTCTATTTCTTTCATTTACAGCCCTAAGATTCTGGTGCTAATGTTACTTCTAAACCTTCCATTTCTGGTGTCATTTGTATTTGACAACCTAATCTACTATTATCTTCTACATCAAAAGCTTCTGCTAACATTGCATCTTCATCTTCTGACATTTCTGGTAATTCTGTATCTGAAGTTACGTAACATTGACAAGAAGCACACATAGCCATTCCTCCACAAATACCAATTGTACCTTCTTCTGCCAATTCGTAAGAACGAACAACTTCCATTAGGTTCATTGCCATATCTGTTGGTGCAACTATCTCATGTGTTTCACCATTTCTATCTGTTATTTTAATATTGATGTCTTGCATCTATTTTTCTTTTATTTATGCTGTCTGCAAATTTATACAAACCTAACAAATTTATACTTAGATTGTTCTTAAATAAACAAGAAAGCCAATAAGGTTTAAATTCGCAATTCATTGCAAGAAAGCAATTAGTTTCAGACATGTTTAGCCCAGATTGAAGCATTTGTTTGAGCTCTTTTTGCTTTTTTATGCAAAAAAGCGAGTGCTGAAAGCTGGAAATAGCTTCTTAAAAAATTACTCAATTGCTTTTACAACTGCTTTTGGCGCTTCTTTTTTTGTTCCATCGAAACCTTCTACACCACCAACTGTAGTATATTTCATTACATACTTCTTATCTGGAAAGATTCTTTTATAGGCACTTTGACACATTAAAGTTGCTTCGTGAAAACCACAAAGAATCAATTTTAATTTTCCTGGATACGTGTTAACATCTCCTATAGCATAAATTCCTGGAATATTTGTTTGATAATCTAAAGCGTTATTTACCTTGATTGCGTTTTTCTCGATTTCTAATCCCCAGTTTGCAATTGGCCCTAATTTGGGAGACAATCCGAATAAAGGAATAAAGTGATCTGTATCAATAGTAAAAGGTTCTTCACCTTTTTTCTCTACAGAAACACCAGTAACTTTATCATCACCAACAATTCCTTTTACTTCTGCAGGAGTTATCATTGTAATTTTTCCTGCATTTTTTAATTCTTGTACTTTTTCTACAGAATCTAAAGCTCCTCTAAATTCGTTTCTTCTGTGAATTAATGTTACTTCTGATGCAACATCTGATAAGAAAATTGCCCAATCTAAAGCAGAATCTCCACCTCCAGAAATTACAACTTTTTTATCTCTATATAATTCTGGTTCTTTAATAATGTATTCTACTCCATTATCTTCAAACTTTTCTAGGCTTTCAATTTTTGGTTTTCTTGGTTCGAAAGAACCTAATCCACCTGCAATTGCAACAATTTTAGCATGATGTTTTGTTCCTTTATTTGTTGTAACAATAAAAGTACCATCTTCTTGTTTGTCTATTGTTTCTGCTCTTTCTCCTAAAGTAAAACCTGGCTCAAACTGTTTTGTTTGCTCTAACAATTTATCTGTTAAATCTCCTGCTAAAATTTCTGGATACGCAGGAATATCATAAATAGGTTTCTTTGGATAAATCTCTGAACATTGTCCTCCAGGTTGTGGTAATGCATCAATTAAATGACACTTTAATTTTAATAAACCTGCTTCAAAAATTGTGAATAATCCTGTTGGTCCTGCTCCAATAATTAGTATATCTGTTGTAATCATAATCTACTTTTTTTCAACTAAACTTTTTGTGAATTCGTTTAATTTTTCTACTTTTTCCTCAAAGTCTCCTTTGATGGTTTTTCTGTATTCGTTTAAATTTTTAACTAAATCATCTATATTTTCTGGAATTACTTCCTCAAAAAATTGACGTAATCTTTTGGCTGTTGTTGGTGATTTACCGTTTGTAGAAATTGCCACTTTTACATTTCCTTTGGTAACAATACCTCCCATATAAAAATCGCAATATGGTGGATTATCAGCAACATTAACCAAAATACTTCTCTTTCTACAATGTTTGTATACTGTTTCATTTACCTTAGGAATATCTGTTGTTGCTACAACAATGTGTTTTCCTTTTAAGTAACGTTTACTGTATTTTTTATTGATAAATTTTACATTCCCTTTTTTCGCTAATGTTTTTGTGCCTTCTCTAAACATTGGAGAAACCATTGTTACATTTGCATCTGGACTAGATTTTAACAAAAAAGTCAATTTTTCTTCAGCCACAAAACCTCCACCAACAATTAAAACTTGCAAGTTTTTAGTTTTTAAAAAAATAGGATATAAATTATTTCTTTCCATAAAACTATCCCTTAAAATCGTTTGCAAATTGTTGTTGAATATCTAAAATTGCTTGACGGTGTTTAACAACTTCTCCTAAAACAATAATTGCTGGATTTTTCAATTCCTTTTCAGCAACGATACTTTCTATAGTATCTACAGTTCCAATTCCTACTTTTTCTCTTGGAGTTGTTCCTCTTTGAATAATTGCTACTGGTAAACTATTTTTAGCTTCAGCTTGAAACAATTTTACAATCTGAGGCAACTTACTCATTCCCATTAAAACAACTACAGTTGCATTTGACTTTGCTGCAAACTCAATATCGTTAGAAATTTTATGATCTTTAGTTGTACCTGTAATTACCCAAAAACTTTCTGCACTTCCGCGTTTAGTTAACGGTATGTTTTGATAGGCAGCAACAGCTAATGATGACGAAATACCTGGAACAATATTAACCTCTAATCCAAGATTTGCAGCATATTCCATTTCTTCTGCTCCTCTTCCAAAAATAAAAGGATCTCCACCTTTTAAACGAACTACATGCCCACTAGAATTTGCTCTTTGTACAATTAGTTCATTAATTTGTTCTTGTTGATATGTATAACAACCTCTTCGTTTTCCAACAAAAATTTGTTCTGCTTCTGGGTTGATATAATCTAACAATTCTTCATTAACCAAAGCATCATACAAAACAACATCTGCTGTTCTTAAAACCTTAATAGCTTTTACTGTGATTAAATCTATATCTCCAGGACCAGCTCCTACTACTGTTAACTTTGGTGTTTTGAATTTCATAATTTTTAGATTGCGCTTTCAGCAAAAGTATTGGTTACTTTTCTAAAACTCCTAACTTTCTTTAATAATTCCTCTGAATCATTAATATATTGCAAACAAAACTCTTTGGTGGGTGCGTTTTTATTAATTTGATAAATTAACTCACTAAAAGATCTATTTAACTCAATTTTGCCAGAAGCAACAAATAACTCATCAAATTGTTTAATTATTCCTGCATGTGTATTTGTTTTTTTATTTTCTGCCAATAACATTGCTTTTGCGGTGTTTACTAAAGATTGATATGCATAATAAATTGATCCTGAATAAACTTTATTATCAAAAGCCTCTTTAGCGTTTTCAATTTTTTCATCACTTTCTAAAAACAATGTTGCAATTAAATCGATAACAACACCTGCACACTCTCCAATTCCAATTGCTTTTACATACTTCTCTTCTTCTCCCCAATCAATAAAATCTTCTTGAGTTAAATTAGAAACATCTTGTAAATCATTTAAGAAATCATAGAAATACTTTTCTCCTTTTTCTTTATAATACACTACAAATTGTTTTCCATTTGAATTTGCATCAAAATCATTTAAAATTCTACGCAAAGCTTCTGGACCTCTTTTACTTGGTACTTTTACTACTTTATCTGCAAACGCTCCATTTCCATCACCTAAATTACCACCACCTAATAAAACTTGTAACGCTGGTGCAACTAATTTATCTGGGGTTCTAACAGTCATTCCTTGAAAACCAATGTTTGCCATATTGTGTTGCCCACACGCATTCATACAACCACTAATTTTTATAACAAGATCTTCGTTTTTTAAATATTGTGGATATTCTGCTGCAATTACTCTTTCTAATTCTTCTGCAATACCCGTACTACTTGCAATTCCTAAATTACATGTATCTGTACCAGGGCAAGCTGTAATATCTACAGCTTTATTATATCCTGCTTCTACAAAACCTAATTTTTCTAATTCTTGATAGAAATAAGGCACTAACTCTTCTTTTACAAAAGGAATTATAATATTCTGACGTAAAGTTAAACGAATTTCTCCGGCTGCATAATTATCTACCAAATCTGCTAACAACCTTGCTTTGTCTGTATAAAAATCTCCTAATAAAACTTTGATACCTATTGCAATAAAACCTTTTTGTTTCTGAGGAATTAAGTTTGTTGATTTCCACAAATCGAAAGCTGCTTGGTCTTTAATTTCTACTTTTGGAGCTTCAACTGAAACTGGTGTTGATGCTACATAAGAATCCGCATCAATTTCAACTGTTTTTAATTCAATTGCATTTTGTTCTTGCTCAATTAAATCTCTAAAAGCTTCTAAACCGATATCTTTTAATAAAAATTTCATTCTAGCTTTGGCTCTACTTTTACGCTCACCATATCGATCAAAAATTCTTAAAACTCCTTCCATTACTGGAATTATTTTGTCTGATGGTAAAAACTCATATAAAGTTTCTGCATGTCTTGGTTGAGAGCCTAAACCTCCTGCAACCATTACTTTAAAACCTCTAACACCATCTTGTATTTTAGCAATATATCCTAAATCGTGTAAATAAGACAAACCTGTATCTTCATCTGTAGATGAAAAAGAAACCTTAAATTTACGTCCCATTTCTTGACAAATTGGGTTACGCAAAAAGAATTTATACAATGCATCTGCATAAGGAGAAACATCAAAAGGCTCATTAACATCAATACCCGCCGTTTCAGAAGCTGTTACATTTCTTACAACATTTCCACAAGCTTCACGTAACGTAACATCATCTTTTTCTAATTCTGCCCACAATTCTGGAGTTCTATTTAAATCTACATAATGAATTTGAATATCTTGACGTGTAGTAATATGTAATCTTCCTCTAGAATATTCGTCTGAAACTTCAGAAATTCTGCGTAATTGATTGCTTTTTACTTTACCATAAGGTAATTTTATACGAATCATTTGTACGCCTTCTTGACGCTGACCGTAAACTCCTCTAGCTAAACGTAAACTTCTAAATTTTTCTTCATCTATTTGTAGATTATTGAATGCTGCAATTTTATTTGCTAATTCAATAATGTCTTTTTCTACAACAGGATTTTCTATTTCTGTTCTAAAACTCTGCATGATCTATATTGGTTGTGATGATTGGTTGAGAATTGGTTTATTTTATAAAACCAACTCCTACTGTATTGTTCGTTTTTGGATTGATTAAAATAAAAGATCCATTAGATTTATTGTCTTTATAAGAATCAAAAGCTAGTGATTTACTTAACTTTAGTTGAATTTCTCCTATTTGATTTAACTCTAATGCTGATGGATTTTCTTCTTTACCAGAAAAATCTGTTTTTATAATACTAGACAGTTGTGTAATTTTTGCTTGAGCATCATTTACACCATGCTTAATATAATATTTTTGTGATGCTTGTAAAGGCTCTTTATCCATCCAACAAATAGTTGCATCTAATTGTTTTGCAATTGTTGG
This sequence comes from Polaribacter sp., assembly GCF_039939415.1. Lineage (GTDB taxonomy): Bacteria > Bacteroidota > Bacteroidia > Flavobacteriales > Flavobacteriaceae > Polaribacter. The sequence continues at coordinate 73,848 of NZ_JBDVJE010000043.1, forward strand.
TTCTTCTGTTGTTTTTACCAACATATCCCCTCTACTTACATTTACATTATCTTCTAAAGTAATAGTTACAGAGCTTCCTCTTTTAGCTGTTTCGTATTCCTTATCGAAAAAATTAATGGTTTTAATTTTCGATTTTGTTTGTGATGGTAAAACAGCAACTTCATCTCCAACAGCTAAATCTCCTCCATAAATTTTACCTGCATACCCTCTAAAATCGTGATATTCTTCAGTTTTTGGTCTGATAACAGTTTGTACAGGAAAACGAGTTTGAGATTCATCATTTATATCTTCTGGCTCTAACCTTTCTAAATGATGCATTAATGTTTCTCCTTTATACCAAGGTGTATTTTTTGATTTTTCTACAACATTATCTCCTTGTAAAGCAGACAAAGGAATGAACGTTAAATTTTGTCCTTTATACTCACTTTTACTAGCTAAATATTCTATTTCTCCTTTAATTTGATTGAATTTTTCTTCAGAGAAATCAACCAAATCCATTTTATTTACAGCAATTACAACATCTTTAATTCTCAATAAATTATTGATAAAAAAATGACGATATGTTTGTTCTACAACTCCGTTTCTAGCATCAATTAACACAATAGAAGCTTGTGCTGTAGAAGCACCTGTTACCATATTTCTTGTGTATTCTATATGACCAGGTGTATCTGCAATAATGAAACTTTTACTTGGTGTAGAAAAATAAATATGTGCTACATCAATTGTAATTCCTTGTTCACGTTCTGCAACTAAACCGTCTGTTGCCAAAGAAAAGTCTAAATAATCAAAACCACGTTGTCTACTTTTTTCTTCTATGGCTTCTAACTTATCATCTGTTAATGATTTTGTATCATATAAAATACGACCAATTAAGGTACTTTTACCATCATCTACACTACCTGCTGTTGCTATTTTTAATACTTTCATTTTATAAGCTGTTTGCTATTAGCTTTTGGCTTTTAGCTTAGTTTGTATTCGTTTTTTAATAATTACAAAGTTTAAAACTTTGCAAAACGTTTTTAAATAGTTGCGTTAGGGATTGAAACGACATCCTTTTTTTGTTTTTCTCAAAAAAAGATATAGTGAAAAGCCCGTTAAAACGCCCAAATAATTTTAAAAATATCCTTGTTGTTTTCTCTTTTCCATGGCTGCTTCAGAACGTTTGTCATCAATTCTTGCGCCTCTTTCGGAAATGGAGGAATCTCTAATTTCTTCTACTACTTTTGCTATATCTACTGCATTTGATAATACTGCTGCTGTACAACTCATATCTCCTACAGTTCTAAAGCGTACCATTCTTTCTACCACTTCTTCTTCTTCATCTCTATAAACTACGGCATCATCTGCAGACCAAATCATACCATCTCTAACAAATGTTTTTCTTTTATGAGCAAAATATATTGATGGAATTTCAATTGTTTCTTGTTCTATATAAGACCAAACGTCTAATTCTGTCCAATTAGAAATTGGAAAAACACGCACATTTTGTCCTAAATCTATTTTTCCATTTAACATATCAAATACTTCTGGACGCTGATTTTTTTCATCCCATTGTCCAAAATCATCTCTTACAGAAAAGATTCTTTCTTTTGCTCTTGCTTTTTCTTCATCACGTCTTGCACCTCCAATACATGCATCAAAACCAAACTCTTCAATTGCATCTAATAACGTTTCTGTTTGCAACATATTTCTGCTTGCATATCTACCTGTTTCTTCTTTTACACGACCAGAATCGATGTTATCTTGAACATCTCTAACAATTAATTCAACACCTAATTCTTTAACTAATCTGTCTCTAAATTCGATTGTTTCTGGAAAGTTATGACCTGTATCTATATGCATTAATGGAAAAGGAATTTTTGCAGGATAAAATGCTTTTTGTGCTAAACGTACTAAAGTTATACTGTCTTTTCCTCCAGAAAAAAGTAACACAGGTTTTTCAAACTGAGCTACTACTTCTCTAAAAATATAAATTGCTTCACTTTCTAAAGCATCTACTTGTATTGTTTTATTACTCATAATTCTGTTTTAGATGTGTAAGCCACATTCTCTGTTACTTTCTACTTTTGTTGGATCGAAATATGTAAACTCATTTGGTAAGTTTTTTTCTACTAAATAAGTATCTAACTCTTCATCTGTACTATTGTAAAAAGGACTTACTTTTATAATTCCGTCTTTACTTACAGAAACAACATCTATGCTATTTCTAAAAGCAGTTTGACCTTTTCTTAAATTTGTGAACCAAACATCTGGTTGATGCTCTTTCATTGCTCTTGCAAATGGCTCTAGTTTAACTTGCTCTGTAAAAAGAACATGTTTAGGATCTTCTATTGATGGAACTCCTAAAACTACATTTCTATGAGCTGCAGTTTGTTTTGGTGTATATAAGTGAATATTTAAATTCAGCTTTTCTATAATTTCTTCTGCATGTTTATAAGTTTGCACTGTATTGTAACCGGTATCGCACCAAATTACTTTAATGTCTTTTTTTATTTCTGTAACTGCATTTAAAATAGCCACTTCATAAGGTCTAAAGTTGGTTGTAATAACTGCTTTTTTTGCAAAAGAAATTGCCCAAGAAATAATTTCTGCTGGACTTTTATCTTTTAATTGGTTGTTTATTTTGTCTAAATCTAGGTTCATTATTTTCCCCATTTTATTTTGTTCCAAATTCTTTCATGAAAGAAATACAAAACTAATTTTGTTAAAAAATCTACTGAAGCTATTGATGTAGCTAAAGCAATTTCGCCAGTTAAAATGTAAGAAACAATTAATGTATCTATTGTACCTACAACTCGCCAACTTAATGCTTTTACTACACTACGTAAAGGTTTTTCTGACTTTTTATCTTCTTCAAAACCCTTACTTCGTGCTTTTTTGTTAAAAATGATTTGGTTTAAAATCATAAAAAAAATTAATTCAAATAATTACCCTACTGCTTTAATAGGGTATGCAAACATACATTAAAATTATATATGAAGTCGATTTATATTCTTAAAAATTACCCAAACCCTATAGAATTAGTAGATTAATAAAAAAAAGATGAAATTTTTATGAATAATCAACTACTAAAAGGATTTAGTAATAAAAAAAAATGAATTGAAATAAGAAAAGTAATTATGGTTTAGCAATTACACAAGTCTGCTAAAGTTGTATTTCTAAAAATTTTTAATGAACTATCTCTAACTTGTGACATCAATTTATGAACTGTACAAGCATTTTCGTCAGGACAATCTTCGCATTTTTCGTAGAAATTTAAACTTACACAAGGTATCATAGAGATAGGACCTTCTAAAATTCTCATAACATCTGTCATTTGAATTTCATTAGGTTCTTTTAAAAGATAGTAACCTCCACCTTTTCCTTTTTTAGAAGCCAAAAAGCCATTTTTCTTAAGATTTAAAAGAATACTTTCTAAAAATTTTAATGAAATGTTTTCACTTTTAGATATGGTTGCAATTTGTACAGGATTTTTATCTTCTAATCTTGCTAGATAAGTAAGCGCTTTAATTCCGTATTTTGTTTTTTTAGATAGCATTAAACAAATTTACATAATTAAATACAACTACCATAGTAAATTAGTAGGATAAACTTTTTATAAAGAACTATTTTTCTTTCTTTTTTAAGAATTCTTAATTAGTAGTGTGTGTTTTTTCTAAAGCATAAAAAGTTACCTGAGCATAATCATTTGCATCTCCAGAATTGTTTACATGATAAACACCTGCTTTAAAATACATGTATTGCCCACTAACATTAAAACCACTATTTACCATATTTACAGTTTTTACTACATCCTCTTTACCTTCTCTATAAATTGTAACCGTTAAAATATCTCCAACAACTTTTATAGCATAACTAAACTTTTCATTAAGTGCTATTCCATCTGAAGGGTTAGAAGCAGTACTACTTCTAGAACCGATCATTTCATGCCATTGTTCACTACCATTTCCATCAGTTGGTTCGTGAGCAAAATATATAGAACCTAAGGTATTGTCTTTTAATTTT
>NZ_JBDVJE010000044.1:0-4680 GCF_039939415.1 Polaribacter sp.
AAAAAATAAGAAGAAGAAAAAGCACTAATCTGTTTCACAAAAATAAATTCTTATCCTTTTTTTAATGCTTAAAATATATTTACTAAAATTATCTAAACAAAATGTATAAAACAATTCTTTTTTCATTTCTATTTTATCTGAATGCAAATGTTGCATATAGTTATCAATCACCAACAGAAACAGGTAATGACAGACCCAAAAAACCAAATGTATTGTTAATAGTTACCGATGATTTAGGTTGGCAAGATGTAAAATGTTACGATATTGACCAACCATCTCCTTACGAAACTCCAAACATTGATAGATTGGCTAAAGAGGGTGTTCTTTTTTGGCAAGCGTATTCTCCTGCACCAACTTGTTCCCCTTCTAGAGGAGCTATATTATCGGGTAAACATCCTGTTCGTATAGAAAGAACAAACGTAAGAGGTGGGCATCCACCACTGCCTTTTAATCATGGTTCTACTTTGATAAGTCCATGGATGAGAGGCGCTTTAGACACTTCTGAAATTACGATTGCTGAATCCCTTAAATCAAATGGTTACAAAACTGGGCATAGTGGTAAATGGCATGTTGGTATTGCTGTAACAGACTATCCTGAGCCTAAAGATCAAGGTTTTGATTATTCTAAACATGGATTTGGATCTCATAAAAGAATGAAAGACCGTACAAAAGGATTTGCTACTACAGATAAATCTGACCCATTTTACTTAGATGAAGAAGGATTTCCGTTTGATGATATTACTCAAGATGGTATTAATTTTATGGATACATATAAAAAAGATCCATTCTTTCTTTACTACTGTTCACGTTTAGTACATACTCCTATTCATACAAGAAGTGAAGCTTTATTACGTAAATATTATGAAAAATTAGGAATTACATATCCTAGAAAAAGTGATGTTTGGGACGAAGAAGGGCAAAGAAATGCATATTATGCTGCTATGGTAGAAACAATAGATCATTATACAGGTTTATTGATTAAATATCTTAAACAAACTGAAGATCCTAGATGGCCAGGACATATGTTGATTGAAAATACATATATTATTTTTACATCTGATAATGGTGGTATGGAAAGACATACAAAAGAAATCATTACTGATAATTACCCGTTAGATAAAGGAAAGATAAATGCAAAAGAAGGTGGTGTAAGAGTACCTCTAATTATAACAGGACCCAACATTTCTTCTAACACACAATCTAATGTAGTGGTAAATGGTATCGATTTTTACCCAACAATACTTAGTTGGACAGGTGCAAAAAAACAAAAAAATCAAATTTTAGATGGTTCTGACTTATCTGTTTTATTAGATAAAGACCCAACTGATAAAAAATTAATTATAGACCCTGAAACTGGAAAACCAAGAAATACAATGATGTGGCACTATCCAAACAGTTCTATGCAGTCTACTTTACGAATTGATGGTTATAAATTGGTACGTAATTATACGGATACTAAAGAAAAAACATCTTTAGCATTGTATCAACTTTATGACAAAGATTCAAAACGTGTAGATATTGAGGAGTCTAAAAACCTTGCAGCTATTATGCCTAAAAAAGCAAAAGAAATGGATCGTCTTTTAGAAAAAAGATTAGAAAAATTAAATGCAAGATATCCATTTTTAAATCCTACAAGTAAAGCTAACCTACCTAACAAAACTGAAGTTCCTACTGTTATTGATCATGGTGTAGATGGAAAAAAAGTTTGGTTAAAATATAAAAACAACGGGGCTAAAGTTGTAAAAGCTGAATTAATTTATACTAAAAATGGAGGTATAAAAGGTGAAATTTGGTTTCCGATTACAATGAAACTTACAAAAGATGAGGTGTGTGTAACATTACCAAAAGGCACTACACATTATGTTTTTAATTTAGTAGATGAAAACAATTATCTTATTGGCTATCCAGATGCTGGTTACCAAAAAACCACAAAAATATTTGCAACAAAAGCAATTGCCGTGAAATAATTAATAATAGTTAACACTGAAAAACATCATAAAATTAATCTTTATGGTGTTTTTTTTTGATCTTAAAATATATATTTTACTGATTCTATTTTCAGAAATTAAGCTTTATATTTTTTATAAAATACGTTAAATAGTATATAATCACATGAAAAGAGTAATTGGTTGATTGTTTACAGCATCAAAAAAAAAGTGCAATTAGCTAATTTTGTATAAATAATAACAACACAAATAATGAAATATTTTTTTTCCTATCTCTTTTTATGTTTGTCAATATTATCTATTAAGGGACAAGATACTAGACCAAACATTATCATTTTTTATGTAGATGATTTAGGTTGGCAGGATACAAATTTGAATAACTTAGGTGAACCTGCTCCTTGGGAAACACCAAATATGGACAAATTAGCTAAACTAGGGGCTAAGTTCTCACAAGCATATTCTCCAATGCCTACTTGTGCTCCATCAAGAGCAGCAATGTTGAGTGGTAGAAATGCTCTTAAAACAAAATTAACTCAAGTTTCTGGAGGAGAAATACCTGGTTTATCAAAAAATAAACTTGACAATAAATTGATTAGTCCTTTTACTCCTTTAAGAATGCAAGATGAAGAATACACCATTGCAGAAGCTTTAAAAGATGCAGGTTATAACACAGGTCATGTAGGTAAATGGCATATAGCTGGAGCTAATGGATTTCCAGAAGCAAAAGATCAAGGTTTTAAAACTCAGTTTACAGATAGAGGTGTACACAGAGGTATGAATGATAGATATACACTTTCAGAATTTGGAGTAAACAATAGTAAATATGCATTAGATGAAGATGGTGTGCCTTTTGATGGTGTTACAGATGCAGCTGAAAAATTTTTAGAAAATAGTGTAGCTGAAGGAGTAAATGGAGACCCATTTTTCTTATATATGGCAACATGGTTGGTTCACACTCCAATTCAAACTAGAGATTTAGCATTATTACAAAAAATATCTGAAAGATTAGTTGGTCGTGGAGAATTATCTGCAGAAGATCTTGAAAATGGAATACCTACCATTAAAACACCTTTAACAGCAGCAGGAGATCATAATCCATTTTATGGAGCAATGGTAGAAACAGTTGATTGGAGTTTAGGTAAAATAATTGATTATTTAGAAGCAACAGATGATCCAAGAAATCTAGGGAAAAAATTATTTGAAACAACTTATATTATTTTTTCATCAGATAACGGAGCTTCAGAGCAAAACAATGTTGATTTTGAAGATGCATCAGGAAATGTATCTAAACAAGTAGAAGTTGTAACTGACAATTTCCCTTTAGATAAAGGAAAAACAAGTTCTAAAGAAGGAGGAACAAGAGTTCCTTTAATTATATCTGGACCAACCGTTATTCCAAATAAAGAATATAGTAATGTTGTTAATGGTATAGATTTTTATCCTACAATTTTATCAGTAACAGGAACAACTGTTACAGATGCTATATTTAATGATTTAGATGGAGTTGATTTAAATCCTTTATTAAGTGGACAATCTACAACAGTAAATAAAGCTGATGGTACTGAAAGAACAGATATGTTTTTCCATTACGCCAATGCTGATGATGAAAAATCGAAATCTACAATTAGAAGAGGTGATTATAAATTATATAAAAAATACATAGACGGTTCTTATGAGGCGTATCAACTATATAATGGAGATGTTCTTGTTGATATTGAGGAGAAAAATAATGTTATAGAAACAATGCCTATAGATATAAAAGAAAGTATGATTGCTGCATTGGATACTTATCTAAAAGATAATAATGCTAAATTCCCAATGTGGAATCCTGATGAAGCTGCAGGTTTACCAAATAGAGTATTTGTTCCTTCAGTAACTTCTACAGTATATAATCAAGATAATAAAGTTGTAACAGCAAATATTTCTACTGAGGCGAATCAAGTTGGTATTTCTAAAGCATATTTACTGTATGTAGAAGATGGAGAAAAAGAAGAATGGCATGAATCAAATACGGCAGCAACTATATCAGGTAATGTAATAACGGCTAATGTTCCTGAAACAGCTACTAAAGTTGTATTTTATATGGTTGATGAAAATGGATTTTTTGTAAAGTCTGAAGAAGTTGAAGTAGTTAATGTAACTACCATTAGTCTTAACGATACAGATACAGAACAAAATTTTAATCCTACTGATGTTTTTTATGAAACTGTAGGAGAGATATCTGTAAAGGATAATTATTTACAAGCAACAAATACTAACGGAGGACAAGGTGCTAAGTTTTATGTAAAAAGTACAAATAACACAACAATTGTCTGTAATAAAATTACTTTTGGTGTTCGTTCAAAGGCAAATGACACTTCTAAATTTGATGTTACTATTGGCGAGGAAACTCAAAGCTTTAGTTATACAAGTTCTAGAGATGCTGATGACGTTGTATTTGAATTTTCTGGTCCAGTATCATTTACAAGTACGTCTCAAGAAATTAAATTTTTGACTACAGCATTAGCCAATTCTGTAGATGGTGTAACACCAAGATTTAGATTGTATGACATTACGTTTCATGTCTCTGAAGTCTTAGGAGTTAATGATGTAAAAGATGATACCATTGATCTTAATCTATACCCAAACCCTGTAAAAAACACTTTTAGTCTTACAAAAGAAGTAGCATCTGGTATTTTGTATAATTTACTAGGTGCAAAAACACACGAATTTAAAAATCAATATAAAAATATAG
>NZ_JBDVJE010000045.1:0-21422 GCF_039939415.1 Polaribacter sp.
ATAAATACAACCAACAGATAATCAGTAATAAAACCTATTATTATAATATTATTTTAACTTACAGGTAATATAGTATATATATTAATTAAATTTATTGTTTTCTAAGATATTATTCTACTCTAGTTTTGCACCCCGCTAATAAATAGAAACAAAATTATGAAAACAAATAATCAAAAAATTAAAATAGAAAACAGAATTGGTGCTCCTGTTAAAAACATAAACAACACAAATTCAAATATTTGGAACCTAAAAAGACGTTATAAATAATTAACGTTAAACATCATATACAAAGCTCTTTTTCTTAAAAAAGAGCTTTTTTTATTCAATTTTAAATAAATATTATATCTTATATTTTCTTCAGATAAGCTTTTTTACTTCTTATATTAAAAAATCTTTTTCTAAACCTTCATTTATTTTCTTTAAAGTAAAATAATAGCTTATTTTTACGCAAATTTTACAACACAACAAATATTATAATGAAAAAATATACATACACAGAAAAAAAAGACACACGTTCTGGTTTTGGTGATGGTTTAACAGAATTAGGAAGAACAAATCCAAGCGTAGTAGCTTTATGTGCAGATTTAATAGGTTCTTTAAAAATGGATCAATTTATTAAAGAAAATCCAGAAAGATTTTTCCAAATCGGTATTGCAGAAGCAAACATGATAGGTATTGCTGCAGGATTAACTGTTGGTGGTAAAATACCTTTTACTGGGACTTTTGCAAATTTTTCTACAGGAAGAGTTTATGATCAAATTCGTCAATCTGTTGCTTATTCTGGTAAAAACGTTAAAGTATGTGCATCTCATGCAGGTGTAACTTTAGGTGAAGATGGAGCTACACACCAAATATTAGAAGATATTGGTTTAATGAAAATGTTACCAGGAATGACCGTTATTAACCCTTGCGATTACAATCAAACTAAAGCAGCTACTATTGCTATAGCAGATTTTGAGGGGCCTGTTTACTTACGTTTTGGTAGACCAAAAGTACCTGTATTTATGCCAGATGAAGAATTTGTAATTGGTAAAGGAATTCAATTAACAGAAGGAACAGATGTTACTATTGTAGCCACTGGTCATTTAGTATGGGAATCTTTACAAGCTGCAGAAAAATTAGAAGCAGAAGGAATTTCTGCAGAAGTAATTAACATTCATACAATTAAGCCTTTAGATGAAGACATTATTTTAAAATCTGTGGCTAAAACAGGATGTATTGTAACTGCAGAAGAACATAACAAATTAGGTGGTTTAGGAGAAAGTGTGGCTAGAACTTTAGCTTTAAATGCTCCAACTCCTCAAGAATTTGTTGCTACCAATGATACTTTTGGAGAATCTGGAACACCAGAACAGTTAATGGCTAAATATGGTTTAGATGCAAATGCTGTTGTTAAAGCTGTTAAAAAAGTAATTTCAAGAAAATAATAACGTTTTTGGTTTTTAAAACGTCTTTATATTAACTATAAATAAAAAAAATATGAAAAAAGTAATTTTAATTTTATGTTTAGCTTTTGGGTTTAGTCAAATTTCTAACGCTCAATTAGCTTTTGGTTTAAAAGGAGGTATTAACTATAATTCAGATTCATTTAAGGATGTAAAAGATGATGTTTTATCTGGAGCAAAATCAAAAACTGGTTTTCACGGAGGAATATGGTTACGCGCAAAAATACCTGTAATTGGTTTGTATTTAAGACCAGAACTTGTGTATACACAATTAGGTAATGATGTAACTTACCAACAAAAAGGTAGCACTATAAAAACTGAAACTTCATATAATTTTAAAAAAATTGATATACCTGTTTTATTAGGTAAAAAAATATTTGGAATTGGAAATATTTATGCTGGTCCTTCTTTTCAATATATTTTAGGTTCTGATTTTGAATTTAACGATTTAAAAGAAGTAAAATCAGATGGTTTTACAGTTGGTTTACAGTTTGGTGGAGGAATAGAATTAGGAAAATTAGGTATAGATTTACGTTGGGAAAGGGCTTTCTCTGATGTAGAAAATACATTTGCTAATTCTTTAAGCGCTGACGATGTTAATTTTGATACAAGAGTTAATCAAATAATTATTGGTTTATCTTACAGATTATAAAAATTATATTTTTTTAAATTAAAAAAGCTCTTGAAAATTTCAAGAGCTTTTTTATGTTATAAATTATCAAATTAATTAATATCAGGATTTAAATAATCAGGTAAAGTAGGATTGTTTGGATCACTAAAGTCATTGGCAGGATTACCATCACCATTTGCATCTTCATTAATTGTTAAAACACCATCTCCATCATCATCTGTGTCAAAAAAATTAGGAGTTCCATCTTCATCTGTATCGTCATCTCTTGAATCATTATTCCCATCTGGGTCTTCATAAATAGATGCAATACCATCATTATCATGATCAGTATCTTTAACAAACTCATACAAATCAATATTAAACATCAAACATTCGTTTGCTAAAATACTTCCACTACCAATATTTGAATAGGCTAAACCAGAAGGAATAAATAATATACCTCTTCCTCCATTTTCATAAGTGATAGGTCCATTATTTGTAACGTTATCACCTCCTTTAAATTTTGTAAATCCATGAGCCCAACCTCTAATTACACCATTTAGTGTAATCCAAATACCATTATTACTGTCAAAAGAACCACTTATGCTGTCTGTCTCAACTATTCTTTGTCCATTATATTTCACATAAACAGAATCCATAACTGTTGGGTTTCCTTTATCTATTGTTGGGGTACCTTGTTTTTTAACAAAATAATATAAAGTATAATCGATTTCGTTCTCTGTAATTTTCATCGATTCTACATTGTCAATTAAAGCTTCTTGTCCAGAAATTATAGCTTTAACAGAATCTACAGAGGTATCATAATAATGATTTTGTAAAAACTGTACTAGAGTATCGTTATCTACTAAAGCCTGTGCTTCATGATCAAAATCATCTAAAGTAGTTGTAGAGCTATTTCCACAAGCATGTATTAGCACTGTAATAATTACAAAAGCAAAAATATTTTTTATTTTCTTCATTTAATCTTAAAATTTGAACGTGCAATTTACCAATTTTATACCTTTGTAAAAAGACAAACATTATATTTTAACTATTTTTATGAGAATTGATAAATATTTGTGGTGCATTCGTATTTTTAAAACAAGAACTTTAGCAACAACAGCTTGTAAAAAAGGACAAGTTAAAATAGATGCAAAAGCCATAAAACCATCTAGAGAAGTATTTGGTGATGAAATAATTTTAGTAAGAAAAAATCAAATAAATTATCAATTAAAAGTTTTAGATTTACCAGAAAGTAGAGTTGGCGCAAAATTGGTAGATTTATACAGAAAAGATATGACCCCAAAAGAAGAGTTCGAAAAAACTGAACTTTTAAAATTTGCAAAAGATTATTACAGAAAAAAAGGTACAGGTAGACCTACTAAGAAAGATAGAAGAGATATAGATAATTATCAAGAAGGTTCAACAGAATAAATTATGACAACATCAGGAAACATTATATTAAACCAATTACAAATTTCTCAAAAAATAAGAAGAATAGCTTATCAAATTTATGAAACTAATAGTGATGAAAAAGAAATTATTCTTGCTGGTATTATTGGTAATGGATTTGTTTTTGCAGAAAAATTGATGGAAACATTAAAAGAAATTTCTCCTTTAAAAGTAACTTTATGTAAAGTTAATATCAATAAAAAAAACCCTTTAGAACCAATAACAACTTCTATAAAAGTAGAAGAGTATCAAAATAAATCATTGGTTTTAGTTGATGATGTTTTAAGTTCTGGAACTACTTTAATTTATGGTATAAAACATTTTTTAAATGTTCCTTTAACAAAATTTAAAACTGCAGTTTTAGTGAATAGAAATCATAAGAAATATCCCGTAAAAGCAGATTTTAAAGGTATTTCTATGTCTACTTCTGTAAAGGAACACATACAAGTAGAATTTTCTAAAAAAGAAGCAATAGCTTATTTAGTAGAATAATTTTTCTAATTCTTCTGCAACTTCTTTTTTAGTTTTATTATCAATTTTTACAATCGTTTTAGCTTTTTCATAAAAAGGTCGTCTTTCAAAAAGATGTTTTGCAACAAATTCTGGTATTTTATCATCACTTAAAGATGCAATTAAAGGTCTTTTAGCTTTTTTTCTAATTAAACGTTCAATCATAGTAGCTGTACTTCCTTGTAAATAAATAGAATTTGTATCTGCATTATTTATAGCTTCCATATTATTTGCATAACATGGTGTTCCTCCTCCTAAAGCAAGTATAAAATCTTCATCTTTAGCAAGAATTTCTTTTAGATATTTATTTTCTATTAATCTAAAATAAACTTCTCCTCTAGTTTCAAAAATTTTTGAAATAGACATTCCTTCTTTATCAATAATATAGTCATCTAAATCTAAAAACTTCATAGACAACTTTTTAGAAATCCTTTTACCAATACTAGATTTTCCTGAAGCCATATAGCCTAACAATACTATTTTCATTGAATTAAAATTTTTACAAATATCTGTAAAATATTTTCATTTTAATACTAATAATTCCAATGATTGATAGTATATTTGCACTCGGTTTACAAAATAGACCTGGTAGCTCAGTTGGTAGAGCATCTCCCTTTTAAGGAGAGGGTCCTGGGTTCGAGCCCCAGCCCGGTCACAAAAAATGTTAAGCAATTTGCTTAACATTTTTGCTTTTTACAAATGCGCACGTGGCGAAATTGGTAGACGCGCAGCCTTGAGGGGGCTGTTTTCGTAAGAAAGTGGAAGTTCGAATCTTCTCGTGCGCACTTATATTTAAAAAAAAAAGCTTATTTATAAAAAGGGTATTGTTTCACAAAAAATTAACCTTTCTAAAAGCAATTATCACTAATTTTGCAATATGCAAAAACTAATATTTATTTTGTGCTTAATTTTTTCATTTAGCACATTTTCTCAAAAAGATACTTTAAGGGTAAAAATTTTAAAAGGTGAGGTTGTTCATGCCGAAACTAAAAAAGCTTTAAGTGCAGCTCATATTTTAAACTTAAATACTGTACAAGGAACTATTACAAACGATAAAGGTTTTTTCGAAATACCTACTAAGGCTAATGATACCATTTTAGTTTCTTATTTAGGATATGCTTCTATTAAATTAAAAATTACAAATGATTTACTAAAAGGTAATGAATTGTTAATTGCTTTATATGAAAAACCTGAAGAAATTAAAGAAGTTGTAATTAAGTCTACAGAATTAATTGGAGTTTTAGAAATTGATATAAAACAAGTACCAAAAGATAGATTTACGAGAATTAAAATTAATGGATTGCCACAAACCTATGAGGTTGGTAAACCTAAAGGTAGCGACTTCTCTTCTCCTATTGCAGCATTATTTCAGCCTGTAGATTTTTTATATAACCTTTTTGGAAAAAAACCTAAACAGTTAAAAAAACTTCAAAAGTTAAAGAAAGAGGATGATTTACGTAAAATGCTTTCTGGTAAATTTGATAGAGAAGTAATGATGGAGTATTTACAAATGGATAGACAAGAGCTTACAGAGCTTTTAACTGATTGTAACTACTCTGAATATTTTATTAAAAAAGCATCTGATTTACAAATGATAGAAGCTGTTTTAGATTGTTATGAAAACTACAAAGCACTAAAAAAAGGAAAAATTGAGCGTAATAAAATTCCTGTTAAAAATTAAACTTTAATTTGCTTAATAGAATAGTTATTTTTATATAAAAAAAGGGCCTAAAGCTATGCTTTTGACCCAAATCAACTATTAAAACTAACTAATTACTAACTATAAAACTGTTGTAATGTATTTATAGTTATACTTTCTCCTTGTATTCCAAGTCATTCTTTTAGATTGAATTATTTCTTTTGAATTATTCTTTACGTCTTCGTTATTTATGTGATTGTTTCTCATAGTTATTTATTAATTATTTACAACTATATGACGTAGCACTTTAGTATTAGTTACACATAAAATTGACTTTAACAGAACTTTAAGAATTTAAAAAATAGTCATAAAAAAAATCCAGCAATGCTGGATTTTTAAATTTTTAAGTAAAATTTTTAATTACTGATTTCCTAAAATAATAGGCATACCTGATTTACCAGCACCTATTAGTACAACTTTACTATTTGGTGATTTAGATAATTCTAAAGTAGCTTCTATACCTTTTTCTTGTAATATTTTATCAGTTAAAGAAGCGCTTAAAATTTTATTGGCTACAGCTTTACCTTCTGCATCAATTTTTTGTCTTTCTGCTTCTTTTTTTGCTTTTGCTAACCTAAATTCATATTCTAAAGATTCTTGTTCTTGTTTTAATTTAGTTTCAATAGCTGTTCTAATAGTTGTTGGTAATTTAACATCTTCTACTAAAACTCTTTTTACGATTAAATATTGATCTTTAAGTAAAATTTGAACTTCATCTAAAATTTCTTGTTCAATTACATCTCTTTTACTCGAATATAATTGCTCTGGAGTGTAACGTCCTACAACACTTCTTGCTGCTGCATTAATTGCTGGATCTAACAATTCTCTTTCATAGTCTTCTCCTTTAGTTTTTATAAGGTTTCCTAAATTAGAAAATTCTGGTTCATACCATATGGTTCCATTTACTTTAACCTCTAATCCATTTACAGAAAGCACGTTCATTTCGTCAGAAATAGATTGCTGACGTACTTTTCTAACAATCATCTTATTCCAAGGTGCAACAACATGAAACCCTTCTCCATAAGATTTGTCTGTATTTATACCATCTCCTAAAGTTTCAAAAATAACGCCTCCTTCACCAGGACCAATAGTTACTGTAGATTTAGAAAATAAAATAATTGCAACTACCGCTAAAACTATAAAAAATAAACCTCCTTTTGGAAACTTAATATCAACTTGATTATTTGCCATTTTGTTTTTTTAAAAATTCTTTCAAATTTACAATAACTTTGTTAAACACAATCTATATATTCACAATCTTCACTAGAAATTTCTAATTCGAGTGTTATATGTTCTAGATGAAATTTATCATACAATAAGTTTCTAATACTTGTTTTAAGCAACTTTGTTTGCTTCCAAGACAATGTTTCATCTACAATTAAATGCATTGTTAAAACATTGTATTCTCCATCCATAGTCCATAAATGACAATCATGTACACTTTTTACTTCATTAAATTTTATAACTTGAGCTTTTACCTGATCTATAGAAATTAGAACAGGAGCACCTTGTAAAATAATTCTTATACTTTCTCTTCCGTTTTTAAAAACATTATATAAAATAAATGATGCAATTAAAAGTGATAATATTGGGTCTAAAATTGGAATATCCCAAAACTGCATAATAATACTTGCAATTAAAACAGCTGCCCAACCTAAAACATCTTCTAACATATGTATAGAAACAACTCTTTCATTAATAGATGTACCTTTTCTTAATTTTAAAACTGCTGCACCATTAACAATTATACCTAAAACTGCAAACCACATCATACCTTTTGCATCTGCGTGTTCTGGGTTTAAAATTCTTGGAATTGCTTCTATGATTATAAAAAAAGAGCCTACTAAAAGAATTACAGAATTAATTATTGCTCCTAAAAGAGAAAACCTTTTAAAACCATAAGAATACGTTTTTGTTGGTTTTTTGTTTGATAAATTTTGAAAATACCAAGCCATACCTAAGCTTATACTATCTCCTAAATCATGTATAGCATCTGATGTAATTGCTAAACTATTGGTATAAATTCCGCCAATAAACTCTACAATAGTAAAGAATAAATTAAGGAAAAAAGCTGTTTTAATATTTTCTGATGATGATTGTTGATGACCCTTATTATGATGATGATGTGCCATAATTTTTAATTTAAAAAATCAAAAAAAAAACATTTAATAATCTAATTTTATATTTTTCCAAAATATTTCCTTACAAACCATTCTACTGATAATAAAGTAATTACAATGAATAAAACCCATTTCCAATCAATTAAATTTTGTTCTTTTACTATTGATTTTTGTGTAGTATAAAATGCTTTATTTTTTAAAAGCTGTTTTTTTAATTGAGCAATCTCAGATTTAAAAAAGAGCTTCCCTCCTGTTTTGTTTGCCAACTTTAAAAGTTTTTTAGAATCTGCATTTGTAAATTGTTCTTCAACATGATATTCTGTAATTTTAAAATTACCATATTTTTTTATATTCTGACCATTTACGGTTACTTTATACGTATAATCTCCAGAACTAAGGTTTTCTATTTCTGTTTGATAAGAGTTATTTACTAATGAAAACGGAATTTTTACAAATTCTTTAGTTTCTACATTTGTAATTGCTATTTCTAAAGAAGCTCTAGCATCAAATTGATAGTTTTTATCTGTATAAAATGCAGAAATATAAATGGTTGAATTTGCTGGGTATAAGTTTTCTGCTTTTACCTCTAAACGATTTCTTTTTTTATTTGATGCTAAATATTGAATTAAATTTCCAATAAAAGCATCAAAATCTTGAAATGAGTTAGAATTTAAAAAACTACTAGATCTCCATTTCCATAAACCTTCTCCAAATAAAACTCCATATTTTAGATTATTTTCTTCGATAGTTGCTAGTAAAGGTTGTTCGGTTTGTAAACCATTAATATTTTGATATAATAATGTTTGATGTTCTTTAGAAATAAATACCTCACCAAACTTATCTTTTAATGGAGAAAATTGACCAAAACCAATATCTTTTTGTAAAAAAGTTAAAAAAGAACTGTTTAATACTGCACTATAATTTTCTGTTTGATTGATAACATTTTTCCTAATTCCAAATGGTTGTTTATTAATAAAATTCCAATCTGTATTTGTTCCAGAAATCAATAAAAAATTATTACTAGCAGATTTAATTTTATTTACTAAATGGTTGAATTTATTATTCGGCTGAAACAAAATAATTAACTGATAATCGTTTAATTGATTTTTAAAATCATCAATTAAAAAAACATCTACAGATCGCTGTTTATTAGACTCTATAGATTTTTTTAAAGCTCCTAAATCTGGATGTAAAACAGATGTTAAAACCAATACTTTTGTTTGTTCATCTATAACCTCTACAGAGAAATTTTTAACATTATTTTTCGTGCTTTTCTCTCCTCTTAACTTTTTTATTGATGCAGTGTAATATTGAGTTCCTTCTTCTAAAGAAATTAAATTGGTTAAAATAGTTTTAAAATTATTTTCTGCAGAGAATTTTATTTTTTTTGTAAAAACTGTTTTTCCTTTTTTAGAAATTGAAAACTCAGTAGTAACCTCTTCTGTTCCACTGTAATTTAATAAAACTTCTATTGGAAATTTATTTTTAATATAACTATACTTATTTACATTTAATTGACTTATTTTTAAATCTTTATACTGAATTGTATCTCCTAAAAGTACAGGAAAAACCTTTTGTTTAGAATTGATATATTGATAACTATTTCCAATAGTCTGATTACCATCAGATAATAAAATAATTGGAGCAATTTTACCTGAATGCAACTCATTTAAAGAAGAAATAGCTTTTTCTATATTCGTATTATTCTCAGTAAAAGATAAAGTGTCTAAAAGGTTTAAATTATCACCAAAAGCAAAATTTTGAATATCAAATTTATCTTTTAATTGATTATCAGATTTAATTTCCTCTAAAGTTTTTTTTATATAATCTGCTTCGTTAAAAAAGTCTATAGATTTAGAGTTATCAACCAAAATACTTAGTATTGGCTTACTATTTTGGAGTTTCTTTTTTTTTATAATTGGGTTAATAAATAACAAAATCAATAATAAAAGACTAACTGTCTTTAAACTAAACAATAAAATATTAATTTTAGTTTTGTTTTTTATTTTATAAAAATACTGAAAATAAGCTACTGAAACACTCAGTAACAAAGCAATAACAATATATAATAATGTAGTTGTTTGCAAAGAAATTTATTTATTGTTAAAGATAAAATTACTATTTAAAATATTAAAAATAGAATTTATTTTTAACAAAAAAAAAAGAGTTCCTTGTAGAACTCTTTTTTAACTATAAAAAAATATTTAATACAAACTAAAATAATCTTTATCCATTTTTTCTCCAACTAAAGATAAATCATCTACTAAATTTTCTATAAATCCTTTTAAATCTTCTTGAAAATCTTCTATTGTTTTATATTTATATTCAGAAGTTAATTTACCAATTAAAAAGGCTGCAGAATTTTTATGAGGATATTCTTCTTTTGTTAAAAACCCCATGTAATAATTAATGCTATTTAGAGAGTTCATTATAGATCTTGGGCAATTTGTATTTAAAATTAAAAACTCTAAAACATTATGACTTGTGGGTGTTTTTCTATAATATCTTCTCATCATATCATAAGTTTCAATACATTTTAATAATGTTGTCCATTCAAAACTCGTTTTAACAGAAGTACCAGAATTAACTTTTTCTATAAGAGCATCATTGTATTTAGAATTAATAATTCTTATTACTTGGTTGGCTCTTTCAATATAGATACCTAACATAATAATGGCATATACTTCATCATGCAACAGTGTTGCTCTAATTTTTGTTCTTAAAGAAGCAATATTCGATTTAATTAAATTAGTAAATTCGAATAAACCACTTTTTACAAAACGTTCTGCAGAATAATTTTTAACTTTTCTATTAAGTGTATTAATAGATTCGTATAATTCTGTAGAAATTAAATCTCTTGCTCCATTTGCATTTTGTTGAGCGTAACTTATAGAACTTAAAATCGAATAATGTTTTTCAGGGTTTAAACCTATATCAAACAAAACATCTCTTTCATTTAATGTTTTTGTTGTTTTTAACTCTTCTTCATCTGCAACAAACAACATAGATCTTAAAACAAAATCTCTTGATTGAGAAAGCTCATTTGGTGCGTCTAATGAAGAAAAATAATTTACATTTAAATACCTTGCAATATGCTCAGAACGTTCTAAATAACGCCCCATCCAAAAAAGGTTATTGGCTACTCTTGCTAACATATATCTTTATTTATTTTTTTAAAACCCATGTATCTTTAGAACCACCACCTTGTGAAGAATTAACAATTAAATTGCCTTTTTTTAAGGCCACCCTTGTTAAACCTCCTTTTAAAACGAAATTTTTATCTTTTCCAAGTAAGGTAAAAGTTCTTAAATCTACATGTCTTGGTTCAAAAGATTTTTCTTCTTCAATATAAGTAGCATGGGTAGAAAGCGACATAATTGGTTGAGCAATATACTTTCTTGGACTTTCTTTAATTGTTGCTTTTACCTTTTCTATTTCTTCTTTTGTCAGTTTATTTCCAATAGAAATTCCATAACCACCAGATTCATCAACAGGTTTTACAACTAATTTATCTATATTTTCAAGAACAAATTTAAGTTCATCTGGTCTACTACAATGATAGGTATAAACATTATTTAATATAGGCTCTTCGTTTAAATAATATTTAATGATTTGAGGCATGTAAGTATAAATAGCTTTATCATCTGCTACACCAGTACCTGGTGCATTTACTAAACAAACTTTTCCTTTAATATATGAATTAAAAAGACCTGAAACACCCAAAACCGAATCTGGATTAAATACTTGGGGATCTATAAAATCATCATCTATTCTTCTATAAATAACATCTACCCTTTCTAAACCTTTAATGGTTTTCATGTAAACAAAATCGTTTTCTATAAACAAATCTCTTCCTTCTACCAACTCAACTCCCATTTGTTTTGCTAAAAAAGAATGCTCATAATATGCTGAATTATAAACACCTGGAGTTAAAACAACACACTTAGGCATGTCTACGCCTTTAGGTTTTACAGACTCTATAATCTCTAATAAATTTTGCCCATAATCTGAAACATTATGTGATTTATAATGATTAAAAACACCAAATAAAGTTCGTTTTAATGCCTCTCTATTTCCTACCACATAACTTACTCCAGAAGGGCATCTAATATTATCTTCTAAAACATAATAATCTCCATTAGAATGTTTTATTAAGTCTGTACCAGAAACATGGTTATAGATTCCTCCAGGAGGATTAAAACCTTTCATTTGTTTTAAATAATTAACAGATGAACTTATTAATTCTATAGGAACAATACCTTGTTTTATTATTTTTTGGTCATGATATAAATCCCATAAAAATAAGTTTAAAGCCTTACTTCTTTGTAAAGCACCAGCTTCTAACTTTAACCATTCATCATTACCAATAATTCTGGGAAATAAATCAAAAGGAAAAATTTTTTCTTTGGTTTCTTTATCTCCATAAACCTGAAAAGTAATTCCCTGATTAAAAAAAGCATCCTTGGCTTTATCATTAAGAGACACAAAATCATTAATAGAATATTCACTAAATAATTTAAATAAAGTTTGGTATACTTCTCTTACTTCTTTGTCTTTGGTAAAAATCTCATCATAAAACCTAGAATCAAATTCATAGGCAGAAAAAATAGGCAATTTTGTATATGCTTTCAAATTATATTCTTTTAATGTAAAATTAACAAAATAATTCAATAAACAATATTTTTCATTAAATTATTAGCACTAAAAATCAAATTACATTAAATAATATAACGTATATTTACATTTGTGTTGAATTATTAATAATGCTTAAGATTTTTATTCATTTAATGCTTTTAAACAATCAATTAACAAACAATTGTAGTTCAATTTAATTACTTTCACATTTCTATTTAACTTTCAAATAAACTATGGCACTAAAAGTTGTAATATCACATAAAACCAAATATATATACGATCGTTCTGTAAGTCTTTCTCCTCATATATTTAGATTAAGACCCGCGCCACATAGTAGAACACCAATAGAATCTTATTCATTAAAAATTGAACCTAAAGACCATTTTTTTAATTGGCAGCAAGATCCTTTTGGTAATTATTTAGCTCGCGTAGTTTTTCCAGAAAAAACTACAGAATTATCTATTGATGTAGAAATAATAGCAGATTTAAAAACGATTAACCCTTTTGATTTTTTTGTTGAAGAATCTGCAGAAGAATTTCCTTTTACATACTCAGAAACTCTTAAGAAAGAATTAATTCCTTATTTAGAAGTTACAGAAAAAGGAAAATTAATAGATAAATTTATAAAAACTATAGATTTTACTCCCAGAAAAACCATTTACTTTTTAATAGATATAAATCAAAAAATTTACGAGTTTTTAAATTACAACATTCGTATGGAACCTGGTGTTCAAAGTTGTGAAGAAACTTTAGATAAAAAAACAGGTTCTTGTAGAGATTTTGCTTGGTTATTTGTACAAACGTTACGTCATTTAGGTTTTGGTGCTCGTTTTGTTTCTGGTTATTTAGTACAATTAAAGTCTGATGAAAAATCTTTAGATGGACCTTCTGGACCAGAACAAGACTTTACAGATCTACATGCTTGGGCAGAAGTATATATACCAGGTGCTGGTTGGATTGGTTTTGATGCAACTTCAGGTTTATTAGCTGGTGAAGGTCATATTCCGTTAGCCTGCACACCTAATTTTGAAAGTGCTGCACCTGTTTCTGGAATGTCTGATAAATGTGAAACTACTTTTGAATTTGAAAATTCTGTAGAAAGAATTTTTGAATCTCCAAGAGTTACTAAACCTTATACAGATAAACAATGGAGTGCCATAGAAAAATTAGGACATAAAGTAGAAAAGCAACTTCAGAAAAATGATGTAAGACTTACAATGGGGGGTGAACCCACTTTTGTATCAATAGATGATATGGAATCTGCACAATGGAATACTGATGCAGATGGCCCAGAAAAGAGAGAAAGAGCTGCAGATTTATCTAATAGATTATTAACCACAATTGGTAAAGGAGGGTTTTTACACCATGCCCAAGGTAAATGGTACCCTGGAGAACCTTTACCTAGATGGTCTACTGAATTATGCTGGAGAAAAGATGGAAGAAAAATTTGGTTTGATTCTAATTTATTAGCAGCTATAAATAACTCTATAAAAATAGAGAAAGGCTCAGACAAACTATTCTTAGAAACCTTAACTAACTATTTAGCCATTACTAAAGACCATATTACACCTACTTATGAAGATGCTTTTTATTTTTTATGGGAACAAGGAAAACTTCCTGTAGATATAAATCCAGGTGAAGATAAAGACAGTTCTTTAGCAGAAAAGAAACTAAAAGAGATTTTAGAAGGCGGAACATCTAACCCTGTTGGTTATGTATTACCTCTAAATAAAACAGAAAATAATTGGTTTTCTAGTGAATGGAAGTTTAGAAGAAATTATATTTATTTAACCCCTGGGAATTCTCCATTAGGATTAAGACTACCTTTAAATTCATTAGCATCAAAACCAGAACATGAAATTTTTCCAATTTATGAACCCAACCTTTTTGAGAAAAAGAAACGTTTACCTAGTTTTAGAAGAATGGTTGCAAAAAGGCATGAAAAAGTTTTACAAAATGGAATAAATAAAAATTTACCAAATTATTTTGTTAGAACAGCTCTTTGTGCAGAAGTAAGAGAAGATAAACTACACTTATTTCTACCACCTTTAGATGATGCTGCCGCTTATTTAGATTTATTAGCTTCTATAGAAGCAACAGCTAAAGAATTAAATATTCCTGTAATTTTAGAAGGTTATGGTCCTCCACATGATAATAGGCTTGAATCTATGAAAATTACACCTGATCCTGGAGTTATTGAAGTCAATATTCATCCATCTCATAATTGGCAACAATTAATAGACACAACTTTTACTATTTACAATGAAGCTAAAAAAGCTAGATTAGGTACAGAGAAGTTTATGATCGATGGAAAACACACAGGTACTGGTGGAGGAAATCATGTTACCTTAGGAGGTGCTACCCCTAAAGATAGCCCATTACTTAGAAAACCAGATTTACTAAGAAGTTTACTTACTTTTTGGCAACATCACCCTGGACTTTCTTATTTATTTTCTGGTGCCTTTATTGGACCTACAAGTCAAGCTCCAAGAGTAGATGAAGCTAGACAAGATAATCTGTATGAATTAGAGATTGCCTTTAGTCAAATTCCTAAAGACGGTGAAGTTCCTTTTTGGTTAACTGATAGATTATTTAGACACCTTTTAACAGATTTAACAGGAAACACACATCGTGCAGAATTTTGTATTGATAAATTATACTCTCCTGACTCTTCTTCTGGACGATTAGGGATTTTAGAGTTAAGAGGTTTTGATATGCCCCCTCATGCACAAATGAGTTTATTACAAAACTTATTAGTAAGAACATTAGTTTCTTGGTTTTGGAAAAAACCTTACGAACATAAATTAGTTAGATGGGGTACATCTTTACACGATAAATTTTTACTAGAACATTATGTAAGAGAAGATATTAAAGATATTGTTGCTCAATTAAATAAAGCTGGCTATGCATTTAAAGAAGAATGGTTTAATCCGTTTTTTGAATTCCGTTTTCCATTACATGGTATGGTTAAAATTAATAACATAGACTTAGAATTAAGAGCTGGTATAGAGCCTTGGAATGTTCTTGGTGAAGAAATGACAGGTGGAGGAACAGCTAGATATGTAGATTCTTCTGTAGAAAAACTACAAGTTAAGGTAAATAATTTTTCAGAAGAAAGATTTGTCTTAACTTGCAACGGTGTAAAAGTACAATTAAAAAGTACAGGTGTAAAAGGTGAATATGTAGCAGGAGTTCGCTATAAAGCCTGGAACCCTTATTCTGCTTTACACCCAACAATTAATGAAGATACACCATTAATTTTTGATATTGTAGACACTTGGAATAGACGTTCTATTGGTGGATGTACATATTATGTAACACACCCAGGAGGTCGTTCTTATGATACCTACCCTATTAATAGTTTTGAAGCAGAATCTAGAAGAATTAATCGTTTTTGGGATTTTAATCACTCTCAAGGTGAATTAGAAACTGTTGATGATGAAAAGAAAGAAAAAAAGAACACTAAAGTTGAACGAGAAACAAATGTAAAAGAACAAGGAAGTTCTAAAAAATTTAGATATCAAGAAATACCTAAAAACCCTGAATTTCCGAATACTTTAGATTTGAGATTGAAAAAATAATTTTCTAAAAATTTATGCCAAATAAAAATTTATTTGAAAAATATTTCAATGATTTTGAAGACTATGATGAAGTTTTAAAATCTGACATGACCATAAACCCTAGTTGGGAAAAATTATTAAATAATTTTTCTGCAATTGGTATTGAAGAATTAACAGAAAAACAAAAACAAATAGACTGGTTACTTGCAGAAAATGGAGTAACCTATAATGTATATAACGACCCAAAAGGTTTAAACAGACCTTGGAATTTAAATATAATTCCTTTTATTATTGAACAACAAGAATGGAAATCAATAGAAAAAGGTTTAAAACAAAGAGCAGAGTTATTAAATCTAATTCTAAAAGATATTTATGGTAAAAGAGAATTAATTAAAAATAAAATTATTCCACCAGAAATCATCTATTCTCATCGTGGTTTTTTAAGAAATTGCGATCAAATAAAATACAACACTTCAAAAAATCTATTGATTCATTCTTCAGATTTAGCTCGTGGTCCAGATGGCAGAATGTGGGTTGTAAATGATAGAACAGAAGCTCCATCAGGAATGGGATATTCATTGGAAAACAGATTTTCTGTAAGACGTACTGCTCCTGATTTATTTAAAAATATAAAGATTGAACAACCTTTTGGTTTTTTTAACGATTATCATCAATTACTAATAGATTGTGCTCCTACAAAAAAAGAAAATACAACAATAATTATCCTTACTCCAGGACCACATAATGAAACCTATTTTGAACATGCTTATTTAGCTTCTTATCTAGGTTACCCACTTGTAAAAGGTAATGATTTAGTTGTTAGAAGTAATAAAGTTTACATTAAAACTCTAAAAGGATTAATACAAGTTGATGTAATTTTAAGACGGGTAGATGGCGCATACACAGACCCTTTAGAGTTAAAGGGAAATTCTTTTTTAGGTGTTGCTGGTTTATTAAATGCTGTTAGAAAAAATAATGTTAGCGTTATTAATCCTATAGGAAGTAGCGTTTTAGAAAATCCAGGTCTAATTCCTTTTATGAATTCTATTTGTAAATATTTTTTAAATGAAGATCTTATTCTTCCGCAAATAGCTTCTTGGTGGTGTGGACAAGAAAAAGAACGAAAATTTGTTTTAGAAAACATAACAAAATTTGTTGTAAAACCAATAGACAGAACAAACAGAGAACATATTTATTTTTGTGGATTATTAGATGAGAATGAATTAGAATTACTCAAAAAACAAATTTTAGAAAAACCTTATGGTTTTGTTGCTCAAGAAAATATATCATTTTCTACAGCTCCTAACTTTACAAGTAAAGGTTTAGAACCAAGAAAAGTGGTTTGCAGAACTTTTGCAGTAGCTAAAAACAACTCTTACAGCATAATGCCAGGTGGATTAGTAAGAGTTGCTGCAGAAAGAGAAGATTTACGAGTTTCTAACCAAAGAGGAGGCACAAGTAAAGATTTTTGGATAACTAATTCTACAAAAAAAGAACAACCTTATAACAAACGTTACCATTGGCACAATTCTTCTACCAATGCTTTAGCAGGAATTGAAAACTTACCAAGTAATACTGCAGAAAATTTATTTTGGTCTGGTAGATACTTAGCTAGAACGTTAGTTACTGCAAGGTACATTAGAATGGTATTACATAAAATGTCTGATTCTGACTACAACAAACAAGATTCGGAATTAGAAAGTTTACATATTTTATTTAAATCTATTACTCATCTAACTTCAATTTTCCCAGGTTTTACAGGGAAAAATAAAGAAGCAGCTTTTAAAGACCCTTTAAAAGAACTGGCAATTGTTTTATTTGATACTAAAAAAATTGGTAGTCTAGCAAATACAATTCAATCTTTCTCTAACTCCTACTTCTCTTTAAGAAATCTTTGGTCTAAAGATATGTGGAGGGTGTTTGATTCATTAACTAAAGAATGGAAAAACTTTAAACCAGAAAACCATAAGAACATTAAAAGCATTACTAAATTACTAGATAGTATTATTACCAAGTTAATTGCATTTATAGGATTAATTGAAGAAAGTATTTTGGTAGAACAAGGTCTCTTACTTTATTTTATTGGTCTGCAAATGGAACAAGCTATGATGAACATCGATAAATCTAGAGCACTTTTAGTTATCAAAAATGAAGAACATACAGAATACGAAATTTTAGAATCTCTATTAGATAGTAATGAGAGCTTAAATATTTATAGATACAGTTTTAAATCTTATTTAAATATTGAAAATGTTATTAATTTAATACTCTTAGATAAATCTTACTCACGCTCATTAAAATATCAATTAAATAGAATTCGTAGAGACATAAAAAAAATGCCTAGTAAAAATCAAAATATAGAACTTTCTTCATCATATAAACATATCAAAGAAGCCTGTGAATTGATTGACCAAATAAATTCTAAAGAAATTTTAAAATTAAATGATCAAGAATTTACAAGAGCACATTTAGATGAATTGTTAGAAAAACTTAGCACATTAATACACAGTACTTCCTTGTCAATAACTAACACTTATTTCAATCATTCAGAACAACAAAGACAATTGGTTCAACAAAACAACGTTTAATAATGTTATTTACTATAATACACACAACAAGTTATAATTATGATGAAGCTATTACCTATTGTCATAATATAGCAATTCTAAAACCTAGAAACCTTGTAGAACAAAAACTTATAGATTACTCTTTAAACATATCTCCTTTACCATCTTATGTTGAAGAAGACATCGATTTTTTTGACAATACTGTTACTAGATTCTCTATAGAACAACCACATAAAAAATTAGTAATTACCGCTAAAAGTATGGTTGAAATTAATAGTGAATTAAAACCCGATATTTCTACTTCAGAAATTTGTAAAAACACAACAATTAAAGATGTTGTAAATGAATTAAAAAAAGGAACCAAAGAAATGTTAATGGTTCATGAATTTACATTAGATTCTCAATTTATAAAGTCAATTTCTAAAGAAATTAAAAACTATGCAGAAATTTCTTTAAAATTAGACAGACCTGTATTTGAAGCAACTAAAGAGTTAATGGAAAGAATTTTTAAAGACTTTACTTTCGATTCTAATTTTAGCACAATTGCAACTCCTTTAGAAAAAGTAATGAAAGCAAAAAAAGGAGTTTGTCAAGATTTTGCTCAAATTGCAATTGCTTGTTTAAGATCTGTAGGTTTACCTGCAAGATATGTTAGTGGTTACATAGAAACATTACCCCCTCCAGGAAAAGAAAAGTTAATAGGTACAGATGCATCGCATGCGTGGTTTTCTGTATATATACCAAATTTTGGATGGATAGATTTTGATCCAACAAACAATCAAATACCAAAAAATCAACACATTACAACTTCTTACGGACGAGATTATTATGATGTACCACCTTTAAAAGGAGTACTTTACGGGTCTGGAAACAGTAAAATGAAAGTCTCTGTAGATATTAGACCTGCTAAAAAAGAGTTACAACAACAACAACAACAACAACAACAACAACAACAACAACAACAACAATAATAATTATTTTCTTTTTCTAGAAGTAATAAAATAGACACCTGTTAATAAAATAACAGATGCAATTATAGATTGAGTTGATAAATATTCATCTAAAAAATACCATCCCATAAACATCGCAATTACAGGGTTTACATAAGCAGATGTAGCAACTTTTTCTGCTGAAACTACTTTTAACAAATAATTAAAAGATGTAAAAGCAATAATACCTCCAAAAACAATTAATAAAACCATAGATAGCTGCACATTTGTACTCCAATTTAATGGAGAAGACCAAGTTTCATTAAATCCTATACTTATTACTGCCTGAATAAACCCAGCAATAATCATTTGATAACCAGTACTTACAAAAAAGTTTTTTGGTAAATCAGCTTTAGAAACAAAAATACTTCCATAACTCCAACCTAGAACACAAGTTAACATTATAACAATTGCTAAAGAGCTATGATCTGAAGTTGTAAATTCTTGTTGACTTACTAATAAAAACATACCTATAATACCTAAAAAAATACCAATCATAGATTTTTTTTGCATTGTTTTGTTATCAATAATTCGCATTAAAACCAAAACAAACAAAGGTTGTGTAGATGCTACTAATGAACTAAAACCACTATCAACATATTGCAATGCCCATACAAAAACACTATTTCCATACACTAAAAAAAAGAAAGACACAATAACAGTGTTTAGTAATTGTTTTTTATTAATAGTTAGTTTTACTTTTAATAACGCAGCTACTAAAACCATCAGTAAACCTGCAGTAAAAAAACGAATAGACGCCAAGAAAAAAGGCGGTAACTCAGTAACTGCAATTTTATTAAATAAATATGTAGAACCCCATATAACATATATGGCAATAAAAGCTAAAATAATAAGTACTTTAGAATTTCTAAAAAACATCTGTTATTTTTTTTGTAAAACTACTATTAATATGATTGATAAGTATTTTATATTTTGATTAATAATTGAAGTTGTAAATTATTATATTTGAAACCATAATAAAAAATATGGAAAACGAAACATTTGATAAAAAAAGAGTAATAAGTTTTAGTGATGCTGTTTTTTCTATTGCCATAACCATTCTTGTTTTAGAGATTGTAATACCAAGTTATAAAGAATTTAATACAGGAAATACTTTATTAATATTAAAAAACAGACTACCAAGTTTTATTGGTTTGGTAATAAGTTTTATGGTAACTGCAATTTATTGGATTGCCCATATGAGAATTATGAAATTTGTATCTACAATTAACAACAAAATATTATGGTACAATATATTACTACTGTTTTTTATTGTACTCCTACCCTTTTCTACTGCTTTTTATATAAAAGGATTTAGTTATAAAGGTCCTTTTGCTTTTTATTGTTTTAACCTATCTGCAATTGGTTTTTTCAATTTTCTACTAAATGTTTACATCCCGAAAAAAGAAAAAGGATTAACAGGCATTACACCAATTTTCGCCAAATACCTTAAAGTAAGAGCAATGAATGCTTTTTTAATTTGGGCTTTGGCTGGTATTTTGGCATTTGTATTACCGATGACTGCTAGATTTTTGTTTCTATTTTTATTCATTTTAGAATATTTTTTTAAGAAGTATTATCTGAAAAAATTAAAAAAAGAATCAGAAATTGAATAAAAAACACCCTTGTGCCCTCTTTATTAAACTTCATTTTATAATTGCTATAATTTATGAACTTTCTACGATTTAGTGATGGAATAGTTTAGAGTAATTAAACTAATTTTTTCATATTAAAATACTTTTTAATTTTATTTTAATATGAAATTTTACATCTAAAAAAATTAAACACACTACAATTTTTTTTAATTTATATATTTTTTTTCTAAATAAAACTCA
>NZ_JBDVJE010000046.1:0-15759 GCF_039939415.1 Polaribacter sp.
GGGGCTCACCTCTTCCCATCTCGAACAGAGAAGTTAAGCCCAATAGCGCCGATGGTACTGCATTTATGTGGGAGAGTAGGTCGCCGCCTTTCTTTTTTAAAACCTCAATTCTTATGAATTGAGGTTTTTTTTTGCTAAAAATATCATAAGACCACATTTTTTAGATCTATTTCTTTGGATACCACTTCTTGAGGTAAGTTTAATCAATAAATTTCAAATAGTATGTTCTTTTCATAAATGTTTTCTCTTATATAAATTTAACCAGTTTCTTAATTTTATTAAACTTATTTCAATAATGTTCAAGTATAAATTGTACGTTAACTATTTCTCTAAGTAAATATTTCGGTAACACATGTTGTTTTTTTGTTATAAATTAAACATTTTTAATAAAATTGTTTAATTTTTAAAAATAAATATTATATTCGGCGTTTAAAAATAACCCTAAAATAATTTATTATGAAACAAATTTTACAAACTAGTTTACTATTTATTAGCATCGTCTGCTGCTCAACAACTGGGTTTTCTCAGGAGTGGTATGAAATGATTAACAAAGAACCTGTGAATATCGAAAAGGTAAAAGAAGCAGCCAAACCTTACTTTGATAAGATAGGAAGAGGAAAACATACCGGATATAAACTATATCAGAGGTGGTTAGATGAGGCTTTACAAAATATGGATAAGCATGGTATTCCATATACTAATAATCATGTAGCAAAAGAATTAAAAAAGTTTAGAGCGAGTACATCAGAAAGAGCAACGATGCTAAATACATCAAGTGCCACTACGGATGCAGATGGTAATTGGCAGCCTATAGGACCTTTTTATTCTCAAGATAATCATCATAGTAAAAGATTGGGGAGGATAACAGCAATGGCAATAGAACCGGTTGAGCAAAAGTTAATATTTGCAGGCTCCGAAAGTGGTGGCGTGTTTAGATCCAAAGATGCAGGAACTTCTTGGGTTGCTTTAAGTGATCAATTAGATAATATGTTTGTTTTTGCATTAGCAATAGATCCCCATGATACAGATCATATATTATTTCTTAATGGTAATACTGAATTAATAGAATCCTTAGATCAAGGAGATACATGGAATCAAATAGCAAGTTTTGATCGTTTTATTAATAATGTTCAGATGATAAAGTTTCACCCTACAATACAAGGTATGTTTTTTGTTTCTACCAGAGATGGCTTGATGAAAACTATTGATGGAGGAAATACATTTACCACAAAACTTGGTCAGTATGATCCTAATGACATCTTTTTTAAACCTGGAGATCCTACTACGATGTATGTTGGTGAAGATGATTTTTGGAAATCAACAGATACAGGAGAGACGTGGACTAAAATAACTAGTGGTATAAACGTTTCTGAAAGATTAAAAATAACTGTTACTCCAGCAGATCCCAATTGTGTGTATATTTTTCAACAAGCCGGAAATGGTGCTGGACGTATTTACAAATCTACAGACTCAGGGACTACCTTTAATATTATGGCAGATTCAGCTGTGCTAGATGCAGATGATTATTTAGGTTCTCAAGCTTGGAGATGTATGACCATTATGTGTTCTGAAACTGATGTAAATGAGCTACATATGGGAGGCTTAAGAAATTTTAGATCTGACGATGGTGGGGTTACTATTTATGAAATGCCAAATACGCAGACAACCTCTGGACCAGCACATTTTCATGCAGATGTATTAATTATGGAAAATGTAAATGGAACTCTTTATGTAGCATCAGATGGAGGGATTTTTAGAAGTATAGATGGAGGAGATTCTTACAAATGTTTATCAGGAGATGGGGCAATGGGAAATTCAATGATGCCTACTCAAATTATTAGAATAGGTGGTACATCTCCTTATCCAGGTACAGGAGCAGGTTTAGATCCTGACTTGATACTTACTGGTGCTATGGATAATGGGACGCAAATTGCCAGAGGAGATACTCATACTTGGGAACAGTGGTTAGGTTCAGATGGTATGGAATGTTTTGTAGATTATACCAATTCTGATAATATTTATGGGTCGGCACAAAGTGGTGTACTTTTTTATAGTAAAAATGGAGGAAATAGTTTTGGTGTACTAAAGAGACCTGAAACCACAGGGTCTTCACCAACACCATTTCTTATGGATGCAACAACACCTACTACACTTTATGTTGGGTACAATGATTTATACATGAGTAAAAATTCTGGAGAAGACTGGGAAAAGATGACATCTGGTCAAACAAATAATGTATATATAAAAGGTCTTGCCGTTGCTCCTACAGATAATAATTATATTTATTTTTCTTCAAGCTATCAATTATGGGTCAGTACCAATGCACAAAGTTCTTCTAGAACATGGCAAGAAATTTCGGGTATTTCTGGTTATATTACTTATATTGCAGTTGATCCAAATGATCCTACACATGCCTTAATAACTACTTCAGGAGACGGTATATGGGAAACAAAAGATGCAGGAGTAACTATAACTGAAATTTCTGGAAACTTACCAGATATATCAGCAAGATGTATCTTAATGGATAATTCTACTGAAAATACTATTTATGTAGGAATGGCACAAGGTGTATACTACAAAAATGATAACATGACCAATTGGGAAATTTTTGGTAATGGTTTACCTAATTGTGCAGCGAGAGAGTTAGAAATTCATTACCAAGCAAATAAATTAAGAGTTGGAACTTGGGGTAGAGGGATTTGGGAAATTCCAATTTTTGGAAATGGTGCAACTCTTACAGATTACTGTGAATCAGAAGGGGAAAGTGTTGTTGATGAGTGGATTGATCGTGTTCAGTTTGGTTCTATTGATAATAGCTCAGGTGTAAACGGAGGATATGCTGATTTTACATCAACTCATTCCATTACTTTAGCTCCAGGAGCTACTGAAACAATTACAATAACACCAGCTTGGTCTGGCACTGTTTATAGTGAAGGCTATGCTGTTTGGATTGATTTTAATAAAGATGGTGATTTTTCTGATGCAGGAGAACAGGTATATACGCAAGCTGCTACTTCTAGTACTCCTGTGAGCGGAACGATTACTATTCCTGCAGGTACTTCTCTTAATACAACTACTATGCGTGTTTCTATGCAGTATAATGCAATTCCTGATTCATGTGATTCATTTGGTTATGGAGAGGTGGAAGACTACGAAATTGTTATTGGAGGAACTAGTGATACTGGTATGCCTACTGGATATTGTGCCTCCAATGGTGAAAATTCAGATTTCGAGTGGATTGATCTGGTACAACTTGGAAGTATTAATAATGTAAGTGGAAATGATGGAGGTTATGAAGATTATACTAATTTGTCTACTAATTTGTTAACAGGAACGCAATATACGATCTCTTTTAGTACTGGGTTTTCGGGAACTAGTTATACGGAGTTTTGGTATGTTTTTATTGATTATAATAGAGATGGTGACTTTGCTGATGCAGGTGAACAAGTGGCTACGACAAGTTCTAATTCATCAGGTACATTAACGGCTAACTTTACAGTTCCTTCTGGAATTAGTTTAGGTACTACACGTATGCGAGTTAAAATGACAGATGGTGCTTCAACAGACTCATGTGAAACAGATTTTAGTTATGGAGAAGTGGAAGATTATGCTGTTAACTTGTTAAATACTTCTACCAATCAAAAAAGTGTTTTATCAAATACGAATACGGAAGTTTCAGAAGAGTTAGATGGAGTTCTTTATCCTAACCCAACGAATGATTTTCTGAATTTAAATTTAGATTCTCTGGAAGGAATAGCTATAACGATTAGTACAGTTAATGGACAGATTGTTAAGCAAGGTGTTTTTGCAAGCAACAATAGAATTGATGTACGTAAATTAACTTCAGGAGTATATTTCTTGAAAATTGAAGATGGTCAAACAGAAAAAAGATATAAATTTATTAAACGCTAAAAAAAGATATTACTTTAATTAGTTAAAAGCCTCTCGAATTTATTTCAAGAGGCTTTTATATACAATTATAATAAATAAATATTACTTCTTTATTTTTTCCTATTTAGTAAAGATACTTTACAACTAATGATTAGATAAGTTATACTCT
Organism: Polaribacter sp.; assembly: GCF_039939415.1. Taxonomy (GTDB): domain Bacteria; phylum Bacteroidota; class Bacteroidia; order Flavobacteriales; family Flavobacteriaceae; genus Polaribacter. Next base: position 4,061 of record NZ_JBDVJE010000046.1, read on the forward strand.
AACCCAATTAAAAACAGTATTATTAATTTACAAAAATAGGGTATTAATAATTGAAGGAGGCTTTTAAAAATAAAGATAATAGATCTTTCTTTGTTAGTTTTAGATTTGTAATTTATTTATGATAATAAAGCTATAACTTTTAAATACTATTGATTACAAAAAAAACTCTATCAATTTTTGATAGAGTTTTTTTTACATTGATACTAAATCTCCAGTAATGTCTTTTGATGGTAATTCTGATTTACCCATTAAGTATAAATCTACTTGTCTTGCAGCCTCTCTTCCTTCTGAAATAGCCCAAACAATTAATGATTGACCACGACGCATATCTCCTGCTGTAAATATATTAGGAATATTTGTCTGGTATTTACCATATTCTGCTTTATAGTTTGAGCGAGCATCCTTTTTAATTCCTAATTTATCTGCTAAAGAACTTTCTGGTCCTGTAAAACCTAAAGCCAATAAAGCTAAATCACAAGGCCAAGTTTTTTCTGTTCCTGATATTTCAATTAATTGAGGTCTTTGCCCTGGAACCATTTTCCATTCTACATTAACCGTTTTTAAAGCGATTAATTTTCCATTTTCATCTTTTACAAATTCTTTTGTGTTGATTAACCAATTACGTTCTACTCCTTCTTTATGAGAAGATGAAGTTTTTAATTGTAATGGCCAAAATGGCCAAGGAGTTTTAGGAGAACGATGCCCAGGAGGTTTCGGCATAATCTCAAAGTTGACAACAGATTTTGCACCCTGTCTGTTTGAAGTACCAATACAATCTGAACCTGTATCTCCACCACCAATTACTATTACTTGTTTGTCTGTAGCAAGTACTTGATCTTTTACTTCTTTACCAAATACTACTTTAGTTTGTTGTGTTAAGAAATCCATTGCTTGTACTACACCATCGGCATCTATTCCAGGAGTTGGTAAACTACGTCTTTCTGTTGCGCCACCACATAAAACAATACTATCGAAGGCTTTTAAGTCCTTTACATCATAATTAACCCCTACGTTTACATTTGTTTTAAAAACTATACCTTCTTCTTTTAAAATAGCAACTCTTCTATCAATAATTCCTTTTTCCATTTTAAAGTTAGGAATTCCATATCGTAATAAACCGCCTACTTCATCATCTCTTTCAAAAACAGTTACAGTATGACCAGCTCGATTTAATTGTTGAGCAGTCGCTAAACCTGCAGGACCAGAACCGACTACAGCAATTGTTTTACCAGTTCTGTTTTTTGGAGGCTGTGGCTTAATCCATCCTTCTTTAAATGCACGTTCTACTATATTTTTTTCTATATTTTCTATAGAAACCGGATCTTCTATAATGCCTAATACACATGATTGTTCACATGGAGCAGGGCATAATCTACCTGTAAATTCTGGAAAATTATTAGTTGAATGCAATATCCAAGAAGCTTTTTTCCATTCTCCTTGATGTACCATGTGGTTAAAATCTGGAATTAGATTTCCTAAAGGACAACCACTATGGCAAAAAGGAATTCCACAATCCATACAACGAGAACCTTGTTTCGTTATTTCTTTTTCAGAAAGAGGAACTGTAAATTCTTTATAATGTTGAACACGTTCTTCTACAGATTTATACGTTTCATCTTGTCTTTCAAATTCTTTAAATCCTGTTACTTTTCCCATGACATTATGCTATTGTTAATTCTTCAAACATTGGCTCTTCTGTTTCTAAACGTTCTAATGCACGTTTGTATTCTGTTGGCATTACTTTTACAAAGCTTTTTAAACTTGTATTCCAATCGGCTAATAAAGTAGCTCCTTTTTTACTCTCTGTATATAATACGTGTTTTTCTATTATTGCTTTTAATTCTGCAGCATCTTCATCTAAAACTTCTTCAAACTCAATAGTTTCAGTATTACAAAGTCCGTTAACAAAATTGTTTTCAGGGTCATAAATATAAGCAATACCACCACTCATACCTGCAGCAAAATTTCTACCTGTTTTACCTAATACAATTACTTTTCCACCAGTCATATATTCACAACAATGATCTCCTACACCTTCTACAACTGCGGTTGCGCCTGAATTACGAACTGCAAAACGTTCTCCTGCAATTCCGTTTATATATGCTTCACCTGCTACTGCACCAAACATACAAACATTACCAACAATGATATTGTTTTCTGCTAAAAAGTCTGCTTTTACAGGTTTCTTAACTATCAATTTTGCTCCGGATAAACCTTTACCTAAGTAATCGTTTGTATTACCATCTAACGTAAAAGTTAAGCCATGTGCTCCAAATGCACCAAAACTTTGTCCTGCAGAACCAGTAAAGTTAATGTTTAAAGTATCTTCTGGTAAACCTAAATGACCATATATTTTAGAAATTTCATTACTTACAATTGCACCTACAGTACGGTCTGTATTTTTTATTGGGTAATTTAAGTTCATTTTCTCTTTTCTATATAAAGCTCTATGTGAATCTTTTAATATAGTAAAGTCAATTACATTTTCTAAATTATGATCTTGCTTTTCTGTATTTTTTACAATCATGCTTCTATAAGCAGTAGGCCTGTGTAAGATACTAGATAGATCTAATCCTTTTGCTTTATAATGTTTAATTGCTTCATTAGCGTTTATTTTATGAGTTTGACCAACCATTTCAGCTAATGTTCTAAAACCTAATTGTGCCATAATTGTTCTTAATTCTTCTGCGATATAGTAGAAGAAATTAATTACGTGTTCTGGAGTACCTTTAAAGTTTTTACGCAGTTCTTTATCTTGTGTGGCAATACCTACTGGACATGTATTTAAATGACATTTACGCATCATAATACAACCAGAAGCAACTAATGGAGCCGTAGCAAAACCAAATTCTTCAGCACCTAATAATGCTGCAATTGCTACATCTCTACCTGTTTTTAACTGACCATCACATTCTACAACAATTCTACTTCTTAAATCATTAAGAACTAATGTTTGTTGTGCTTCTGCTAAACCAAGTTCCCAAGGTAAACCAGCATGTTTTAAAGATGTTAAAGGAGAAGCACCTGTACCTCCATCGTAACCAGAAATTAAGACAACATCTGCTTTTGCTTTTGCAACACCTGCAGCAATAGTACCTACACCAACTTCAGAAACTAATTTAACATTAATTCTTGCTTCACGATTTGCATTCTTTAAATCGAAAATTAATTGAGCTAAATCTTCAATTGAATAAATATCATGATGTGGAGGAGGAGAAATTAAACCAACAAAAGGAGTAGAATTTCTTGCTGAAGCAATCCATGGTAAAACTTTTTCTCCTGGTAATTGACCTCCTTCACCAGGTTTAGCTCCTTGAGCCATTTTTATTTGAATTTCTTGGGCATTTGTTAAATAATGAGAAGTTACCCCAAATCTACCAGATGCTACTTGTTTAATTGCAGAGTTTCTGCTATCTCCATTAATGTCTTTTTGAAAACGTTTTCTATCTTCTCCACCTTCACCAGAATTAGATTTACCTCCAATTCTATTCATTGCTATTGCTAAGTTTTCATGGGCTTCACGCGATATAGACCCATAAGACATTGCTCCTGTTTTAAAACGTTTTACAATTTCGGTCCAAGGTTCAACTTCTTCTAATGGAATAGGGTCTAAGTTATCAAACTGAAATAAGCCACGAATTGTCATTAAGCTCTCAGACTGTTCATTAATAGTTTTAGAATAAACATCATAACTTTTCTGGTCACTCAATCTTACTGCTTGTTGTAATTTAGATACTGTAGTTGGATTAAATAAATGACGTTCACCATTTCTTCTCCATCTATAATCTCCACCAACATTTAAACCTAAATTTTTATCAATTTGATTATCTGGATATGCTTGTTTATAACGTTGATCTATTTCTTTTTCTATTTCATATAATCCAATACCTTCTATTCTTGAAGCTGTATAAGGGAAATATTTTTTTACAAATTGTGAATTAAAACCTACAATTTCGAAAATTTGAGAACCTCTATAAGAATGTAAAGTAGAGATACCGATTTTATTCATTACTTTTAAAATTCCTTTTCCAATAGCCTTGTTAAAGTTGTCTACAGCTTTTTGTTCGTCTATACCAGTAATAAAGCCTTCTTTAACTTGTATTCTAATAATTTCATTAACCATATATGGGTTAATTGCACTTGCTCCATAACCAAATAAAGTAGCAAAATGATGAGGTTCACGTGGTTCTGCAGATTCTATAATAATATCAAAATAAGAACGTTTACGTAAACGATTTAATTGATGATTTACATATGAGCAAGCTAATAATGCTGGTATTGGAGCAAATTCTTGATTTACACCTCTATCTGAAAGAATTATGATATTTGTTTTTCTTTCTAATGCTTTTTCTATTTGAATAATAATATCATCTAAAGCATCTTCGAGACCATTTAAACCTTGTGCTTTCGGATATAAGATTTCAATAGTTTCTGCTTTGAAACTTTCAATATCTATATTTCTTATTTTTTCTAAATCAGCATTAGATATTACAGGGTTTTGAATTCTAAGTTTTCTACATTGTCTATCTGTAATACTGAAAATGTTTCTATCTTTTCCTAAATTTAAACTAATATCTGTAACAATATTTTCTCGAATTCCATCTAAAGGCGGGTTTGTTACTTGAGCAAATAGTTGTTTAAAATAGTTAGAAATTAATTGAGGTCTGTCTGATAAAACTGCCAAAGGAGTATCTATACCCATTGACCCTAAAGCTTCTTTACCAACAATTGCCATAGGTGTAATTACTTCTTGAATATCTTCAAAAGTATAGTTAAATAAGCGTTGCCTTGTTTTTACATCAATTGTTTCTATTGGACAAGTTTCACTAGTGTAAGGAACATCTTTTAAATGTAAACGAGTTTTATCTAACCATTCTTGGTAAGGTCTTTCAGAAACAATTTTACTTTTTATTTCTTTATCTTGAATGATTCTTCCTTCATTCATATCTACTAAGAACATCTTACCAGGTTCTAATCTACCATGTTCTTTTACATCTTCTGGAGCAACATCTACAACTCCAATTTCTGATGACATAATAAGACTACCACTTTTTGTAACTGTATATCTAGAAGGTCTTAACCCGTTTCTATCTAATAGTGCACCAATATAATCTCCATCTGTAAAAGGCACAGAAGCTGGTCCATCCCAAGGTTCCATTATACAACCATTATATTCATAAAAAGCTTTACGCTCTTTGGTCATTGTTTGATGTTTTTCCCAAGCTTCAGGAATCATCATCATCATAATTTCTGGTAATGAACGTCCTGTGTGAGTTAGCAATTCTACTACCATATCCATAGAAGCTGAATCTGATTTTCCTGGCAGTATTATTGGGAATAATTTTTCTATTTGTGGACCAAAAACATCACTTTTCATGATTTCTTCACGAACACGCATTCTACTAACATTACCTCTTAATGTGTTAATTTCTCCATTCTGACACATGTGTCTGAAAGGTTGTGCTAATTCCCAAGTTGGCATTGTATTGGTAGAAAAACGTTGATGTACTAACGCTAATCTTGTAACTAAATCTATTTCTTGTAAGTCTAAATAATATGGTCCAATATCTTCAGGCATTATAATACCTTTGTATATAATGGTAGTTATTGAAAAACTTGGGATATAAAAATAATGACTTTCAGAAATTTTAGATTTTCTAATTGCATGTTCTGCAATCTTTCTTGCAGCATACAATTTTGCTTTAAAAGTAGCCTCATCTATATTTTCTGTTTTACCAACAAAAAGTTGTTCTATGTTTGGTTCAGAAGCAAGAGCAATTTCTCCTAATTGTGAGGAATCTACAGGAACAACTCTCCATCCTAAAATAGTTAGACCTTGTTCTTTTATTTCTTTTTCGAAAGTAGTTTTACAAAAATTATATTGATTCGAAACTTTTGGAAGAAAGACCATTCCAACAGCATATTCTCTTTGATTTGGAATAGGAAAATCACACACCCGAGTAAAATAATCATGAGGAATATCTATTAATAAACCAGCCCCATCACCTGTTTTTCCATCTGCACTAACACCACCTCTGTGTTCTAGTTTTACTAGAATTTCTAGAGCATCATGTATAATTTGATTTGTCTTTTCTCCATTCAAATTACATATAAAACCTGCTCCACAATTTTCGTGTTCAAACTCTGGTAAGTATAATCCTTGTTTCTCCATATTGTATTCAATTATATTTACAAATCTATGTATTTTATTAAGAAGGTCTTAATAATCTAGATATTTAAATATGATTTTTATGATGAAAACAATAAAAATGTAAAAAAAATTTACTTATGATAATTTATTTCATAAAAATTATGAAATCCATAAAAATAAAAAAACAGTCTGTAAATTTCACTTTACAGACTGTTTAAATTGATATTTATAAGTGATTAATGCTCATTTAAACGAAAATCTGGATAAGCATCCATACCATGTTCATGTCCATCTAAACCTTCTAGTTCTTCTTTTTCACTAACTCTAATTCCTACAGCTTTTTTTAATGTGTAAATAATTATGAAAGATGTAACTAAACAAAAAACAGCATAACAAGCTACACCTGTTAATTGTATTAAGAAGGTGTGTTCTGGATTTGTAGAGAAAATTCCTACTGCTAAAGTCCCCCAAATACCACACGCTAAATGTACTGCTATTGCTCCAACAGGATCATCTAATTTAATAGCATCAACAAAAGAAACCGCAAAAACAATTAATGTTCCAGCAATAGCTCCAATAATTATAGCGCTCTCAGGAGACATTACATCTGCGCCAGCAGTAATACCAACTAAACCACCTAGTATTCCATTTAAAAACATAGTTAAATCTAAGTTTTTATATTTTATAAATGAAACTAAAGCAGCAACAACTCCACCTGCAGCAGCAGCTAAACAAGTTGTAACTAAGGTTAAAGAAGTTAATTCTGGGTCTGCAGATAAAACTGAACCACCATTAAAACCGAACCAACCTAACCATAGTATTAATACACCAGCAGTTGCTAATGGAATACTATGTCCTGGGATTGCTTGAGGTTTTCCGTCTTTAAATTTTCCAATACGAGCACCAAGTAAGTATACAGCAACCAAAGCTGCCCATCCACCAACAGAGTGTACTAAAGTAGAACCAGCAAAATCATAAAACCCCATTTGATCTAAAAAACCACCACCCCATTTCCATGATCCAGCTATTGGGTATACTAATCCTACATAAAATACTGTAAAAATCATAAAAGGTCCAATCTTCATACGCTCTGCAACTGCACCAGAAACAATAGTTGCAGCTGTAGCAGCAAACATTCCTTGAAATAAGAAATCTGTCCACCATGTATATCCACCATCTGCATATTCAGGAGTCATTCCGTTTTCAGGAGGTGTAATACCGAATCCTGCAAAATCTAAAATACCAGCAGAACCTTCTGCAAAACCTGGGTACATTAAATTAAAACCAGCGATATAATAGAGTAATAATCCAACAGTAATAATAAATATATTTTTAAATAAAATATTGATTGTGTTTTTTTGTCTTGTTAATCCTATTTCTAAAAATGCAAAACCAGTATGCATAAAGAAAACAAGAGCTGTACAGATCATCATCCATACGTTATTGGTTGTTAATAATTCCATAATTTAATTTTGTAATAATTTATTTTAAAGTTTGTCCTCCTTTTTCTCCGGTTCTAATTCTGTAAGTTTCATTTACATCACTTACAAATATTTTTCCATCTCCAACCTCACCAGTAGAGGCAGATTTTAAAATTGTATTTACTGTAACTTCTTCGAAATCATCATTTACAACTATTGCAATATGTCTTCTTTGTATATCACTTGTACTATAGCTTACACCTCTGTATACATGTCCTTCTTTTTCATTACCAATTCCTGTTACATCCCAGTAAGAGAAAAAATTTACACCTTCTGCGTGTAGCGCTTCTTTTACTGCTCTATATTTAGATTTTCTTATAATTGCTTCGATTTTTTTCATAATAGAATTAAATTTGTTGTTAATAATTAGTTATTAGTTTTTATTTTTTGCGAAATTAATAAAATATTTTACAAGTAAAAATCACATAACTTATTTATAAATAAGTTATGTGATTTATTAAGAAATAATAACTAAACTATTTTTTTTTGTTTATTTATCTTCAAAATCTCTTTGTCTTTTACCAGGATAAGCAATAGAACCATGTTCTGAAATATCTAAACCTTCTATTTCTACTTCTTTGGTCACACGTAGTCCCATAGTTGCTTTTAAGATACCAAGTACTATAAAAGATAAACCTACTGCCCATGCAGCATAAGCGAAAACGCCAATTGCTTGTGCACCTAATTGAGCAGCACCACCACCGTTAAATAATCCGATAGCAGTATCACCGTCTACACCCCATAAACCGATAACTAAAGTACCCCATGCACCAGCAACACCGTGAACAGAAGCAGCTCCAATTGCATCATCAATTTTTAATTTCTTTTCTATAAATTCTATAGAAAAAACTACTAATATACCACCAATTAAACCAGCTAATACAGCACCACCAGCTGTCATGTTTCCACAACCTGCAGTTATACTTACTAAACCAGCTAATGACCCGTTTAAAGTTTGTGATAAATTAGGTTTACCATACCAAATCCAAGTAGTAATTAATGCACCTAAACCACCTGCAGCAGCAGCTAAATTTGTAATTAATACTACGTTAGAAGCAGCAGTAGCATCATCTCCACCCCAAGCTAATTGAGAACCTCCGTTAAAACCAAACCATCCAAACCAAAGGATAAATACCCCTAATGTTGCTAAGATTTGATTGTGACCAGGTATAGGTAATACTTTACCATCTACATATTTACCAATTCTAGGACCTACCATAAAAGCAGCAACTAAAGCAGCCCATCCACCTACAGAGTGTACAATAGAAGAACCTGCAAAGTCTATAAATTCTGCTGGCATGATACCATCTGTATCATTTAACCAACCACCATTCCATTCCCATCCACCAGAAATTGGGTAGATAATAGCTGTCATAACTAATGAGAAAATGATGTAAGTAGTATATTTTGTTCTACCTGCTATTGCTCCAGATACAATTGTTGCCGTTGTTGCAGCAAACATTGTTTGGAAAAATAAATCTGCCCCTTCACCTTGAAATAATCCACTCCAGAAGAAAAATCCGTTTGAAGTATCACCATACATTAAAGAGTATCCTACTAACCAAAAAGTAATAGAACCAACACAAATGTCTAGTAAGTTTTTCATTGCAATATTAACTGCATTTTTAGATCTTGTCATACCAGATTCTACTAAAGTAAAACCAGCTTGCATTAAGAATACTAAGATACCAGCTATTAGCATCCAAAGCATTCCCATATCTCCATTTACTTGCTCTAAAACTTTAGCAGCTTCAGTAGCAGGAGTGTCTTGAAATAATGTTAAAAATAAACTCATGTTATATAAATTTTTGGTTAGTTAAATATATTTTTCTTTCTTTTTAGAAAGAGTAAACTGCAGCTAAAGCAAATGAACTTAATGATTTGTCACCAACAAAAGCAGCTTCAGAAGCAGAATCCAATCTTAATTCTGGAATTATTGTTAAAGATCCAATAGAATAATTACCTGTTAAAGTAGCTGCAAAAACACTTGATTCTGTATATAATAATGGGTCTGTACCTATAGCTTCAAAGTTGCCATCTGTTTCTTGAAAAAGTTCCGCTCTTAAACCAATTTTAAAGCTATCAGAAGTAGCTATCTGAGGGTATATAGCAGCACCATAGAATCCTGGAGCATCGTCTCCTGAAAAATAAGCAGCGTTTACTCCTAAAAAGAAAGTTTCTGACAAATCAAAACCACCTGTAAAGTCAAGTTCGTAAGCACCTTGGTCATATAAAAAATTGAAATACTGACCAGAAAACCCTAATTGTGCGCCAAAAGCATAACTTCCATTTGGGTTGTATTCAGTAGCGTCTGTTGGGTTTAAAACGGCTAACATCAAAGAAGTGTCTCCACCTAAATCAAAATCTGCTTTTAAACCAGTGTGGCTAAAAGGACCATAAGAAAATAAATATGAAGTACTGTAGTTAAAGTTTGCAGTTGGTGAAATTACCTCATACCCTAAAAAAGTATTAAAGTTACCCATTGTTAAGGTAACTTTATCACTTACATTCCAATAAGCGTATAATTGATTTACTATTGATGAAGAGTTACCTACAGAATTAAATACAGCATCTGCACCTCTTGGACCATATACCATATCTGCAACAAATCCAACTTTTTCTCCTTCGTAAGCAGCAACTAAGTTAATCATACCTAATGCGAAACCTGCTTGGTTAGCAAAAGAACTACCTGGAGCTGTGTCAAAATTACCTCCACTGATATTACCTCTAAAGTATGTGTCAACGCTACCGCTTAGTGAAAATGTTTTTTCTTCTTTTTCCTGTCCTGTTACCATTAAGCTTGTTGTTAATAATAAAGTAAAAATGATTTTTTTCATAATTTAAGTTCTTTTAAGTTGTGTTTTTAAATTTTAATTGAACGTTTCAAAAATATATATTTATTTTAAACTGACAAGGGGGTGGTTTTTTTAAATCGCTGTATTTTTAAGTGTTACCCATAAAAAAATAGGGGTTAAATTGAGATAAGTTTATTTTTTTGATTTAGAAAGGTGTAAAATGTAAGGTTTGTAAAAAAGTAGTGTATAATTTTAGGATATTCATAAAAATGCCCTTTTTGTAAAAAAAATCGTAATTATTGTATATTTACACCTATGAAATATTCAATTTCTTACGTGATTTGTTTACAATTTCTCGGTTTTCGATTTTCTGGATGGCAAAAACAAACAAATGCAAAAACTTTGCACGATATGGTAGATAAATCGTTATCATTTGTGTTTGAAGATGTTAATTATAAAACAATTGGAATTGGTAGAACAGATGCTAAGGTTTCTGCAAATATGTATTATTTGCAAATGTTTACAAACTGTGAAATTAATGAAGATTCGTTTTTACATTCGTTAAATTCTAATTTTTCTCCTGATTTTAAAGCAATTTCTATTCAGAAAGTAGATAGAAGTTTTAATGTTATTAATTCACCAAAGATTAAAGAGTATCATTATTATTTTTCTTTCGGAGAAAAAAATCATCCATTTGCAGCTCCTTTTTTAGTGAATGTTGATGAAGTTTTAGATATAAATGTAATGAGACAAGCTGCAAAATTGTTTGAAGGTGAGCATTATTTTCATAAGTATTGTACGAAACCATCTGTAAATACAATTTTTAAAAGACTGATAATTTCTTGTGAAATTGTAGAGAATACTATTTTAACAGCCAGTTTCTTTCCAGAGAAGTCATATGTATTAAAGGTTAAAGGAAAAGGATTTTTGCGTTATCAGATTAGACTGATGATGGCAACTCTTTTTGAAGTTGGTAAAGGTAATTTGGATTTACAATTTATTAAAGACTCTTTAAAAGAAGACAATGATAGAAAGTTTTTACGAAATATAGCTCCTGCATCTGGCTTACAATTATATGATATTGATTTAGAGTTTTAAGGTGATAATATTATTGTGAAAGAAATATAGTTTTTAATATTTGATTTTGTTGGCAAGTAATTGCGTGAGCGATAGTAATGGCATCCTTTTTTGAGGAATGAAAAAAAGATATAATGGATAGCGCGTTTTTTTCTTTTCGAAAAAACACGCCAAAATTAAAAATCTACCTTTTTA
>NZ_JBDVJE010000047.1:0-77684 GCF_039939415.1 Polaribacter sp.
GAACAGAAAATTTCTATAATTTTATCATCAGAAATCATAAGCAGAATATTTATTAGTAAATTGAAATTCAGTACTTTAATTTACAAAATATTCTGCTTTTTATTGCTTATTTTTTAAATATCTTACGTCGAACTCACGTTCTTTTAAGTTTGTAATCTGCGTTAGTGATTGAACGGTTTGTTTGAGCTCTTTTACTCTACTTTCAATAAAAATATATTTTTATTGAAAGTAGAGCAAAAAGCGAGTAGTGAAAGCACGACCTTTAGGGAACGCCTAAATAATTTTTATTAGAACTAGTTATTTTATTACTTTTGCAAAACTTCGGGGATGATTTCTTTCCCACGCTGAATTTTCAGTACTCACTGAAAGGATAAAGGTAGAACAGGAATGGTTATATTATTATAAACATTTAAAAGCTTAAAAATGGCTGTTTTAGACAAATTAACTTCGCAAGAAGCAATCGAATTAGAGAACAAATATGGTGCCCACAATTATCATCCACTTCCTGTGGTTTTGAGTAAAGGTGAGGGTGTGTATGTTTGGGATGCAGAAGGAAAAAGATATTACGATTTTTTATCAGCATATTCTGCTGTAAACCAAGGTCATTGTCATCCGAAAATTGTAGATGCAATGGTAAATCAAGCAAAAACTTTAACACTTACTTCGCGTGCGTTTTACAATCACATGTTGGGTAAATATGAAAAATTTGCTACAGAACTTTTTGGTTTCGATAAATTATTACCAATGAATACTGGTGCAGAAGCTGTAGAAACTGCATTAAAACTGTCTAGAAAATGGGCGTATGAAGTAAAAGGAATTGATGAAAACAAAGCAGAAATTATTGTTTGTGAAAACAACTTTCATGGTAGGACTACTACAATTATTTCTTTTTCTAACGATCCTGTTGCTAGAAAGAATTTTGGACCGTATACAAACGGATTTATAAAAATTGAATACGATAATTTACAAGCTTTAGAAGAAACGTTAAAAAGCAGTAAAAATATTGCAGCTTTTTTGGTAGAACCCATACAAGGTGAAGCTGGAGTGTATGTGCCTTCTAACGGATATTTAGAGGCTGCAAAAGAATTATGTACAAAACACAATGTTTTATTTATTGCTGATGAAGTGCAAACGGGTATTGCAAGAACAGGTAAAATGTTGGCTGTAGATCATGAAAACGTGCAACCAGATGTTTTAATTTTAGGTAAAGCTTTAAGTGGAGGAGCCTACCCTGTTTCTGCAGTTTTAGCAAATGATAATATTATGAATGTTATTAAACCAGGAAATCATGGGTCTACTTTTGGAGGAAACCCAATTGCTGCTGCTGTTGCAATTGCTGCTTTAGAAGTGGTTGCTGATGAAAAGTTAGCAGAAAATGCTGAGGTTTTAGGTCAGATTTTTAGAAGTGAATTAGCAACTTTTGCTGAAGAAAATCAGTTGGTAAAATCTGTTAGAGGAAAAGGTTTATTAAACGCTGTTTTAATTAACGATACTGAAGAAAGCTCTACAGCTTGGGATATTTGTATGAAATTAAGAGATAATGGTTTGTTAGCAAAACCTACACATGGAAATATTATTCGTTTTGCACCACCTTTGGTAATGAACAAAGCGCAATTACAAGACTGTATTTCTATTATAAAGAAAACAATTACTGAGTTTAAGAAATAAGAAAATTTCTATATAAATTTTAGCCACAGATTCACAAATAATTAAATGTGAATTTGTGGCTTCTTTTTTTTGTTTATTTTTGATGAAAACAACATTGAATAATTTTTATTATGATAAACAACCCTATTACACAATTAGAACAGTTAACGTTAACAAGTACAGCCAAAAGTTTTTTAAGGGAAACTGCTAGATGGTCTAAATTTTTAGCAATTATTGGTTTTATCTTAATTGGTTTGATGTTGATATTTGCTGCTTTTGCAACGACTATTTTTGATATGGCAGCTAAAATGCAACCTAGAGTTCCAGAATATTTAGGATTAACAATGTCTATAGTTTATTTATTATTAGCAATAATTTACTTTTTTCCTGTGTATTATTTACTTCAGTTTTCTACCAAAATGAAAAAGGCATTAGTTTCTAAAAGTGATGATATTTTGGCGAAATCTTTTGAAATGTTAAAGTCTCATTATAAGTTTATTGGTGTATTTACTATTATAACAATATCTCTATATGTGCTTTTATTTATTGTTTCTGCTTTAGGAGCACTATAGAAAATTAGTTTTTCTTTTTACCAAATAAACCACCTAAAACATCTTTTACTTTATTAGTAACATTACTTTGTTTAGTAGTGTCTTTTTTAGTGATTTTATTTCCTATAAGATCAAGTAATTTGTCTTTTCCTTGGTTTAATAAACTGGCTTTTTGCTTTGCTACCAAATCTTTAATTAAAGTTGAAGTTGCATCTTTTAAATTTGATGAAAAACTTGGGCTGCTAAAACTTCCTTTTAAGCTTCCTTTTACAGGAATACTTTTTATTGAAGCAGCGTCTTTTGGTGTTAATTTAGATATTAAACTAGTTACTTCTGTACCTAAATATTTTACAGGAACATCAAAAACAATATCGTAATTCATAGATTGATCAAAACCATGTGTTCCACCAATTTCCATTTTAATGTCTTTATAAGTTAACGGAATTGGTTTTACAGTAACTACACCTTTATCGAAAGAAAAAACACCATTTATTCCGTCTAAATTTAAATTATCAATATTTAAAAAATCGACTTTATTTTCTAATAAAGAAAGTACTTTAGAGTTGCTTCCATTTAATTTTGGATTTAATAATTTACCGAATAAATTACCAGAAATGGTTTTTAAATCAGGAGTCATATCATCCTTTAAATTTCCAGAAAGTGTAATTGTAGAATTTACTTTTCCATCAACAGTTTTTGCAATGGGAGCAATCGATCCTAGCATGTCTAAAGTGCTAAAAGAATCGCCAATATTTAATTGTTGTAAGTTTAAATCCATCTTAAAAGTAGATTTATCACCTTTTGTATTTACATTTCCGTTAAAAGCAATTTTACCACCAAAAATATCTGATTTTAAGTTTTGTAGTTCTACTGTTTCATTTTTAATAAAAAGATCTCCAGAAACGTTAGAGAGATTGATATTGTCATACACCACTTTTTTTGCATTTGCATTCAGTTTTACATCAAGAAAAGATGGAATTTTTAATGAAGAGGTTGTTGTAGTTTCTACTTCTGAAGAATTTTCTGCATCAACAAAATCAGCAACAATAAGGTTGTTAGAACTTAAATTAAAGTTTCCTTTTAAAACTTCGTCTTTAAAAATAAATCCGTAGAAATTATTTATATTTCCTTTAATAGATATATCTGAGGAACCTGTTTTTGCTTCAAACTCATTTAGTTTTATAGCATTTGAATTAAATGAAATTTGTGTTTTATTAATTAAAAATGGATTTGCAACATCATTTCCTTCGTATTTAAAATCGCTCATCGTAATTTTACCAGCGTTTTTAATTTTCTGATAATTTCCTTTTTCAACGGAATTCATATCAAAATTAGTTGTAATATCTGCTTGTAAAATTCCTGCCAATTCTTTTTCTAAAGGAGTAGGATACACTTTGCCAATATTGGCTAAATTAATAGTTCCTTTTGCTGCAATATTTACTGTTGGATTTGTGGTAATGTTTTTTACATTTCCGTTTGCAGAAAATACATCTTCATCAATTTTAAAGTTTAGTTTGTTTATAGAAACATACGTGTCTTTTACAAAACCAGTTTTGTTTGTTATTTTAGAATCGATATTTATATGCTCTACAGATTTAGGTAAATCTGCATATTTAAAAAGTGCGTTTTTAGATGAAATATTTACGTCGAAAGCAGGAATTGTTTTTTCTGATAAAGTTCCTTTTACAATTCCATTTACTTCAAAATTACCTTCAGTTTTAATCGTATTTAAATTCCCTGCATATTGTTTTGGTAATAATGCTAGGGCATTTTTAAAAGAAGAGGTTGGCGTTTTAAAACTAAGGTCATACAACTGATTATCATCAGTTAACTGAATAAAACCATTAAATTCTAAAGGCAGTTGATTAATGTAACCTGTGTTTTCTTTAAAAGAATATTTACTGTTTTTTAAATCGATACCCAGTATTGCATCAAGAGAAACTTTAACGTTGTTCACGTAATTGGTTTTATCTAAATCTAAAGATAAAAAAGCTATTGTTTTTGTATCTAAATTAAAGATTTCTTCTGCTAAATTCCCTTTACCTGAATGATTGATTTTTGTGAGACTTAGCTTTGTATTAGAACTTCTGTCTATATAATTAAAATTGATATTAGAAAGCGTATATTCATTAATATTTAATGAAAAAGAACTGTTTGCAGAGGTTGTTGTATTTTCTTCGTTAGCAATGGCAATATCATAATTGCCATTTCCTTTTTTATCAAAAATAATATTGATGTTTCCATCATAAGAATTAATACTTTTTATAGAAATTGGTTCATTTTCTTTCTTAAAAAGTTCTATAATTTTCATATCTAAACTCAATGCTTTTGCATTAAATAAAGTGTCGCCTAAAAAAGGAGCTTTATTAGTTATAGCTAAATCACTAACGGTTAAGCTAACTAAAGGAAAACTCTTTATTAGACTTAAGTCTGCATCTTTAAAAGTAACATTTGCATGTACATTGTTATTAATAGTATTGCTTACCATTTCTACAATTTTAT
This sequence comes from Polaribacter sp., assembly GCF_039939415.1. Classification (GTDB taxonomy): domain Bacteria; phylum Bacteroidota; class Bacteroidia; order Flavobacteriales; family Flavobacteriaceae; genus Polaribacter. Next base: position 4,701 of record NZ_JBDVJE010000047.1, read on the forward strand.
CTTTAAATAAATAAGGAATTGTTACTAAAGCAATTATAAATAGTATGGCAACACCTGTAAACCATTTTAAGATTTTTTTACCTAAGCTTTTTTTCTTTTTCTCTGTTTTCATCATCATTCTTATTCTTGGTTTAAAGTAGTAGCAAAAATATACTTTCTATACGCTATACTATGTTTATAGAACGTTAAATATGTCTATTTTATATAAAAACACACACAATAAATTTTATTAAAACGATTGTGTTATATCGTTTTTAATTTAAGTAACTAGTGTTATTTAAACATGTCCATTCCTGGTATGTTAGGCATGCCGTTTTTAGCTGCAGCAGCCATTTCTATTTCATTTATTTTAGTAGCTTTTTCTATAGCTTTGTTTAAAGTTACAATTAAGTAATCTTCTAATTCTTCAGCATCAGAAAGTAAAGATTTGTTTATAGAAATAGATTTAATTTCTCTATTTGCAGTTAGTGTTACTTTTATTTTTTGGTCTGTAGATACTTCATCAACTAATACAGAGTTAAGTCTAACTTTTGTTTCTTCTACTTTTTGTTGTGCATCTTTTAATTTATTCATCATTCCTGATAAGTCTCCAAACATTTTTTTTGTTTTTTATAGTTCTAATACAAATTTACTATATTTATAGGTATTCTAAATCATCTAAAAATGAGAAAAATAGTTATTACCTTCATGCTTATTAGTCTTACATTTGCAATCGCTTGTAAAGATTATACAATGAAAAATATAGATATAAATGCTCCTGTTGCAGAAAAAATAGCTCAAAAGCTAGAAAAACATGGAGATGTTAGAATAGATAATTACTTTTGGATGCGTTTAACAGACGAACAAAAAAATGCAAAAAATAAAGACGCACAAACTCAAAAAGTAGTTAATTATTTAGAAGAAGAAAACGCTTACTATAAAGAAGTAACCAAATATAGTGAAGTTTTTAGAGATGAGTTGTTTGAAGAGATGAAAGGAAGAATTAAAGAAGATGATTCTTCTGTGCCTTATAAAGATAATGGGTATTTTTATATTACAAGTTATCAAAAAGGAAAACAATACCCAATTTTTAGTAGAAAGAAAAAAAGTTTAGAAGCAGATGAAGAGGTATTGTTTAATGTAAATGAAATGGCTAAAGACTATGATTATTACCAATTAGGGGGTTTAAATGTTTCTAATGATAATAAATTAATTGCTTTTGCTACAGATACTGTAAGTAGAAGACAATATTTTTTAAGAATAAAAAACTTAGAAACAGGGAAAATTTATAATGATATAATAGAGAATACTACAGGTGGTTCTGTATGGGCAAGTGATAATAAAACTATTTTTTACACAAAAAAAGACCCAGTAACTCTTAGAAGTGAAAAAATTTATAGACATGTTTTAGGTACCCCAACATCTGAAGATGTTGAAGTTTTTCATGAAAAAGATGAAACTTTTGGAGTGTATGTTACTAAATCAAAATCTAATGAATATATAATTATAGGCTCTTACAGTACAGTATCAACTGAAGCAAGGTATTTAAAAGCAGATAATCCAACAGGAGAGTTTACAGTTGTACAACCAAGACAAAGAGATTTAGAATATTCAATTTCACATTTTGGAGATTATTTTTATTTGTTAACAAATAAAGATGATGCAACCAATTTTAAATTGATGAAAACTCCTGTTAATGAGACTTCTAAAGATAATTGGGTAGACGTTATACCACATAGAAATAATACGTTATTAGAAGATTTTTCTATATTTAAAGAATATTTAGTGCTAGAAGAACGTACCAATGGATTAAGTAAAGTTAGAATTAAACGTTGGGATAAAACGGAAGATTATTATTTACCATTTACTGAAGAAACTTATTCTGTAGGCGTATATGCTAATCCAGATTTTAATACAGATATTATTAGATATTCTTATAATTCGTTTACAACCCCCAGTTCTGTTATAGATTTTAACATGAAAGATAAGTCTAAAGATGTTAAAAAAGAACAAGAAGTACTAGGAGGAAAATTTAAAAAAGAAAACTATAAGAGCGAACGTATTTGGGCTACTACAAGAGATGGAAAAAAAGTTGCAATTTCAATAGTATACCATAAAGATACTAAGATAAATAAAAACACTCCAATATTGCAGTATGCATACGGTTCTTATGGTTATACAATACCAGACAATTTTTCTACTACACGTTTAAGCTTACTAGATAGAGGTTTTGTTTATGCTTTAGCTCACATTCGTGGAAGCCAATACTTAGGAAGAGAATGGTATGAAGATGGTAAAATGTTAAATAAAAAAAATACGTTTAACGATTTTGTAGATTGTTCTCAATATTTAATAGATAATAATTATACATCTCCAGAACATTTATATGCAATGGGAGGTTCTGCAGGAGGATTATTAATGGGAGCAGTTGTAAACATGAACCCAGAATTATATAATGGTATTATTGCATCTGTACCTTTTGTAGATGTAGTTTCTACAATGTTAGATGACAGTATTCCACTAACTACTGGAGAGTATGATGAATGGGGTAACCCTAATGATAAAGAATATTACGAGTATATAAAATCATATTCACCTTACGATCAAGTAGAACAAAAAGAATATCCTAACATTTTAGTTACAACTGGTTTTCATGATTCTCAAGTACAATATTGGGAGCCAGCAAAATGGGTAGCAAAACTACGTGAACTAAAAACAGATAATAACTTACTTTTGTTAGATACAAATATGGAAGCAGGACATGGTGGTGCATCTGGAAGATTTGATGCTTTAAAAGAAACAGCAAAAATGTATACTTTCTTTTTATCTCTAGAAGGTAAATTAAATGCTGTAGAAATTAAGTCTTAATTCAATTTAAATAATTAAACTATTAAACGTACTTTTGCGTTTGAAATCAAAGAAAAATAAGTGTCATTACAAGTTTAATGTAGCAGTCATTTTATCTTAGCATAAGATAAAGATTTATATATTTTTTGTAATGACATTTACTTTGAGAATAGTGATAGTATGACTAGAAATAACGGAATTACAAATTCAATATTAGAGTTAGTAGGAGAAACACCACTAATTAAACTCCATAAAATAACCAAAAACTTACCAGGCTCATATTACGCAAAATTTGAAGCTTTTAATCCTGGGCATTCAGCTAAAGATAGAATTGCTTTACATATTGTAGAAGATGCAGAAAAAAAAGGCATTCTAAAAAAAGGAGCAACTATTGTAGAAACCACTTCTGGAAATACCGGTTTTAGCTTAGCAATGATAAGTATTGTTAAAGGATATAAATGCATTTTAGCAGTAAGTGATAAATCATCTAGAGACAAAATAGACTTATTAAAATCAATGGGAGCAGAAGTACATGTTTGTCCTGCAAATGTACCACCAGAAGACCCAAGATCTTATTACGAAGTAGCAAAGACAATTCATAGAAAAACGAGTAATTCTGTTTATATCAACCAATATTTTAATGAGTTAAATATAGAAGCTCATTATAGAACAACAGGTCCAGAAATTTGGGAACAAACAGATGGAAAAATAACGCATTTGGTTGTAGCTAGTGGTACAGGAGGAACAATTTCTGGAACCGGAAAATTTTTAAAAGAACAAAACCCAAATATTAAAATTTTAGGAGTAGATGCTATTGGTTCTGTACTAAAAAAATATCATGAAACTAGAGAGTTGGATTTAAATGAAGTAAGCCCTTATAAAATAGAAGGTTTAGGTAAAAATTTAATTCCAACAGCTACAGACTTTGATGTAATAGATATTTACGAAAAAGTATCAGATAAAGACGCAGCTTTAGAAGCAAGAAAAATTGTTAAAAAAGAAGGGATGTTCCCTGGGTATACAAGCGGTGCAGTAATGAGAGCTACTAAGCAATATGCAACTAAAGAAATGTTTAATAAAGACAGTATGGTGGTTTTAATATTTCCAGATCATGGATCTCGCTATATGAACAAGATTTATAGTGATGATTGGATGAAGCAAAACAATTTTCTATAAGATTATTGAGCGCTTAACAATTTGATAAACTGCAAAAAAAGCGGTTACTTTGCAGTTCAAAAAAAAATCAAAAATAAAAAAATGACGAAAGATTTATTTGAAAGAATAGAAGCAGATAAAGGACCTCTTGGTAAATGGGCTAAACAAGCAGAAGGCTACTATGTTTTTCCTAAATTAGAAGGACCTATCTCTAACAGAATGTCTTTTAATGGTAAAAAAGTAGTTACTTGGAGTATAAATGATTATTTAGGTTTAGCAAATCATCCAGATGTTTTAAAAGCAGATGGAGATGCAGCTGCAGAACATGGTATGGCTTATCCAATGGGAGCTAGAATGATGTCTGGTCATACTCCTTATCACGAGCAATTAGAAAGAGAATGTGCAGAATTTGTAGAAAAAGACGCTGCATATTTAGTAAACTTTGGTTACCAAGGTATGGTATCTGCAATTGATGCTTTAGTTACAAAAAATGATATTATAGTATATGACATGGATACACATGCATGTATTATAGATGGGGTTCGTTTACATGCAGGTAAGCGTTTTGTTTATAAGCATAATGACATGGAGAGTTTTGAAAAAAACATTAAACGTGCCAAAAAAATGGCAGAAAAAACAGGTGGAGGAATTTTAGTGATTTCTGAAGGTGTTTTTGGTATGCGTGGAGAACAAGGTCGTTTAAAAGAAATTGTTTCATTTAAAAAAGAATATAACTTTAGGCTTTTAGTAGACGATGCTCATGGTTTTGGAACCTTAGGAAAAGATGGTAAAGGAACAGGTTTTGAGCAAGGTGTTCAAGATGAAATAGATGTTTATTTTGCAACTTTCGCAAAATCAATGGCAGGTATTGGGGCCTTCTTTGCAGGAAACAAAGAAGTAATTCAGTATTTACAATACAATATGCGTTCTCAAATGTTTGCAAAATCATTACCAATGGCAATGGTTAAAGGCGCATTAAAGCGTTTAGATATGTTACGTACAATGCCAGAGTTAAAAACTAAGTTATGGGATAATACTAATGCTTTACAATCTGGATTACGTAATGCTGGTTTCGATTTAGGAACAACACAAACATGTATTACACCAGTATTCTTAAAAGGAGAAATACCTGAAGCTATGGCAATGGTAAATGATTTACGTGAAAACCACGGAATTTTTTGTTCAATTGTTGTGTATCCAGTAATCCCAAAAGGATTAATTATTTTAAGATTAATACCTACAGCAACACATACTCAAGAAGATATTGATGAAACTATTGCTGCTTTTTCTGCAATTAGAGAAAATTTAGAAAATGGTACTTATAAAAAGATTGCAGCTGCAATAGTATAATTAATAGCAAAATAAATAATATAAAACCTCCTGTTTTTTGGAGTTTTCTTATTTATATAAAAAAATATAGAAAGGTTTTAAGTAAAAAAGTTTACAAGAATTTTATTTAAAAAATTCTAAACTAAAAGAAAAGGTTAATAAGAGTTTTTTTTTGAACATTTTACTCTTATTGTAATTTTCAAATGCCCCCCGCTTTATGAAATCCTTTTCTAAACTTATTAATAAAAAGAATTTATTATACAAAAAAAAGCCTCATTACTAAATAGTAATGAGGCTTTTTTTTGTTTTTTAACGTTCTCTACGTCTTCTACCAAATCCACCAGAATTTCTATCTCCTGAATTTTTTGGTCTATCAGAAGAACGTCTATCAGATCTTCTACCACCACCATCATTACTTCTTGAAGAGTTTTCAGAACTTCTACGTCTTCCAAATCCACCATCTTTTTTACCAAAAGGTTTTTTTCCGCCTCTTCTTCGTCCACCACCAGAACCACCAGAGCGTTCTTTTTTAGTGATTTCTATATTTACAGATCTACCATCAAAATCTGGTCTGTTACTAGAAAAAGCTTCTAATGTTTTGTCTTCGAAATTTTTATCTAGCTCAAAGAAAGAAAAAGTATCTAAAATATCAATAGCACCAATTTCTATTTTATCTCCTATGTTTTGATCGTTAATTAAACCGATTAATTTAGCAGGATTTAAGCTGTCTTTTCTACCAATATTGATAAAGAAACGAGTCATGTTTTCATTAACCGTTCTTGCTCTTGAGTTATCTCTAGAAGATAAATCATTTAAATCTTTAGCATTTTCATAATATGCTAACATTGTATTAAACTCTAAAGAAACAAACTTTTTAATTAATTCTTCTCTGTCTAGAGTTTCTAATTTTTCGTAAATATTAGGTAAGAACTCATTAATTTGAGATTCGTTAACTTCTATATTTTGAACTTTATCTATTAAGTGCATTAATTGATTCTGACAAATTTCTTTACCAGAAGGCACTTTAGTTTCAATAAATTTCTTTTTTATAATTCTTTCTATCGGTCTTAATTTCCCTTTTTCTTTTCCGTTTACTAAAACAATAGAAATACCTTTGTTACCAGCTCTACCAGTTCTACCACTTCTGTGGTTATAGTTTTCTATTTGATCTGGTAATTTATGATTGATAACGTGTGTTAATTCAGTAACATCCAATCCACGAGCGGCAACGTCTGTTGCTACTAAAATTTGAATTGTTTTCTTACGGAATTTACCCATAACAGAATCTCTTTGCGCTTGAGATAAATCTCCGTGTAAAGAATCTGCGTTGTATCCGTCTTTAATTAAGTTATCTGCAACTTCTTGAGTTTCTCTACGAGTTCTACAAAAGATAATTGCGTAAATATTAGGGTTTAAATCTGCAATTCTTTTTAATGCAGGGTAACGAGTTCTTTCTGTAACAGAATAATACTCATGACTTACATTGTCTGATCCTTGATTTTTTTCACCAGAAGTAATTTCTACTGGTTTAGTCATGTAGTTTCTTGCAATGGCTTCTACTTCTCTTGGAAATGTTGCAGAAAATAATAAAGTTTGTTTAGAATCTGGAGTAGCATCTAAAACGCTATCTAATTCATCTTTAAACCCCATGTTTAACATCTCATCAGCTTCATCTAAAACTAACCATTGTACGTTACCTAACTTTAAAGCTCTTCTGTTAATTAAATCTACAGTTCTACCTGGAGTACCAACTACAATTTGAGATCCTCTTTTTAAAGATCTAATTTGATCTTCCATACTAGAACCACCGTAAACAGTAGTTACTTTTATGTCTTTAATATATTTACAAAAATCTTTGATGTTATTACCAATCTGAACTGCAAGTTCTCTAGTTGGTGATAAAATAATTGCTTGTACATTGTTGTTTGAAGGATCTAAAAGCTCTAATATAGGTAAACTAAAAGCTGCTGTTTTTCCTGTTCCTGTTTGTGCAAATGCTTTTAAATCGTCTGTTGAAGAAATAATTTGCGGGATTGCTTTTTCTTGAATAACGGTTGGTTTTTCGTAACCTAAATCCGTCAATGCTCTGTTAATCGGTTCTTTTAAACCTAATTCTAAAAATGTTGACATTACTGTGTTTTTTTGGATTCACAGAACGCCGACCTGCAAACCCGATTATAAATTCGACCTGATTATTAATGAGTTATACTCAAAATAAAAATCGTGCAAAGATACTGTAATTTAAATAGATAACTAATATTTAGTAAAAATAATTAGTTTTTACTTAATTTTTTTAAATAAGGTTCTAGATTTTTAGGAGATATAGAACCATAGCCATTTATTACTTTACCTTGTTTATTTATTAAAATAGAACGTGGCATTTTGCTAGTTAAAAACTTGTGAGCTTCGCTATTATGATCTAAATAAAATTGATTTTTAATATCTAATTTTTGAATTCTATCTCCTTTTTTACCTTGTATTAATATTTGTATAAATTTAATATTTGGATACGTTTTAGATAAATAATTGATTCTGGGAATAATGTAAGATCTAGAAACATACTTAGGGTTCCAAAAGAATAGTAAAGTATTTTTACCTTTAACGATATCAAAAACCTGTAGTTTTGTATTTGAATAATTTACTAAGCTAAAATTTGGTAAATAATTATTTGTTGTAATAGCTTTAGTGTCTTCAATTAACTTGTTTACCAGTTCTTTATCTTCTAAACTAGTAGTTAAAGTAAAGAAAGTATTAAAAGCTTTAGTGTTAAGTTCACAGTTAGATTTATTGTAAAAATGGCTAATTATAGTTTGTCTTAAAAATGCATTTTTAGATCTTTTTGTGGTAATTTCTTTATCAATTATGTTTAATAAATCTACAGTAAATTCTGATGAGTATTTATTTTTTATAGGTGCATGACCTAAAGCATATGTTTTGTTGTATAAATAATATCTGATGTACTTAGAGTAAGGGGGGTAATACATTAAAGAGTCTTTATCAATAGATATTTTATTTCTGTAATTATAAAATGTTTTGTTTAAAGTAGGAAAATTACCATCTTCAGTATATTTAACATTAAGAATTGGGTACCTTTCTATTCTAGAATAAATAGGAAAAGTTAGCGCTGTTTTTAATGTTTGTTTAAATCCTAATGTTTCTTTTGGATGTTTATCTATATATTCTTTATAAGTATTTAATTTTAAGTCAATTAAAGAATCAATTTTTTCTTTAAATTTAATAGGAGGTAATTTATTGTATTCGTAAAATAGTTTTTTATCATTTTCTTCTTCTAAAAAACAGTCAATCAAAATATTATTTCTTTCAGCACCTTTACCAGCAAAGACTAAAGATTCATCAAAATCCCAAGTATTTAAGCGTATCATAACACTATCTGCACTTTCTAAATAAACATGTTGTTTTTCATTACCATGTATAAAATAGTACAAACCTTCATTATCGTTTTCTATCTTACCTAAAAACTTATTGTCTTTTCCTAAAAATAAAGTATCTATTACTTTTTCCATAGAATATAACACAACATGGTTCGATTTTGGATTTATAATTTTGCCTCCAAAATAGGTAGTAGTATTATTTGAAACAGAATTACAGCCTACAAAAGCAGTAAAAGCAAATAATAAAATTAAACGAAATAAATATTTAATCATGTACAATGAGTATGTTTACTAAATGACAAAGTTAATTATACATTATAGCTATTCTTGTTAATTCATTGTTAAAATACTTCTAAAAAAACACTTATAAAGGGTAAATAATATTTATTAAAAACCATTGAAAATCAAGAGTAAAAGATAAATCAAATTTGTACTTTTGCAGAAATTTTAAAAAATTAAAAAATGTTATCAGTTTCTAACTTATCTGTACAATTCGGTAAAAGGGTTTTGTTTGATGATGTAAATACAAAATTTCAAACAGGAAATTGTTATGGAATTATTGGAGCCAATGGTGCAGGAAAATCTACTTTCTTAAAAATTATTTCTGGTGTACAAGAACCTACATCTGGTCAAGTACATTTAGAAAAAGGAAAAAGAATGTCTGTGTTAACACAAGATCATTATGCATTTGATGAGTACCCTGTGCTAGAAACAGTTGTTAGAGGTAATAAAGATTTGTTTAAAATAAAAAAACAAATTGATGATTTGTATGCAGACTATACAGATGAAAATGCAGAGAAAATAGGAGAGCTTCAAATAGTTTTTGAAGAAATGAATGGTTGGAATGCAGATTCTGATGCAGCCGCAATGTTATCTAACTTAGGTATTTCTGAAGAATATCATTATACATTAATGAAAGATTTAGATGGTAAGCAAAAAGTACGTGTATTAATTGCACAAGCTCTTTTTGGAAACCCTGATGTACTTATAATGGATGAGCCTACCAATGATTTAGATTTCGAAACAATTGCTTGGTTAGAAAACTTTATAGCAAATTTTGATAACTGTGTTATTGTAGTTTCTCACGATAGGCACTTTTTAGATGCAGTTTGTACACATATTTCTGATATTGATTTTGGTAAAATAAACCATTTTTCTGGTAATTATACTTTTTGGTACGAATCTAGCCAATTAGCCTCTAGACAAAGAGCGCAACAGAATAAAAAAGCAGAAGAGAAAAAGAAAGAATTAGAAGAGTTTATTCGACGTTTTTCTGCAAATATGGCAAAGTCTAAGCAAGCAACTTCTCGTAAAAAAATGATTGATAAGTTAAATGTAGAAGAAATTAAACCTTCTAGTAGACGTTACCCTGCCATTATTTATAAAAGTGATAGAGAAGCAGGAGATCAGATTTTAAATGTAGAAGATTTATCAAAAGAATTTGAAGGAGAAAAATTATTTGATAAAGTTCATATAAATTTAAATAAAGGAGATAAAGTAGCTATTATTTCTAAAAATTCTAGAGCTGTAACGGCTTTTTATCAAGTTATTACTGGTAATGAAGCAGCAGATGGTGGTAAATTTGATTGGGGAGTTACTACTACACAATCTTACTTACCATTAGATAACGCTGCATTTTTTCAAAATGGAGAATTAAACTTGGTAGATTGGTTAAGACAATATGCTCAAACAGAAGAAGAGCGTGAAGAAGTTTTCTTAAGAGGTTTTTTAGGAAAAATGATTTTTTCTGGAGAAGAAGCTTTAAAGAAAAGTAATGTGCTTTCTGGTGGAGAAAAAGTGCGTTGTATGTTGTCTAGAATGATGATGAAAAGAGCTAATATTTTAGTTTTAGATGAACCAACAAATCATTTAGATTTAGAATCTATACAAGCATTAAACAATTCATTAATTAACTTTAAAGGAACAGTTTTGTTTACTACTCATGATCATGAGTTTGCGCAAACTGTAGCCAATAGAGTTATAGAGTTAACACCTAAAGGTGTTATAGATAGATATGCAACTTTTGATGAATATTTAGCAGACCCAAAGGTTAAAGAATTAAGAGATAAAATGTATTCTTAATAATTTATACACATAAAAAAAGGAAGCTATTTAGCTTCCTTTTTTGGTAATTTACTTGGAGCATAAAATTTATCATTCCAATATTTCATTATATATATACCACTATATTTATGTTGTAATGTTGTGTAAACTCTTAATTCAGTTTTTTCTTTTTCATATATAGCTTTAAATCTGTATATAATTTGATACTTTTTGTCTGTTAAAACTTCATATAGCTTATAGCTAATTAATTTTCCTAATCTGTTTTTAGTTTCTAAACATGCATCATGAATTTTTTTATTGGTAAGAGAGTTAATCAATCTGTTGGTAGCAATTTTATTATTTAGTTTTAAATAATTTCTTTTTTCACAATTTTTAAAAGTTTTCTCTAAAAATAACTTAGCTTTAGTGATATTTTTTGATGAAATTTCTTTTAAAGCATTTAATGGATTTTCGCTAACCTTATAGTATTTGTTATACCAAAAAGATTTACAAATTATTTCATCAATTTTATTAGTTTTATTAACTTTTACTCTAATTTCTGAATAAAAATCTACTTTACTAAATTTTACCTTTATCCTAAATGTTAATGTAGAATTTTCATCAATTAAAACTTGCTCTACATTATAAGAACTTAATAAACCAAATTTTTCATAAACAGATTTAATGTACGCTGTTATGTTATCTTTAGATTTATCATTTAAAAAATGATTTGAAAAAATATTTTTTGAAAATTCAGGTATTTCATCTTTTCTATAGGTACTAAAAATATTATAAGTTGACTTATTTACAATTTTTAATAAATCAATATCTACAGAATCTTTTCCAACTTTCTTTAAATTTTGAGAGAAGGTTTTAAAAGAGAATAAAATTACTAAAAATGTTAGAATAAATTTTTTCATACTATTTTTTCTGTAAAGGGCTAATAATTTTAACATCAGAAAAAGAAATAGCACCTCTAATAACACCATCAATTGTTTTCTTTAAAGCTTCAATTAATTGCATTTTTAATTGCGATTTGTGGTATATTAAACTCACTTCTCTTGCAGGAGGAGGGTTTGTAAATTCACGTAAATGACTTTTGTCTACATCATTTAAATCTAATGTGTGTAAATAAGGTAAAAGAGTCATGCCTAAACCTTCTTTAGAAAGTTTTATTAACGTATCAAAACTTCCACTTTCTAGTTGAAACCCTTTTTTGTTATCAATTTTATGAGTTCTACATAAGTTTATAACACTGTCTTTAAAACAATGTCCATCTTCAAGAAGTAAAATGTCTTCCATTTCTAATTCATCAGAAGAAATATTTTTTTGATTAAAAAGTCTATGGTTTTGAGGCACTAAACCAACAAAAGGTTCGTAATATAGTGGTCTTTCTTTTATAGTTTCATTTTCTAAAGGAGTAGCTGCAAGAGCTGCATCTATATGTCCATCAGAAAGTTTTCGTACAATTTCTTCAGTAGTTAATTCTTCAATAATTAACTTTACTTTAGGATATTTTTTTGTAAAATTTTGTAAAAACATTGGTAAAAGAGTAGGCATAATTGTAGGTATAATACCTAATTTAAACTCACCACCAATATATCCTTTTTGTTGATGTACAATATCTAAAATTCTATTGCTTTCATCTACAATAACTTTAGCTTGCTCAACTATTTTTTTACCAACTTGTGTAAGTTCAATTGGTTTTTTAGAACGATTAAAAATCTTAACTTCTAGTTCGTCTTCTAATTTTTGTATTTGCATACTTAATGTAGGTTGAGTAACAAAACTATGTTCTGCAGCAACCGTAAAGTTTTGATATTCTGCAACTGATAAAACGTATTTTAATTGAGTAATTGTCATCTTAGATAAAAATTTTTGATAAAGATATTAAATCTATCAATCATAACTATAACTTATCGTAAATATTTTGTTATAAATTTGGTTTATCAAACAAAATCTATAAAAATGAACAAAACAATATTAGGATTAGACAAAAAAGAAACTGCAAATTTAGTTAAAGAACTAAATGGTTTATTATCAAATTTTCAAATTTATTATCAAAATTTAAGAGGTTTACATTGGAATATTAAAGGGAAGAATTTCTTTGAATTACATGTAAAGTTTGAAGAATTTTACACAGATTCTCAAGTTAAAATTGATGAAATTGCAGAACGTATTTTAACATTACAAGGTAAACCTTTACATACCTTTACAGATTATATAAATTTAGCTTCTGTACCTGTTGGTAAAGATATTTCTAATGATGTAGAAGGAGTAGAATTAGTAGTTAATTCACTTTCAGAATTATTAAAAATTGAAAGAGTTATTTTAGAATCTTCTGGAGATGCTAATGATGAAGGAACAAATTCTATGATGAGTGATTTTATTGCTGAACAAGAAAAAACAATTTGGATGCTAAATTCTTGGTTAGGATAGTAAAAAAAGAATTTAAAATAAAAAAAGAGGAGCTCATTTTTGAGTTCCTCTTTTTTTATTTTAATGAATATGAAATTCCTATTTCGTAACCTAAAAAAGTATATCCGTTATTGGGAGATTTAAAATCTAAGTTAGAAACATGACCAATATTACTGCCAATATAGATAGCAGTTTTATTGAACGTTTTATAAGAAAAACCTAAAGATCCATTCTCTAAAAAAGTGAACCCTTTTGCTAAACGTTCTGTTCTAGTATCAATTGTAGCAACTCCTAAACCTGCAGTAATTCTAAAATCTAAATCTTTTATAATTTCTCTTTTAAAAACAAAACCTAATTCTAAACCAAACAAATGCATTGTTTTTGGCGTAGTAAATTCAATTCTTTTTTCTAGGTAATTATCTTCAGAAGGTAAAACAAATTGAATATTTAATAATTGATGATGTATCTTTTGAATCTGAGGCTGAATCAATAATTCAATATCCCATTTTTTCCAATTTCCTAAATCGTAAAAAGCTTGAATTTTATAGGTATTCGTATAATATGAATAATCAGTATCATCAAACAAAAAATTGTTTTCATCAGCATAATTGTATAAGAAACCAATTTTCTTAACATTAAAAATACTTTTTTTATTCTCTTGAGCTTTTAAAGCAAAGAATGATGAAAATAAAAATAAAAATAATATTTGTTTTGTAGTCATTCTTAAGAAAATATTTTAGCTACTTTTTCTGCTTTTCTACTTTCAGAATAATCATAAAAACCTTCACCAGATTTTACGCCTAACTTACCTGCCATCACCATATTTACTAATAATGGGCAAGGAGCGTATTTGGGGTTTTTATAACCATCATACAAAACATTTAAAATAGACAAGCAAACATCTAAACCAATAAAATCTGCCAATTGTAAAGGTCCCATTGGGTGTGCCATTCCTAATTTCATAACCGTATCAATTTCTTCAACACCAGCAACATTATTATACAGCGTTTCAATAGATTCGTTAATCATTGGCATTAAGATTCTATTTGCAACAAAACCAGGGTAATCATTTACTTCTACAGGAACTTTTCCAACTTTTTTAGAAAGTTCAGAAATTGTTTCCATCACTTCATCAGAAGTATTATAACCTCTAATAATCTCTACCAATTTCATAATTGGTACAGGATTCATAAAGTGCATTCCTATAACTTTCTCAGGTCTATTTGTTGCTGCTGCAATTTGGGTAATAGAAATAGAAGAAGTATTTGTAGCAAGTATTGTGTTGTCACTACAAAATTCATCTAATTCTTTAAAAATTTTGGTTTTTAAAACAACATTTTCAGTGGCAGCTTCCACAACTAAATCAGCATTTTTAACACCTTCTTTAATGGTTGTAAAAGTAGAAATATTTTGTAAAGTTTGTTTTTTATCAGCTTCAGAAATTTTTTCTTTAGACACCATTCTGTCTAAGTTTATTGCAATAGTTGCCATTCCTTTATCTAAAGAAACTTCAGAAATATCAATCAAACTAACGTTATAATTAAATTGAGCAAACGTATGAGCAATTCCATTTCCCATGGTTCCTGCTCCAATAACTGCAATATTTTTCATTGGTTTTTTAATTATTTGGGCGTTTTAACAGGCTTTACACTATATCTTTTTTTCATTCTTCAAAAAAGGATGCCGTTTCAATCCTTAACGCACTTGTTTATTAGCTTTTAATTTTAAGAAACACATTGAGGGTTCTTTATTTTCGAGCTTTTAAAATATTTGTTAAAAACAATCAATAATCATTTGTGCAACTCTTAGCGCTTCTGTTCCTTGACTTAAACTTACAACAGGAGTTGTGTTATTGTTAATAGCATCAGCAAAAGTTTCTAATTCATCTAAAATTGCATTGTTGTTTTCAACATCAAGGTTTTCAAAATAAATTTGTTTTTTAACACCTTCTGCATTTTGTAAAATCATGGCAAACTCATCTGGATTTGCAGGAACATCTTTCATTCTAACAACTTCAGATTTTTTCTCTAAAAAGTCAACAGAAATATAAGCGTCCTTTTGAAAAAAACGAGACTTACGCATGTTTTTCATCGAAATTCTACTGGCAGTTAAGTTAGCAACACAACCATTTTCGAACTCAATTCTAGCATTGGAAATATCTGGAGTTTCAGAAATTACAGATACACCACTTGCATGCACATCTTTAACTTTAGATTTTACAACAGAAAGAATAATATCAATATCATGAATCATTAAATCTAAAACTACAGGTACATCAGTTCCTCTAGGATTAAATTCTGCCAATCTATGGCATTCAATAAACATAGGGCTCTCAATTTTTTCATTAACAGCTGTAAATGCAGGGTTAAAACGCTCTACATGCCCAACTTGTCCTTTTATATTGTTTTCGTTAGCCAAAACTAAAATAGCTTCTGCTTCTTCAACAGTTTTAGTTATTGGTTTTTCAATAAAAATATGTCTTCCTTTTTCAATACATTTTTTTGCGCAATCAAAATGAGATAAAGTTGGTGTTACAATGTCAACAACTTGTACAGCATCAATTAAAGAATCTATAGAGTCAAAAGAAGTATAGCCAAATTCTTTAGCCACTTTTTTTGCATTTTCTTTAGAAGGATCATAAAATCCTACTAAATCATATTTATCAGATTGTTGTAACAAACGTAAATGAATTTTTCCTAGATGACCAGCACCTAATACTCCAACTTTAAGCATATATTATATTTTAAGTCTTTAGAGAATAATTTGAAACAATCTTTTTTGAGTTTAGATTACTTCTTCGCTAAGACATTGGTTTTGTGTTTTCTAATTTTTTTAAAATCAGACCATCAACAAAGATACAATTTTATAAGAGTTTATTAAGATTAATTACTATTTTTAGAATCTAGAAATGAAATAAATTTGAAAGATACTTCTAAACATCAAGGACTTAGAAACCAACTTGCTAACGTACTAAAAGCAAAAGGAATTATAGATGAAAATGTATTGAATGCAGTACGTAAAATTCCACGTCATTTGTTTATTGATAGTAGTTTTGAGTCGCACGCATATCAAGATAAAGCTTTTCCTATTGCTGCAGAACAAACAATTTCTATGCCGTATACAGTTGCTTTTCAATCGCAAACTTTAGAGGTTAAATCTGGTGAAAAAATATTAGAAATTGGTACAGGTTCTGGTTATCAAACTGCAGTTTTATTAGAGTTAAAAGCAGAAGTATATTCTATAGAAAGACAACGTGAGTTGTTTAAAAAAACATCTCTATTTCTTCCAAAGTTAGGTTATAAACCAAAGAAGTTTATTTTTGGAGATGGTTATAAAGGCTTGCCAGAACAAGCTCCTTTTGATAAGATAATTGTTACTGCAGGTGCACCTTATGTGCCTAAACCTCTTTTATCTCAACTAAGAGTAGGAGGTAAGTTGTTAATTCCTGTAGGAGATAAGACTCAAATTATGACATTGTTTATTAGAAAGTCTTTAAAAGAGTTTGAGAAACATGAGTTAGGTGATTTTGCATTTGTACCCATGTTAGAAGAAAGAAATTAAAATACTCTTATTCTTCTGAACGATACCAATTTTGAGTACGATACAAAAAAGAAATATAGCCTCTAACATACAGTTTGTTAGAATCATCTTCATCTAACCAAATTTTACAATCATATTCTTTTCCTTTTTGAGGATCTAAAATGGTACCACCTTTATATTCATTACTTTTTTTTGTAAGGTCTTCTATAATTACCATACCTAAGATAAGTTTGTCTTTTTTGGTTCCTTCACATTTATCACAAACAGCATCTTGACGGTCTTTATTTAATACTCTAACAACTTTACCATAAACTTTACCATTTTCTTCATAAAGATTTACAATAGACTTTGTTTCTCCAGTTTCATCATCAACTGTTTTCCAGTTTCCTAAAATTGATTGTGCATTTACGGTTATACAAAGCATTAATATTACCAATGTAAATATTGTTTTTTTCATGTTTTTTGTTTGATTATGTGTTTGTAATTTATAGTAAAGTTTGTTATTGAACTCTTTCCCAATAAACAGTTTTACCAAAAAGAGGGATGCCTGCATAACCTCTAACTTTTAACTTATTAGGTTTTACTAATTTTATATATACATTAAAATAATTTCCTTTTCTAGGATCTAAACCATAACCTCCAGACCATTTCTGATTACTATTTTGTTCTAGTTTATATAAAATATGCATACCTAATACAGGTTTGTTTTTTTTACTACCTGTGCATAACGTACAAAGAGCAATTTTATTTTTTGGATCAGTAATATCAATTATTTTGCCAAAAACCTTTCCGTTTTTTTCATATACTTCTACAACAGAATCTATTTCTCCAGTTTTTTCGTCAATAGAATTCCATTTTCCAATAACTGTTTGAGCGTTTATAAAAATTGTAAATAACAATATTATTAGTGTTGTAATTTTTGTTTTCATATTAATCATATTTTGCGCTAAAATTATTCTCCCATTTTTTTTGTACTCTTAAAACTTGTTCAATAACATCTCTTACACAACCTTCACCACCTTTTTTGTCAGAAATATATTTGGCAACTTGTTGAATTTCTCTAACAGCATCATTTGGGCAACATGGCATTCCTACAAGTTTCATAACTGGATAGTCAGGTACATCATCTCCCATATATAATACATTTTCTGGTTTTAAATTATATTTTTTAACTAGTTCATTGTATTGTTTAATCTTATCATGAGCACCTAAATATATATCTTTAATTCCTAAGTTTGCAAGTCTAGTTCTTACACCTTCATTTTTTCCGCCAGAAATAATACAAACATTAAACCCTTTATCTACCGCAGTTTTTAAAGCATAACCATCTTTAATATTCATATGTCTAACTAGTTCGCCATCTGGCATAATAGTTACCATTCCGTTTGTGAGCACTCCATCAACATCAAAAATTAAAGTATTTATTTTAGGTAATAATTGTTTGTAACTAATTTCCATTTTGGATTGATTTTGTAATAATTTTATAGATTTTCTGTTTTTCTTTATTTAGCAAATCTAAATGATTTTTTATTGTCTTTTTATCGTTTCTAATTGCGGGACCTGTTTGAGCTTTTTCTGGTGCTAATGTTTCAATTTTTAAAGCTGTTTCTTTAATTAAAGGTTGCAGAATTTCAAAAGGTACAAGATGTTCATTGCAAAGATCATTCCCAATTTTATACATATGATTTGTAAAATTATTTACAAAAACTGCTGCAACATGTAAAGCTTTTCTTTGATCAGAATTTATAGAGTATATTTTTTGACCTATTAGGTTTGCTATTTCCTTTAATAATTGTTTATCATTTTTATTTTCAGCTTCTAAGCAAAAAGGAACTTCATTAAAATTAACTTTTTTCTCTTTAGAAAATGTTTGTAGCATGTAAAAAACACCTTTACTTGTTGGGTTTTTTAATTCATTTATTGAGCAAGCTCCAGAAGTATGTACTACAAAAGGATTCTTAATTTTTGATGAAACATCTGCAATGGCATCATCAGAAACTGCAATAATAGTAACATCTGTAGTAGGAATATTTTTTAATTTTCGTGAGTTGATTTGTGTAACTTTAATGTTATCAACTTTTAAAAAAACGTTATATAAATGAGTTCCTACATTTCCTTTTCCAACAATTAATACTGATATCATAAAACGAAGATATTGATTTTTTTAGTGGATTGCACAAGGATTTATTAAATTAGCAATCTATAAAAGATAAGATATGTCAGAATCAAAAGAATTTGGAATAAACACAACTTGTGTTCATGTTGGAGAAGTAAAAGATGAGCAGTTTAAAGGAGCAGTTTCTCCAATTTATCCATCTACTTCATATGCTTTTGATGGTGTAGACATTAAACGTTATCCTCGTTATTTTAATACACCAAATCAAGAAATGTTGCATAAAAAAATTGCAGCTTTAGAAAAAACGGAAGATGCATTGATTTTTGGATCTGGAATGGCAGCAATTTCTGCGGCTTTATTTGCTTTTCTAAAAAAAGGAGATCATGTTGTTATACAACAAGTAATTTATGGCGGTACTTATAATTTTATTGTTTCAGAGTTTGATAAATTTGGAATAGAGTATTCTTTTACAGAATCTGATAAAATTGAAGATTTTAAATCATTAATTAAAAAAAACACGAAGGTTTTATATATAGAAACGCCTTCTAACCCATTATTAGGTATTACAGATATGAAAGCAATTTCGGTTTTAGCAAAAGAATATGGAATATTAACAGTGATAGATAATACATTTGCTTCACCAATCAATCAGAATCCGATAGATTTTGGAATTGATATCATGTTGCATTCTGCTACAAAATATATGGGAGGTCATTCAGATATTTCTGCAGGAGCAATTGCTGCATCAAAAGTACATATTGAGCAAATTTGGAAAACAGCTATTAATTTTGGAGGAAATTTAAGTGATCAAACAGTTTGGTTGTTAGAAAGAAGTTTAAAAACTTTAAATTTAAGAGTAAAAGAGCAAACAAAAAATGCACAAGAAATGGCAGAGTATTTAGAAATAAATAAAAATGTTAATGCTGTTTATTATCCTGGTTTAAAAAATCATCCTCAATATGAATTGGCAAAAAAACAAATGAAAGGATTTGGAGCAATGTTGTCTTTTGAATTGTCAGATGGTATTGATGCAATGGAGTTTCAGAATAATTTACAATTGATAAAACCTTCTATGAGTTTAGCAGGTTTAGAAAGTACAACTGTAAGTCCAACTCAAACTACACATGCTTTATTGAGTGAAGAAGAACGTTTGGAAAGAGGAATTAAAGGTGGTTTAATTCGTTTTTCTGTAGGAATTGAAGAGGTTAAAGATTTAATAAAAGATATTGAGCAGGCAATAAAAAAAGCAAAGGGATAAACCTTTGCTTTTTCAGCTAACAAATAATCATCTAAAATTGGATTATGAGACCAATTTCAGAAAAAAAAACTTTATTAAAAAGGCCAGATTATTGGCACTAATAGTAATGTAGTAATTACAAATAAGATTAATAGAGGAAACCCAACTTTTAAGTAATCCATAAATTTATATCCTCCAGAACTCATAACCATAGCATTTGTGGTTGTTCCTATTGGAGTTAAAAATGCTGTTGAAGCACTAATGGCTACAGTAATTAATAATGGTTCTGGTGAAATACCTAATGTTGCTGCAGACATAATTACAATTGGAGTCATTAATACAGCTGTTGCTGAGTTGTTTATAAATTGACTAAAAGTTGTAGTTAATAAGAAAATGCCACCTAATAATAATGTAGGATTTTCTTTTCCTAAGAAACTAATTAAAGAATTAGAGATCATTTCTGCTGCACCTGTTTTTTGTATTGCAACCCCCATAGGAATCATAGCTGCAATCATAACAACGCTAATCCAGCTAATACTTTTATAGGCTTTAGAAAAGGGCACACAACCTGTAAATAATACAATACCTGCAGAAATTAATGCGGCTATTGCACCTGGAACTAATTTTAGAACTAATAAAGCAATCATTAAAACTAATGCTCCTAAAGCAATATAAGATTTAGGTGTTAATTCATCTACATCTTTTAACATTTCTTCTGGACGACCAACTACAACTATATTTTTATGCTGATTTTTTAATTCTTCAATGTTTTCCCAAGGCCCCCTAATGATAAAACTATCTCCTGCATGAACTCTCATTTTATCTTCAACATAAGGCTTTTTATGTCTAGAAGTTGCTAGTAATTGAATTTCATATCTTTTAAAGTATTCATGTAGTTTAATTTCTCTACCAACTAAACGAGATTTAGGAGTTACAATAACTTCAGACATACCAACCTCTTGGTTAATTAAGTTGTTTCTTAATTCACTTTTTGCAGATTCTTTTACTAGTAAACCAAGTCTAAATTTAATCATTAGTTTATTAATATCTTCTGTAGTTCCTTTTACTGTAATGATATCGTGATACCTTAATTCAGTATCGTTTTCTGGAAACTCAATAAAAGGTTGTGTTCCTTTTAATCTATTAGGATGTCTTCTTTTTAAACGAATTACATTTATTTTATATTCATTTTCTAAATCCCAATCATTTAGTTTTGTATTGATTAATGGAGATATTGAACGAATTCTAAGTCTGTAATAGTCATTATCAATTTGGTAGGCTTCAATCCATTCATGCAAAGTAGAATCAATATTAATAGGTTTGTTGTTGGTTTTGTTTTTAGGTAACATTTTATAGCCAACATATCTAAAATATAAAATTGCTATAATTAAAAGAGGTAAGCCTATTAATCCAAATTCGAAGAATGAAAAGCCTTCGAAACCAGCATCAATTAATGCGTTGTTAGCAATAATGTTAGGAGGTGTACCTGTTAAAGTTAACAAACCACCAGTATTAGAACCAAAAGCAACAGGAATTAATATTTTAGAAGGCATTGTACCTATACTCCAAGCAGAAGAAATCGTTGCAGGTAACAAAGTTGCTACAGTACCTGTATTGCTAACAAAGCCAGATAAAACTCCAGAACCAAGTGTAATAATTACTAATAATTTAGGTACACTTTTACCTGCCAATTCTATTAATTTTTTACCTGCCAAAGCAGTCCATCCAGTTTGAGAAAGACCTTCACCAATTATAAATAGAGAAGCAATCATAATAACAGTTGGGTTGCTAAAACCACTAAGAGTTTCATTTAAGTTTAAAATTCCACATAAAAATAAGCTTAACATAGACACAAGTGCAATTACATCTGGAGAGTATTTACCCCATACAAATAAGCCAATGGTGATTGTTAGAATGATAAGCATTAAAATCATAGTTTTCTATTTTGTTTAGTTAGATTATTTGGGTAAAATTATAACGATTAAAAAATCACTGATATGATATATATCATGGAGATTAAAATATGTTTATTTTTATGGATTTTATTTAAAAAGATAAAAATAAGTAAAGAAAATTAGATACGAAATCGTAATAGATATAAGAGCTTACTAAATTATCTTCTTAAAAAGGTTATTTTTGTTTTTTATAATTTTAAAATAAAGCTCTTAGAGTGTTATTTGAATAGAATTTGGTGTGTAAGTTTATTAATTAAATAAATTTTACATTTTTAATTTTAATAAATAAAAATAGATGAAATTAGATATATTGGCTTTTGGTGCACATCCTGATGATGTAGAGTTGGGTTGTGGAGCCCTGATTGCTAAGGAAGTGTCTTCTGGAAAAAAAGTAGGTATTATTGATTTAACCAGAGGTGAATTAGGAACACGTGGTTCTGCTGATTTAAGAGATAAAGAAGCCGCAAACGCAGCTAAAATTTTAGGCGTTTCTGTGCGTGAGAACTTGTGTTTTGCTGATGGTTTTTTTGTTAACGATAAGAAGCATCAATTAAAAGTTATTAAAATGATTCGAAAGTATCAACCAGAAATTGTTCTTTGTAATGCTATAGATGATAGACATATTGATCATCCTAAAGGAAGTGAGTTAGTTTCTGATTCGTGTTTTTTAAGTGGTTTGGTAAAGATTGAAACAATAATAGAAGGGAAACAACAAGAAAAGTGGAGGCCTAAACAGGTGTATCATTATGTGCAATGGAAAAATATTGAGCCAGATTTTGTAGTAGATGTATCTGGTTTTATAAATGTTAAAGAAAGAGCGGTTTTGGCTTATTCTTCTCAGTTTTATGACCCTAAAAGTGATGAGCCAGAAACGCCAATAACAAGTAAAAACTTTACAGATAGTATAAATTATAGGGCAAAAGATTTAGGTAGATTAATAGGTGTTGATTTTGCAGAAGGTTTTACTTCAGAACGTTATGTAGCAGTAGAAAATTTAAGTAAATTAATTTAATTATTTCTTTTTGTATGTTGAAAATTAAATTATATTTGCACCCGCAATTATATGGTGGTTGTAGCTCAGTTGGTTAGAGTATCGGTTTGTGGTACCGAGTGTCGCGGGTTCGAGTCCCGTCTTCCACCCAAAAATAAAATCCTTCTCTTTTAGAGAAGGATTTTTTTTGTAGAAAAAATTTAGTGAATTTTAATTTAAAAAAAATATCCTTTTTGTTAAAAAAGGATATTAGGTTTATAATTTAGTTTGATGCTGAAGCAGAATCAAATATTGAAGGTCTTGCAACGATTATAGTTTCTTTTATTAGGGGGCAGATACTATAATATGAGTTGTTATTTTATATTCTGTGGGGAATAATTGTTATTTAACAGACTCTTCAATATTTGATATTCTTTGAACAATATCTTTAGATAATTCTTCAAATTGCTTCTTGACTATGCGTTTTATCTGAAACTCTATAGGGGATCGAACTTCATTCATTAGGGGTGCATAGTTATTCTTATATTTTCCTTTGCCAGTAAGTAACCACATAGGGTCTATTTCTGGAATATTATCGATGATAGCAAGCAAAATTGTTTCATTAGGTTTTTTTGAATAGTTGACAACTGCACTTATTAATTGCTGTGATACTCCTAAAAGTTCTGAAAATTGTCTTTGATTAAATCCACTATCTTTAAAAACCTTAATAACTCTATCTGCTCGTTTTTTATCTTCGATTTTCATTTGTTGATAATCAAATATAGTGAAAAATCACTACATATAATGTTTTTTTGATGAAAAAAAGTTATAACTTCTTTAAAAAATCAATTACATCTGCTTTTTTTCTTACAGAAACAGGTATGTTCATTTTGTTGTTTAATATAATATAACCTCCATCAGATTTTATAAATTCTTTAATTTGAGATTTATTTATTAAATGGCTTTGATGCACTCTTAAGAAACCATTGTCTTTAAGCATATCTGCATAATACTTTAAAGTTTTAGAAACTAAAATTTTTGTATTATCTTTTAAATAAAATGTAGTGTAGTTATTGTCTGATTGACAACGAATAATATCTTCTATATTTACAACTATTATTTTGTCTTGGGTGTATAGTGAAATTTTATTGATATTATTTTTTTGATTAGTAATTGCTTGTTTTAATATGTTTAGTTGCTCTTTTTGAGGTTCTATTTGTTGTTTTACTTTTTTTATTGAATTTTCTAAATCTTCATTAGAATAAGGTTTTAAAATATAATCTATTGCTGCAAATTTAAAAGCTCTAATTGCGTACTCATCACTTGCCGTTACAAAGATAATTTTTGAAGTTAAGTTGGGGTAAATTTCTAATAAATCAAAACCAGTTCCATCACCAAGCATAATGTCTAAAAATAATATATCTGGTTGTTTTTTTTGTAATAGTTTTGCTGCTTCTATAACGCTTTTTGCTGTTCCTATTATTTCAATTTCTTTATGATGTGTAGTAATGTCATTTACTAGCATATCTAATGCTAAAGAATTATCTTCTACTACAATTGATGTGATTTTTACCATGGTTAAAGTTTTTCTTCTAATTCAAAAATTGTAATTTCTGGCCTTACATTAAATCTAACTTGGTATAGATTACCTAAAGCTCTATTTATATAGAGAGTTCTACCGTCATATAAATCAAATTCTCCAGAAGAATATCTTGTATTTTTTACAGGTAAAATAGGTGGGTTTAAAAAAGGTGGTTTTACTTGCCCTCCATGGGTATGTCCAGATAAAACCCATCCTTTATAATTGTTCCAAACATTTAAATCGCAAACATCTGGGTTATGACAAAGAACAATATTTGCTTTTTGAGCATTGTATTTGTTCATAATTTTAACTGGGTTAAAATTAGATCCCCAATAATCATCAATACCTAAAATATTTAAACCGTTAAAATTTACTTCTTCATTTCTTAAAATTGTAATGTTTGCCCTGTCTAAAATATTAGAAATTCTGTTGGCAACATCAGGTTCTAACCAATCAATTCCATAATCATGATTTCCTAAAACTCCTGCAGTTCCTAGCTTACCATTTACTGCATGTTTAAACACTTTTTTTAATTGATTAAATTGTTCTGGTGTTTCATAAGAAACAAAATCTCCAGTATAAACTACAAAATCAGGTTCAAAAATTTTTGCTTTCTTAAACGAGTCAATTATGTATTTATAATCAAATTTATTACCAACATGTACATCGCTAATTTGCATTAGTGTTTTACCTATTAATTTTTTGGGTAAGTTTTTTATAGGCATTTTAACTTTTACAAATTCTAACCAAAAAGGCTCTATTTGCCATGTATAGAATCCTCCTAATAGA
The DNA here is from genome assembly GCF_039939415.1 of Polaribacter sp. Lineage (GTDB taxonomy): Bacteria > Bacteroidota > Bacteroidia > Flavobacteriales > Flavobacteriaceae > Polaribacter. The sequence continues at coordinate 30,053 of NZ_JBDVJE010000047.1, forward strand.
CTAGCACCAATACCAGTTATTATTGATTTTTTTATAAATTTTCTTCTTTCCATTTTAATTTAATAATCTGTTTTTAAAGGAATTTTAAAACTAATTCTTGTTCCTAAAACAGTGTTTTTTTCTTTTAATTCATTAATTGAAAACGAATTGTATTTAGTTAAATGTTTAATGCGTTCTTGTGTTAGTTTTAGGGCAATTGATTGATGATTAGATGTGTTTTTTTCTTTTTTACTTTGATAAAAGCCAACACCATTATCTTCTATGTTAAAATAAAGGAAACTGTTTTTAACATAGAACAAAACCTTAATAGTTGCGTTTTTATTGTTTGAGTTAAATGCATGTTTTATACAGTTTTCTACAAAAGGTTGCACTAACATTGGCGGAATTAAAATTTCTTCGGAATCAATATTATTTAAAGATGTTTCTAAAGTGAAATTAAAATCTTTCGAACTCATTTTTTGCTCTAATTGTAAATAAGTTTCTAAAGTTAAAATTTCATCTTGTAAACTAATTTCGTTTAAACGAGAGTTGTTTAAAACACTTCTTAAAAGTATAGAAAATAAAGAAATTGTTTTGTTTAATTCTTTGGAGTTTCCAGAGTTTCCAAGGGCTTTAATTCCGTTTAAAACATTAAAAATAAAATGAGGATTCATTTGTAATTGTAATGCTTTTTGTTCTAGAGTTTGTAGATGATTTTCTAGTTTTAAAGCTTCAATTTTTTGATTATTTTTTTTCTTGAGTTTTCTAATATAGATATCAACAACTCCAGCTAAAATCAAACAAAAAACGATTAAACAAATTAATAAAAACCAATCTTTTTTATAAATAGGAAAATCTATATTAAATTTAAAAGATATTGGTTTACTAACTTTGTTGAGGTTTTTAGATTGAATTGTAAGTGTATATTTTCCTGCTTTTAAGTTGGCAAAATCAACCTTGTTTTGAGAACTCCAAGGTGTGAAGTCTTTATTTAATTTATAACGAAATTTTATGTTTTTTGCATTTTTTAAATCAATTGTGTTAAAAGAAAAAGATACGTTATTTTCAGTTGGCTTTAATTCTAAAACTTTATCAGAAAAATGTTGAATTCTTTTATAATTTACAGATATACTTTCTATAGCAATGTTTGGTGTTTTATTGTTTTTAATAGAGGTTAGCTTATATAATCCTTTATCTCTACTAGCAATCCATATTGTGTTTTGATTGTCTATAAAAACGTTATTTATGTTATTTGAAATTGTAGAATTATACTTATTTATTTTTCTTTTAAAAGAATAGTTTTTTTCATCTAAAACTTCAATTCCATATCCGTTGGAAGTTACCCAAATTTCATCTTTAATTTTTTTTATAGAAGAGATGTTTTCAATAGTTTTAAAACTATTTATAATTTTATTTCCATCAATAATTTTTAACTCATTATTTAATGTGCAAGTAATCAGGTTTTCTTTATTTAATAAAAAAGAACTGAATTGTTCATCAGTAATTTTTATAACTTTTTTGGTTTTATTTAGTTTATCAACTATCCATAAGCCATTATTTGTGGCTATATATATAGAATTTTTATGTTGTATAATATCTTTAATTATAGAAAAATCTATCTGAGGATGAATTTTTAAAGGCTGTAAATAAGTTTCTTTAAATTCATAAACTCCTTGAGTTGTACACAGTAAAATTTTGTTTTTTACAAAAACGGTTTTTAAAACAGTGTTTTTTCCTAAATAAGAGAACTTACCTGCTTTTATTTTAAAAAAACCTTTTTCATGCCCTACAAATAAAGTTTTGTTTTTTTCGAAAAGTGAAAGAGCTTTTGATTGAGAATGTAGGTTTATATGTTTAAAATGATCGCCATCAAATTGAAACAAACCTTTGTCTGTAGCAAGCCATAAATAACCAATTTTATCTTGAATAATGTTGTTTATAGAAGTATTTGGTAATCCGTCTTTAATAGAAATATTTTGAATATTATTTCCTTGAGAATTAATATCAACAGAAATAATTAAGAATAGAAAGAATATGAGTTTTAAAAACTTTGGCATTTATACAAATTTACTAATTAAAACGTCATTACACTATTTTTAATTTTGTGTAATGACGTTTATCAAACTACAATCTCCATTTCATTTTATTTCAATGCGTATAAACGTTTATTACTTGTGTCTGGTTCTATGTGTTTTAGCTCTCCATAAGGTTTAATTAATGGTTTTAAAACGCATAAGCCAGTTGTTCTACCTCTTATAATTAATGTGCTGTTTTTTGTACTCCAATTCCATCTAAATTTTTCTAAAGGAATGTTGTATTTGTTAATTTCTACCATCAATTCTTCATGTTGTTCGATCCAATCCATAACTTCTTCTTGAGATGTAAAAATTGGCATTTCATCATCTGTATGATGGTATCCAAACTCCCATTTAATTGGTATAGAAAATTGTTCTGCATAAGCTTCACCAACATATCTTTCTTCTTCATTATTTAAGGCATCAAACCAATCTATATCTTTTTCTTGCGGATATTTTTTTGCAATTTCTTTAGATAAATCTGTTTTTCCTGGAGAATGTGCTGTAGGATAAAAAACATAGTAAGGTTGTGCTAAAAAATGATTTGCAAATTTGCCACCAAAAATTGTATGATATGGAGATGCTATAACTTTAGGTAAACTCTGGGCCGAAAAAGCATCTTTTAATGTTTTTAAAAGCTCTTTGTTTTCTACCAAACCAGAAGCGTGAAATACAATTTTTGTATTGTTATTTACTACATTTTTTAATGATGGAAGTGTGCCTTGTGTAATGCTTTTTCGTAAAGATTCTGATGTAATTTTATCTCCTCTAACAACTGTTTCTAAATTCATTCCTTTATAAGGATTGCTTTTATTTACAATATGAACTTCTCCATATGGATTTATATTTGCATGTTCATTCATCCAAAGAATAATTTCTTCTAAAGAATATTGACCATCTATAACCTGTAAACCTTTTTCTTGAAAATAAGTTCTTGCATTAGAGTAGAAAGTTTCATTTCCTTTGTCAAAACCAGCTATAAATACAATAGGTTTTCTAGTTTCAATTTTTATGTTTTTATTTATAGTAGTCTTATTGTCTGCTATAATAGTAGTTTCTTTTTCTTTTTCTTTTTTTATTTCATTGTTATCACAACTAATAAAAGGGCTACTTAATAGAATTAAACCTGTTACTACAACTGTTTTTTTTAGTAATGTTCTCATGATTTCTGCTTTTTTAATGTTAATACACTATAAAAGTAGAAAGGAAGTAGTCTTAAATTTTGTTTGTATTAGAATTCGTTAAAGATGCATTAGAATTCGTTTTTAATTTAAAATTAATGTGTAATCTACATCTTCGGTTTTAATGATTTTTTCAGTTTTATTAGGGTTTAAACCCAATAGTTTTCTTATTTCTTGAATTTCGTAATTATTAAAAACCAACAATAAATTTTGATGAAAAGTTGGTACAGGTATTTTTCTTTTCTGTGTTGTAGAAGAATTAAATGTTAACCAATAATTTAAATCTATTTCAGAAACATATTGTTTAAATTGTTTTAATTGATTTGTATTAAATTGAAAAAAAATGTTGTTATAAACTAAATTATAAGTTTCACAACATTTACAAACAGATAGTTCTCCATTTTTTACTCTCGATATTATTTTTAAATTCTCGCACATAATTTTTATTTTAATAACAATCGTATTTTATTTGTTTATTATCTTCAAAACTTTCTAAAGAAGTATTTAGTTTTTTATTAATAATTATCCTTATTTTTTTCTTAACACTTTGTTGCATTTTTAAAGAACCACAAATCATAATAGTATTACCTTCTTCTAATGTTTTTAAAATTAAATTTGAGTAATTTGTTAAAATGTCTTGAACATATATTTTCTCTTTTTGTTCTTGAGAAAAAACTGAATTAAATGAAGTTAACTGCCCTTTTTTTAAATGATTTTCTATAAATTTTTGATAGATATTATATGATTCTTTTGTTCTTTCACCCCAAAAAAGATGAATTTTTCCTTTTTTGTTTTGAGAAATCATTCCTAAAAATGGCGCAATTCCTGTACCGTTTGCAATAAGAATTACCTCTTTTTTATATTTAGGAAAATAAAAATTTTCATTTTTTTGAATTGATGCTAAAAAATTATCTCCTCTCTTAATATCATTTAAAAAATTTGAACAAATACCAAATTCATGTTTTTTTATACTTAATAATATGTTTTTATCAACTTTAGCAATTGAGTATAAACGATTTTTAATTTCGTTTTTTGGTGTTATAGAAAGTAAATCTCCAGAAGAGAATTTTACTTTTTTAGATGGTTTTAATTCAATTAAAAAAGTATCATCAATATTCTTTTTAGTTTTGTTTAAAATCGTGAATTTTTGCTCGTTATTTTTTGAGGTTTGCAAAGACTCTTTTTCAATATTTAAATCTAATTTGTAAAAAGAATTCCATTCATTTAACCATTTTTTAAAAGATGTAAAAGATTGATTGTTAATTTTATAAATTGGTAATACAGGAATAAATTTTTTATGTATTTGCATGTTAGAATGTACTAAAATTGCAAATTGACAAAAAGCTTTGTAGTCTTTAGAACCAAAACCAATAACAGAAAATTGAATATTATTTTTCTGAGTTATTTTCTTAAGTTTAGTAAGAAATTTTGATGCATTTACAGGCGCTTCTCCATCTCCATAAGTTGCAGCAAAAACTATAATGGTTTTTGCATTTTTGTAAGTAGTGTAATTATTTAATTCAGTAATAAAAACAGTTTTATGAGCATTTAATAAAGATTTATAAAAAGCTAAAGCAAAATTAAAAGTACTTCCAGTTTCAGAACCTACAAGAATTATAAATTCAGCATTATCTTTATGATATTTATTTTTAATTTTTGATGTTTTTTTCTTTCTTTTTAAAGTTATTGAAAAACCTGAAAAAATAAAAAATAGCATAGTAAAACAAGCTAAAAGTAAAATTATAGACCATAAAACAGAACCTTGTCCTGTGTGTAATATTAAACTATAATAAGAACCTAGTGTTGTTAAAGAGTGTTTTTTCTGACTTACAATTTGTCCATTAAATTGATGAATAGCAAATTCATTTTTAATAGATTTTATGTAAAAATAGTCTTCTTTATCCGTAGAAAAAGGGAATTCTATTTTTGTAATGTTTGCTAATTTTGTTGCTTTAAAAAAGTCAAAATCAGTAGATTTTATGTTTGGTGTATCTTTTGTTAAAGCTAAGTTTTTCTGGTGTTTGTTTTTATCTTTTGGTAGTAAATTAAATTTTTCTAAAGAAAGATAAATACCCGTTAAAGTGATGATGATAATTGGAATTAAAAAATATCGACCAAAAACAATATGATAATATTGATTGAAATCTTCTTTTACTATTTTAGAGAATAAGTTTAAAAAACCACCTTGTCTTTTTGAGATTAAAATTATGCCAGTAATTGAAATGATAAAGAGTAAAAACGAAACAAAACCCACAATAAATCTACCTGTTGATTTTAAAAATAGAGAACGATGTAAATTGGTTGCAAAATCAAAAATGGGGGTTTTCGAAATTGTTTCTCCAATTTTATTTCCTGTTTTTGGGTTTATGTAAAATGTTTCGCTTTTACCTTTATTATTAATTATTGATGCTGTAATAAAATTATTTTTATCAATTTCTATGCTTATAATTTCATCATATTTTGTTTCTAATGCCTTTATCGTTTCAGAAATAGAAACGTTATCAATATTTACATTATCAAAAGGTTTTAGTTTTTTTGAAATGGGTTCAAAAGCCAAAATAACCCCTGTAAGAGATGCAATTATTATAAATAAAGTAGAAAATATAGCTAGGGTTAAATGGCTATATCTCCAGATAGAAATTGTCATTTTATGAAATTTATTTAGGCATCATTCTTATGTAACGAATAAAACCTTTACCTTCAATTTTAGTGGTTACGTTTTCTGATGTTAATTCAAATTCAACATCATCTTTATGATAATCTTGATCTTCAACAGCAGTTTCAAAACGAATTTTATAGCCTTTATTTAATGTATTATCAGGTATTTGAATTACACTAACTGTGCGTTCTCCTCCACTAATTGTTGCACCAGTAATTGCATCTATATTTGTTCTTACTTTTCCATGAAAACTCCACCATTCTGTAATATCAAAATACCATTCATCATCATCACCTTGTACATATAAAGTCTTTTCATATTTTCCTTCAGGATTTAATAATGAAATAACAATATACGCTCCTTCACCTGTATAATTTTTCATTTGAATCATGCATTTATACGAAGTGCTTTCTGTATATTTTTTGAAGCTGAATAGAGCTGTAATTCCAATGAATAAAATAGGAATCATTAAAATTATTTTTCTTGTTTTCATCTTTTAAAATTATTTTAGAAATGAAATATTGATGTTTTGTTTTTTTAATAACTCATTTTCTGAAGCTAAATCAAAGACAGTTTCATTAAAATCTGTTGTTACATTTTTATCTGCACCAATGCTTATTAAATATTTAATGATGTTTGCATCGTTAGCTTTCATGGCTGCAATTTGTAATGCTGATAAACCTGCTTTATTTTTTACATTAACATTAATTTTAAAGGAAGACAACCTTGTTAATAAAGGTAAATTGTTTCTTTCTGTTGCAATGTGTAATAAAGTGTTCTGATTGTTTTGTGGTTGATTAACAACCAATCCATTTTTTTCTAAAACTTTTAACTTTTCATTAAAACTTAGAGGATTACTTGATTTAAAGTTATTTATTAAATAATAAGAAAGTGAGTTTCCTTTTTTATCTATGGTATTTATTTTAGCACCTTTAGATAATAAGAATTCGACAACTTCTACTGAGTTTCTATTAACAGATTTTGTTAATGCAGAAAGTCCATTTTTGTTTTCTGAGTTTATGTTTTTTACTTTTTGTGATAAAAATTCTACAACTTGTAAAGAATTACTATTTGCGGCATTTATTAAAGGAGTATCTCCATTAATATCTTGCAAATCAGTATCAACACCTTTAGAAATAAAGTATTTATAAGTTTCTAAATCTTTATTGTTGTATGCAATATAATGCAATGGGTTTCTTCTTTTGTGATCTACTACATTTGCTTTTACGCCTAAACTTTCTAAAGCTTTATAGGTTGTTAAAGTGTTTTTTTGTCTTCTTAAACCTTGACTAGCAAAAATCATAGCGTTTTTACCAATTGCAACTTTTTTATTTAAAAGAATTTTTAATAAATCAATATTTCCACCTTTTGCAGTATATTCAAAAAGTCCATTTCCATTATTATCTTTATCTTTTAAAGTAGCTCCATTTAATATAAAATAGTCTACAATTTTATCATCTTTTAGATAAGGAGCAACCAATAATAACGCATTAGCACCATCATGATTTTTTTCTTTTGTAATATCTGCTCCAATTTTAAAACTGTACTTATATACTTCTTTATTTAATACGCCTGTTGATGCAGCAAAATTTAAAAAAGTATTTCCATGTGTGTCAATTACATCAGTTTTTGCGCCTTTAGAAATAACATGTTTCATTATTTCTACATTGTTTTTATAAGCAGCCCAAAAAATATACGTTCTACCATCATGAGTTATTTTATTAACATCATTCCCTTTTTTTGATATTAGATATTTAATCGTTTTGTTATCAACTTTTTCTAAAAGAGCGTAGGTAACTGCATCAAAAGCATTAATATTTAATTCAGTAATATCGTTTCCTTCAGCTATTTTTTTATCAATAATTGAGATACTAGGATTTATTTTCCAGAAATCTCTATTTAGAAAAATGTTTTTTTTCTGAGCTGAAATAGAAATACTGATAAGAAAAAATAAGAGCGTTATTTTATGAGAATTTTTCATATATTATTTTTTTACAAAAGATTCAATAATCTCATTAATAGCATCTTCTTCAACTACTTTATCAATGAACAAATGTTTGAATAAAGCTTTGTTTTTAACTTTTGCTTTTAAAGACAAGTTTGTATTTCTTCCATAAACTTCATTCCACTTATTTCTAGCTATTTGCCATTTTTCAGTATTAGCTTTCCACCAATTTGCAGCTGCACTACATCTACTATCAGCTACTCTAACATAGGTGTTGTAACCTTTTTCTTTAGCTAAAACAATATCTTTTTTGTTTGTTTCTCTAATTACTTTACTATTGTCTTGGTCATGAACCCAACCATACTTTGTAATTTCATGTCTATTACCTCTTAGAGTAATATTATAATCACTTCTTTTTGTGTATTCTCTTCTTGGTAAAGGAGCAGTTGTTGTGTTTTCCCAATAGCTTTTTCCATCTACATGAACCCAGGTTCCAGAACCTTCATAACGTGGACTGTCATCTACTTGATATACTTTTTGTGTCCACTGTTTTTTTACATCTTTTTTACTTTTTTGTTCAAAAGTCCAGTTATTATTTCCATTAAACATGTAAAATTCTGTGTTTTCATACAACCAATCTTGCCTCCAATGTTTTACTATATATGGTTTAGCAGGATTACCAACTTGTAAAATATGTTGAATGGATATTTTATTCTTGTCATCTGCAATAATACCAGCCCATTCTAAACCTTTATCTACTTTGGTTTTAGATGGTTTGTATAAAGAATCTTTACTGTAGTTGAATGTTTCTGCAAAATTAAAAGTTACTTCAAAACAACCACACATTTCTTTTATAGCATTTTGATCTTTAGTTTTTTTACTCTGAGCAATACTTGTTATAGTTATACCAAGTAATAAAGAACTTATAATTAATTTTTTCATTTTATGTTTTTATATGATGAAATATTTTTGACAAAAATATAAAATTTATTTAGATTGAATAAAAATAAGATATATATTTGTCGAAAATTATTAAGAATGTTTCTAAATAAGTTGATTTCAATTTTATTAATGTTGTTTGCTTTTTCCGTTTTTTGTCAAGAAAAGAAAAAGGACTCTACAAAAGTTACGGAGTTAGATGAAATAATTGTTACTGGACAATTAAGACCACAGTCAATAAAAAAATCTGTATTTGAAGTAAAAGTAATTACAAGAAAAGATATTGAAAGAAGAGCAGGTAATAATTTAGCAGACTTATTAAGTCAAATGCTAAATATTGATATTTTTCAAAATTCGTCTAGTGGAAAATCTGATATTAATGTTTTAGGTTTAGATGGAAAATATTTTAAAGTTTTAATTGATAATATTTCAGTAGTAAATGAAGAAGGTTTTGGGAAGAACACCGATTTAACTTTAATAAATTTAGATGATGTTGAACGAGTAGAATTTGTACAAGGTGCTATGGGAGTGCAATATGGAGCAAATACTTTATCTGGTGTTTTAAATGTAATAACAAAGAAAAAATCTAATAATTCTTGGGAGATAAAAACATTTTTACAAGAAGAAACTATTGGTAAAGAATACGAATTATTTAACCAAGGGCGTCATATACAATCTATAAGTATAGGACGTCAATTAACCAAAGATAATTATATAAGACTTTCTTATAATCGTAATGATTTTAGAGGGTTTTTAGGAGAATTAAAAGGGGAGTATTATGATGATGAAAAAGATAATTTAAGGGGTTATAATTGGTTGCCAAAAAAACAAAATTTTGCAAAGCTTTTATTAAGTCATCAAGGAGAGCATTTTTCTGCTTTTTATAAATTTGATTATTTACATGAAAATATTTCTAGTTATGATTCAATAGTACGCTCTAACCTTATTCCAGCAACGCAAACAAGTAATCCCTCATCGTTAGATGAAAAATTTAATAACCAAAGGTTTGTTCATCATTTAAATATAACAGGTGATTTAGGAAAAGTACCTTATAATATTTCTGCTTCCTATCAAAAGCAAGAAAAGAAAAGAGAATCATATACTTATTTTATTAGAGAAGATCTAAAAGAGAACAAAGAAGAAAAACTTTTTTTATCAAAAGAAGTTTGGTTTTCTAGAGGTACGTTTAATAATTTAATAAACTCTAATAATTTTACATTACAAGCGGGTTATGAATTTACAAATGAATTTGGTTTTGGTTCTGCGGATGCTGTTACTATTGTAACTGGAGAGGAAGAAGTATCAAATTCTCTTAGAAGCACAGATTTATTTGCGTCTTCTGAAATAGATTTTAATAAAAATTTTTCTATAAAGCCAGGTGTTAGAGTCTCTTTTACTAATTTATTTAATATACAGTTTTATTATTCTACAAGTGCTAGACATTTATTTAAAAATAATTGGGAAGCAAGAGTAGTTTTAGGCTTTGGAACAAGAACACCTAATTATGATGAGTTGTATACTTATTTTGTAGATGTAAATCATGATTTAAGAGGAAATGAAAATTTAAATCCAGAAGAAGGGGTTTCTACTTTTTTTCATTTAAAAAAGCATACTCAATTTAATAAAGATTTTTCTATGAAAAACAAAGTAACATTTTCTTATATAAATGTTACTGATAGAATAGAATTAGTAGTTATAAACGAAACACCCCTCCAATTACAATATAATAATATAGATAAGTTCTCGTCTATGGGTATTTCTCTAGAAAATGATTTTTATTATAAGAATATGCAATTGAATTTTGGAGCTAGTTATTATGGCATTAATAGAATTTTTGATTACGATACAGGAGATATATCAAACAGACAAGCAAATTTTCAGTTAAACTCAAATGTTTCTTATGTAATTCCAGGTATTAATACTTCATTAACTGCTTATTATAAATATATAGGAATAACAAATCGCTTTATTCAAGTAGATGGTTCTTTTCAAAATCAAGAAATTAATCCTTATAGTTGGTTAGATGTTATTATGAGTAAGAAGTTCTTTAATAAAAAAATAGAAGCAACTTTTGGGGTTCGTAATTTATTTGATGTTGTAGATGGTAATACAAACTCAACATCTGGTAGTGCTCATACAGGTGCAAGTAGTACAGTAAATTTAGGGTATGGAAGATCATATGTGTTAAGGTTAGCCTATAATATCAATATTTAATTTTATGAAAAAGTTACAAATATTATTTCTTTTTAGTATTGCAATTATTAGCTCTTGTAGTACTGATCCTGTTTTTTTTGAAGATCCATTTGTGGTCGCTTTTAAAGAAACTTCCGGTAAGTTATTAGAAATTGAAAATAAAAAAGAAATTCAATTAATATATTCTGAAGCTGCTTATGAAGATAGCGTTGTAAAAATTAATATTACTACAGAAAATGCTTTGTATGGAAGAGATTTTGTTACAATTCCAGAAGCTGTTAATAATGAATTATCGCTTTCAATATCTGTAGATGAATCTGAAAATAATTTTCAAATAGTTGAGTTAAATGATTCATTTACAGATGCAATGAGAATTACTTTTTCTATTATTTCTATAGAAGTAGAAAACTCAAACATACAAGGTAATACAACTCATGAATTAAGTGATAATGCATATTTAGGCGGAACGTTTTTGCCTACTGTTGGTGGCCCTAATGAACCTAACCAAGTATATATAGATTTAAGTAGTAATAAAGAAACTTTTGTTAAAAGAGATTCTTGGGATTTAGGCTTTTATGGAGGAGATGAATTTAGGGTAACAATTAATGGCTCTTTATATATGGCAATAGCACCATTAACAACTACAGATATAAATAGTGTGAATTCAGCAAGTGTTTCTTCATTACAGTCACTTGTTGCTGTAGGTACATTTAATCCAGATAATGAAGCGTATGTAGATGCTCCAAATGGAAATATTTTAGAAACTGCAATTCAAGAAATTTCAGAAGACAATTCTTTAAACCCAGTTTATTTAGTAAATCTTGGTGTAGAAGTTGGTACAGCAAAGCCTACAACAGGTTCAGCAGCTATTGCAGGAGCTCCTAGAGGATGGAAAAAAATAAGAATATTAAGAAATGATGAAGGTTACAAATTACAATATGCAGATTTAGATGCAACCTCATACAATGAAGTTACAATAACAAAAGATACCGATTTTAATTTTTCTTTTTTCAGTTTTAATAAAGAAGAAACAGTAAACGTAGAGCCTCAAAAAACACAATGGGATATTTGTTTTACCGTATTTACAAACATTTTAGAAGGTGCAGGTTCTTATGGCTTTTCAGATTTTATTATTCATAACAGAAAAGGAGGCGTAAGTTCTTACAGTTTAGAAGGTAATAATATTTCTTATGAAAACTTCTCATCATTAAATATAGATGAATCTTTGTTAAAAGATAGCCAAACAATTATAGGTAGTAGTTGGCGAAATGTATTTGATGGAACAGTAACTGCAAATATTTTTTATGTTTTAAAAGATGCAAATAACAATTATTACAAAATACGATTTTTAGATTTAGTTAATGATAGTGGAGAACGTGGTCATCCTAGATTTGAATATAAATTATTACAATAGCAAACAATTTTTTAATAATAATAAATATATGAAAACAAAATTATTTTTTTCGATTTTTTCTTTTTTAACAGTACTAAGTACGTTTTCTCAAGAAACAACAGTAAACCTATCTTTAGGAGCAGGTTACACAAACCAAGTATATTATAAACTAAGTACACAAACTCAAACAGATTTTGTTGCAAATAGTTGGGACATCGCTTTTTTACGTACAAGTAGTTACTCTCAAGCTATAGTGGTGAATGATGCTATTGGAATAGAAGTATTCGAAGCATCATCTAATATTACAGAATGGGATACTATTGATGTCGCTAATGAAACTAATTGGACACAATTATATAATAGTTATATAGAAAGGTCAAATGGAGCATTTAATCAAGGTTCTGCAAGTTATGGTTGGGGAGAATATAATGTAACTACGCATTTAGTAACAGGGAGTGTTATTTTTGTTTTAAAGTATGCAGATGCTTCATATAAGAAATTTATTTGCGAACAATATGCAGCAGGTTATACTATTAAATATTCTTCTTGGGATGGAACTACTTGGGGAGAAAATAAAACAGCGGTTATAGCAAATTCTAATAATCCAGACAATAATTACAATTATTATTCTTTGCAAAATGAAGAAGAAGTTGTAGCAGAACCAGCCGCAACAGATTGGGATTTTGTTTTTAGAAAGTATACTACAGATTATCCATATGGTGAAACAACTATAAAATATACGGTAACAGGAGTTTTACTCTCTGATAATGTTGAGGTTGCAAAAGCTACTGGCGATGATACTCCTAACTTAACATATGCTACAGATATTAATACTATTGGTTATGATTGGAAAACTTATACAGGTAGCTATGTTACAAATCCCGATGCAAAATATTATGTAAAAGATAAAAATGGTACAATTTATAAATTGTATTTCACCGAATTTGCTGGTAGTTCTACAGGAGATGTAGAATTTAAATTTGAAGATGTTACATCAACTTTAAATATAGAAGAAGTAGGGGAGAGTGTTGCTTTTGGAGTTTATCCTAACCCAGTGAATTCATCTAAAAAAATCAATATTATTTTTGATGTAAATAAAGTAAATCAAAACGAAAATAGTGTTGAAATTTATAATTTATCTGGTCAGAGAGTGTTAAAAACTAATGTAACTAACACACAAGGTTTTTATAATAAAGAAATAGATTTAAGCGCATTAAATTCTGGTGTTTATATGCTAAAGTTTATTTCTGGAGATTATCAAGAGTTTAAAAAGATTGTTATGCAATGATAAGTTTTGTTTAATTTTAGTTGAAAACTCTTTAAGTGAAAGCTTAAGGAGTTTTCTTATTTATCTTGATTATAAACAATCAATTCAGTCAACCCTTTTTCATCAGAGTTTTTAGCAAAAGAACGTAAATAAACATTCATATATTTAATAATTCTTTCTTCAGGATAAAACAATACTTTATTATCTGATTGAGCCCATTCATTTATATTTAAATAAGCTTTTCCATTTTTATAGCGATAAAAATTTCGAATATGTTCAGGCAAATTATCTTCTAATTCTTCATTAATAAAAATATTGTAGTAATTTAAATCTGCTGTAAAAAAATGGAATGACAATAAGCTGTCATAGAAACCTGTTGTCCAATTAGAAATAGGTAAAATAACAGTAAAAATTAAGATGGCAACTTTTTGTTTGTTGAAAAATTTTAAAAAGAACTCTAAAGGATTATAGGTTTTAAGAGTCCAAAAAATAATAACCACAGAAAGCATATTCTGAATATTCCAAGGAACCACATTATAACCATAACCTAAATAGAATAATAAGAACGTAATAATTCCGTGCATAGAAAGAATAAATAAAACGCCTATTTTTCGTGTTCTATTAAATAACAATAAAACGCCCATTAAAGCTTCTAACCAAGGAACAGTATAAGTAAATATTTCTAAAAACCATTGAGGAAAGCATATCAATGCATTATTCACTGTATCTACACAACTAAAATGTTTATTTAAAGCACTTAGCCATTGTATGTAAAAAGCTTCATTTGCTTTTTGAATACCACTAAAAAAATAAGTAGCAAAAAAGATTAGAATAATGGCGTATAAAATTTTTTTACTTTCTGCTTTTCTACCAAAAATTTCAATAGCAAAAAGGGTTAAAAAACTTTGATAGAAATAGGGTTGAAGTCTGTTTTGATCAATAAGAGATAAAAAGAGATAAAGTAAAATGATGGTCCAACCTTGCCATTTTTTAAATTGAAAAATGTACACAATTTGAATTATAAAAAAGAATCCTCCTAAAATATAATCTAAAGGATATTTTAAAACAGGTAACCAATCAAACAAAGGTATTGTCGGAAAAACTTTTGTAGAAACCCAAAGTTTTGGAGCGTAAATCATTAAGATTAAAACAGGAATAATTGCAATTATTCTTATCCAATTTATTTTTTGTTTGTCTGTTAGGTTTTGTATCATTTTAAATCATCATTTACGTAGGAAAGTATTTTGTTTAGTTTGTGATGTTCTGGAGCATATTTTTTTCCTTCTTCAAGAATTTTCTTTGCTTTTTCTAATTTTGATTTCCCATAATAATAAGCTCCAATTGACCAATAAGTATTACCAATTAGCTCTTGATCAAGTTCAATTTCTTTTTTGTTATTATTAATAAGTTCTGTTAATTTATCAAAATATAGTGAACCAACTTGAGGCTCTTTTTTATAGTAATATTGGCTTGTCATATAAGAATATACTCGTATCATATATTTTGTATAAAAAATAGATTTGTTTAAAAAAGGGTATTTGATTTCATATTCTTCTATTTTTTGAACAGTTTTTTTATTAGGTGTTGTGTAAAAATATTTTTTTAAAATAGACTTACTAATAAGGTTTTGTATATGTTCATTATTTTTTTCTAAATGATAAACTTTTAGAGCGTATTTTAAGATATCATCAAGGTTTTTATCTAGATTATACCTAGTTTCAGCTATATATTTAAATAAATCTTTGTTTAAAACTTTTGCAACTTCAATGTTTTCTATTTTTTCAAAATATTTTGTAGCTAATATTAAAAATTCTTCATTATTTTCGTTTGCTAAAATTAGATTAGAAGAATAATACCCTAAATCTTTTTTTACAAAGTCTTTATTATATTTTAGATTGTTTAATAATGTAGTTATAGTAATCAAATCTTTAGTTTCATTAAAATTCGATTTAGTTAACATTAATGATAGGCATGATAATTTAAGATATTTAACTTTTTTTGTATTATAAAATTTTTCAGCTTTACTAAAATTGTAAAAAGCTTTTTCATAATTTTCATTTTGAAAATAATTTATTCCTTCATTATAATATTGTACTCCTATTAATTCTGAAGGTTTTAAAAAGTCTTTTTCATAAAAAAAATTTAAATAAGCTTCTTTATACCCAGTTTTGTTTACTTCAATTTGGGTAATTATTTTATTATTAATTAATTCATCTACAGATTTTTTAATATCGTTTTCTGAAGGACTATAAAAACCTTTATTACCAGGTATTGTGGTTTCTACATAGATGTTTGATTCGTTAGGAAATGCAATTAAATATATATGGGTAGGAGTTTCTTTAATTTGATATGGTATATTAAAACTATCAAAAACGTAAGCGAACAAAGCTGAAGCCGAAACACAATTGTAACGTCCATCATCAAATATTTTATTAAAGTTTACAATGTTTTCGTATTTAATAAGAAAGTTATCATGAATTTTATTGAATAAATATTTTATCTTTTTTTTGTTTTTGGATTTATTAATTTTATCTCTATCCAAATTAGATATAAACTTATCTGTAAAATCTTTTTGTAATAAAACTGATTTTAATTTTGCAGTAGAATCTATAGAGAAAAGAGACTCAAAATATGAGTCTTTATAATTTAAGCTATCTTTTTTATTGAAAACATACTTTTCAAAAGTAGAGATGTATTTTAAGGAATCTAATCTTTGAGTAAAAGAACTTGTTGTAAATAGTATGAGAGTTAAGATTAATGTATTATTTTTCATAGCGTTAAAAAATTAATATTTTAGTTTTTCTTTTACATACTTAGCAGTATAAGATTCTTTATTTCTTGCCAATTCTTCTGGAGTTCCTTCAAAAATAAGATTTCCACCTTTTTTACCACCTTCTAAACCTAAATCTATAATATAATCTGCACATTTAATGAGTTCTATATTATGTTCAATTACAATAATTGAATGACCTTTTTCTATTAGCGCATTAAATGAAGCTAGTAGTTTTTTTATGTCATGAAAATGCAAGCCTGTTGTTGGTTCATCAAAAATAAATAATGCTTTGTCTTTTGTATTTCCTTTTACTAAAAAAGAAGCTAATTTTATTCTTTGCGCTTCTCCACCAGAAAGTGTAGAAGATGATTGACCTAATTTTACATAACCTAAACCAACATCTTGCAAAGGTTTTAGTTTATTAGCTATTTTAGGAACTAAATTTTCAGAGAAAAACTGTACTGCATCATCAATTGTAAGGTTTAAAATGTCATCAATAGATTTTCCGTCAAATTTAACTTCTAAAATTTCTTTTTTAAAGCGTTTTCCATTACAAACATCGCATTCTAAATGAACGTCTGCCATAAATTGCATTTCTATAGTAACTTCTCCTTCACCTTTACAAACTTCACAACGACCACCTTCTACGTTAAAAGAAAAGTGTTTTGGTTTGTAGTTTCTGATGCTAGATAATTTCTGATTAGAAAATAAGGCTCTAATATCATCATAGGCTTTAATATACGTTACAGGGTTTGAACGAGATGAGCGTCCTATAGGGTTTTGATCGATAAATTCTATATGTTTTAAAGTATCAAAACTTCCTTTTATTTCTGTATGTTGACCAACTTTATCTCCATAACCAATCAATTTTTTTTGCATTGTTGGATAGAGAATATTTTTAACCAATGTACTTTTTCCAGAACCAGAAACACCAGTAATTACTGATAAACAATTTAAAGGAAAGGTAACATCAATATTTTTTAAATTATTTTCTCTAGCACCAATTATTTGGATGCTGTTTTTAGATGTTCTACGTTTTGTTGGAACTGTTATTTTTAATTCTTCGTTTAAATATTTTGCTGTTAACGATTCTGATTTTAAAATATCTTTAAAAGTTCCTTCTGCAACAACATTTCCTCCAAATGTACCTGCTTCTGGACCAATATCTATAATATAATCTGCTTCTTTCATGATGTCCTCATCATGTTCTACCACAACAACTGTGTTTCCTAAATCGCGCAAATCTTTTAAAACACCAATTAATCGTTCTGTATCTTTTGGATGCAAGCCAATACTGGGTTCATCTAAAATGTACATTGAACCAACCAAAGAACTTCCTAAAGAAGTTGCTAAATTTATACGCTGACTCTCACCACCAGAAAGCGTGTTTGATGTTCTGTTAATTGTTAAGTAAGATAAGCCAACGTTTGTTAAAAATTGCAAACGATTATTGATTTCTGTCAACAAACGTTTTCCGATTTTTGTTTCGTATTTATCTAATTTTATATTTTTAAAAAAGACAGATAACTCATCCAAAGGAAGTGTTACTAAATCAGAAATTGTTTTCTCATTTATTTTAACAAAATTAGTTTCATGTCTTAAACGTTTACCATTACAAGAAGTACATTTTGTTTTTCCTCTGTAACGAGATAACATAACTCTATTCTGAATTTTATAACTTTTCTCTTCTAAAACAGAAAAGAAATGATGAATTCCGTTAAAAGATTTATTTCCATTCCAAACTAGTTCTTGTTGTTGTTTTGTAAGCTCAAACCAAGGTTTATGAATAGGAATATCAAATTGATAAGCAACCTCAATTAAGTTTTCTTTATAATGAAGATAAGAAGGCGTTTTAAATGGAAAAATGCAATCTTCCATAATAGATAAGCCTGTGTTTGGTATTACCAAATCTTCATCAATTCCGATTACATTTCCATATCCTTCGCAAGTTGGACAAGCTCCATAAGGGTTGTTAAAACTAAATAAATGAGTATTGGGTTCTAAAAAAGACATACCGTCTAAATCGAATTTATTACTAAACTCTATTACTTTATTATCCGCTAAATTTTCTATAAAACAAACTCCTTTTCCTTCAAAAAAAGCAGTTTGTATGGCATCTGCTAATCTGTTGTAAAAATCTTCATCACTTTTAGTAATAATTCTATCAACAACTAAAAATAAATCATCATTATTAAATTGCTCTTGTGGAAAATCAGAAATTCTATAAACTGTTTCTTTATATTTTATACGAGCATAACCTTGCTGTTCTAAAACCTGTAAAACAGTTTTTAAATCACGATTTTCATCAATAGAAATAGGTGCTAAAAGCAATAATTTTGTTTTGTTATCAAATTTTTTCACAAAATTAACAACATCAGAAACTGTATCTTTTTTTACTTCTTTGCCAGAAATAGGAGAGAAGGTTTTACCAATTCTAGCATATAAAAGTTTTATATAATCATAAATTTCTGTAGATGTACCTACTGTAGAACGCGGATTTGTAGAGTTTACTTTTTGCTCAATGGCAATTGCAGGCGCAATACCTTTAATATAATCTACTTTTGGTTTGTGCAGTTTTCCTAAAAACTGACGCGCATAAGAGCTTAAGCTCTCTACATAGCGCCTTTGTCCTTCTGCGTACAAAGTGTCAAAAGCTAAAGAAGATTTTCCAGAACCAGAAAGACCAGTAATTACTACTAGTTTATTTCTAGGTATTACAACATCAATATTTTTTAAATTGTGCAGTTTTGCACCTTTAATTATAATGTTTTCTTTAGGGTTTACTTTAGAAATGTCAATATTCATTTATAAAAAATATAAGCGATAAAAATACCTTTTTTTTCATCTATTATAAAACTAATATGAATGAAATTTGTTAAATAATTTGTCGATTTCAAAAATATTAATGATATTTGAAATTCATAAGAATCAGAAAATTAGGCGCATATACTTTAAAACTACTTTTAAATTATTAATTTAATCTTAAATTAGAAGAACATTTTGTTCTTTCAAAAGTAGTTATGTTGCGAAAAAATTCAATTACAGATAGTACTTTAGTAAGTGATTATATTCAAGGAAAAGAAGCTTCTTTAGAGATTCTTATAAAAAGACACCAACAAAGATTATTTAGCTTTATTTATAGTAAAGTACAAGATAGAGATATAACAGAAGACATTTTTCAAGACACTTTTATAAAAGTGATTAGAACTCTTAAAAAAGGAAATTATAATGAAGAGGGTAAGTTTTTACCTTGGGTTATGAGGATATCTCATAATTTAGTTATAGATCATTTTAGAAAGTTTAATAGAATGCCTACTTTTAAAAATACAGACGAATTTGATATTTTTTCTGTTTTAGGTGATGGAAATCTAAATGCGGAGAAACAAATTATACAAGAACAAATTTTTTCTGATGTAAGAGAACTCGTAAAAGAATTACCAGAAGAGCAAAAAGAAGTCTTGTTAATGCGTATGTATAAAGATATGAGTTTTAAAGAAATTAGTGAAAACACAGGTGTTAGCATAAACACTGCTTTAGGCAGAATGCGTTATGCATTAATAAATATGCGTAAATTAATAGAAAAACATAATATAATTTTAGTAAACTAACAATAAAAGAAAATTTGCATCGTTATCTAATTGAAACACAAAGAATAAAAGATAGTATATGATGCAAATTTACTCAAGAAAGTCATCTAATATTCAGATGCAACCCAAAAAAGAAACAGTTCAATTTTTGATTAATTTTTCCAAATCGCTAACTTTTGTAAAAACAAAATCAAAAGATTACATTGAATTGAATTTGAATTAAGAGTGGAAAAAGCTTCAACTAACGTTGAGGCTTTTTTTATGAATAAAATTTAGTATACATTTCAATCTATAACAAAACTGTTTGCCAACTTTTTTATTGATTATTTTTATAATAATCCTCTAAAACAGACTTTCTACCAATAGTACTTGTAATAATATCTTTATCTAAATCCCAACCACGAGCAGGAGAATACTCTCTACCATACCAAATTATTTGTAAGTGTAAATCGTTCCATAATTCTTTAGGAAATAAACGTTTTGCATCTTTTTCTGTTTGTTTTACATTTTTTCCATTAGTTAAATTCCAACGCCACATTAACCTATGAATATGAGTGTCTACAGGAAAAGCAGGAATGCCAAAAGCTTGACTCATAACAACACTTGCAGTTTTATGACCTACAGCAGGTAATTCTTCTAAGCCTTCAAAACTTTGCGGAACTTCGCCATTGTATTTTTCAATCAATATTTTTGACAAACCATAAATACCTTTGCTTTTCATAGGTGATAATCCACAAGGACGAATAATTTCTTTTATTTCTTCAACAGTCATTTTAACCATGTCAAAAGGATTATCAGCTTTAGCAAACAATAATGGTGTAATTTTATTTACACGAACATCTGTACATTGTGCAGATAATAAAACAGCAACTAAAAGAGTATATGGGTCTTTATGATCTAAAGGTATAGGAATTTCTGGATACTTTTCTTGCAATGTATCAATAACAAATTGTACTTTTTCTTGTTTGTTCATTTAATTGAGTTACAATGTTTCAAAGGTTGCAAGTTACAAAGATCTAACTGAAACTTTTTTATTATAAGTTTAAAAACAATGATACTTTGTATATTTGTAGAAAAAAGATATGACATCATTAAAGATTGGAGATAATGCTCCTCAGTTTGAGGCTAAAGACGAAAAAGGAAATACAGTAAAACTTACAGATTTTGAAGGTAAAAAGTTAGTAATTTTTTTCTATCCAAAAGCAAGTACACCAGGTTGTACAGCAGAAGCTTGTAATTTAAGGGATAATTATCAATCTTTTTTAGCAAAAGGATATGCTATTTTAGGTGTAAGTGCAGATTCTGCTAAAAGACAACAAAATTGGATAGATAAAAATGGTTTACAGTTTCCGTTATTGGTAGATGAAGATAAGGCTGTTATAGAGGCTTTTAATGTTTGGGGACCAAAGAAATTTATGGGACGTGTTTATGACGGAATTCATAGAACAACTTTTGTTATTGATGAAAATGGAGTTATTGAAGATATTATTTTAAAAGTAAAAACAAAAGATCATTCTGCTCAGATATTAGAAAAATAATTTGAGTTTAGTTATAGTTAAGTATATAATTATTAAAAAAACGAGTTGATGTAAATCAACTCGTTTTTTATTCTTAAATTTTTATGGAAAGTTTAAAGTTTAAAACCCTTCCTGTCATGTAATTGGGAATTCCGAATTGAGTTTTAGAATATACATCTCTAACCCAAGTATTGGTAATTGAGTTTTGAATATCAAACATGTTAAACAATTCTAAACCAGCACTTAATTCTCTAAATTTAGATAACCAACCAGTTTTATATTGTCTTTTAGCACCTGTAATTACATAAGAAATACCCAAATCTGCTCTTTTATAATCTCTTAACCTATTTTGAAATTGATATACATCAGAATAAGAAGGAGATCCACCAGGAACCCCCGTATTATAAACTAAATTTAAATATGCTTTAAGATTAGGTAAATTAGGTACATAATCTTGAAATAATATTCCAAATTTTATTCTTTGATCAGAAGGTCTAGCAATGTTTCCTTTGTTGTTAATATTTTCTTCTGTTTTTAAATATCCTAAGCTAACCCAACTATCACTTCCAGGTACAAATTCACCATTAAGTCTAATATCTAGACCTTGTGCATATGCTGTTGCATTATTATCTGCTCTATATCTAATTCTAACATTATCAATAGTATATGCGTTTACATCTTTTAAGTCTTTATAGTATAGCTCTGTTGTAAGTTTAAAAGGTCTGTTCCACATTTTAAAGCTATAATCCATACCTGTAACTATATGAATAGATTTTTGAGCTTTTAAATCTACATTAATATTACCATTAAAATCTCTTAGTTCTCTATAGGAAGGAGGTTGAGAATACCAACCACCAGAAACTCTAAAAAGCATATCTTTTCTCCAGCTAGGTTTTATAGAAAATTGTCCTCTTGGACTAATAGTGGTTTGACTTTTAGATGAAATTCCGTTTGCTTTTACGGTCCAATTATGAGCTCTAACACCAATGTTGTACCAAACTTCATTATTACCCATAAACAAGCGTTCGCTAAATTGAGCAAATCCAGAAATACGATTTATTTGTACTTCATTATCTACTCTAATATCTTGATAAGGTGTTAGAGGGCCTTCAAATGGTTGGTATGGCTGATTGTTATTAATATTTTGATTTGGAGGTCTTATAGAAAAGCCTAAAGAATCTATAATTTCCCACTCTCTAATACGATCTTTTATGTCTTCTTTTTGATATTTAATACCAAAATCTAATTGCATTCTGTCTATTTTGTATTTTCCTTTAATTTGGGCATTGCTAATTAGAGCATCTAAATCGTTTCTTGCATGATTTAATTGAGAACCAATTCCTTCAGAAAAATCAACTTCGCCAAAATTTTCAGAACCAATGTTAGTATCAACTTCACCCAAACTGTATGAAGCAGCAATGTCAAAATGTTCTTCTTCTTGTGTATTGTAACTAGAAATTGTACTTGTAAGTGTTAAAAAGTCATTTACTTCATATTCTGTAGAAAAAGCTCCAAAATAGGTTAAGTAATTATCTTGTTCTTCTCCACTATAATATACATTTAACTCTAAAGGATCTGCAACAGTTCCAAAACGTGTACTTCTAGAAATAGGTTTGTAATTGTAATTGTTTAAAGAAAAATTACCTAAAAAATTAAATCTTAAATAATCTGAAGCATCATATGAAAGTAGAGTTTGAAAATCTATAAATTTAGGCCTAAAGTTGGTTTCAATCTGTTTGCTGTTTACAAAAAGACTATTATCTCTATATCTAAAACTACTTATTGATGTTAATTTATCTTCAACTAAAGGAGCTTCAAAAGTTACACTTCCTCCCAAAAGACTTAAATCTAAACTAATTCCAACTTCTGTTGGTTTTCTGTAAGTAATGTCTAAAACAGAAGACAATTTGTCTCCATATTTTGCTTGAAATCCACCAGCAGAAAAGTCTATATTTTGTACCATGTGAGGATTTATAAAACTTAATCCTTCTTGTTGTCCAGAGCGAATTAGAAAAGGTCTATATACTTCAATTCCGTTTACATAAACTAAATTTTCATCAAAATTACCTCCTCTTACATTGTATTGTGTACTTAGTTCATTGTTATTGCTAACTCCAGGTAAAGTCATTAAAATATTTTCTACACCTGCATTTGCACCAATAACATTTTTTACAACACCAACATCAATTTTTTTTAATCCTTTTGCACTTCTTTTGTTGTCTTTAATTACTATTTCTGTTAATTCTTCTGTGTTAGAAATTAGAATTACCGATAATCTAACAGCGTTTCTACTTTTAGCTATATATTTTTTTGTAGAAGTTTTGTACGATATATGACTAAAAACGAGTGTAATTTCTTCTTTATATGGGATTCTAATGGTGTAATTTCCGTTTTTATCAGTTATTGTACCTGTATTATTATATTTAATAGATACTTTTTCTATAGGTTGTTTGTCTTTGTTTTTAACAGTACCTTTTAGAATTGTCATTTTTTGAGCAAAAGCAAAAAAGGGTAAAATGAATAAAAAAAATAATATTTTTTTCACGAATGTTAATTTACTTGTTTCTTAAAGAACGTTGTAGAAACAGAATTCGTATTTCCAACATTGTCCGAGACTACAATTTTAAAGATATGTTTGCTACCAACCAATTTTTTATCACTAAAATTATAAGTTAATATTCTTTTTTTATGGTTAAACTCCATTAAAACCCATTCTCCATCAATAGTAGCTCTGTAATTTTTAATTCCAGAACCCATGTCAGATATTTTTACTTTTATTGTTTTTCTTTTAGAGATCCATTGATTGTCTTTAAAATATAATACACTTACTTTAGGTTTTTGATTATCTGTTACTAAAGAATATTTACCCAAATTTTTAGTAGTAGTATAAAATGTGCTATCTTTTTTCCTGGTATATTGATATCTTGGATATTTTGGGTATTCTACATTAGCAATATACAGTTGTTGTTTTTCAGTTTCTGAATATTTAGAAACATCAAAAGTTAAAGTGTAATTTTTATCTAAAGGAATTGTAGGAGTATGTATTTTTACAATGCCATTTTGAACCTTAAAATCTAAAAATAAATCATCATAAAAAGTGTTTTTAGGAAAAGCGACAGTAACGTTTTCTTTTTTAAATTTTTGAAACTTTGTTGCAATTATCTTATAAATTGTAGTGTCTTTTGGTTTTGCAAAAATAGAATTACTTTTTTTGCCAATAATTGGTATTTTTATAGAGCTTTTATTGCCTTTAAAATCTTTTGCAATGATTTCTATGTTATAATTTAACCCATCTTTAATATTTAATTTTCCGTTATTAATTAAATTTTTATAAGTAGAAAGTTTGTTTTTTGTTTCTTTATAGGTCTTTTGATATCTTCTTTTATATTTTTTATAATGCTGATAGTCTATATGTAGATTTATAAATTTAGATTCTGAAAAAGAAAATGTTTCTACATCATGATGATAAAAACGTTTTCCGTTTACAAACATTTCTAAGCTAAAAATTCCGTTTTTATTAAGTGCTTCATTTAACCTATCAAAAACACTAACACCTAAACCTATAAG
The DNA here is from genome assembly GCF_039939415.1 of Polaribacter sp. GTDB lineage: Bacteria > Bacteroidota > Bacteroidia > Flavobacteriales > Flavobacteriaceae > Polaribacter. Next base: position 55,128 of record NZ_JBDVJE010000047.1, read on the forward strand.
TCCAGAAGCAGAGACTTTGTTAGCTACATATTTTCCTTTTTCTGTATTTTTTAGCGTTAAAAGGAAACTTTTATTTTGGTTATTAATTCTAGAATTACTGTTTAATGGGTATACTTTTAAAGATTGAAAAGTAGGAGGTTTAGAATCTTTTGGTTTAAGTCCAAAAATTAAAGGATTAATAATATGTTCTGTTTTGGTATTTCTAATTTCATAATGTAAATGTGGTCCACCAGAACTTCCTGTATCACCAGAAAAAGCAATAATTTCACCTTTTTTAACCGGAAATTTATCTTTTTTAAAAAATAAATTACCTGTTGCATATCTTTCTTTTTTGTATTGTACAGACTTTACATACTTTTCTATTTTTTCAGCATATTTGCTTAAATGAGCATAAACAGTAGTAAAACCGTTAGGATGTGTTATGTAAAGCGCTTTACCAAATCCATATTGTGCAACTTTTATTCTAGAGATATATCCATCTGCGGCAGCATAAATTTTTAAACCTTCTTTACCTTGAGTTTTTATATCTACTCCAGAATGAAAGTGATTACTTCTTAATTCTCCAAAGGTACCAGCCAAAACAGTAGGAATGTTTAATGGATTTCTAAAATAGTCTTTTGGGTATTTTTCTTGACTGATGACATAAAAAGTCGAAAAAAATAAGATTAACAAAAATGTTTGTTTCAAAATGCAATTGTTTTGTTACAAAAATAGTAAAAATCATTTTTTTTATAAACTGCTATCTTTCAGTGTATTATTAAAAAAGCAACAAAATGTTGTAAAGTTTCAAACAGATTGCTAACTTTGTATTTATAGTTTTATTCTTAAAATTTAGATGAGTAATACAATAGAAGCAATTCATTTACTACAAGGTAAGCTAGAAAGTTTACTTTCTAATTATGAATTTTTAAAGAATGAAAATGAGATATTGCTTCAAAGTAACACCAAATTACAACATCAAATAATTGAAAGAGAAAAATTGATAGCAGAACAGAAAAAACAATATGATTTGCTAAAAATTGCAAAAACTATTGAAGGCAGTAGTACAAATACAAGAGATACAAAACTCAAAATAAACGCTTTAATTCGAGAAATCGATAAATGTATCATTCAGTTACATGAATAAAGTTCTTTAAATTGTGGGAAAACTTAAAATTAATGTTGTAATAGCAGGTAGAACCTATCCTTTAAGTGTTAATAACACTAAAGAAGAAGAAGGGATGAGAAAAGCCGCAAATGCTATTAATAAATTAATTTCTATGTATGAAGAAAATTATGCGGTTAGCGACAAACAAGATGTTTTAGCTATGTGTGCTTTACAATTTGCTTCAAAAGTAGAAATAGCATCAATTGAAAAAGATTCTACAAGTAGAGAAGTAGTAGATAAAATAAAAGAGTTAACTAGTTTAGTTAATTCTCATTTAGAATAAGTTCATTAAAATACACATTAACAACACACTGCCTACGTTAGTAAATTGTTTATTAAACTCAACACGTTTCAATTATGAAGGATGAGTCTTAATTGTAAAAGCAGGCCATAGTTTTCAGAATTAATTCTGTAAACAAGTGGATTCTTGACCAATTAGTTAGTCCTATAAATACCATAATGGAGTTTAAAAAAACCAAACTAATGTAGGCTTTTTTTATATATAAATTAAAATTATGGATGGAATGATACTGCCAATTTTGGCAGCAATTATAGGAATAGTAATTGGTTTTTTAATAGCAAAAGCTATGGAGAAATCTAGAGGAAAAAAATTACTAAATGCTACAAGAAAAGAAGCAGCAACAATTTTAAAAGAAGCCAAAATAGATGCAGAATCTATTAAGAAAGATAAAATATTACAAGCTAAAGAAAAGTTTATCGAACTTAAATCTGATCATGAAAAAGTAATTCTTGGTAGAGAGAAAAAGATTTCTGATGTTGAAAAGCGCATTAGGGATAGAGAATCTCAGGTTGCATCTGAAGTAGATAAAAACAAAAGACTAAATAAATCTTTAGAAAGTAAAGAAAACGATTTTATTAAGAAATTAGATTTTTTAGATACTAAAGAAGTAGAACTTGATAAAATGCATAAACGCCATGTAGATATGCTTGAGCAAATCTCTGGTTTATCTGCAGATGAAGCAAAAGTAGAATTAGTTACATCATTAAAAGATGAGGCTAAAACAGAAGCAATGGCTTTTGTACAAACATCTATTGAAGAAGCTAAATTAACAGCAGAACAAGAAGCAAGAAAAGTTGTATTAGGTACTATACAAAGAGTTGGTGTAGAACAAGCAGTAGAAAATTGTGTCTCTGTATTTAACTTAGAATCAGATGATGTAAAAGGACGAATTATTGGTAGAGAAGGACGTAATATTAGAGCCCTAGAATCTGCAACAGGAGTAGAAATTATTGTAGATGATACTCCAGAAGCAATTATACTTTCTTGTTTCGATCCTGTACGTAGAGAAATTGCACGTTTATCTATGCATAAATTAGTTACAGATGGTAGAATTCATCCTGCAAGAATTGAAGAAGTTGTTAAAAAGACCGAAAAACAAATTACGCAAGAAATTATAGAAGTTGGTAAAAGAACAGTAATAGATTTAGGAATTCATGGTTTGCATCCAGAATTGATTAAAACTGTTGGTAGGATGAAATATCGTTCTTCTTACGGTCAGAATTTATTGCAACACTCTAGAGAAGTTGCAAATCTTTGTGGAATAATGGCTGCAGAAATGGGTTTAAATTCTAAAGTAGCAAAACGTGCAGGTTTGTTACATGATATCGGTAAAGTTCCAGATACAGAAAGCGAACTTCCTCACGCATTATTAGGTATGGAATGGGCGCAAAAATATGGTGAAAAACCAGATGTTTGTAATGCAATTGGAGCTCACCATGATGAGATTGAAATGAAAAGTTTAATATCTCCAATAGTACAAGTTTGTGATGCTATTTCAGGAGCAAGACCAGGAGCAAGACGTCAAGTTTTAGATTCATACATTCAACGTTTAAAAGATTTAGAAAATATTGCTTTCGGGTTTACGGGAGTTCAAAAAGCGTATGCTATTCAAGCAGGACGTGAATTACGTGTAATGGTTGAAAGTACAAAAGTAAATGACACCAAAGCTGCAGAATTATCTTTTGGAATTTCTCAAAAAATACAGAATGATATGACGTATCCAGGTCAGGTTAAAGTAACTGTTATTAGAGAAACAAGAGCAGTTAATGTAGCTAAATAAAGTTTTTTTTAAACAAGAAAAACTCAATTTGATAATAAAATAGAATTCCTACTTTTTTTAAGTAGGAATTTTTTTTTGAAGCTATTTCCTGCTTTCACTACTCGCTTTTTTTTATATTGAATTTATTTTAACAACTACCTTTTTAACAGCTAATTTCATAATTGTAAAAAATGTTGAATCAAGTTCAATACAAAAAAGAGCTCAAACAAACCGTTCAATCAGGGCTAAGCCTTTTTGTATACTATTTTCTTTAAAATCGTTTTAGCATGTTTATTTTCTAGGATGAAATGTTTCTACAACTTCTTTTAAATAACTCTTGTCTAAATGCACATAAACTTCTGTAGTTGTAATACTTTCATGACCTAGCATTTGTTGTATAGCTCTTAAATCTGCTCCGTTTTTTAATAAATGGGTAGCAAAAGAGTGACGTAATGTATGTGGACTTATTTTTTTTGATAAATCTATTTTTATAGCTAAATCTTTTAAAATAATAAAAATCATTTGTCTAGTTAAACCTTTTCCACGTCTGTTTAAAAATACAGTATCTTCAAAACCTTTTTTAGGACTTATATGATTTCTAATATCATTTATATAAAATGAAATGTATTTTTGAGCATTATAATGAATGGGAACAAAACGTTGTTTATTTCCTTTACCAATTACTCTTATAAAACCTTCTTCAAAAAATAAATCTGAAATTTTTAAGGTGATGAGTTCACTAACACGCAAACCACAACTATACATGGTTTCTAAAATTGTTCGGTTTCGTTCTCCTTGAGGATGACTTAAATCGATTGCTGTAATTAATTCGTTAATTTCATCTTCAGAAAGAGTGTCAGGTAGTTTTCTCCCAATTTTTGGAGCTTCAATTAAATCTGTTGGATTGGTTTTTCTATAGTCTTCAAAAATTAAATAGTCAAAAAAGCTTCGTAAACCAGAAATAATTCTTGCTTGACTTCTAGAGTTTACTTCTTTGGCAATTTCGTAAATAAATTGTTGAACAGTCAATTCATCAATAGAAATTGGCGAGAGATTCATTTTATTTTTTTTAAGAAAGTTTAATAGTTTCTCCAAATCTCTAGTGTAACTATCAATTGTGTTTTTAGATAAGCCTCTTTCAATTTTTAAGAAAAGTTGAAAGTCTTTAATTGCATTTTGCCATTTCATTTGCTAAAAATAAAGTATATATTTACAACCTTAAAGAATTTTATGAAACTAATCATTATAAACGGACCAAATTTAAATTTATTAGGAAAAAGAGAACCAGAAATTTATGGTTCTAAAACTTTTAAAGAATTTTTTAGTGAGCTTCAATTAAAATTTAAAGATGTAGAATTGTTTTACTTTCAATCAAATATTGAAGGAGAAATTATAGATAAATTGCATGAAGTTGGTTTTGATTATGATGGTGTTATATTAAATGCTGCAGCTTATACGCATACTTCTGTTGGTATTGGAGATGCTGTAAAAGGAATAACAACACCAGTTGTAGAATTGCATATATCTAATGTTCATGCACGTGAAGAATTTAGACATCATAGCTACATTGCTCCAGCAGCAAAAGGTGTTTTATTTGGTTTCGGATTAAAAGGATATGAATTAGCTATTCAGAGTTTTCTTTAACTCTGAATTTGTTTTATCTTTTTAGTTTAACTCTAAAATCATTTTAATATCTGAACGCTTATAATGTAAATTTTCTTCTACTGGAATTTCTATAAATCCCATTTTTTTATACAAATTAATTGCAGGCGCTAAACTTCTGTGAGAATATAATATGATGCTTTTCCATTGTTGATTTCTTGCAAAATCGATACAGAAAAGCATTAGTTTTTCACCAATTTTTAAGCCTTGATATTTCGGTGAAACAGCCATTTTACTTAATTCAAAAAAAGTTTTTTGCTTAATAATTGAAACAACACCAGCAATTTCATTGTTATATTTTGCAAAAAAGATAAATCCACCAGGATCAATTACATATTTCTGTGGATTACTTAAAACCTTTTCGTCATAAGGTTCTACATAAAAATATTTTTCTAACCATGCTACATTCAAGTTGTAAAAATGATGTGATAGTTCTGGTTGGTATGCTACGATTTCTGTTTTTTTTATTTTCATACTTAATAAGATTTAACCCTTGTAAAATACAGTTGTCATTATCTTCTTTACTAGTTTATAATATAAATGTTTATTAAACGTGAAAATAGGATGATTCAACGAAAAATAATTATGAATTCGTTTAAAATAATTTATATTTGTTTACATCAGTAATATTAATAAATGAACAAAGAAAAGTGGCTTTTTGAAATAACGCCAAAAAATAATTTATTTGATTTAAATTTAAAAGAAGTTTGGCAATATAGAGATTTATTATTACTTTTTGTAAAACGTGATGTTGTTACTCTTTATAAGCAAACAATCTTAGGACCTTTGTGGTACTTAATTCAACCATTATTTACTTCAGTAATATTTACATTAGTATTTAATAATATTGCAGGAATTTCTACGGGTGAAATTCCTCCTTTTTTGTTCAATTTAGCAGGAGTTACTACTTGGAATTATTTTAAAGAGTGTTTAACAGCTACTTCAGATACTTTTAAAAAAAACGAAGCAATTTTTGGAAAAGTATATTTTCCAAGAGTAATTATGCCAATGTCTATTGTGGTTTCTAATTTGTTGAAATTTGGAATTCAGATATTTATTTTTATTTGCTTCTATTTATATTATTTTTTTACAGGATATGAAATAACACCAAATATATATATACTATTCTTTCCATTGTTAATTTTATCAATGGGAATGATAGGTTTAGGTCTTGGAATGATTATATCTTCTATGGTTACAAAATATAGAGATTTAACATTTTTAGTTTCATTTGGAGTACAATTATTAATGTATTTATCAGCAGTAATGTATCCTTTAGATTTAATGAGAGAAAAATTGATTAATGTTGATACAGGAGCAGATTATTCTTGGATTGTAGATTTTAATCCTATAGCACATTTAATCGAATTTGGTAGATTTATACTTTTAAATGATGGTAATTATTCTATTTTCGGAATTATTTATACATCTATATTTACAATTATAGTTTTCTTTTTAGGATTATTGATTTTTAATAAGACAGAAAAAACTTTTATAGATACTATTTAGATATGAGTAAAGAGGTAATTTTAAAAGTTGAAAATTTATCTAAGCAATATCGTTTAGGAACAGTAAGTACAGGTACTATTAGTCATGATTTAAATCGGTTTTTAGCAAGAATTAGAGGTAAAGAGGATCCGTATTTAAAAATAGGAGAGTCTAATGATAGAGCATCAAAAGGTGAATCTGAATACGTTTGGGCATTAAAAGATATTAATTTTGAAGTAAAAAAAGGTGAAGTTTTAGGTATTATTGGAAAAAATGGAGCAGGTAAATCGACACTTTTAAAAATTTTGTCTAAAGTAACAGGGCCAACAACTGGTTCAATAAAATCTAAAGGAAGAATCGCTTCTTTATTAGAAGTAGGTACAGGCTTTCATCCAGAAATGACAGGTAAAGAGAATATCTTTTTAAACGGAGCTATTCTTGGAATGACTAAAAAAGAAATTGCATCTAAGTTAGATGAAATAGTTTCCTTTTCTGGTTGCGAACGTTATGTAGATACACCTGTTAAAAGATATTCTAGCGGAATGAAAGTGCGTTTGGCTTTTGCTGTTGCAGCGCATTTAGAGCCAGATATTTTAATTGTAGATGAGGTTTTAGCTGTGGGTGATGCAGAGTTTCAGAAGAAAGCCATTGGTAAAATGCAAGATATTTCTAATGAAGGAGGGAGAACAGTCTTGTTTGTAAGCCATAATATGGCAGCAGTTAAGAGTTTATGTAATAGGGCAATTGTTTTAGTAAATGGAGAGGTTAAAGGTGTAGGTGATGTAGATAAAATGGTTTCTTTTTATTTAACAAAATTTAATAAAGAAATTAAAGAAGTTAGTTACAAATTAGGCGAATATAACGGTTCTGAAGACTCTCAGTTTACATATGCAAAAGTTTGTAGTTTAAATAAGCATCCAGAAAATTTATTTTTAGAAGGTGATTCAATTGAATTAGAATTTGAATTTTTTATAAAAAAACAAGGAGTGTTTAATTTAGGAATTACTTTTCATTTAAGAGATGAACTCGAAAATTTAGTTTTTGTAGGAACGTCATGTTATGAAAATAGAAAAGTAGAAAATGGACTCTATAGAGAAAAAGTTACTTTACCAGCAAATATAATGAATGAAGGTGTTTTTACTATTTCTGATTTGTTTTTAGTAGAAAATATAGGTACAGTATCTTCACAAGCCAAAGATGTATTACGTTTTGAAGTTACTCCTAAAGACTATGGTTTTGGGATTAAAGGAAATAAAGAAGGAATTGTAAAGCCTAAATTAGTATGGGAAAGAATAAAATAATTAATGTAACTAAATCATTTTTGCCTCCTTTAGAGGAGTATTCTGGGTACTTAAAAAAAATTTGGGATTCAAATCATTTAACAAATAGAGGAAGTTTTGTAACTCAATTAGAAGAAAAATTAAAAAATAAATTTAAAGTAAACCACTTAACCTTAACAACAAACGGAACATTACCAATACAGATAGCGTTAAAAGTTTTAACTAAAGAAGCTAGTGAAATTATTACAACACCTTTTAGTTATATAGCAACAACATCATCCATAAAATGGCAGAAATTAACACCTGTTTTTGTAGATATTCATCCTGAATATCTTACAATAGATGAAACAAAAATAGAAGCTGCAATAACATCAAAAACAACAGCTATTTTAGCAACACATGTTTTTGGTAATCCTTGTAACGTTCTAGAAATTGAGCGCATTTCAAAAAAATATAATTTAAAAGTTATTTATGATGCAGCTCATTGTTTTGATGTTAATTATAAAGGAAAAAGTATTTTTAATTGGGGAGATGTAAGTACTTGTAGTTTTCATGCAACAAAAATTTTTCATACAGGAGAAGGAGGTTGTATGATTTCTAAGGATGAAACAATAGCAAAACAATTATTTTTGCATCATAATTTTGGTCATAATGGACCTTATAATTTTGATTCGGTAGGAATAAATGCTAAAATGTCTGAATTGCAAGCTGGATTAGGTTTATCAATGTTAAAATACTTTGAGGAAATTAAAGAAAAAAGAAAAGAGATTGTAGGCTATTATAATAAATTTTTAAATTTTAATGGTTTTAGAACTCAAAAACTAAGACCAGAAACAGAGTGGAATTATCATTATTATCCACTAATTTTTGATTCTGAAAAAGAGTTGTTAATTCTTTTAGAAAAACTGAATCAGATTAATATATATCCACGTAGGTATTTTTACCCGTCTTTAAACAAAGTAGAATATATAGATGAAGGCAATATTATGCCTATTTCTGAAGATATATCTTCTAGAATTGTTTGCTTGCCACTATATGTAGGTTTATCGATAGATGAATTAAATTTAATAATTCTCAACATAAATAATAGGACCAATAAGTTATAAAATATATGAATATTGTTTTAATAGGAGGTGGAAACCAAGTAGTATATACTATAGATATAATTGAAAAACAGGGGCTTTTTAACATTGTAGGAATTATTGATAGTAGATTAGAAATAGGATCAGATATTTGTGGGTATAAAATAATTGGAAGACAGGAGGATATTAATCAGTTAATAGATATTTATAATTTTAAAGGATGTGTTATTACTATTGGAGATAATTGGAGTAGGAAATGCATTTTTGAGCAGATATCTAATTTGTCTCCAAACTTAAGTTGGCCAAATGCTATTCATCCTTCTGTAATTATAGGTAAAAACGTAAAATTAGGGATAGGTATAATTGCCATGGCTGGAGTTATTGTAAATGTAGAGGCCAAATTAGGTGATTTTACAAATTATTTTACTAGATGTAATATAGAGCACCATTGTATTATAGGTGATTTTTCTAGTGTATCTGCTGGAGTAGTTTTAGGAGGTAGAGTTACCATTGGAAAGTATTCTGCAATTTCTTTAAACGCCACTGTTTTTGATAGGGTAACCATAGGCGAAAACTCAGTAATAGGATCTGCATCGTTGGTAACAAAAGATATATCTAATAATGTTTTGGTGTACGGAAATCCAGCTAGAATTATAAGAGAAAGAAAATTAGGAGAAAAATTTTTAAAATGAAAAACTTAAAAACTGATTTAGAAATAAAAGGATATTGTAAACTTGATCAGAAAATAGATTTAAGTTTTGTAGAAAAAATAAACAAAAATTTACCTAAAATTTTTAAAAAGCACGAATTAATAAGAAGAGAAAATAAGAATCCAATTAAATCTAATGGAATAGCAATTAATGCTTTAGTGGGGAGTGATGTTCTTTTGGAGTGTTTACAAATGCTAATTAATAATGGAGTTGTAGATTGGATAGAAGAAAATTATTTTAACACACATTGTATTTTAAATTCTTTTTCAGCTCTAAGTAATATTCCAGGAGAAAATAAAGTATTTCATAGAAACGTACATAGAGATATAAGAGGTTTTTCTTACCCTTCACCTCTTTTATTAAACATGTTAATTATGTTAGATGATTTTACAGAAGAAAATGGAGCAACTTTATTATTGCCAAAATCGCATAAGGAAAATAAAAAGCCTTCTGATTTGTACTTTAATAATAATGCTGTAAAAACAATAGGAAAAGCAGGAGATATATTAATATGGAATTCAAACTTATACCATGCCTCTGGTGTAAATGAAACGAATAAAATTAGAAGAGCTTTGCCTATAACTTTTTCTTTACCATATTATAAACAATTATTAGATTACCCTAGAGCGATTGGTTATGATAAATCTAAAGAATTTAATAACAAAATGAGCGCTCTATTAGGCTACGATGCTAGAGTACCAGATAAAATTGAAAACTGGTATGCACCATTAGATAAATTATTATATAAAAACTAGTTATCAAAAAAAGCTACAATTGATAAATAAATTTAGAAAATTTCTATATAAAAATAAAGAAGTAAGAAAATTTAGACAAACTCTTTCTTTTTTACCTTATTTAATATCTTCAAAAAAAAAGATTATTGTTTTTGCAATTCCTTTTGGAGATATGGTTAATGGAGGTGTTATGTCTATAGATGGTATTTATAATCATTCAAAAAAAGTTTTAGACAGTAAAAAACATTTAGTTCTAATGTCTACTTTAAATAAAACAAAGAATTTTTTAAAGTTTACCAAGTTTAATAGCAATAGTTTTATATTCAATTTTAGGTTGATAAAATTATATATAAAGTATAGAAAACCAAGTAAAATTATTATTCATGTACCAGAGTATTATTTTGAAAAATTTATGATTAATGATTTTTTTGAAACTAAAAATATTATAATAAATATTTTAAATCAAAAAAATGATGAAATGCCTAAACCCGAAGTTTTACACAGTTATATAAATAGATTTGGCAATATTTTTACAATGACTACGGCTCATAAGAGTTATTCTACTAATGAGTTTCAGCAAAAATTTAAGATTCCATATTTTCATTTGTCAGTAGATTTAAATCATGAAAGTTATGTTAAAATAAATTTCGAAAACAAAAAAAATCAAATACTTTTTTCGCCTGATAATCATCCTTTAAAAGACACAGTAATAAATAACTTAAAAGAAAAATTACCACATTTTAGTTTTATTACTATAGATAAGTTAACATTTGAAGAGTATAAACAGTTAATTGCAGAATCAAAATTTCAAATCACTTTTGGAGAAGGTTTGGATGGATATTTTATAGAACCATATTTTTCTAAAAGTATCGGTTTTTCTGTTTATAATGATTTGTTTTTTACAGAAAATTATAGGAATTTACCTACAGTTTATGGTTCTTACGAAGAGTTAAATCAAAAAATAGTTGATGATATTATAGAGTTAGCTTCTTCTAAAAATAATTATCAAGAAATTTCAGAAGAAGGTTTTAAGGTTTGTTATGACGACTATAATCAAGAAAAGTTTTTAAGTAAATTGTTGAATTATTATTTAAATGTTTAAAAGATGATTTCAATTGTAGTTTGTTCTATAAATATTCAATATTTTGAAGGATTAAAAAAGAATATTCAGAATACAATAGGTTCTATCGAATATGAAATTATTAGAATAGATAATTTAAAGAATAACTGGGCAATAACAAAAGCTTATAATTATGGTTATGAAAAAGCTATTTACAATAATTTATTATTTATTCATGAAGATATATTTTTTAAAAATAATAATTGGGGGCAAGTACTTGTTGATGAATTAAAAAATAAAGAGGTTGGCTTAATAGGTGTTGCTGGAGCAAATTATAAAAGTAGATTTCCAAGTGCTTTTTGGCATCTTCCTAAAGATAACCTTAAAATGAATGTTATTCAACATTTTAAAAATAAAGAAAAAGAATTTGTTAAGTATGGTTTTTCCAATAGTAATGACGTTAAAGTTGTTGATGGGGTGTTTTTAGGACTAAAGAAAGATTTAACGATAAAATTTAATGATAAAATAAAAGGTTTTCATTGTTATGATCTTGGAGTAAGTTTAGATATCTTAAACAAAGGCTATAGGGTTTTTGTAACAGATAAAATTTTAATAGAACATTACTCTATAGGCACAACAGATAAAAAATTTCTTGAAAATTATATTTTATTTCATAAATTATATGCAAAAAAAATTAAAAAAAATATAACTAAAATCAAGAATTTAGACAAGCACGCAAATCAAAAATTTGTTCAATTATGTATAGAAAATAGATTCTTTTCAATTAATTTATTAATTAAATCATTAAAATTAAATTTATTATCTCAAATAAATTTTAATTATTTGAAAATGGGTGTTGTAAAACTTTTAAAAAATAATTAACGTTATGGCAAAAGTAAGTATTATAGTGCCTAGTTATAATCACAATTCTTTCTTAAAAGATAGGTTAGATTCTATAATTAACCAAACATTTAAAGATTGGGAATTAATTATTATTGATGATGATTCTAATGATGGAAGTAAAGAAACTTTACAAGAATTTGTTAAAAATAATAAGAGTAAGGTTTCTAGATTTATAATTAATAAAAAAAATTCTGGAAGTGGTTATCAATCTTGGTATACTGGTATCAATTTGGTAAAGTCAGAATACATTTGGATTGCAGAAACGGATGATTATTCAGATGTTACTTTTTTAGAAGAAATGATTAAAACACTAGATGAAAATAAAAATGTAGCTCTTGCATTTTGTACAAGTATTTATGTAGATGCAAATAAAAATTATCTTTACACTTCAGAAAAGAGAACAAAAGATTTAGAAGTGAATTCTAATAATAAAGTTTTTAGTGGTGAGGTGTATGTAAATAAAATGCCCTTCAATACATATATAACAAATGGTAGTGCGGTTGTTTTTAGAAAACCTAAAAAAGAAATTCCAAAAGAACTTTTTAAGTTTAAACAGTGTTCAGATATTTTTTTATGGACTTATCTCTTAAATAATAGTTCGTTTGTTTTTTTAAACAAAAAGTTAAATTACTTCAGAAGACATGAGGATTCTACATCGGAAAAAATATCAATTCATAAAAAAAAATCTGTTTATTTTGAAAAGGCAGTATTTTTAAATTATTATAATCAACAACATAAATATAAAGGATTTATAAATCATTATTTGAAATTTTATATAGATTTTAATAGAAAAAATATTTTTGATATAGAACCAGTACTAGCTATTGAAGGGATAAAGTTTTTAAAACTTAAATATTTATTTTTAGTTTTAAATTTCTTTTTAAATAAATTTAAAACTAAAAATAAATGACTCCAAAAGTTAGTGTTATAGTTTCTACTTATAATAGGCTTGATTATTTAAAAAAAACACTTTTTTCTGTTTTAAATCAAACTTTTCAAGACTTTGAAATACTTGTTGTAGATGATGGTACAAAAGGAAATTTAAATGAAAAGTGGTGTGAGCAATTTGAAAGAATAAATTACATTAAAATACCACATAGTGGTACGCCTTGTAAAACTAGAAATTTAGGTATAAAAAAGGCTAAAGGTAAGTATGTTGCTTTTTTAGATGATGATGATCTTTGGGTGTCAAATAGGTTAGAGTTAATGGTTAATGTTTTAGATAATAACCCAGATTTTGGTTTGGTACACGCTTATTGTAGTTTAATAGATGAAGATGATAACGATTTAAATCAAATAGTAGGAAAACCAAGAAATAAAAAAGACAAACATGGTGATGTAAGAGATAGAATGATGGGAAATTGGACAATATCAGATTATCCATTAATTAGAAAAGAAATTTTGTCTATGGTTGGGTATTTTAATGAAGACATGATTGCTGCAGGTGAAGATGTTGAATTTTGGGCAAGAACTTCTTTTTTTACAAAGTTTTATTTTTTAAATTTACCATTAACCAAATATAGAATCCATTCAAAAAGTAATTCAAAAAAAAACGAAAAAAAATATTTTGATTTAAACCTTAAATTAAAATTATTTTTAGATGATTTTTTAGAAAGAAAAGTAATTTCAAAGAAAGATTATACTAAGTTAATAAATAAATTAGTACAAAATCAAATAAAAAAACTAAAAACAAACTATTTTAAAACTTTAATTATTTTACATAAATTAAATTTTTTATGGTTTTTAAAATATAAAAATATAAAATTATTGATTTTTATTTTAGTTAAAAAATAGATAAAAAAACATGAATAATATCTTAATAACAGGAGGAGCAGGTAATATAGGTAGCTCTTTGGTTGCAAAATTATCAAAAGATACTACAAATAAAATTGTTGTTTTTGATAATCTATTAACAGGAAATAAAAATAAAATTATAAAAGCTGATAATATAATTTTTATTAAAGGAGATGTAAATAATTATAATGATATTTCTTCAGTTTTTCATAGATATAATTTTAATTATGTTTTTCATTTTGCAGCAGTAGTAGGTGTAAAAAGAACCTTAGAAAACCCTTTACTGGTTTTAGAAGATATTAAAGGTTTTGAAAATATTCTTAATTTATCAAAAAACACAAATGTTTCTAAAGTTTATTTTTCATCTTCGTCAGAAGTTTATGGGGAGCCTTTTGAAATACCTCAAAATGAACATACCACACCTTTAAATTCTAAATTACCTTATGCAATAGTAAAAAATCTAGGAGAATCTTATTTAAAATCATACCATCAAGAGTTTGGATTAAAATATTCTATTTTTAGATTTTTTAATACTTATGGTCCAAATCAAAGTGAAGATTTTGTAATACCAAGGTTTATAGATTTAGCAATAAATGATAAAGATATAACCATTTATGGAGATGGTTTACAAACAAGAACTTTTTGTTATATAGATGATAATATAGATACTATTTTAAACATTCATAATTATTCTCTATTAGATAATGATGTAGTAAATATTGGTAATGATATTGAAATTACAGTATTAGAATTAGCAAGAACTATAATTAAAATAACAAAAAGTAAATCAAGAATTATTCATTTACCAGCTTTAAAAGAAGGAGATATGTTAAGAAGATGTCCAGATATTTCTAAAATGAAAACAATTTTAAAAAGAGACTTAATATTCCTAGAAGATGGGTTAAAAAAAATGATAGGAAATTTAAAATAATTTTTATCCATGCGAATAGGTATAAATCCAGAAAAAGAAAAAAGTGATATTAATATAGATTCATATCATAGAGTTGTAATACCAGTTTATATTCCAAACTTAAAGGAAGAATACTTTAAAGATGGGTTAAAAATTTTAAAGATTTGTATAGAATCACTACTACTAACTATACACAATAAAACAAAAATTTCATTAATTAATAATAATTGTTGTAAAGAAGTAAGTGATTTTTTAGAATCAACATATAATTTAAATGAAAATGTAGATCAATTACTACACTCGAAATTAAATTTAGGAAAAGTAAATGCTTTATATTCTTCAATTAAAAGTAATTTAGAACCATTAATAACTATTTCTGATGCAGATGTTATGTTTTTACCAAATTGGCAATCAGAAGTAGAAAATATAATAAATACAATACCTCAAGCAGGTATGGTATCTCCTGTGCCATCTAGTAAAGCATATTCTAGTAGGTATTTATATAGTTCTTTGTTTTATGGTTTATTTAAAGCAAAATTAAAATTTTCTAATGTTGTAAATCCAGAAGGGATGTTAAATTTTCAAAAAAGTATTGGAAGAGATTCTATGTACAATGAAAATCATTTAGAAAAATATTTAACTATTGAAAACAGTAAAACAAAAGCTGTTTTGGGATGTGGTCATTTTGTAGCAACAATGAGGTCAGATGTTTTTAAATTTTCTCCAATAGAAGTTTGTAAACATAAAATTGTTTCAGGAAGTGAAACCCAATATATAGACAAACCTAATGATAGAGCAGGTTTTTTAAGATTAGCAACATTAGATAACTTAGCATACCATCTTGGTAATAAATTAGAAGACTGGATGCTGATAGATTTAGAGAAAACTAAATCCTCAAATCATATTAATTTAGCTCTTGATACTCTTAGTAAGCCCAAACCAATTTCAAAAATTGGTTATTTTATGGGTAAAATTTTTCATGAACTTTTAATTAGAAGGTTTAAAAAGTTATTTTTTAAGTATAAAGGAATGACTAAGGAGTATTAATTATGAAAAGAGAAATTAAAATATTAGTAGCAAACGTAGAGCTGCCGTCAAAAAAAATTGGTAGTTGGACCACAAGAATAACTAAGTTTATATCTAATAACCAGATATTTGATTATATTTTGTCACCTTCAAGTGAAACAGATAAAAATATCTTTTGTAAAAAAAGAAAATATATTATCGGGCATAGAAGGATAAGAAATTTTATGTTTAGAAATTGGATAGCTAAAGATTATTTAAAATCGGCTATTTTATTATCAAAACAAACAGAGAAATTAACTATTGTAATTTTAGATGATGTTCATTTATTAGAAGCTTTTGCTTTAAATAGAGGATTATTCAATTCAGAAATAAATTTAATTTTTTCATTTCATGGTTTTAATCTAAATGCAAAAAATCATATTTTACAAAAAACAGATAAAATTCTATTTCAAACAATTGCAAGCTATTTATCAAGTAAAAATAATTATTTTAGTTTTACTCCAGAAGTAAAGATAATAGGTAATGGCGTAGATTCTTCTGTTTTTTTTCCTTTAGAAGATAAAGTTAAACAAAATAAAAAAATAGAATTAGGGTTTAAAAAAGAAGAGAAAATAATAACATGGTTGGCAAATGATAGACCTATAAAAGGGTTACATATTTTTTTAAAATTTGCAAAAATCATTTCTAATAAATATAGTAATATTAGAATAGTTATTATTGGTACAGAAAAAAATATTTCTACTAAAGATATAACTTATTTAGGAAGAATGCCAAATAATGAAACTGCAAAATATTTACAGATTTCAGATTTTTTTATATTTACCACTTTGTGTAAAGAAGGTTTTGCTTTATCTCCTATAGAAGCTTTAAAATGTGGAAATAGTATTATATCAACAAACATTGGCTCTTTACCAGAAGCATTAAATAATTTGAAAAATATTTTATTTGTAGATAAACCTAATATTGTAGATGAATGGGTGAAGGCATTTGATAAATTGTATAATAATTCAAAAGAAAATGTATCAAAAGCAGAATTAGATTTAATCCATAATTATTTTAATTGGGAGTTAAAATTTAAAAATGCAATTTTATAAATTGATGAAAAAAAATAATCCATATATAGAAATACAAGGAAGAAAAATTGGAATAGATTATCCACCTTTTGTAATTGCAGAAATTGGTATAAACCATGAGGGATCTTTAAAAGTAGCAAAAGAAATGGTAGATGCTGCTTTTAGAGCAGGGGCAGAATGTGTAAAACATCAAACTCATATTGTAGAGGATGAAATGAGTGGAGCTGCTAAAAAAGTAATTCCGGGAAATGCAGATGTTTCTATATATGAAATTATGAAACGCTGTGCCTTAAATGAAGAGGATGAAATTGAATTAAAAGAATATGTAGAAAGCAAAGGAATGATTTTTATTTCTACACCGTTTTCTAGAGCTGCTTCAGAAAGATTAGAGAGAATGAATGTTAAAGCCTACAAAATTGGTTCAGGAGAATGTAATAATTATCCACTTTTAGAACATATAGCATCATTTAAAAAACCTGTAATTTTGAGTACAGGTATGAACACAATAAAAAGTGTTGCAAAAGCTGTTGAAATATTTGAAAAAGCAGATGTGCCTTTGGCATTGTTACATACAACAAATTTATATCCAACGCCAGTACATTTAGTACGTTTTGGTGCAATGCAAGAGTTATCAGAAGCATTTCCTAAAAATGTTTTTGGTTTATCAGATCATACATTAACAAATCATGCTTGTTTGGGTGCTGTTGCTTTAGGAGCATCAATTTTAGAACGCCATTTTACAGATCATAAACAAAGAACAGGACCAGATATTGTTTGTTCTATGGATGAAAATGATTGTAAACAATTAATTGAAGGGAGTAATTTAATTTGGCAAATGCGTGGAGGTACAAAAGAACCTGCAAAAGAAGAACAAGTAACTATAGATTTTGCATTTGCAACGGTTGTAACAATAAAATCGATTAAGAAAGGAGAAATTTTTAGTAAAGATAATTTATGGGTTAAAAGACCTGGTACAGGAGATATATTAGCAGAAAATTTTAATGAAATTTTAGGAAAAAAAGCATGTAGAGATATTGAATTAGATGTTCATTTAAACTGGGAAGATGTTGATGAATAATTTTAAAAAAATAGTATTTCTTACAGGAACCCGTGCAGATTTTGGTAAATTAAAATCCCTCATAAAAATTACACAAGAAAATCTAAATTTTGATGTTCAAATTTTTGTGACAGGTATGCATTTAGATGAAAAGTACGGTTCTACAGTTAATGAAATTTATAAAAGTGGTTTTAAAAATATTCATACTTTTAAAAATCATGTTGGTGCAGAATTTATGGATAGAGCTTTGGCTAAAACAATAGTTGGTTTTTCTGAATATATTGCAAGTCAACAACCAGATTTAATTGTTGTACATGGAGATAGAGTAGAAGCTCTAGCAGGAGCAATTGTTGGGAGTTTAAATAATATTTTAGTTTCTCATATTGAAGGAGGAGAAATTTCTGGAACAATTGATGAATTAATTAGACATTCTGTTAGTAAACTGTCTCATTTACATTTAGTTTCTAATAATGAAGCTAAAAAAAGGTTGATACAAATGGGGGAATTAGAAAGTTCTATTTATGTGATTGGATCTCCAGATTTAGATTTAATGAATCCTTCTAATTTACCTAGTTTAAAAACTGTTAAAGAATATTACGAAATTCCGTTTGACCATTATGGAATCGTTATGTTTCATCCAGTAACAACGGATTATAAAAATATAAAAGTAGTTGCTAAATGTTTTGTTGATACATTGTTAAAATCAGATGAAAATTATGTTGTTATTTACCCTAATAATGATTTAGGGACAGAAGAAATTCTTGAAGAATATAAAAGGTTAGAAAACAACTCTAGATTTAAAATTTATCCATCTTTACGATTCGAGTACTTTCTTAGGCTTTTGAAAGAATCTAAATTTATAATAGGAAATTCAAGTGCAGGAGTTAGAGAAGCTCCTTATTATAAAGTACCAACGATAGATATTGGAACAAGGCAAAATAATAGAGCGCAAGCAAATTCTATTATAAATGTATCTTATGATACTGATGAAATATTATCTAAAATTGATAATGTTCGCCATAAAAAACAGGAAGTTATTGATATAACTGAATTTGGAGAAGGGAATAGTAATGAGCTTTTTTTACGCTTGTTAGAGTCAGATGTAATTTGGAAAGTAAACTGTCAAAAACAATTTCAAGATTTATAAATGAAGGTTATTGCAATTATACCCGCAAGAGGAGGTTCTAAAGGAATTCCTAGAAAAAATTTAGTTAATTTTTTAGGGAAACCATTAATGCAATGGTCTATTGAAGCGGCTTTAAAATCAAAATATATTACAGATGTTGTTGTTTCTTCAGATGATGATGAAATTTTAAATGAAGCTCAAAAAAACAAAGAAGTTATAGCGATAAAAAGACCTATTAAATTAGCGCAAGATAACTCTAAAACAGAACCAGTTTTAACACATGTTTTAGAAAGTTTGAAGGAAATAAAGTATGATTATTTAATTCTTTTACAACCAACATCTCCTTTAAGAACCTCTAAAGATATAGACTTTGCTTTTGAAAAATTATTAAATTCTAAAGCTACCTCATTAATTAGTGTTTGTGAGTTAGAGCATCATCCATACAAATCATTTAATATTGATGAGAAAGGTTATTTACAAGGAATCATAAATAATGATTTTCCATTCTATCCAAGGCAATCGTTGCCTAAAACGTATAGAGCTAATGGGGCTATTTATATAATTAAAGTAAATGATTTTTTAAATAAAAATACTCTATTAACAGATAAAACAATTCACTTTGAAATGTCTGTAGAAACTAGTTTAGATATAGATACTTTAGAAGATTTAAAATTAGCAAGTAAATTAAAAAATATTTAAGTGAAAAAGAAAATCTGTTTTATAATTCAAGATGGAGCAAGTATTAAAAATTATTTGTATTCAGATATTTTTAAAAAAATTATTTCTAATAACTTTCAGGTTTCGTTATTACATTCAATTTCAAATGAAGCAATTGATGAAGTAGAAAAATTACATAATATATCTATTGAATCTCATAAAATTCCTGTTTTTAAAGAAAGCTTTAGTACAGTTATTTTAAGAGGGATTATTACCTTTTCTAGGTTAAAACGTAATAAAAGAATAACAAATAACAATACCATATTAACAAATTGGAATCCTAATAGTAAAGGAATTTTTAGATCAATATTATATAAAATTATAGAGTTTATTGGTTATATTTTTTCATTTAAATATTCATTTATTTTAAGGTGTGAGAAAGTGTTAAACAATCAATACATAAAGAATAATGAAGCCTACCAAAAAGTAATTGAACAAATTAATCCTGATATTATTTTTAATACGAATCAACGTCTTGTAAATGCTTCCTGTATTGTTGAAGTAGCTAAAAAGATGAAAATATTAACAATAGGATCAATTTTTTCTTGGGATAATTTACCTAAAGGAAATTTATATGTTAAAAGTAATTACTTTTTTGTATGGTCTAAATATATGAAAAGTGAATTATTACAATATTATCCTGAGATTAATAAACAAAGGGTAATAGTAACAGGAACACCTCAATTTGATTTTTATTTTAATAAAAAATTATACCAAAGCAAAGAAGATTTCTTTAATCAATATAACTTAAATATAAATAAAAAAGTAATTTGTTTTTCAGGTGATGATTTAAAAACATCACCTTATGATGAGGTCTATTTAGATAATATTGCTACAGAATTAATGAAAATTAATGAAAAAATAAGACCTCAGATACTCTTTAGACCTTGTCCTGTAGATTTAACTGATAGATATGATTATGTTTTAAAAAAACATTCAGAGATAATTAGTTTGGCTAAACCAATTTGGAATTTTGTAGGAAATGATAAAACTAAATGGAATTTTGTATATCCTTTATATGATGATGTTAAAACACTAGTTAATATAGTTTTACATTGTAACACAGTTATAAATATTGGCTCAACAATGGCTTTAGATTTCTCTGTTTTAAATAAATCTGCTGTATATTTAAATTATAACACAAATTTATCAAAAGATTGGTCAACTGAAATGATTTATAACTTTCAACATTTTAAAAGTATGCCTAATAAAAATGTTGTATTTTGGATTAATAAAAAGGAAGAAATATCAGAAGTAATAATAAAAGCTATAAAAACAGAAAAGAATAATAAAGAATGGTTAAACTATATCGCTTCGAATGTTAAAACTGCTACAGATATAATTGTTGAAAATATAAAACGATATGAATAGTTTTTCATTAATAAAAACAGATTATAAAAGGTATATTGCTACTGGTGCTAAAAACCCTATAAAGATTATTTTTTTTAATCAAAGTTTTTGGGCAACATCATGGTTTAGATTAATAAATGGAATTTATTTTTCTGTTAGAAAAATACCAATTATTAGAAGTTTAGTAGGCTTATTGGGAATGATCGTTTTAAAGATAAGTCAAATTTTTGTAGGTATTTCTATTCCTATCGGAACAAAAATTGGAAAAGGGTTATTTATAAGTCATTCAGGAACAATTATAATAAATTCTAATTCAATTATTGGAGATAATTGTAATATTGCTCCAATGACAATAATTGGTTGGGGTAAATCTGAAGGAGAATTTGGAGTGCCAACAATTGGAGATAGAGTTTGGATAGGTCCAGGAGCAAAAATATTTGGACCAATAACAATAGGAAATGATGTTGCAATAGGAGCAAACGCTGTTGTAAATAAACCTATACCAGACAATGCTGTAGTTGTTAGTAATAATAAAATTGTAAATTATAATTCTAGTAAAGAATATATAAAATTTTAATATGCACATCTGTTTCTTAACAAATGAATACCCAAAACAAGGACAATCTCATGGAGGAATTGGTACTTTTGTTAAGTTTTTAGCAGAAAATCTAGTTGCTAATGATGTTGTAGTTTCTATTGTAGGTGTTAATAATAATTTGTTAAATGAAAATACAATAGATAAAAATGTATCCATTTATAGATTAGGAAAGTCTCAATGGAAATTTGGTAAGTTTTACCATCATAATAGAAAAATTCAAAATAAATTAAAAGAAATTCATTTACAAAATCCAATAGATATTGTTGAAGGTAGTGAATTGAATTTCGCATTTTTTCCAAATAATACACCCTATAAAAAATTAATAAGATTACATGGCGGACATCATTTTTTTGCAATTGAACAAGGTATAAAACCTGCTTTGTGGAGAGGGTATCAAGAAAAAAAATCATTTAAAAAAGCAGATTATTTTGTATCCGTAAGTGATTTTGTAGGAAACCAAACAAAGAAATATTTAAATGCTGATTTTAGTTTTAAAACAATTTATAATAGTATTAAATTAAATACTTTTTATCAAAGTAACATTATTAAAGAAGAACCCTATAAATTAGTTTTTATAGGTACTGTTTGTGAAAAAAAAGGAATAGATAAATTAATATTAGCATTACCATTGATAAAAAAAAAGCATCCTAAAGTTACTTTAGATATTGTTGGTAGAGATTGGTTTTCAAAAGAGGGTAAGTCTTATATAAAATATTTAAAAACTATTATAGATATTAATGTGAAGGAAAATATTAATTTTTTAGGAAGCATGCCTTATAA
>NZ_JBDVJE010000048.1:0-253260 GCF_039939415.1 Polaribacter sp.
GATAAGCAACAGACGCATCTGTAAATTGCTTTTTTTGATACAATTCATTTCCACTACGTAATAATTTTCTAGCTTTTCTTTGTAAAGCGATAGAATCTTTTTGTGCTAATATTTCTTTTGATGAAAAAAGCATCAAGAAAACGATAAGAATGTATTTAAAGTTCTTCATGTTATTTTTTGGTGTTTTCTTCGTTAAACAAATCAACTTTTGTTAACCATTTTGTTTTCTTTTCAAATAAGAAAATATCAATAATTAAGAATAATAATCCAATTGCTATAAACCATTGAAATTGGTCTTTGTAATCAGAGAATTGTTTTGTCTCAAATTCGTTTTTTTCTGCATTTGCAATAATATCTGCAATCACTTTTACAGGTCTTTCTGTAACATTACCATCAATATATTGTCCATCAGCAGCATCTGCAATACCTTGTAAAACTTCTGGTTTACGTTTTGTAATTACAGTTTCTCCTTTTCTATCTTTTTTATAGCCAATTATAGAGCCATTTAAACGCATAGGAATTGGACCTCCATTTTCTGTACCAACTCCAATAGTATAAATCTTTACACCTTCGTTTGTTAAAGTTTGAGCAACTTGTTTTGTTTCTTCTTGATGATCTTCTCCATCAGAAATAATAATTAAAAAACGATTGGTTTGCTCATCGTTATTATAATAGGTTTTTGCCAATTCTAAGGCTCCATTAATATCTGTTCCTTGACTAGAAACCATATCTGGATTTGCATTTTGCAAAAACATATTTGCAGCAGCATGATCTGTTGTAATTGGTAAAAGCGGATAAGAATTACCAGCGTAAATGATGATTCCAACTCTATCAGAACCCAATTTGTTAATAGTTTTAGAGATAATCTGTTTTGCTTTTTCTAACCTATTTGGCGCAATATCTTCGGCCAACATACTTTTAGAAACATCTAAAGCAAAAACAACATCTACACCTTCTCTTTTTACTGTTTTTAGTTTGGTTCCCATTTTTGGATTTACCAATGAAATAATTAAAAAAGTGATTCCTAAAAGTAAAATTATCAACTTTAAAACAGATTTAAATATTGATGAATTTGGCGCTAACCTTTTCAATAAATTTAAATCAGAAAATTTCTTTTGGGTTCTTTTTTTCCACCATAAAACCAACAAGAAAATAACAATCATTGCAGGAATGATTATTAAAAAGGTAAAATAAATTGGTTCTTCTATCTTATACATTTGAAAACGTGTAATTGTTTAATTGTGTAAACTTTTAATTGTTCTTTAATTGCGATTTTCTTAAAGGATTTACACAACAATTTATATAAAACTTTTAAATATTGTATTTCTTAAAACAAATTCTAATAATAAGAATCCTAATGCTAAAAAGACAAAAATTCTATATTTTTCTTGATAATTATAGTATTTAAACTCTTCAATTTTTGTTTTTTCTAGCTTGTCAATTTCATCATAAATTTCTTTTAATGATGTGTTATCTGTTGCTCTAAAATATTTTCCATCAGTTTCAGAAGCTATTTCTTCTAATAACTTTTCATCAATCTCTACTTGCTGTTTTCTAAACTGTAATTTACCAGTTCTTGGATCTCTACTCCAAGGAAAATCTGCCATTCCATTGGTTCCAATTCCAATAGTGTATGTTTTTATTTCTAATTCTTTTGCTAATTCTGTTGCAGTTCTTGGATCTATGTTACCAGAATTATTTACACCATCTGTTAAAAGAATAATTACTTTACTTTTTGCATTACTTTCTTTTAGTCTATTTACTGCAGAACCTAATCCCATTCCTATGGCAGTTCCTCCTTCTAATTGTCCCCATTTCAATTCAGAAATAGTTCGTTTTACAATTCCTTTATCACTTGTAATTGGTGTTTGTGTAAAGCTCTCTCCTGCATAAACTACAATTCCTATTCTATCATTTGGCCTTCTATCAACAAAATCTACAGCTACTTTTTTAAGAGCTTCTAAACGGTTTGGCTTTAAATCTCTAGCCAACATACTTGCAGAAACATCAATAGCCATAACAATATCTATACCTCTGTTTGTTTTTGTTTTTTTACTTACAGAAACGTTTCTTGGTCTTGCCAAAGCAACAATAATTGCTGCTAATGCTAATAACCTTAGTAAATATAAAACTGGTTTTAACTTAGATATAAGTGAATCTGTTTTGAAACCTTTTACACTTGGCATTGTTAAGACAGCAGTGTCTTTTTTGCGCATAAAAAAATACCAAATTGCTAATAATGGAATTAAAATTAGCAACCACAAAAACTCAGGATTATGAAATTCAAAATTACTCCAATTCATCATTTTCTTCAATAATTGGTTTAGGTTTTAAATTACTCACAATGTCTTGTGCGTCTTTTCTATCTTCTTCTATTTCTAAAGCCAAAGGTTTAGATTTTGCAAATTTTACCAAATCTGCTTCTTGTAATAAATCTTTTAGTTTTTTGATTGTATCTTCTGATGTTAAAATTGTTTCTGATTTTTTAAAATCTTTTAACATGTCTAAAACTTCGTCAGTAGTTTTTTCTAAAGCAGGTACTTTTAGTTCTCGCTCAATATAACCACGAACAATTTCTGTTAATTCAGAATAATATTCTTTTACTTTATTGTTTTGCCACAATAATTTTTCATCTAACTCATTCAGTTTAAAAATAGCTTCTTCATAAGGAGGCAAAGCTCTGTAAGTTTGTTCTTCTTCCTCTTCTTTTCGTTTTCTGATGACAAACCAATAAATCCAGAAACCAATAATTGCCAATGCAGCTAAAAGAATGTAAATGTAGATTTTAAAATCGTCGAAAGTTAAAGGTTCACTTTTAATAGATTTAATAGGGAACTTCTTCACTTTTGTAGTGTCTACAGTAATTGTTGCTACATTTACTAACAAAGAATCTGTTAAAAAAGCTTGATTTTTTACAAAAATTTGTTGTTGCGGAATGTAAAATGCACCACTATCAAAACCTGTTAAAATATATTTTCTAACAAGCGAATTTTTTACGGTATCAACTTTGGTAGAATCTATAATTTCTAATCCTTTTAATTGTAATTTTTGTAGAATTACATTCTGAGTTTCATCAACAGAAATTTTTAAACTGAATTGCTCACCAATTCTAATATTGGTGGTGTCAATTTCTGCTTTTACCATTGATTCTTGTGCAAAACCAATAGTAGAAATAAATAAGAATAATATGTAGAATATTTGTTTTTTCATTTCAAAAACTATCTTCCTTTGTGTTTAAAATAACCTAATAATTTTTTTACGTAACTTTCATCAACTCTAGTGCTAATAGTACCTGCGCCACTTCTTTTAAACATATTTACATAATAGTCAGACAAACGTAAAGCATTTGCCTTGTAACTTGTTCTTACAGATTTTGATGAAGTGTTTATCAATTGAACAGTATCTGTTTCTGAATCTAACATGGGTACCATTCCTAAATTAGGAATTTCTTCATCATGTTTATCAAAAACTCTTATACCTGTTAAGTCGTGTTTTTTTGCTGCAATTTTCAAAGTTTTTTCGTAATCATCATCCATAAAATCAGATAACATAAAAACAATGGCTCTTTTTTTCATCACACTTGATAAAAATTTTAAAGCTACAGAAATGTCCGTTTTTTTACTTTTTGGTTTGAATTCAATTAATTCTCTAATGATTCTTAATACGTGACTTTTTCCTTTTTTAGGAGGAATAAAAAGCTCAATATCATCAGAAAATAAAATTAAACCAACTTTATCGTTATTTTGAGTTGCAGAAAACGCCAATGTTGCAGCAATTTCTGTAACGGTATCTTTTTTAAACTGCGTTGATGTTCCAAATAATTCAGATCCAGAAACATCTACCATTAACATCATTGTTAACTCACGTTCTTCTTCAAAAACCTTAATATAAGGTTCGTTATAACGTGCAGTAACATTCCAATCTATAGCTCTTACATCATCTCCAAATTGGTATTGACGTACTTCAGAAAAAGTCATACCTCGTCCTTTGAATGATGAATGATATTCACCTCCAAAAATATGATCAGACAAACGACGTGTCTTAATCTCTATTTTACGAACTTTTTTAAGTATTTCTTTAGTTTCCATTTTTTTAGTAAACAGTTTTCAGTCTCAGTTTGCAGTTATTAGCAAACTGTTGAGTTTTTACATTAGTATTTAGTATGAGTAAGCAACTGCAAACTGTTACTGAATACTACCAACTCATTTCTAAGGTACTTCAACTTCGTTGATAATAGAGTTAATAATGTCTACAGAAGTTACATTTTCTGCTTCAGCTTCATAGGTAATTCCTATTCTGTGACGTAAAACATCTGTAACTACAGCTCTAACATCTTCTGGTATTACATAACCTCTTCTTTTAATAAAAGCATAACATTTTGCTGCTTTTGCTAAATTGATACTTCCACGAGGTGAAGCTCCAAAATTGATTAAATCTTTTAATTGTGGTAAGTTATATTTCTCTGGATAACGCGTTGCAAAAATAATATCTAGAATGTATTTCTCAATTTTTTCATCCATGTAAACTTCATTTGCAACTTCTCTTGCTTTTATAATTTGGTCTATAGAAACAACAGGATTTACTTTTGCAAATCCGCCTGTTAAATTCTGACGCATAATCATTTGCTCATCTTGTAATTTTGGATAATCAATTACAACTTTTAGCATAAACCTATCTACTTGTGCTTCTGGTAAAGGATATGTTCCTTCTTGTTCTACCGGGTTTTGAGTAGCCATTACTAAAAAAGGTTCATCTAACTTAAAAGTTGTGTCTCCAATTGTAATCTGGCGTTCTTGCATTGCTTCTAATAAGGCAGATTGCACTTTGGCTGGCGCTCTGTTAATCTCATCTGCTAACACAAAATTTGCAAAAATTGGTCCTTTTTTAATTTCGAAATTATTTTTTTGCATGTTGTAAATCATAGTTCCAACAACATCTGCAGGTAATAAATCTGGAGTAAACTGAACTCTACTAAAACTACCTTGTACAGCTTTGGACAAAGTGTTAATTGCTAAGGTTTTTGCCAAACCAGGAACTCCTTCTAATAAAATATGTCCATTACCAAGTAAACCAATTAACAAACTTTCTATCATTTGTTTTTGACCTACAATAACTTTATTCATTTCAAGAGTAAGAATATCTATAAAGGCACTCTCTCTTTCTATTTTTTCATTAATAGCTCTTACATCTACATCCATTGTAATATTGTATTAGGTGTTAAATTTTACGAAAACAAAACTACAATTTTAACATTTTGCTTTTTGTTAAAAGTTGGTTAAAGATTTCGTAAGTTTTTGTTTAATTTAAAGGGAATTTTGATTGAATTTTAACAGTTTAAATTCAGATTTATTAAATTCTCCATAGGTAAAATATTGAATCCAATCTCCTAAGTTTATATAGGTACTATTTTCTTCTAGTTTTATTTCTAAAGGAAGATGTCTATGACCAAACACAAAATAATCGTAATATTGTTTTGTTAGTTTTTCTTTACAATAAATAACCAACCATTCATTTTCATCACCTAAATATTTTGCATCTTCATCACCAGAAATTAATTTATTTTTTACAGACATATAATGTCCTAAACGTACACCCAAATCTGGATGCAACCATTTAAACATCCATTTAAATAACGGAAAAGTAAATACTTTTTTCATGCGTTTATATCCATGATCTCCAGGGCCTAAACCATCTCCATGACCAATAAGAAATTTTTTATTGTTGATTAAAAATTCTTGTGGTTTATGATACACAGGAATATTTAATTCTTTTTCGAAATAATCATTCATCCATAAATCATGATTGCCTATAAAAAAATAGATTGGAATTCCTGAGTCTTTTATTTCTGCTAATTTTCCTAAAACTCTTACAAACCCTTTTGGAACAACAGTTTTGTACTCAAACCAAAAATCGAATAAATCTCCTAATAAAAAAATAGCTTCGGCATCTTTTTTTACTTCATTTAACCAAGCAACAAACTTTTTTTCACGAGGAAAACTAGCTTCTGGAGTAGGAGCACCCAAATGTTGGTCTGAAGCAAAATAGATTTTTTTATTTTCTGTAGTGTTTATAGAAATCAAAAGAATGAATTATTTTTATATCGGTAAAAATAGAAAAACTTATTTATAAAGGGTATTTATTTTACTACGGATTAGTTTTTAGCAATTTTTTTATAGAAATCTCCATAATCTGTAATTACTTTAATAAAATAAATTCCAGAACTAAGTTGGTTTAGGTTTATTTCTTTATTGGTAGATTTTAAAACTTCTTTACCTAAAGAATTGTAGATGCTTACTTTATTTAAAATAATATTTTCTGATGTTTTAATTGTTAAAACATCATTTATTGGATTTGGAAAAAGAGTAATGTTTTCTGATAAAAAAGTGTTGTTTTCTACACTTAAAGTAACATTATTGTTCTTTGAAATTAAATGAACATCAGGATCAATTTCTAAAGAACTGATGGTAAAATTCACATTTTCTACAAAGGTTTCATTATTACTTGTGTTGTCTATAACAATGTCTAAAATTTCTCCATTTGTTCCATGTAAACGAATAGGAACATTGGCTTCAAAAAAAGAAACAGAACTATGACTTTGAGTTTGATTTAATTCAATATTTATTGAAGTAGCAGTAGTTTGATTCCATTTTACATTATAAGTTGGATATCCTTGATTGTAAACCCAATCATTAAAAAACTCTTCTAAGTCTAAATTGCTTGTAGTTTCTAAATGTGCTATTAAATCAGGAGTTTTTGCATACCCATAAGCTAAATTAGAATCTGAAAGGTAATTTTTTAAACCTTTAAAAAAGTTAGTATTACCTAATTTTTTACGCAACATATGTAAAACCATTGCGCCTTTGTTATAAGATAATCTTCCGTTAAAAATTCTACCTACACTTATTGTATCAATATCAGAAAGATAAATGGCTCCATCAGTAGCAGAGGTTGTAGAATTAATTGTAGAATTCCTCCAACTTTTAAAGGCAGTTTCACCATCTAAATGTTCTACTGTTAATCCAGATAAATAGGTTGCAAAGCCTTCATTTAACCAAATGTCTTTCCAGCTTCCACAAGTAACTTTATTTCCAAACCATTGATGTGCCAACTCGTGAGCAATTAAACCTCTATTAAAATTCCCCATAAATGAAACAGTTGTGTGTTCCATTCCTCCTCCCCAACCAAATTGAGCATGACCATATTTTTCATTTTCAAAAGGATAATTACCAAACAAATCAATAAAATGATTCATAATATCAACAGTTACTTCTGTACTATTTTGAGCAGAAGTTAAATTTTCTGGATATACATAGTTTACTATTGGAAAAGGATTTCCGTTATTAGAAATGGTATGAGAATAGGTTTCGTAATTTGTAACTGCAATAGCAATTAAATATGCAGGAATAGGATATTGATGTTTAAAATGAGTCGTTTTTTGTCCTGCAGTTATTGTTGCACTTTGTTGTAATCCGTTAGAAACTGATGTGTATTGTTCTGGTGCAGTTATGTAAACATCAATTTCATCAATTTTATCATTCAAATCTTGCTTACAAGGCCACCAACCTAAAGCGCCATAAGGTTCAGAAAGTGTCCAGAGAATTGGAGTTCCATTATGATTGTTAAACTCAAAAGAACCAAAACCACTGCTTTTTGGGTTACCATTATAAGATATAGAAACTGATGTAGAATTTCCTTGATTTAAACTATTTTCAAGTGTAATTATTAATTCATCATTAGAGTTTTGTAAAAATGAAACTGAATTTTCGTTTTGAGATACTGAGGTTACAGTCATATTATCATCTAAATCGAAAGTAACAGTATTTAAATTATCTAAAGCAGTAAAAGTTGTTGTTACTTTTCCTTTAATATTTGTTACAGCAGGATCTACAGTAAACTCTAGTTTATGGTACGTAATATCGTAATTTGATGTGTTTGGGTTTGCTTTAAAATGAATTTTAGATTTAGCAGATTTAGCTTCTGCCTCAGCAATATTAATTATTTTTTGTGCAGTAGCTTTAGAAACACTGATTAAAAAAATAAAGAAAAGGAAGAAAAAACGAGTCATAAAAAAAGGTTAGTTGACCAAAATACTCCTTTTTTAGAAGAAAAATAAAAAATTATTATGTTTTACTTTTTCTAATTAGAAAGAATCCATTGTTTGTATCACTCACAATAATGTTTCCGCTTTCTAAATACGGATATACATTTACAACTCCTTTTGTTTCTGAATTATTGTTTTCTGTATAGGTGTCAAAAAAACCAATTTCAGTAAAAGATTTATTATCAATATTAGAAATATCTAGAATTCTTATTCCACTTGTGTAATTAGCTAAATAATAATTGGTTCCTTTTATGTACCCATTTTTATCTATAGCAGTTGTATTACCTGTGTAATTAAAATGATGAATAGGATTGTCTAAATCTGTAAAATCGTAAATAATTATATTGGTATTAGCGCTGTTATTTATTTCATCTAATTCATCACCAAAAATAAAATATTTAAAATCTTCAGTAAACCCATTTGGATGTGTTTTACCAATATTTGGATAAGTGAAAGAGGTTATTTTTACAGGGTTTTCTTTATCTGTAATATCTAAGATAACAACTTCATTATTGTTGCTACCAATTAAAATTTCTTTATCTGTATAATCTGTATCTGGTCCTTTATAAGTAATTACTTTAGTTTTATTACCATATGAATTGTTAGAATAACCACCAGCATCTTTTATTTTAGATGGATCATTTAAATTTAAAAAATGAATACCTCCACTAAAAGTATTTGTTCCTGAAACGTAAGCAAAATCAGTATTTTCATTAATAGAAATGTTGCTTGCATATTTAAAAAAAGTATAATCTCTATCTGATGTAAATTCTATTGGAGGAGTATTAATATTAAGTAATTTTTCTAAGTTTAAAGATTGAACTCCATGGTCTGGAGATTCACTTATAACATATACAAAAGATTGAAATGTTATAATATTTCTTATGCCATTTTCTTCACTATTTGTTTTTAAAGTTCCTACAATAACAGCATTTGCAGGATCTGTAATATTAATAAAAGTAACCCCTTTGTTGGTACAAATTAAAGCAAACTCTTTTTTAGAAGTAGCATGTGTCCATCCCCAAGAGTCACTTATAACTGTATCTGAACCACCAAATTCTTCTAAAGAAAAATGTGTTAATAAATCGTAGTCATTACAAGGATATTCTCCTGCTAAACCATTTTCACATTTTGCAATAGGATTAATGATTATTTGATTTTCTCTTTCAAAAACATCATTTTTTGTACAACTAAAAACCAATGTGATTAGTGTTATGAAAAATGTCTTTTTTATCATTTAATTACTTTTAGAATCTATTAAACGTTTTTAGTAAAATTATTATTGTAGTAGTTGTTCATCAAAAATACTATTTAAAATATAAAATAAATAAAGATAGGTGTTAAAGTAGTTCTGTGGTTTTTTAGAATGTACCTATCTTTGCAGCATGTTAGAAGATAAAAATACACAAAAAACATCGTTAGCGGAGTTAGGAGAGTTTGGTTTAATCAATCATATTACAAAATATTTTAAGGTAGAAAATGCATCAACAGTAAAAGCTGTAGGAGATGATGCAGCTGTTTTGCAAGCTTCAGAAAAACAAACTTTAGTAACAACAGATTTGTTGGTAGAAGGTGTGCATTTCGATTTAAGTTATATGCCTTTAAAGCATTTAGGATATAAAGCTGTAATGGTAAATTTATCTGATGTGTATGCAATGAATGGAGTTGCAGAACAAATTACGGTTTCTATTGCTGTTTCTAATCGGTTTTCTTTAGAAGCAATAGAAGAATTATATGCAGGAATTCAATTGGCTTGTAATACTTATAAAGTAGATTTAATTGGTGGAGATACAACATCTTCTACCAAAGGAATTTTAATTTCTGTTACAGCTATAGGTAAGGCAGAAAAAGAAGAAGTTGTGTATAGAAATGGCGCAAAAGAAACTGATTTAATTGTAGTTTCTGGAGATTTAGGTGCTGCTTATTTAGGATTACAAGTTTTAGAAAGAGAGAAACAAGTATTTAAAGTAGACCCAAATAATCAGCCAGATTTAGATAATTACACCTATTTAATTGAGCGTCAATTAAAACCAGAAGCTCGTAAAGATATTGCAGGATTGTTAAAAGAATTAGATGTAAAACCAACATCTATGATTGATATTTCTGATGGACTTTCATCAGAGCTTTTTCATATTTGTACACAAAGTAAAGTAGGCTGTAAGGTATATGAAGATAAATTACCCTTAGATCCTCAAGTAATTTCTACTTGTGAAGAGTTTGAGTTAGATTCTACAATGGTTGCTTTAAGTGGAGGTGAAGATTACGAACTTTTATTTACGGTACCAATTGCAGATTTTGATAAAATTAAAGGAAATCCAAATTTTTCTATTGTGGGTCATATTACTGCAGAAAGCCAAGGATTAAATTTAGTTACTAGAGCAAATCAAGAAATTGAGTTAAAAGCACAAGGTTGGAATGCATTGAAGAGCGAATAAAATCAGAAAATAATTAAATAATAAAAGCGAAAATTTTAAAATTTTCGCTTTTATTATTTATGAAGATTTTTTTGAGAAAGTTAAGTTTACAAAACCATCAAATTACAACCTCTAATATCAGAATTGTCAAAACGACCAACAATTTCAAATGTTCCGTTTTTGTGTACTTTTCCTAAATCTTGCGTAGCAATAAATGAGCATGAATTGTAATTGGCTAAATCAATTACATTTATTCCGCCATTTTTTTTAACTGGTTGAATTGTTAACGCATCTTCTGTATCTCTTATTAGAATTTTCATCCAAGGTGGTGTTTTAAAAATACCATTTCCATTAGAATATCCTTGGCTCAATAATTCTGTCATTCCATATTCTGAGTGAATTTTATCAACATTAAAACCATTTTTTAATAACTGATGTAATTCTTCACGAATCAATTCTTTCCTTCTTCCTTTCATACCACCAGTTTCCATAATTATAGTGTTTTTTAAGTTGAATTGTTGCAATTCTACCAAATCTAACAAAGCAAAAGAAACACCAATTAAAAGCACTTTTTGTCTTTTTTGGTCTAATTCTGTTAGTTTTTTAGCTAATTCTTCAATATTATTAAGATAAAACCCACTTTCTGAGTTTTTAGATTTTGTTATTAAATCATCCACCATAAAAACCAAAGAAGAACCTTTTCTTTCTAAATAATTTGGTAATAAAGCCAAAACAACATAGTCTTCTATGTTTCCATAAAAATGTGCAAATCCTTTTAAATAACTTTCTTTATATAGATTAATATCTGTAACAAAATGATTACTTGTTGTGCTGCCTGTTGTACCAGAACTCGTAAAAGTTTCTTGTACTTCATCTAAAGATGAAAGTACTTTTCTGCTCTTAAAAAACTGAATAGGTAAAAACGGAATTTCTTTAACGGTAGAAACATCAGAAGGATGAATGTATAATAAATCGCAAAAAGACCTGTATACTTTATTATTTTTAAATTGATGTTTAAAAACTTCTAAGGCTACTTGCTTAAAATCATTATCTGACTGTATGTTAAAAATAGATTCTTGCATATACTTTTGCAAAAATAGAATTATTTAACGCAACCTTTTTAAAATTTTTACATCTTGTAAGAAAAGAAGTCTATATATGAGAAAATATGTTTTAATAAAAGTGCTTTTTGTTGTTCTACTACAATCTTGTACTTCTAATACAGAAGAAATAACTCCTTTTAACACTATACCCAAAAGCGAGATTTTTATAGAAGCCAACAACAAGTTTGCATTTGATATTTTTAAAAACATTGCTACTACAGAAGCAAATGAAAACTTTATGATTTCTCCTGTAAGTTTATCTTTAGCGTTAGGTATGGTGTATAATGGATCAGAAAGTGAAACTAAAACAGCTTTTGAAAATACATTAAATTATACTGATTTTCTCCCTAATGAAATTAATGAAATAAATAGAGAAATAAGTGTGAATTTATCTGATAACTCTGTTGGCTCTATATTTGAAATTGCAAATTCTATTTGGATAGAAAAAACATTTTCTGTAAAAGAAGATTTCATCAACACAAATAAAAATTATTACAATGCTGATGTTAAAAATTTAGACTTTTCTGATGTTAATTCAGTTAATACTATAAATAATTGGGTGTCAGATAAAACACATCAAAAAATACCAACAATTATAGAAACGATTAGTCCAACAGATGCTATGTTTCTTATAAATGCTTTGTATTTTAAAAGTGATTGGAAATATAAATTTGAAGAAGAAAACACTAAAGAACTTCCTTTTTATGGCGAAAATAGCACAGAAAATGTAGAAATGATGAATCTTACTAATGATTTATCATTTTATGAAAACACTTCTTTTTCTGCTGTTAAACTACCTTATAAGAATGATAAATACACAATGACTGTTATACTTCCAAAAGAGAATAAAACAACAACAGATATTATAAATCTTTTAAATACTGATAATTGGAAAAGTTGGACTGAAAACTTTAAAAATCAAGCTATCAACTTAACAATTCCAAAATTTAAATCTTCTTATCAAAAAAAATTAAATGAAGGTCTAGTTGATTTAGGTTTAGAAAATGCATTCTCTGCAAATGCAAATTTTAATGGAATTAGCGATGTGTTTTTAAAAATATCTTATGTTTTACAAAAAACATTTATAGAAGTTAATGAAAAAGGAACAGAAGCTGCTGCTGTTACTATTGTTGCTATAGAAACTACTTCTACGCAACCAAATAAAGAAATAATAATAAATAAGCCTTTTTTGTACACAATTACAGAAAAAGAAACTGGTTCTATTTGCTTTATAGGAAAAATAGGAATGCCAGAAAATCAATAAAAAACATTATTTAACGCAACCTTTTTACCTTTTTTACATCTTTAAGAAAAGAAGTCTATATATGAAGTCAATTTTTAAATATCTAGTTGTTTTTGCAGTTGTTATGGTTTTTAGTAATTGCGAAACTAATGAGCCAATAATAGATTCAGAAAACTTATTATTAGGTTTTTGGGTAGAACCTGTTTATGATGGAGAAACCACTACCTTTAAAAGAGCAAATTCATTTTCAGACGAAAGTTATGGAATTTCATTTGCTCAAAATGGAGATTTTGTAGAACATACTTTTGGTTGGTGTGGTACACCACCTTTAACTTTTTTTAATATTGATGGGACTTTTGAATTAGAAAATACACTTATTAGTATATCTACACAAAGTTATCCAACAAATTATGCTTGGAGAATTCTATCACTTACAGAAAAAGAATTAGTAGTAAAAAGAGAATTAACAGAGCAAGAAATAGACCATAGAAACTTAATGGATTTGTTTGATGAAATACAAAATCTATCTTATAGTGTTTCTTGCACAGACTCAAGTGAGTGGTTATTTACAGCTTATGGTGCAAAAGCTTGTGGTGGCCCTCAAGGATATATTGCCTATTCTAATCAAATAGATACTGTTACATTTCTAAAAAAAGTAGCAACTTATTCTGAAGCAGAAAAAGATTTTAATTATAAATATGGTATAATTTCTACTTGTGATATTGCAAATGCGCCAAAATCTGTAGAATGCCAAAATGGATATCCAACACTTAAATATTAATTTAAAAAACTATTATAAAATGAAAAAAATTACGCTGCTTTTATTTGGATTACTTGTTTTCTATTCTTGTTTTAATAATGATATTGATACACCAAATTATCAATTTGAGTATTTACCAATTGATGAAGCTATAACTCCTGCAAGTTTTATTTTAGGCGAAATAGATACAATTAAAGTAAAATATACGTTACCAAATGGATGTTATTCTTTTGATCGTATTTATTATGAAACAAAAGATACTACAAGAATAGTTGCCATAACAGCATTTGTAGAATTAGATCAAAATTGTACAGACGCTTTAATACAAGAAGAAAAGAAGTTTGCTGTAAAAGCATCTCAAGAAGAAGATTATGTTTTTAAATTCTTTAAAGGAACAGATAGTAATGGAGATAATATTTTTGAGGAAGTAATAGTTCCTGTAAATTAGAAGCATCAAACTAGAAAAACTCATACAAGATTGTTGCAAACAAAAAATAGCAGCACAAACAGAGGTTTATCAACTTTATGCTGATAAACTTTTTGCTATTTGTTTAAAATATTCAAGTAATTATCAAGATGCAGAAGACAATTTACAAGATAGTTTTATTACCATTTTTAATAAAATTAAACAATACAAACATAAAGGTTCTTTTGAAGGTTGGTTAAAAAGAATTACTATAAATACAGTATTACAAAAATATAGAGCACAACCAAATTTACAAATTGTAGAAAAAGTTTCTACAATAGATGAAGTAGAAGAAATTAGTTTAGATAGTACCATTTTTAATGTTGATGTTTTGTTAGAGTTTATACAACAATTACCAGATAGATATAGGTTAGTTTTTAATTTATATGTGTTAGATAGTTATTCGCATAAAGAAATTGCAGCATTGTTAAAAATATCTGTAGGAACATCAAAATCTAATCTTTCTAGAGCTAGAAAAATTTTAAAAGAAAAGTTAGAAAATCATCAAAAAAATGAATTAAAAAATAATTAATGGATCAAAATAATTTAGATAAAATGTTTCAAAAACAACTTAAAAATTTGGAGGTAACTCCAAGTAAAAAAGTATGGAACAATATAGAATCTAAGCTTCAACATAAAAAAAGAAAAATTATTCCTATTTGGTGGTTTGTTAATGGAGGTATTGCAGCCCTATTTGTTTTAGGGTTGTTTTTGTTTCCGTTTTCAAACGAAGAAAATGATTTTAATAAAACAGATTCTAAAATTATTATAACAGAAAGTTCTATAGAAAAAGTTGAGGTAGAAACCAATATAAAAATAGATTCGACAATTTCTGTAGATAACTTTAAGAAAAAAGTAATTGTTGCAAATAAAAAAGTAAATACAAAACAAATTATAAAGAATAATTCTGAAAAGAAGAAGACATTAGTTAGCACAAAAAACGCTATGAAAAAGATTTTTTTAGCTGACAATTCTAAACTAGAAAAAATAGATTCTTCAAAAAAAGAACAGCAAAATGTAATAAAAAAAGAACAGATTTATTCTGATAAAACAACACCAGATAAGCAAGAGGATAAGGTTAATAATATTAATAAAACTAACATTAAGAAAGTAGATTTAAATAATTTAAAACAAAATAAAGACAGTGTTTTTTCTAACCATAAAGAAATAAAAAAATGGATGGTTGCTCCAGTTTTTGCAGTTTTAAATTCTAATTCATTTTCAAATTCTTCTCCAGTAGCTTCAAGTTTATCTAACTCTACAGAAGGTAAAAATTCTTTTTCTTATGGTTTTCAAATTGGTTATAAAATAAATGATAAATGGACGATTCAATCTGGTATTCATAAGCAAGAAATGAGTTATGTAAATAATAATATTACAGTTGTATCATCAATATCAAAAAACGTATCTTCTATATCGTTTAATAATGGAAGTTCTTTTTCTTTTGAGACAGCATCTAAAGAAAAATCAGATTTTGCTAGTAATTCTATATTAAACACACAAAGTTTGAATGGAAATCTAAATCAAAACTTTGGTTACATAGAAATTCCACTTGAAATTAAATATACTTTTTTAGATACAAATAAATTTAATTCGCAAATTGTTACGGGGTTTAGCTCTTTATTTTTAAATAAGAATGAAGTAAATTTAAGAACAACCTTTCTTACAAAATCTGGTAAAGCTACCAATTTAAACGCTATTAATTTTAGCGGAAATTTAGGGTTAGATTTTAATTATTCTTTACATAAAAATTGGTCTTTAAATTTAAACCCAATGTTTAAAGTGCAATTAAATACGTTTTATAAAAACGATAACGGATTTTCTCCATTTAACTTAGGTATTTACTCTGGAGTTAAATTTAATTTTTAACAATAATTCACCGATTATATTTGTTGTTTAAACGAAAAAATAAAGAAATTAAATATTAATCAATTAAATTTGCATCATCTTTAAATTAAGTATATGTTAATTTTAGGGCTGTAAAATACGATTAATATAATATTTTAATTATTTAATTACTTATAATATAAAAAATGACATTTTTAAAAACTGTATATAGAACATTTAGTGGAACAAAAGAAATTGTTGAACTTAAAAACAAAAAACATACACAATGGCTTATTTATAGAGATAATAAACCTGCTTATTTTGTAGATTTTTATGATTTAGAAAAAGAATCTAATGCTATGATGAATAGTTTAGTACTATGTAATAAAAGAACAATTGAAGAAACTTTAGAATTAATAAATAAAAAAAATAACGTAAACTTATCTATTCCTAAAATTTCTAGATTAGGGTATAAAAAGAAAATTAAATCAAAAGAAATAGAACTTAATTTAGGGCCAATACCAGAAGAATGGTTGTCTTATTCTTTGTAGATTTTTACTATTAATTGCCCTTTATCATTCATAGAAGCTCTGTACATCCCTGCTGTATTAAACTCAAAAGACATATTTCCGTTTTTATCTAAAGCTACAACACCACCTGTGCCTCCAAGTTTTGTTAATTTATTTTGAATAACATCTTTTGTTGCTTCTTTTAGTGTTTTTTGTTGATATTCCATCTGAGCAGAAATATCATAAGCAACTTGAGTTCTTATAAAATACTCTCCCCAACCTGTAGAAGAAACTCCACAGGTTAAATTATTTGCATATGTACCAGAACCTATTATAGGTGCATCTCCAATTCTTCCCCAACGTTTATTAGTCATCCCTCCAGTAGACGTTCCTGCTGCAATATTTCCTTCTTTATCTAAAGCTACACAACCTACAGTACCAAATTTTTCATTTTTAATATCTGCATCATAAAAAGCTGCTTTTTTATCATCATGGTCTAGTTCTGTTTTGTTTCTATTTTTAATTCTTTGAAGCGATTTAAAACGTCTTTCAGTATAAAAATAATTAGGATCAACAATTTCCAACCCTTTTTCTTTAGCAAAAACAGAAGCTCCTTTACCAGAAAGCATTACATGATCAGAATCTGTCATTACTTTAATAGCTAATTCAATAGGGCTTTTTACATTAGTAACACCAGCAACTGCACCAGCATTTAAAGTTTTTCCATCCATAAAAGAAGCATCTAATTCATTGGTTTCTTCATGTGTAAAAACAGCTCCTTTACCAGCATTAAATAATGGAGATTCTTCCATAACTTGTATCGTTCTCATTACTGCTGCTGTACTTGTTCCACCATTTTTTAAAATAGTATGTCCAACTTTTATGGCTTCTTCTAATTTAGCTTTATAAGCTGCCTCTTTTTCATCAGACATGTTTTTTTTCAAAATTGTACCTGCTCCACCATGAATTATAATAGCAAATTTACTTTTTTTTACATTTGATATATTCTGTTTTAAAGAAAATTCAGATTCATTTTTACATGATATCAGAACTAAAAATGAAGCAAGAATAAGAAAGAGTTTTTTCATGATATTTGTTTAAAATTAAACAATAAATAATGTTTTTGTTTAATTTAAGTATATATAAAATTATTCGTAATTTCGTTACTCGAATGTAAACAACAAAAACGGAACAACAAAATGATAGACTTTGGAATTAAAGAATCTTTACTGAAATTAGGTGTAAAAGATGTAAATGAAGGAACTTCTACAGGTTCAAATAATTTTTCGAATGGAGAAATTATTGAAAGTTTTTCTCCTGTTGATGGTAAGTTGATTGGTAAAGTAAAATCGACTACAAAAGAAGATTATGAAAAAGTGATGGAAACTGCCACTAAAGCGTTTTTATCATTTAGAAATATGCCTGCTCCACAAAGAGGAGAAATTGTTCGTCAATTTGGTAATAAATTAAGAGATTTAAAAGAACCTTTAGGAAAATTAGTTTCTTATGAAATGGGAAAATCTTTGCAAGAAGGTTATGGTGAAGTTCAAGAAATGATTGATATCTGTGACTTTGCTGTTGGGTTATCTCGTCAATTAAATGGGCAAACAATTCCGTCTGAAAGACCAGGACATGTTATGAGAGAACAATGGCATCCAATAGGAGTTGTTGGTATTATTTCTGCTTTTAATTTTCCTGTAGCAGTTTGGGCGTGGAACACTGCTTTAGCGTGGATTTGTGGTGATGTTTGTGTTTGGAAAGCTTCAGAAAAAGCACCTTTATGTGCTGTTGCTTGTCAAAATATTATTGCAGAAATTTTAAAAGAAAATAATTTACTAGAAGGAATTTCTTGTATTATTAACGGAGATTATAAAGTTGGAGAAATGATGACTTGTGATACTAGAATTCCATTAGTTTCTGCAACAGGTTCTACAAGAATGGGAAGAATTGTTGGTGCAACTGTTGCACAACGTTTTGGGAAATCTTTATTAGAATTAGGAGGTAACAATGCCATTATTATTACACCAACTGCAGACTTAAAAGTTGTGGTACCTGGTGCTGTTTTTGGAGCTGTTGGTACTTGTGGGCAAAGATGTACATCAACTAGAAGATTGATAATTCATGAATCTGTTTATGATAAAGTTAAAGATGCCATTGTTGGTGCTTACAAACAAATTAAAATAGGAAATCCATTAGATGAAAATAATCATGTTGGGCCGTTAATTGATTATGATGCTGTAAATACGTATTTAGCTGCAATAGAAAAAGCGAAAGCAGAAGGTGGAAATGTATTAGTGGAAGGTGGTGTTTTAGAAGGAGATGGTTATGAGTCTGGTTGTTATGTAAAACCAGCAATTGTTGAAGCAGAAAATCACTTTGAAATTGTTCAACATGAAACTTTTGCACCAATTTTATATTTAATGAAATATTCTGGAGAAGTTGAAAATGCCATTGAGAAACAAAATGGTGTTGCTCAAGGTTTATCATCAGCAATTATGACTAATGAAATGAAAGAAGCAGAGAAATTCTTGTCTTATGCAGGTTCAGATTGTGGAATTGCAAACGTAAATATTGGAACTTCTGGTGCAGAAATTGGTGGCGCTTTTGGTGGAGAAAAAGAAACAGGTGGAGGTAGAGAATCTGGTTCTGATGCTTGGAAAGTGTAT
This sequence comes from Polaribacter sp., assembly GCF_039939415.1. GTDB lineage: Bacteria > Bacteroidota > Bacteroidia > Flavobacteriales > Flavobacteriaceae > Polaribacter. Next base: position 19,090 of record NZ_JBDVJE010000048.1, read on the forward strand.
ATGAGAAGACAAACGAATACTGTAAATTATTCTGATGAATTGCCTTTAGCACAAGGCATAAAGTTTGATTTATAAAGACTTGTAATTTTAATTTACAATTTAAAAAGCTCGGAAAATTCCGGGCTTTTTTGATATTTATTGTTAAAATGCTTTGTTATTACTAACCGATTGTTTAGTTTTGTGATGTAATTATAAATAATGGCAAGAAAAAAACAATATATAGAAGAAGAGGTTATTGATAAAGCAATGAATTTGTTTTGGAAAAACGGTTATGAAAATACCTCAATGCAAATGCTTGAAAAAGAAATGGGCATCAATAAGTTTTCTATATATGCTAGTTTTGGAAATAAGCATGGAGTTTTTATAGAAAGCTTAAAAAGTTATAAGGCTAAAACAAAAACTATGTTTGATAAATTTAAAAATGCTACAGGTGGCGTTGAAGATATTAAACAATTTTTTTACGATTCTGTTGCTATTTGCCATAAAGAAGGAAATCAAAAAGGTTGTTTAGTTACAAATACCTATAATGAATTTTCAGAAAGCGAAGATGAAGTGGTAAATAACCAAATGACATCTTTTATGGATAATCTAAAAAAATTATTCATTGAAAAATTAAAAATGGATTCATCAAAAGATGAAGAAACTGTACTTAAAGAAGCTAACTTTTTAGTATTAGCAAAACATGGTTTAGCTGCTGCTAGTAGAGTTAATAACAAAAAAGAAATTGAAGATTATATAGAAATGACATTCAAAAATATTTAAACCTTTTTTTTAACAAATAACTAAACGATTGTTTAGATAAAAACACAATAAATTAAAAATTGAAATTATGACATCTTTAAAAATACACAACATCGAAACTGCTCCAGAAGGAAGCAAAGCATTATTAGAAAAATCATTAAAAGCTAACGGAATGATACCTGGATTACATGGAGTATTAGCAAATGCTCCAGAATTATTAGAGGCTTACCAAACAATACACAAATTGTTTACGCAATCTTCTTTTGATAAAGATGAATTAACAGTAGTATGGCAAACTATTAACGTTGAGCATGAATGTCATTATTGTGTTCCTGCACATACTGCAATAGCAAACATGATGAAAGTTGATCAAAGTATTACAGAAGCATTAAGAAATGAAACGCCTCTTGAAAACCAAAAATTAGAGGCATTACGTACAATGACTTTGCTTATAGTTCGTAATCGTGGTCATGTATCACAAGAAGAATTACAAGCTTTTTATGAAGCTGGTTATAAAGAGAAACAAGTTTTAGAAATCATTTTAGGGTTGTCTCAAAAAGTAATAAGTAATTATACAAACCATATTGCAAATACTCCTGTTGATGCTCCTTTTCAAAAATTTGCTTGGAAAAAATAAAATGTTACTCCTCAATAATTCAGATAAATAGTATTAAATTTTCCCTTTTAATGTGGAAGGTTTATTATAATAAAAATCTATTCTAAATGGAAACTAAAATCAGACCTAAAGTATTATTTTTTGATGTTAATGAGACGCTTCTAGATCTCACAAAAATGAAAAAAGAAGTTGGTGTTGCTTTAGGTGGAAATGAAGACCTATTGTCATTATGGTTTACTACGATGTTACAATATTCGTTAGTTGTTTCGGCAAGTGGACGCTATGAACCTTTTGGACATATTGGTGCAGCAGCTTTACAAATGGTAGCAGCAAATAATAACATTATAATCTCTGAAGAAGATGCTCGCAAAGTTATACTATCTGGGTTACGCGATTTACCTGCGCATCCAGAAGTAAAAGACGCTTTAACACTATTAAAGCAGGCTGGTTATAAATTAGTAGCATTAACAAACTCATCTAAAGAAGGGGTTACTAAACAATTTGAAAGTGCTGGCTTAACTAATTATTTTGATGAAAGACTTAGCGTTGAAACTGTTGCTAAATTTAAACCTTTTACTGATACATATAATTGGGCAGCAAATGAATTGGATGTAAAACCTAATGAATGTATGCTAATTGCAGCACATGGTTGGGATGTTGCAGGTGCACTTTGGGCTAGATGGAGAGCTGCTTTTATAAGTAGACCAGGACAACAGACTTTTCCTTTAGCTCCAAAAACTGAAATTGAGGTACCTAACTTAAAAAAAGCAGCTGATATTCTTGTTTCTTATAAATAGCAATAAAAAAATAAAATGAAAACAAAATTAAAAATAGATATCGTTTCTGATGTAGTTTGTCCTTGGTGTACCATTGGATACAAACGTTTAGAAAAAGCAATTACTGAACTTGGAATTGAAGATCAAATAGAAATTGAATGGCAACCTTTTGAGTTAAATCCTAATATGCCTGCAGAAGGTCAGAATGTAAATGAACATATTACTGAAAAATATGGTTCTACTCCTGAACAACAAAAAGCATCGAAACAAAATATGACAGAAGCTGGAGCAGAACTAGGTTTCAAATTTGATTATTTTGATGAAATGAGAATGGTAAATACTTTTGATGCACATGTTTTATTAGAATATGCTAAAGACTTTGGTAAACAAACCGAATTAAAAATGACATTAACAAAGGCATTTTTTAGCGATCGTAAAGATGTTTCTAAAAGAGCCGTTTTAAAACAAGCTTTATTAGATGTTGGTTTAAATGCTGAAGAAGGTTTATCTAAATTAGATAACGAAGAAGCTCGTTTTGAAATTAAAAGTAAAGAAAAGTATTGGCAAAATTTAGGTGTTAGTTCTGTACCAACAATTGTATTTAATAGACAAAGTGCAATTACTGGAGCCCAACCTGTAGATACTTTTAAAGAGGTTTTAATCGAAATAATTAATAAACAATAAATACACTAATCACAATCTCTATTTAAAATTAAAGCGGGATTATTAAATAAAAGAAAACATGCATTATTCAAAATTAATTATTGCAATTATTTTTAGTACGTTAATAATTTCTTGTGGAAATAAAAAGGAAAATAACGGAGTAACATCAAAAAAAATAGAAGTTAAAACACCTAAATTCAAAAACAAAGGGCATGAGTTAGTCTATAAAATGACTCAAAAAACAGGTCATTATCAAGACTTACTAAACTTGAAGGATATCGTTTTTAATTATACATATCGAACTCCTGATCAAAAAGAAGATGTATCTATAGAGTCTTATATTTTTGATGGTGAATTATCTCATGGAAGGTATTTGAAGCACCAAAGAACATTACCAAATTTAAAGGGAAAAATGGAACAAGGTTATAATGGAAAAGACTTTTGGTTAAAAATAGATGGAGAAGAAGTTACTGGCAGTAAAGCTATATCAAGTGTAAATTTTACTCGTAAGACTAATTTTTATTGGTTTGCAATGATGCAAAAATTATTAGATCCAGGTATTAATTATGAGTATTTAGGACAAAAAAATGTAGATAATAAAATATACGAGGTTGTGAAAATCACTTTTGATTTAATAAATGATGAAGCTTCAGATATTTATCAACTATATATTAATCCAAAAACAAACTTAGTAGATCAGTTTCTATTTACTGTAGTTTCTAAAAATGTTACAGACCCTATTTTAATGCGTGTAAAGTATGAAAATATAGAAGGCGTTTTATTAACTACGTATCGTAAATACACAAAGTCAGATTGGAATGCGAATGTAATTAAGGATGCTTGGGTAGAAGAAATTACGAAAGATATTAAGTTCAATCAGAATTTAGACAGTACCATGTTTAACAAATAAAATACAAGAATAAAGTATTTATAGCAACTACCATTTTTCCTTATTTATTAGGAGATGTAATTCTTTTATTTATGGAGCTTATGAAGAGGTTAGATTTTAAATGTTCTATTTCTAAAACTTACTTAAAAAAGTTTTTCAAATTTATTTTGTAAGAAATAATAATCCTAACTATATTTTACTTTTCTAATGACACGCAATGCTTCTTTGTATTTGATATAGGTAGTTTTGTCTTTAAGGTTTCTAATATGATTTTTTGCCTTTTTTAGTTGTTCTTCAGCTTCTAAAAAACCATGCAAATAACAAATTAGGCAGTTTGTAGGTAAGCGCAAAACATCTTCGTGTTCTAGACCTGAAAGGGGTATTTTGTTTTCAAGTTTTTTAATAATAGCATTGCAACTGTTATAAATTTCTAGAATGGTTTCTGTATTAAATTTTGGTGCAACAAATAAGAACTCTTTTAAAATATTATGCTTTCCGTTATTTTTAAAATTGATAATTGTTTTTTCTAAAGGATAATATTTTTCTTCTTTCTCTAATCCTAATAAAATGTATTCTGTTACAATAAAAGAGTTTTTATTATAACTTATCTGTACATCATCTAAAGCAGAAAAAAATAATTTTACTTGTTCATTTATTAACTCAATATCTACTCTAGAAAAAAATTCTTTATTATTAATTATCTTGCTTTTTCCTGCCCAACACAACACAAATTGCTCATTAAAAACCTTGTATTTTGGTTTGTGTGTTGGTTTATGATTATTAATAAAATCGAAAACGCCATTTAAAGTTAATTCAATATTATTACCCGCATTTTTTTCTATGGCATCAACAATTTTTTTGTTAGTATTTCTTAATTCGAAGTTTTTAGGGGTTGATATAGAAATACTTCCTCTTCTATAAAACGAAGTTCCTTTTTTATATTTCCAAGTATTTTTTAAAAGTGATGTAATTTTGTTATTTGGATGTATAGTAACTAAGCCAATTACTTTATGACGAGGTAATCTTGGAAAAGGTACATTTTCATACTCAATCTTTGGTGGATTTTTAAGGTATGCATTTACCAAATTTTGAATCTTACTGTCATCAAAAAAGTCTACACCAATAATTTTGTTTTCTTCATCTTCAATACCAATTACGATGTAAGAATTGTTTTTTGGGTTAGAATTAGAAAGCGCACAAACGTGTTTTAAAAATTTTGCTTTTCCGTCTTTAGAACTTAATGATATTTCTTGCTTTTTATCATAAAAACTATTCTCATCATTATGAGAAAGTAGTTTTTTAATAAGTAAGCGTTTGTTAATCATTTCAATTCTTATTCAAAATTGTTGGAGTTGCTTGTGCAGTTGGATACACAACCAAATCTTCAATATTTACATGGTAAGGTCTTGTAACTACAAAATAAATAATATCTGCAATATCATCAGCTTGTAAAGCTTTATAACCTGCATAAACAGATTTCGCTTTTTCAGTATCACCTTTAAAACGAACATCAGAAAACTCAGTTTCTACAGCTCCAGGATGAATTGCAGAAACACGAATGTTATGTTTGTTTAAATCTATTCTCATTCCTTTATTTAGAGCGTTTACAGCATGTTTAGAAGCACAATATACATTTCCGTTAGGATACACGTCTTTTGCAGCAATAGAGCCAATATTTACAATAAAGCCACTATTTCTTTCTGTCATTTGAGGAATAATTGCTTTAGAAACATATAATAAACCCTTTACGTTAATATCTAACATAGCATCCCAATCATCAATACTACCATCTTGTATTGTTGATAAACCATGTGCATTACCAGCATTATTGATCAAGATATCAATTTGTTTAAAATTTTCTGGAAGTGAATTGATTGCAGTTTCTACTTCTGTTCTTTTAGAAACATCAAATTGTAAAGTGGTAACTTCTGTAAGTTTACTTAATTCTTTTTGAAGTTTTTTTAATCTTTCAGTTCTTCTTCCACAAAGCACGAGTCTTATATTGTTTTTTGCGAAAATTTCAGCAGTTGCTTTTCCAATTCCTGATGTTGCTCCTGTAATAAATGCTGTTTTACTCATATTTGTACCCTAATATTTCTTTCTTTAAAAGTATAAAAACAAGTTGTTTCGTTTATGGTTTATAAAATAAAATTTTCATTAATTTTTTTAACAAAGAAAAAACCGCTCTGTAAAGAGCGGTTTTCCTTTTGATTGGTAACTAACCAATCAAAAATCAACTAACCAAACTTATTTTAAATTTCTTCTATTCTTTGTTTTTCTTTCTATTTTAGTACGTTTTCTTCCCTCATTTCTTACAAGATCTTTTGCTTCTTTTTTATTTTTTGTACTTTTTAAATATTGTACAAACCCTCTTCCAGAAAACTCATATGTAGTTTTCGAATCTACATTGTAAAGTTCTATTCTTCTATCATTAATAACGCTTAATTCGAACTCTTCAATATCTCCACCATCATAATTAAGTGTTAAAATCTTTAAATTTTCATACCCTGTTACATCGTAGATTTCATATCCACCAACGAAACTCCAATTAATATAATCAATTTGTGTGCCAAAATTATTTTTAGAACTATAAAATGTTGTTATATTTTCTGGCGTAAACGCTAAAAAGTTTTCCTCATCAAAAGCATTTGGCATTCCACCTATTGTAGTTTCTTTTTCCCAGGCAACATATTCTTGTAAAAAGTATTCTATGTTTTCATAAAATAATTTATCATAGTCAAATTGATTTATTTGATAACCAATAAGGTAATAATTTACATTCTGTTTGTAGTTATATAATTGTATTTCATTGCTAGATATTAGAGTAACTTCAAAATCGTTTGCACCATCTATATCATGATTTGTATTTAGTAAACCATTATATGTATTGTAAGTTCCCACATCAATTCCTAAACCATTTCCTGTTTTACCAATATCTACAATATTATTATTTGCATATAAAATTCCGTTTAAAAATGATAAAGTAAATGCTTTTGATACATATGGAATATCTCCATTTCCAGTAGTTCTATGATAATCTACATACCAAACATCATAGTTAGATACTACATTTTCTATATAAATCTGGCTATCATAAGAATCTTCATAATAAGTTGTACAAGAACTTAACAGTGTTGCTGTTATAATAATTGTTAAAAGTAATTTTAAAGATTTCATAAGCTTGTATTTAATGGTTATGCTTATGTAATTTCAAAATGTGTGCCAAAATAAAAAACCACTCATAATTGAGTGGTTTTTATCTGATAATTAAATGATTATTGTATCTTAGGAAAAGAGTTTCTATTTTGTTTTTTTATGTCTTTAATTTTAATGTATCTAGTTTTTCCACCTAATTGATAACTTAGAACAGCTTCATTTTCTTTTAATTCGAAAGGAAATTTATCAGGATCAGGAATTTTGTTTTTTAGTTCCTTTTTAGAATCTGAATGTAAAATTAAATCAGGTTTATTTCTTTTAGAAGTATTATAATGTGCTATTAAAAGTGAAGCATCTTTTATTTCTACTTTAGTAGATTTTTTTCTAAAATAAAGTGAATTAAATGCTATTGCAGATTTATTTTTTAATTTAATTTGCACATTAATACCACTAACTCCTGGTACACCTCCAACCCAAGAATGGTATTCTGCTGAATCAATTTGAAATGGAGGGTTTGTTTCAAAATTAGTACTTCCACATTGTGAAAATCCAAAAATTATTGTCAGTATTGATAAAAATTTCATTGTCTTCATTTTTGTTTTTTAAGAATAAGTTCAAACGCTATGCCAATATATAAAAAAAGCGAACCAAATTGGTTCGCTTTGTATTTTATAAAAAAATTATTTTAGTTATTTAAAGCTTCAGCTCCACCAACAATCTCTAAGATTTCATTAGTAATTGCTGCTTGACGTGCTTTATTATAAGTTAATAATAATTCGTCTCTTAACTCTGTTGCGTTGTCTGTAGCTTTATGCATTGCAGTCATACGTGCACCATGTTCAGAGGCAAAACTATCTCTAATAGCTTTGTATAATTGAGTTTTTAAAGACTTAGGTATTAAAGCTTCTATAATTTCTAATTTAGAAGGTTCAAAGATATAATCAGAGTTAACATCAGAAGCATTTCCACCCTCAATAGGTTTAATTGGCAAAAATTGTTCTACTTGAGGAATTTGAGTTGCAGCATTCTTAAACTGGTTGTAAAGAATTTCTATTTTATCATACGTGCCTTCTGTATAAAGGCTCATTAATTTTTCTGCAATTGCAGCTACATTATCAAAAGTTAAATCATCGTAAATATCGTTTCTTGTTGCTACAATATTAAATTGTTTAGATAAAACATCACCACCTTTTTTACCGATAGCAAATAAATCAACATCAACATTACTGTAATTTTCATTTACAGTTTTAATAACTTCTTTTGTAATAGATGAGTTAAAACCACCACATAAACCTCTATTAGAAGTTACTACAACTAATAAAACTTTAGAAACCTCTCTTTGTGTTGAATATGCTCCACCAGCATCACTATCTAAAGTTGCACTTAAATTTTGCAATAATTCAGTTAGTTTAGATGAATACGGTCTCATTGCCGTAATTGCATCTTGTGCTTTTTTCAACTTTGCAGCAGATACCATTTTCATGGCAGATGTAATCTGCATTGTAGATTTAATAGAGGTAATTCTATTACGTATTTCTTTTAAGTTTGCCATTCTATTGAAATTTTGAAATTCCCACTTTCGTGGGAATGACAACTAATTTTTATTCGAAATGTGTAGAAATTTCTTTAGCTGCTGCTTCTAAAACAGCAATTGTTTCTGGAGTTAATTTACCAGACTTTAAAACATCTAAAGTATCTCTATGTTTTGCGTTTAAGTAATCGATATAATCTTTCTCGAATTTCTTAACCTGATCTACAGGAACATCTTTTAATAAGTTTTTAGAACCTGCATAAATAATTGCAACTTGATCTTCTACTGAGAAAGGATCATTTTGTGCTTGTTTTAAAATTTCAACGTTACGTTGTCCTTTAGAAATTACACTTAAAGTAGCTGCATCTAAATCTGAACCGAATTTAGCAAATGCTTCTAATTCTCTAAACTGAGCTTGATCTAATTTTAAAGTACCAGATACTTTTTTCATAGATTTAATCTGTGCGTTACCACCAACACGAGATACAGAAATACCTACGTTAATTGCTGGACGAACACCAGAGTTAAATAAATCTCCATCTAAGAAAATTTGTCCATCTGTAATCGAAATTACGTTTGTTGGAATATATGCAGAAACGTCACCTGCTTGTGTTTCAATAATTGGCAATGCAGTTAAAGAACCCCCACCTTTTACAATTCCTTTTAAAGAATCTGGTAAATCATTCATTTCACTTGCAATTGTATCATCATTAATAACTTTTGCAGCACGTTCTAATAATCTTGAGTGTAAGTAAAATACATCACCAGGATAAGCCTCACGTCCTGGAGGTCTTCTTAATAATAAAGAAATTTCACGGTAAGCAACAGCTTGTTTAGATAAATCATCATAAATGATTAAAGCTGGTCTTCCAGAATCTCTAAAGTATTCTCCAATTGCAGCTCCAGCAAATGGTGCATATACTTGCATTGCTGCAGGATCTGATGCATTTGCAGCAACAATGGTTGTATAAGCTAATGCTCCTTTTTCTTCTAACATGTTTGCAATTGCTGCAACAGTAGAAGCTTTCTGACCGATAGCTACATATATACAATATACTGGCTCACCAGCATCGTAAAATTCTTTTTGATTTAAAATAGTATCTATAGCAACTGTAGATTTACCAGTTTGTCTATCTCCAATGATTAACTCACGTTGACCTCTACCAACAGGAATCATTGCATCAATAGATTTAATACCAGTTTGTAATGGCTCTGTTACTGGCTCTCTAAAAATAACCCCAGGAGCTCTACGCTCTAAAGGCATTTGATAAGTTTCTCCAGAAATTGGTCCCTTACCATCTATAGGATTTCCTAAAGTATCTAACACACGACCTACAACACCTTCACCTGCTTGTAAAGAAGCAATTCTTTCTGTACGTTTAACAGTAGAACCTTCTTTTACTGATGTAGAAGCTCCTAACAATACAACTCCTGCATTATCTTCTTCTAAGTTTAATACGATACCTTCTAGTCCGTTTTCAAATTCTACTAATTCACCATATTGAACATTCGAAAGACCGTATACACGAGCAATTCCATCTCCTACTTGTAAAACAGTTCCTACTTCATTTAAAGTTGCTTTAGCTTCAAAATTTGTTAACTGTTGTTTTAAAATTGCTGATACTTCAGCTGGTTTAATACTTGCCATCTTTTATAATTTGATGTATTATTAAATTTTAGGAATGTAATGACTGTTGTCAAATTCCTTTTTCAATTCACTTAAATAATTAGAGATACTTGCATCATACTGCACATCTCCTACACGCAAAATAAATCCTCCTAAAATATTAGGGTTTACTTCGTTTACTAAATTTGCTTTTTCTCCTGTTAAGTCAACAATTTTAGCTAAAACTTCTTTCTCAACTTCTTTTGTTAAAGGAACTGCAGTAGTAACTTTAGCTTCTTGTGTATGTTTATCAAAATCATAAATGATTGCATACTGTTTAGCTATTGCTTCTAGTAAAGCTATTCTTTTATTATCTTGTAACAGGTGAAATAAGCCAAGAGTAATATTGTTAACCTTACCATCAAATAAACCGTTTAAAACTTTTATTTTGTCTTCAGATTTAACAATTGGGCTTCTTAACATTACTTCAAAATCATCGTTTTTAGAAACTGTATCTGCAATTAATAACATATCGTCATTAACAACTGTTTCTAAATTAGAGTCTTTAGCAAGATTTAAAATTGCTTTTGCGTAACGTAATGCTGCTCTTGCGTCTTTCATTCTATTTTAATTTAAAGTAACATCTTTTAAGATTCCTTCAACTAATTTAAGTTGATCATCTTTAGAAGATAATTCTTTTTTAATTACTGATTCTGCGATACCAATAGATAATTCTGCAACGTTCTTTTTAAGTTCTGCCAAAGCAGCTTGCTTTTCTTGAACTATAGAAGCTTGTGCATTTTCTATTAGTTTTGTAGTTACTTCTTTAGCGTCTTCTTTTGCTTCAGCTAACATATTATCTCTAATGTCTCTAGCTTCTTTCATCATTGCATCTCTTTCTGCTCTTGCTTCTTTTACAAGTCTTTCATTATCTGCTTGTAGGTTTTGCATTTCTTTACGTGCATTTTCTGCAGCTGCTAAAGCGTTTTCGATACCAGATTCTCTTTCTTCTAAAGAGTTTAAAATAGGTTTCCAAGCAAACTTTACCATTAAAGCAATTAATGCTAATAATAAGATTGTAGATACTGCAAATAATCCTGGTGAAAAATCGTTTAATAAAGTTTCCATTCTATAAACTAATTAATTTTTTTGTTTCTAGTTGTTTAATTTTAAAAACAGGTTCTGTAACCAACCGTTACAGAACGCTATTTTTTGTTTTTGTTTGGATTATTTTCCTAAGAATAATGCACCAAATGCTAAACCTTCTAATAATGCAGCGATAATAATCATTGCTGTTTGAATTTTTCCAGTTGCTTCTGGTTGTCTAGCAATACCTTCCATTGCTTTTCCACCAATTTGACCTAAACCAATTCCTGCTCCGATTACGATTAATCCTGCTCCAATTAAATTGTACATAATAAATGTATTTTTATTAAATTAAACAAATTTGTATTAATGAGCTTCTGAGTGATCTGCTACAGCCATACCTATGAATAATGCTGAAAGCATTGTAAAGATATAAGCCTGTAAGAAAGCCACTAAAACCTCAATTAATGTTATAAAAAATGATAATACTAAAGACAAACCTGTTGCTCCAACCACACCAAGTGATTCTTTAAGAGTAAACATGATTGCTATTAAGCTCATTACCACAATATGACCTGCTGATATGTTTGCGAACAAACGTACTAATAATGAAAATGGTTTAATAATTAATGCTCCAGCTAATTCTATAATTGCTAAAACGGGTCTTATTAAAACAGGAACCCCTGGCATCCAAATCATATGCATCCAGTATCCTTTATTACCACTAAAAGTATAAATTATTAATGTAAAAATTGCTAAACATCCTGTAACTGCTAATTGTCCAGTAACGTTAAATCCTAAAGGAGTTAAACCTGCTAAGTTTAAAACCCAAATAAAGAAAAATACAGTTAATAAATACCCTGTAAATCTTCTATAATGCTTGTCTCCAATATTTGGTCGTGCAATTTCATCTCTTACATATAATACCAAAGGTTCTAAAACTCTTGCAAAACCTGTTGGGATTTGTTTGGTTTTGTATTGTTTTGCTAATCTAGAGAACCAGAATAATAATAAGAAACCTATTAATAAAATACCCACAACACTTTTAGTAATAGAAAAGTCTAATACTTTATGAGCATTGGTTGCATGATGAGTTTCATCAAAAGAAACTGTTGCAGCTTCTTTATCTAATTCGTATATTTTAGAGTGAATCTTTGTGAATTTTAATCCATTTTTTTCTACAATTACATGACCATCATCATTATGATGAAATTCTGACGACATAAATGTTACCAAACCTTGACTAGACCAAATGATTACTGGTAAAGGAAAACCAACATGTTTTCTTTCTCCTTCATCTGAGGTATAAGACCAAAGTGAAAAGTCGTGAGAATCTTTAATATGATGTAGAATATATGCTTCTACTTCTGCCTTCGTATTTACACGACCACCATCATTCTGGTTATCGTGCTTTTTATCAGATTCTGTAGCATAACCTATTGAAGTAAAAAAGGTTATTGCTGCTATTAAAAGAAACTTGATTGTTTTTTGTGCAATCTTCATTGTAAAAATACGCTTTCTAAATTCCGCGCAAAGATATAGAATTATTCAGAATCTCAAACCTTTTTTTGTGGGAATTATTTATTATTGTTTTTTCTTCAATATTTTGGTAACAAATACAGCTTCTGTTAATAAAAATACAATCATAGGAATAAATAAAGATACTCTTGCCGTAAAACTGAGCTCTTCTTTTGAAAACAAAGACTTTTGAAAGATTAAACTAAAAAGAATAAGTTTTAAAATAATTGTACCTAGATAGATAAAACCAAGTTGTTCAAATATTTTATTAACAGTAGAAAATACTAAAAAATTAATACAAATTAACAATGAAAAACCAAGGTGAAAAATGTATACTTTTTTGAGTGAAAAAGGTAGTGTTATTTGTTGGTTTTCTACTAAAAATTCATGAAAAGAAAAGCTTAGTAGAAATAAAATAAAGAAAATAACAGTAAAAACAAAAATGCTTCTAATCATTAATTTTATTCGCTTGTTTTATTAATGAATACATGGCAAAAAAAATGGCAATTAAAGTTATTGTTTCAGTTAAAAAGGAAGTTTCGAATTTTACATCTAACCATTCTCCGAATAAAAAACCTAAATAAATTGTCAATCCCATTTGCAAACCTGCACCTGAGAGTTGCATAGCTTTATGAAGCGGTTTTTTCTGAGCGTCTTTTTTTGTCATTAGAAGAATTCAATTCTTTTATAGCTCCTTTCATTGCACATGTTGCATTAAATGATGCTCCTGGTTCTATAGAAAGTTTTCCTATAGTTACATCTCCAGAAATATCTGCAGTTCCTTTTATAGTTAATGTATTTGATACCAAAAGTTCTCCAGAAAACTCACCTTCTATATCTGCATTTGTAGCTTCTACTTTTCCTTTAATAAATCCATCTGTACCAATAATTACTCTTCCATTTGTAATTAATGTTCCCTCTAAAGTTCCATCAATTCTAAAATCTCCATCAGATTTAATGTCTCCAATAATTGTTGTGTTTTTAGCTACAACATTTCTTTCCATAACTTTATTTTTTTGAGGTTTCTTGTCTTTATTACTAAACATTTTACTTACTTAATTGTTCAACTATTTCTTTTGCTCTTTTTCCTTCTTCTGTATTTCCATATTTAATAATTATGGCTTCTAGTGCAAATTTATAAGTTTTTTTATCTGTATACTTTCCTATAGCATAGGCTCTTAAAAGTTCAAATTTAGCAATTAATTTTGAATTTTCTATTGATGGTAGTAAATCTACTACTTGTTTAACGGTTTCTTTAAACTGATTATCTTTATATAAGTAATACAATTCTTTATATTTTGTTTCTATTTCGGTTACAGAAATTTCTTCTTTATTTTTTTTATTTGGATATTTTATATTTTTTGCAAAAACAGTGGTTGCATAATCTGTAAGAATTACATTTTTATGTTTATTGGCTTTTGTTTTATTACCCAAATCTTTATAAATTTGATACAAATGCCAGTTTATGGGTAGAATTAATTCTTCTTTTGGGTTTAATGAAGCAACTCTTTCTAGTCTATTTAATGCAATATTTGGATTTTTAAATTGCTCTTTATAAATTAATCCTAATTCGTATAAGGCTTGGTTTCTATCTAGATTTAAAGTGTCTATGGCTCCTTTTCTTGTTGGAATTGTTTTAATATAGCTTTCTAAGTCGTAACGTAATTTTTTTTGTACAACTTGTACAGAATCATTGTCTGTTATGTTAGAAGAAGTTTTAGAAGACCATCTCCAATCATCTTCTAATTTTCTATCTCCCCAAATCCTTTTAAATTCTGTTTGACCAAAACTTAATGATTGTGGGTTATAAAAATACCATTTTCCTTTTTTGTTAGATTGTAAAGAACTACCACCAAAAGTATCGCCAAAGGCTGCTTTATTTAATTTTAACTGAGCAGCATCTTTATCTGCTTTTTTTAAATCATCTATATATTTCTGAAAATATACTTCTTGATCGGTTTTAGAAAGAGATGTAATTTTTAAAATACTATCGTTTTTTGTAACAATGTTTTCAAACTTAATTAAAGAAGCTAAGTTTTTGTGCTTTCTCTTAATACGTCTAATTCTTAAACTATGTGTATCTTTAGAAATGTTTAAAATACTATCATAATAAGCACTTGCTAATTTGTATTTAGAATTTTTAAAATTAATGTTTCCTAATCTTTCAAAAGTATACGTTTTCTGTTTTACGTTTACAGATTGTGCTCTTAAAGATTTTTTATAATAATTTACGGCTAAATTGATGCTATCATTTTTTTCATGCAAAAATCCAACTTGATAGTATAACTCGTCTAAATAAGGTTTGTTTTCTCTTTCTTTAATTAATTTATGTAACTTTTCTAAAACAACTACCGTTGTTGAATCGTTAGTAGAATTTTTTGCTAACTCAATATGAGCATGCATTTTATATTTTTTTGGTGCTTTTTTAAAGTCGATAATTTTATTAAAAACCATTGACGCAGAATCTTTCTTGTTTTCTGAACTTAAAATCTGACCCAAAATAAATAAGTTTCTTGCTCCTTGATTTCTATCTTTTAAAGTTTTTGTTGCTTTAACAAGATATTTTTTTACTTTTTGAATACTATCTGTTTTAACATAAGCCATTGCTAAAGCTGTATAACCTTGTTCTTTAATTTCTTCTGGCAAGTCTATTTCTAAAGTATCTTTTACTTGAAGTAAAAGTTTTAATGATTCTATAGCAAACTCTTCATTATCTAATCTGATATTAGTTTTTGCTCTCCAGATTTTAGTTTCATTAATTAAACTTGCAAAAGGATAAGTGGTAATAACATAATTAAAAGCTTCAATGGCAGGTATATAACGTTCATCGTAATAACGTGCTTTTCCTAAGAGTAAATAAGCATCATCTATTTGACTGTTACGCTCATTACCATCAATATTCATTCCGTGTTTCTGAATCGATTTTACTGCTTTTTCTTCTGCAATACCAAATGGAGTAGAAGCTTTTTTTTCTTCTTTATTTTTATCACCAAAACCAGCTCCCATACCAGAATTAAATGTTGGTATTTCTAGTTTTTCGCCTTCAAACTTTAAAGGTTCTATTGGTAATTGTTGAAACCAATCATCTTTATAATCATTATTTATTGCTTCAACCCCTTTTTTAAATGCTTCTTTACCATTAAATAATACATTGTATTTTGTGTTTAATGAATGCCAATTTCTGCTAACAACTGTATCTTTTTTTGTGCTACAAGAATATATAACTGCAAATACAGAAAGAATAAATATTATTTTTTTGATGATTTTCACACAAACAAATATTAGTTTAACAACTATTTTAAAGGGCTAAGAAAATAAAAACTCTTATTTACAACTATTTTTTGTTGAAAATAGTATAAATAAGAGCGTAAAAATAGTAATAAATTAAGAAAAGAGTGCTTATACAGAAAAATAGCTTTCTAATTCTTTTAAAGTTTCTGCAGATGTTTCTATGTCTTTTACCACATTTCCTTTATCTAAAACCACAATTCTTTCGCAAACTTCTGTAACGTGCGTTAAATCGTGGCTAGAAACTAATACTGTAATTTCTCTGTTTTCTGTTAAGGTTTTAATGATATTTTTTAATCTAATTTGAGTTGTTGGGTCTAAATTTGCAAATGGTTCATCTAAAATTACTACCTGTGGATTTCCCATTAACGCAGCTACAATTCCTGCTTTTTTCTGATTTCCTTTACTTAAATCTCTTAAATATTTTTTCTTTCCAATAATTTCATCATTAAAAAATTCATCAAACTGAGTTAAAAAAGATTTTACATCTGCTTTATTCATTCCTCTTAAATCTCCAATAAAATCGAAATATTCTTCTGGAGTTAAATATCCTATTAAAAAAGATTCATCTATAAAAGAACCTGTAAAGTTTTTCCATGCTTCACTTTGGTTTACAACAATATCGTTATTAGTAATTGCACCAGTTGTGGGTCTAATTAAGTCTAATAAAATATTGAATAATGTTGTTTTTCCTGCACCATTATTACCCACTAAACCAAAACTTTGTCCTGTTGGTATTTCTAATGATGAAACGTTTAAAACTTCTGCTTTTCCGTATTTTTTTGAAATTGTATCTATTGTAATCATTGTGTCTTTTTAAAAGGTTGAATTATGCTTCTTTACCAAAAGCGTTAATCATAGCGTATTTGTCTTTAATGTATTTTTTTTCGATAAAATTCATGATATAGTTTTTTAGAACTAATCCTAAAATTCCTACAACTGCAATTGCAATTATACCTGCATTAAAATTAATTAGAGAACTAAACCCCCAAAATAATAACATTGGTATTCCCATAATTGGTATTACTATTAAAAACTGTGTTGCACTTGTACCTTGCATGTTAGAAAAACCTCCTTTTGTTAAATCGATTCTTTTTCTGTTAAAAGAACCTGCATACAACAAAAACAAAGAATTAAAACCAATATTAAAGATTGCTCCTGCTGTAATCATTAAGAAAATATCCCATCCAAAATAGATGTAAGGAATGCTTAAAAAGTATAAAATTGCTGTCATTGCAACCATTAAAAACCATTTAGACTCTAAAAATTTACGATATCTAAAACTTTGACTCATTAACATTTTATAGTGTGCACTGTCCCAAGCAGGAATAAATTGACCGTAATTTAAAGTGAAACCACCTGTAATAAATAGCGCTGCAAAAATTAACATTGCTGGCATTTTTTCTATTACTGCTGGATTTTTAAAAAATATTAATCCGTAAAACAAAAATAGAAAAGACATCATAAATACTGTTTTTGTTCTTTTATTTCTCCAAATTAAACGCATGTCGTTTTTTATAAACGGAGCAACATCACCTAATTTATCTGCCCAAGTCATATCAGAAGTGTTGGCTTCTTCTACTTTTGCAGCAACTGCTTCATCTAAATATACTTGATTTCGTAATTGTTTGTAATTTAATTGATATAAAACAACCAATACAACAACACCTACTAAAGAATAAATTGGTTTTGCATAAATAGCATCAAAAATTTGACCTCCATAACCAACTACATCAACAATATTAAACTTTTGTAAGCCAATTAATGCTAACAAAATTGCACCAATAATACCTAAAGCAATATTGTTTTTATTGATTAAAAAGTTTAAGAAATTTGCAGATTGAATAATTAAAATCATTGTAAATAACCAGCCAAAAACTCCTGCTGTGTTATACCCTTCTTTTATTAAAACAATTGCAAAAGGAATGTAAAAAAACAATCCCATAATATTAAAAAATGAGAAAGAGGATTTTCCTAATACATAATGTACCAACTTACTTTTCTTAATAGGCAGAATAAGCATTGGTTTTATATTCATTATTGGTATTTTTTGCATTAAATACCTGAATATTAGTTCTCCAAAAATTGCAAAAAGCAAGTAGGAGTTTACAATTTGTAAAGGATCTTGTTCTGGAAATTCTTTTTTTAGAATATAATATCCTCCAACTCCAATTGCTAAAAAAGAAACAATAAAATAGAGAGCTAAAAACGCCATCAATATTTTTAGTGCTATACTTTTTCCAAAAGAAGCTGAACGAACAAATTGTTTCCATTCTAGTTTTAAAAAGTGTAAAATCATATGTAGTAATTAGTTTGATTGGTAATAAGTAGTTTAAAAATAGAATTTGTTACAAAGTTTTTGATAATTTATATTCTGGATAGGTTTCTTCTAGTAATTCTTCTGCTTTTTGTGGGATTACAATTAGAGTTATATATCCTAAAATTACAACTGCAGAAATTAGTAAAGCTGAAAAAAATCGTCTAAAATCTCCCATAAATAAAAAATCCTTAGCGTTATTTGGTATAGAATAATCGAAAATATAAAACATTATTAATGCTGAGGCACCAATTCCGTTTATCTGAATAATATTTTGAAACATCCATTTTTTACCTGTTTCTTTAAACTGTTTGTTAGATTTTCTTTTGTTTCTAAAAAGAATGAAGACTTCTAAAAATATAATAATACCATAAATTGATGCATATATAAAATAAGCTTTAGGTATTTCTTGAATGTAATAAAAAGCGAATGCTATTAAAATTGTAAGAATTATTTTAGGTAAACGAAACCATTCTTTTGCGAAGCTTAAAATGGTTTTAAAATACTTCTTAGTCATTTGATTTTGTTTCTGTTCTACAACAGTCATAAAACCAAATACACCAAATTTTTTGAATGATTTATCTCTTGCTTGTTCAAAAGTTAATTTTGGTTTTTCTTCTAAAATTTGCTCAATATCATTTGCCAAATGATCTACCAATTCTGTTTGTACATCATAATATTCTACATAATGTTTTCTGGTGAAATTGTAGAGTTCTTTTATGTGAGATTGGGTTAGTTTCATTCTTATACAATTTTATATTTTTTGATGGCTTCTTTGTGTTTTTTGTAGAAATAAAAATAAGTATATGTAGAATAAATAAAACCTATTAACATTGTGACTTGAATTGAGTCTAAAGTTCCATTTTTAGTAAGATAATCAAAATCAAATAAAAGAATTAACACCATAAGTAAATTTAAACTTTGTGTATTTAATATAAAACTATAGGTTGTTGATGTCTTGTTTTTTAATTTTAATATAAATAAAACTAAAAAAATAATAAGAGTGCAAATAGATGAAATTTGAAAAAACAGGTTAAGTCCGTTTTTTGCAGTTTCAGATAAAATATAACTTGATTTTTCAATAAGAAAATATGTAGCAATAAAGATTGGAAAAGGAATGAAAAACCAGTTTGAAAACCTCTTTTTTGCTTTTTCTAATACAATTTTAGGAACACTAAACATTATACCAAACATATAACTAGAAGAATGTTTTAAATGTTTATTCCATTTAACTGTAACATTATTAAATGCAGTTTTAAAATCTAATTTTTCTGTTTGCGTTTTTACTTCAATATCAGAAATAATATGATCTAAAACTTCAAACCTTACATCTATAAATTTTATATCCTTTATATCTAAATAATGTTCTATTTTTTCTATTTGTTCTGTTGTTAATTCCATAGCTAAAAAATATTTACTCCAAACTAAATTTAGGATTTACCAATTGTTGCATCGTTCTTAAAAATTCTTGCATTTCATCTAACTTGTTGGCAGTTTCTTTGGTGCCACTTTCTGTTAATTTGTAATATTTTCTAAGTCGGTTTCCAACTTTTGCCACCTCTACATCTAACAAACCATCAGCTTCTAATTTGTGCAGTGCAGGATACAAAGCACCTTCAGTAATTTTTAATTCGCCTTTGGTGAGTTCTTTTACCTTTTGTGTAATTTCATAACCATACATTTTATCATTAGTTTCTAATAATTTTAAAATGATGGTTTGTAAAGAACCTTTGTATAATTTCTGATTTCCCATAATTTAAATGTTTTACTGATGATTTTCTCTTATTAAATGTCATTTCGAACGAAGAATTAGGAGAAATCTCTTTTACAAATATATACATAATTTTCTTATACATTAGATTCTTATGTGTTGTAATTTTAAGAATGTAGATTTTAATTACTTTAGTAATTCAAAAAGCAAACTATTTATGCATTTTCATAACCTAAAAAAACTACTAAATTTAATCACAATTTTTATTCTATTTTTTTCTAATGATGGATTTACTCAAGTAAAATTAACTGCAGATGGAGAAGGAAACACATATGAGTTGATAAACTCTGTACTTATTTCAGAAAATAAAACAGCTGTAGAAGTGCCAGATTGTAATCATAAAGATTTTGGAAGGCACATTAAAGAAGTGTTTGATAAAACTTTAAACAAGTATGTTTTTGAATTTATTATTCATATTAAACACGACAAAGACAGGTGTAAACGTTTTGACAGACAACGAAATGAAATTAAAGCGCACAAAAGATCTAGCGACATTATTTTAGCAACTGAAGGAGAAACTCTAAATTATAAATGGAAATTTAAACTAGAAAAAGGGTTTAAAGCATCATCAAGACATACAAACTTACATCAAATAACCTACAGATTAACAGAAACAAACGAACCTTTATTTGCTTTTATGGCTAGAGAAAAAAAAGGAAAAAGAAGTTTTGACATTGTGTACATAGATCAAGATGAACAAGAGGTTTTAAGCAGTGTAAAATTAGCTAAAATTACAGGAAAATGGATTGTTGCAGATGAAACTATTACTTATGGTAAAAACGGAAGTTATGCTGTAACTTTAAAAACATTAGAAGGCAAAACAATTTTAAAAGTTGATAAAAAAAACATTCAAACTTGGTATGAAACTATGGTGTACGCAAGACCAAAATGGGGTATTTATAGAAGTTTAAAATATGCCCATAAACTTAGAGATGAAAAAGTATATTTTGCAGATTTTGAGATAAATGATATTAAAACAGACAAATAAAAAAGAGGCTTTCTAAAAAGTAAAATTAGCTGTCATTTCGACTTTATGGAGAAATCTTTTACTATTGATAATAAATAATATAGATTTTTCGACTAAGCTCAAAATGACATCACTAAAACCTTTTCAGGCAGCCTCTTTTTTATTTATTAGATATTATATTACTTTTCTACCTTTAAAACATCTGCAATAATACGTTCTAATTCTGCTTTTGGTAAAGCACCATTTGCCATTTGTGGTTCTCCTTCTGCAGGACAAAATAACATAGAAGGAATACTTCTAATTCCAAATGCTGCAGCTAATTCTTGTTCTGCTTCTGTATCAATTTTGTAAATATCTATTTTACCTTTATATTCTTCTGATAATGTTTCTAAAACAGGAGCTAACATTTTACAAGGTCCACACCAATCTGCATAAAAATCTATCAAAGCAGGTTTATTTCCTTCAAATTTCCATTCTTTATTTTCTTCAAAATTAAACACCTTTTCTAAAAAGATTGCTTTCGTTAAGTTTTCTGTCATAATAAATCTGTTTTACACAAAAGTAGTCGTTTTATAACATCTAAAATTACAAACTGTTAATTATTAGAAAAAAAATAGAAATCTTAAAAAGTAAACTCTATTTTTAAGGTTTATAAAAGTAATTTATGTATCCAAAAATAAACAAAAAACCAGTTATAGATTCTTATTTCGGAATCGAAATTATAGACAATTACCGTTGGTTAGAAGATGATAGAAGCAAAGAAACAGAAGCTTGGGTAAAAGCAGAAAACAAAGTTACTTTCGATTATTTAAGTAAGATTCCATACAGAGAACAACTAAAATCGCGTTTATCAGAATTATGGAATTACGAAAAAATAGGAACTCCTTTTAAAGAAGGAGATTACACTTATTTTTCTAAAAATGACGGATTACAAAATCAGAATGTAATTTATAGAACAAAAGGAAATTCTGATGCTGAAATTTTTCTAGATCCAAATACGTTTTCTAAAGACGGAACAACTTCTTTAGGTTCGTTAAGTTTTTCTGAAGATGGAAAAACAGCTGCTTATGCAATTTCTGAAGGAGGATCTGATTGGAGAAAGATTATTGTTATGGATGCAGAATCTAAATTGATAAAAGAAGACACGTTAGTTGATGTAAAATTCTCAGGAATTTCTTGGTACAAAAACGAAGGTTTCTACTATTCTAGTTACGACAAACCAAAAGGAAGTGAGTTGTCTGCAAAAACAGATCAACACAAATTATACTATCATAAATTAGGAACTTCACAAAAAGAAGACGCTGTTATTTTTGGAGCAAAAGCTTCAGAAAAACACAGATATGTAGGTGGTTATTTAACAGAAGACAATAAGTATTTATTAGTTTCTGCATCAGTTTCTACATCAGGAAATAAGTTATTTATTAAAGACTTAGAAGACAAAAATAGTAAGCTTAAACCAATTATAGAAACTGTAGAAAGTGATACGTATGTTACAGAAAACAGAGGAAGTAAATTGTATTTAGTAACCAATTTAAATGCGCCAAATAAAAAAGTAGTAACAGTAGATTTTAAAAATCCTACGCAAGAAAATTGGAAAGATTTTATACCAGAAACAGAAAACGTTTTAAGTTTAAGTTCTGGTGCAGGATATTTCTTTACAGAATATATGGTAGATGCTGTTTCTAAAGTGTTACAATACGATTTTGATGGAAAATTAATTAGAGAAGTAAAATTACCTGGAGTTGGTTCTTCTGGTGGTTTTGGCGGAAAAACAGAAGCAAAAGAATTGTATTTTTCATTTACAAATTATAGTACTCCTGGTTCTTTATATAAGTTCAATCCAAAAGACGGAACCTATGAATCTTATTGGAAACCTGCAGTAGATTTCAATTCAGATGCATATACAAGTAAACAAGTTTTTTACACATCTAAAGATGGTACAAAAGTACCAATGATTATTACACATAAAAAAGGAGTAGAATTAAATGGAAAAAACCCAACTATTTTATATGGTTATGGAGGTTTCAATATCAGTTTAACACCAAGTTTTAGTATTGCAAACGCAGTTTGGATGGAACAAGGAGGTGTATATGCAGTTCCTAATTTACGTGGAGGTGGAGAATATGGTAAAAAATGGCACGATGCAGGAACGCAGTTAAAAAAACAAAATGTATTTGACGATTTTATTGCAGCAGCAGAATATTTAATTAAAAATAAATACACCTCTTCAGATTATTTAGCAATTCGTGGAGGTTCTAATGGAGGTTTATTAGTTGGAGCAATAATGACACAAAGACCAGAATTAATGAAAGTTGCTTTACCAGCAGTTGGGGTTTTAGACATGTTACGTTATCATACATTTACTGCAGGTGCAGGTTGGGCATATGATTATGGAACAGCTAATGATAGCAAAGAAATGTTCGATTATTTAAAAGGATATTCGCCAGTTCATAATGTAAAAAAGGGTGTAAAATACCCAGCAACAATGGTAACAACAGGAGATCATGATGATAGAGTTGTACCAGCACATAGTTTTAAATTTGCAGCAGAATTGCAAGAAAAACAAACAGGTAGCAATCCTACTTTAATAAGAATAGAAACCAATGCAGGTCATGGAGCAGGAACTCCAGTTGCAAAAACTATTGAGCAATATTCAGATATTTTTGGGTTTACTTTATTCAATATGGGGTTTGATCAATTACCAAATCCACCAAAAAGTAAAATTAAATCTTAAGTAGATTTTCGTATAAATTTTAAAACCGATACAATTTTGTGTCGGTTTTTTTTTGGGCGTTACCACAAGGGTCACGCTTTCACTACTCGCTGTTTCATTCTTCAACGAGCTCAAACAAACCGTTCAATCGTTAACGCAGGCGTATTTGCTATTTTTTTTGCAATCAAAAATCAAATAGAAAACCTATTTTTGCAGCATGTTAAAAGTGAACAACATTTCTTTTCAATATCACAAAAAAAAATCAATTCTAAACGATTTTAATTTCTCTTTACAAGAAGGAGAACATCTTTGTGTAATGGGAGAAAGTGGTTGTGGAAAATCGACACTTTTAAAAGCAATTTATGGGTTAGTAGACTTAAATGAAGGAGAAATTTTCTGGAAAGAAGACAAAATTATAGGTCCCAAAAAACAACTAGTTCCAGGTTTTATAAACTTTAAATACGTAGCACAAGATTTCGATTTAATGCCCTACATTTCTGTATCTGAAAATATTAAAAAATTCTTATCGCGTTTTTATCCAGAAGAAAGCGAAGCCAGAACACAAGAATTACTAAAAGTTATACAAATGCAGGCATTTGAAAACACTATGGTTAAAAACTTAAGTGGAGGTCAAAAACAACGTGTTGCTATTGCTAGAGCTTTGGCAAAAGAACCAAAACTTTTACTTTTAGATGAACCTTTTGGGCAGATAGATAACTTCAAAAAAAACTCTTTACGTAGAAACTTATTTAGTTATTTAAAACAAAAAAATATTGCTTGTATTGTGGCTACTCACGATAAAAATGATGCGCTTTCTTTTGCAGATACATTAATTGTTATTAAAGACAACAAGATTATAGAAAACAATTCTCCTAAAGAGATTTACAACAATCCAAAAGAGAAATATATTGCTGCTTTGTTCGATGATGTAAATGAAATTACCATCAATAATAAAACTGTTTTAGTTTATCCACATCAAATACAAGTTGTAGAAAATTCTGATACAGAAGCAACTGTTTTAAATTCTTATTTTAAAGGTTCTTATTGGTTAATAGAAGTTGAATTTGAATCTCAAAATTTGTTTTTTAATCATACTTCTGAAATACAAAAAAACGCTAAAATTCAATTAAGTTTTTAATAGATTTCTCCACAAGGTCGAAATGACAAGTTGTATGTCATTTTGAGCGAAGTGAAACGTAGTCGAAAAATCTCTTTTAAACCTCATCATTTAAAAAACCCCAATTTGGATTTTTAGTAGAAATCAAAAAGTCTTTTTTCTTTCTACTCCATTTTTTCAATTGCTTTTCTCTACTAATTGCAGTTTCAATATCCTGATAATGTTCAAAATAAATTAAATATTTACAATTGTATTTATGAGAAAAATGTTTAGAATTTGCTTCTGGATTAGAATGGTAATAAAGTCTTTCCTTTAAATCATTTGTCACCCCAATATATAAAACGGATTTAGTTTTATTAGTAATTATGTAAATGTAATAATTATGAGTTCCTAATGTCTTTTTCATAAAACTAATATAAGATTTCTCTCTATTCGAAATGACAATATGAGTGTTATTTCGAATAGAGAGAAACGTAATTGAGAAATCTCTAATGATACCATTTTTCGCTTTCTATTGATAATCGAAATAATAATTAAGAGTGTCATTTCGAACGAAATGGAGTTGAGAAATCTCAAACTATTTAACTAATAAAAGCTAAATTCTATTTCACTTCAAACTCACCTTTTGCATCACCAATTTTAACAACGTATTTTCCTTTTGGTAAATAATAAATATCATTTTTAGCTTTCTTAATAACAGCATCTTTATTTTCTTTCTTATAAGATTTTAAACCTTCTTCAGAAAAAGAAACATCATAAATTGCTTCATTAAAACCTTTGTCTGCATCTATAGAAATTGAATTTATTTTAACATCACCAGAATAAATATCGATGTTTATGTTTTTACTTGAATTTAGATAAAAAGGAATTTTTATTTCAGGAATAAATGCAGCCCTCCATTGGCTCCAAGAACTTCCCCAACTTCTTCCTTTACGTATATTTTTTATAGTAAAAATAGTTGTTGTTTTTAATAAAACTTCTTCGTTCATTTTTTGTAAAGAAGCAATTTCAGCTTTATATAAACTTCTACCATGTGTACCTACAATTAAATGTTTTGCTGTGGGTTGAATTACCAAATCATGTACAGCAACATTTGGTAAGTTTTTACTAAAAGCCTCCCAAGATTTTCCTTGGTTAAAAGAAACATACAAACCATTATCTGTACCTAAATACAATACATTTTCGTTTTCAGAATCTTCTTTTATAACGTTTACTGATGAAGTTGGAATGTTACTACTAATACTTTTCCAAGTTTGCCCATAATTGTCAGAAACATAAATATAAGGGGTAAAATCATCAAAACGATATCCGTTTAAAGTAACATAAACACGTTCTTTTTTAAATTGAGAAGCAATCACTCTAGAAACCCATAAATTCTGTGGTAAATTATCAGAAATACGAGTCCAACTTCCTCCTCCGTTTTTAGAAACATGCACTAAACCATCATCAGAACCTGTGTATAATAATCCAAATTGAAACGGGCTTTCTGAAATTGAAGTTAATGTTCCGTAAGCAACATTTCCTTTTTTACCTCCAGTTGTTAAATCGTTAGAAATGGTTTCCCAATCATCACCTTTATTTAAAGAACGGTGTAATTTATTACCTCCTAAATATAAAATATCTTGGTTGTGTTTAGACAAATGAATTGGAGTTTGCCAATTAAAACGATAAGGGTTTTCGCCTAAGGTATGTTTTGGTTGAATGTATTTGTTTTTACCATTTTCTCTATCAATTCTGTAATAGTTTCCAAATTGATAACCTGTATACACAATATTTGGGTTTCTATCATCAACTTGTACTTGCATTCCATCTCCACCCATAATTGATTCATAAGGATTTTGACCAGATTGCTGCCAACGTTTGTTTATTTGTGCATTATGATTGCCAACCCAAACACCATTGTCTTGTAAACCACCATATACCTTATAATTTTTTTGATTGTCTGCATAAACTGAGTAAAATTGCCCAACAGCAGGATCGTTTAACTTAATCCAGTTTTCTCCATCATCATAAGAAAGATTTAAACCACCATCATTTCCATTAATAATATGTCCAGTTTTTTTAGGATTAACCCATAATGCTTGATGATCTGAATGTACATTTTCTCTACTTATAGAAGTAAATGTTTTTCCTCCATCTTTAGATTTTATAATTGGAACTCCAAGAACATAAATTCCGTTTTCATCTTGTAAATCTACTCGTATTTCACCAAAATAATATCCGTAAGAACTATAAACTCCATCTAAAAATTCTTTGTGTGTTTTTGTCCAAGAATTTCCACCATTAGTAGTTTTAAATACTTCTGCACCAATTACCTGTGTGTCAAATAACATAGAGTTTGCGTCTTCTAAATATTTTGCCAAATCAATTGGTTTTACAGTACCTACTCTCACCATTTGTTTTACATTTTCTGCTCTATATTTTTCTTGAAAACCATTATTTTTTAAATAAGAATTTAGTTTTTTATCTGATAAATTTAAAAACTCATCAGAAGTCATTGTTTTAAAATCTTCTTTTGTTAAACTTTTTGAAGTTTTTTTATTTGCTTTTTTGGGTCTTCTAAATTGGTTGTCATGTAATGCATACACTGTATTTTCATTAAAAACGGCCAATCCAATTCTACCAACCCCATCACCAGTAGGAAATCCATTTTCTTTAGTTATTTTTTTCCAAGTTTTACCAGCATTAGTACTTTTATAAATGGCAGATTTTTTTCCATCTCCATCAAAGTTCCATGCTTTACGCTCTCTTTCCCATGAAGCAGCATACATTACATTAAAATTTTCTGGAGCAAACGCAACATCTATAATACCTGTTTCTTTATTGATATAAAGTGTTTTTTTCCAAGTTTTACCTCCATCAGTTGTTTTAAAAATTCCTCTTTCTTTATTTGATGAATATAAATGACCAATAACTCCAACAACAACTTCATTTGAATTATTTGGGTTGATTAAAATTCTACTAATATGATGAGAATCTAACAAACCAACATTGCTCCAAGTTTTTCCTTTATCTATAGATTTTAATAAACCAATTCCTGAATAAGAAGAGCGAGAAGAATTTTTTTCACCTGTACCAACCCAAATGGCTCCAGATTTCCAGTCTACAGCAATATCTCCAATATTTTGAGTTGGAGAATTATCTAGAACAGGTGTAAAAGTGGTTCCATTATTATTTGTGTACCACAAACCTCCAGATGCATAACCAACGTAAAATTCTGTGGTATTATCTGGATTTACCGCAACATCTACAACACGCCCACTCATAACAGTTGGACCGATATTTGTAAAATCGATGTTTTTTACCAATGATGTTTCCATCATTTTAGTTTTCTTTACTAAAGATTGCTGAATTACATCAGCATTTGTAGGGTTTTGAGCAATTAGTGATGTTGAAAAACATAGAAATAGAAACTTAAAAATAAACTTCATAATTATTAAGGTTTGGTTTGAATTGCTGAAATTACTATTAGTATTAATAATTTCAAAAAAATTAACATAAATTGGGAATTAAGATAAGTACTATCTTCAATTTAAAACAACGTATCTTTGCAGCAGAAACAACTACATAAAGTTGGTTTCTTAAAAGATTTCTATGACATTTTCAGATTTAGGTTTATCTCAAGCATTGGTAAAAGCAGTTGCCGAAAAAGGATATACCAAACCATCTCCAATACAAGAAAAAGCAATTCCACATATTTTAGAAGGCAAAGATATTTTAGCTTCTGCCCAAACAGGAACAGGTAAAACAGCTGGTTTTACGTTACCTGTTTTACAATATTTATCAGACACTAAACATCCAAAATATAGACCACTAAGAGCGTTAGTTTTAACACCAACAAGAGAGTTAGCCGCTCAGGTTTACGATAATGTTAGAGAATACAGTAAGTATGTAAACATTAAATCGGCAGTAGTTTTTGGTGGCGTAAATGCAAAACCACAAATTGCAACTTTAAAAAGAGGTGTAGATGTTTTAGTAGCAACACCTGGTAGATTATTAGATTTACATGACCAAAAAGCGGTTTCTTTTAAAAGAGTTGATGTTTTAATTCTAGATGAAGCAGACAGAATGTTAGACATGGGTTTTGTTAGAGATATTAACAAAATTATTAGTTTTATGCCTACAAAACGTCAAAACTTGATGTTTTCTGCTACATTTTCTAAAGATATAAAAAAGTTAGCAGCTGGTATTTTAAGAAACCCTGTTGAGGTTGAAACGGCTCCACAAAACTCTACAGCAAAAAAAGTAACTCATAAAGTTTTTAAGGTTGATAAAAAGAAAAAAACTGAGTTTACAATTAAGTTGATAAAAGACAATAATTGGAATCAAGTTTTAATTTTTACAAGAACAAAACATGGAGCTAATAAATTAACTAAAAAGTTAATACAAGAAAAAATTTCTGCTGCAGCAATTCATGGAAATAAGAGTCAAGGCGCAAGAACAAAAGCCTTAAAAAACTTTAAAGACAATTCTATTAGAATTTTAGTAGCAACAGATATTGCAGCACGTGGTTTAGATATTCCGTTATTGCCACACGTAATAAATTACGAATTACCAAATGTACCAGAAGATTATGTACATAGAATTGGTAGAACTGGTAGAGCAGGAGCAGCAGGAGAGGCTATTTCTTTAGTGTGTAGTGAAGAAACAGAATATCAAAGTGAAATAGAAAAGTTACTTAAAGAAAAATTAAAATCTACTGTTGTAGAAGGTTTTGAACCAACTGATACTGCGCCACCAAAAAGAGCAGCATCACAAAGTAAAAGTTCTTTTGGTAAAAAGAAGAAAAAAACAAATGGTAATTCTCAAAATAATTCTAGCGATAATTCTAAGAAGAATAACCCAAAAAGAAAGCCACATTTTAAAGGTAAAAAACCTGCAAATACTTCTGGAAGAGGAAGAACAGGCGCTCCAAAAAAGAAACGTTTTTAGTGTCATTTTTTATTGTTGATATTATCGTTACATTTGTTTTTACAAATTCAAAATCAGATGAAATATCAACCTATAAATTCAGAACTTTTTATAAAAAATCGTAAACATTTTACTTCTGCTATGAAGCCAAATAGTTTAGCGGTTTTTAATTCTAACGACATTTACCCAATTAGTGCAGATAGTACAATGCCTTTTGAACAACACAGGGATATTTTATATTTAAGTGGTGTAGATCAAGAAGAAAGCGTGTTGTTCCTATTTCCAGATTGCCCAAATGAAGCTTACAAAGAAGTTTTATTTGTAAGAGAAACCAATGAGCATATTGCTATTTGGGAAGGAGAGAAATTAACTAAGGAAGCTGCTTTTAAAACCAGCGGAATTAAAACTGTACTTTGGTTGCAAGATTTAGAAAAGGTCTTATTTGAAATTAGTACCTATGCAGATACTTTTTACATCAACACAAACGAACATTACAGAGCAAATGTAGAAACAGAAACTCGAGAAGATCGTTTTACAAAATGGTTATTAGCAAAATATCCTGCACATTCTGTTGCAAAAAGCAATCCAATTTTACAAGGTTTACGTTCTGTAAAAGATCAAATTGAGTTAGATTTAATTCAACATGCATGTAATATTACCGAAAAAGGGTTTAGAAGAATTTTAGGTTTTGTAAAACCAGGCGTTTGGGAATATGAAATTGAAGCTGAATTATTACATGAGTTTGTAAGAAACAGATCTAAAGGGTTTGCATATACGCCAATTATTGCAAGTGGAAACAATGCCAATGTTTTGCATTATATTGAGAATAATCAACAATGTAATGCAGGAGATTTAATCCTATTTGATATTGCTGCAGAATATGCAAATTATAAAAGTGATTTATCTAGAACGATTCCTGTTTCAGGGAGTTTTACTGACAGACAAAAAGCAGTTTACAATGCTGTAAATCATGTTAAAAAAGAAGCCACAAAAATGTTACTTCCGGGAACTTTATGGAAAGAATATCATGTGGAAGTTGGTAAAGTGATGACATCTGAGTTGTTAGGTTTAGGATTGTTAGACAAGGCAGATGTGCAAAATGAAGATAAAAATTGGCCAGCATATAAAAAGTATTTTATGCACGGTACTTCTCATCATATGGGATTAGATACGCATGATTATGGCTTGTTACATGAACCGATGAAAGCAAATATGGTATTTACTGTAGAACCAGGAATTTACATTCCTGATGAAGGTTTTGGAATTCGTTTAGAAGATGATGTTGTGGTACAAGAAAAAGGAGAACCATTTAATTTAATGGGAAATATACCCATTGAAGCAGATGAAATTGAAGATTTAATGAATTAAGTTTTATTTCAAACCATAAAAAAAAGGCGAGTTTTTTAAAACTCGCCTTTTTTATTTTTATAAAAAATTATCTTTTTAATCTTCCAGTCATATTTCCTTCTAAAATACTAATTACTTCATCTTCAACTGCATAATTTACATCACCTAAGTACGTGTGTTTTATGGCACAAGCTGCAGATCCAAATTGCATTGCTTTATAGTCGTCAAATTTTTGTAGTCCATGAATTAATCCAGCAGCAAAAGCATCACCAGTACCAATTCTATCAACAATGTGTGTAATGTCTATATCTTCAGTTTCTCTAAATTCAATACCATTCCACATTCTAGCTCTAATTTTATGCCAAGAAGAATTAATGGAAGTTCTAATTTTATCAAACACTTTTTCAATAGATGGGTATTTTATCATTAATTGCTTACTTGCTTCAATAAAATCTTCGTTAGAGTACGAAAAATCAGTTTCTAAAAGCTCGTTAATTTCATTAATTCCGCCAATAAAAACAGTAGAATACGATACCATTTCAGATAAAACTTCTCTTGGATTTTCTCCATATTTCCACAAACCACTTCTATACGTTGGGTCTGCAGAAATTTGCATTCCTTTTGTTTTGGCTAGTTTTAAACCTTCTAAAAGCGTTTCTTTACTTCCTTTGTTTAAAGCAGGTGTAATACCTGTCCAATGAAAC
Organism: Polaribacter sp.; assembly: GCF_039939415.1. GTDB lineage: Bacteria > Bacteroidota > Bacteroidia > Flavobacteriales > Flavobacteriaceae > Polaribacter. The sequence continues at coordinate 50,807 of NZ_JBDVJE010000048.1, forward strand.
CATTTGCCTTTTTTTAAAGAGGTTTCCCAATCTACCATTTCTGGTTGAATTTCTGAAAACGAAGAATGAGAGCGATTGTATGAAATAGAACTTGGTCTTATTACTGCACCAACTTCTAAAAAATAAACCCCTAAAGGTCTTTTAGAGCGCACAATTGCAGATGTACTTACACCAAATCTTCTTAAATAAGATATAGCTGTATCTCCAATAAAATCATCAGAAATACAAGAAATATGTTTAACATCTCCTCCAAAATTTGAAATAGAAATACCTACGTTTAATTCTGTACCTCCAAAATAAAACTCAACGTTATTAGATTGGATAAATTTTTTGTTTCCTCGTGGCGAAATTCTCATTAAAACCTCACCAAAAGTAATTATTTGATTCATGACAAATGCTTTTATAGAGCAAATATAGTTCAATTTTACGAAATTGGTTAACCAATTTAACGATTAAAATACTATATGTTTAAAGATGTAATAAAACGAATAGTTTGGTTATTAAAAGTTTCTGGCTGCTCTACATTTACAACATGACCACAATTATCTACAACAAATAAAGAAGAAGTAACATGCTTAGAAACAATGTTTTTAATAGAAGGTAAAAACAAATGGTCTTCTGCTCCCATTATATATAAAGTAGGAATTTTAATGTCTTTTGTTCTAAAAAAGCGTAATAAAGGATTTATTTCAGAAGTTAATTTAAACCAACGTAAAAACTCTTTTTGATATAATTTTTTAGCTTCATTTACAAAAAGTGATCTTGATTTTTTATGATTTTTCTTTGGCATAATAATAAATGCAAATAGTTTATACAGCATCATATAAGGAACTACAGATTTAAATATATTACCAACTTTCATTAACACTTGAGAGCGAAAATTAAGTTTAATAATAGCGCCACCCATTATCATACTTTGTACCAATTCTTTTCTTTTTTCAGCGAGGTTTCTTATTAAAATTGTACCTAAAGAAATACCAATAAAGTGAGATTTTTCTATTTTAAGATGTTCTATAACTTCAACAATATCATGAGTTATAGAATCAAAAGTATATTTAGGGTTAAATGTATCTTTTAAAGTAGGTTTGCTAGCCCCATGACCACGTAAATCTAAAATTAGAACATTAAAATGGCTTTTAAAGTCTCTAATTTGTTTGTACCAAATAGAACTGCTTCCTCCTGCCCCATGAACAAAGGTTACCCATTCTTTAGAAGTACTATGAGGATATGAATAATAGTTTAACAAAAATTTACTTTAATAATAGAATCGCAAAAATAGGATTTTTTTATTTGATGAAATAAACATATAAATCTAGCCTTATATTATTTATAATTGATTTAAAATAGGTAATATAGGTGTAAATACCATTGTGTTTTTTCTAATTTTTGTAAATTGGTAGAATGGAAAAATCGACTTCTAAAAATAACAAGAAAAAGAAATTTAATTACGATCTAGAAATTGCAAAACTGCATACAGAATTGGTTAATTTACAAGAATGGGTAAAAAAACAAGGTTTAAAAGTTGTAATTGTTTTTGAAGGAAGAGATGCTTCTGGAAAAGGAGGAACCATTAAACGTTTTACAGAACCTTTAAACCCTAGAGTTTGTAAAGTTGTTGCATTGGGTGTACCAACAGAAAGAGAAAAAACACAATGGTATTTTCAGCGATACGTACCTTATTTACCTGCAGCAGGAGAAATTGTTTTGTTTGATAGAAGTTGGTATAATAGAGCAGGTGTAGAAAAGGTAATGGGTTTTTGTACAGATGATGAATATGACGAGTTTTTACGTTCTTGTCCGGAGTTTGAACGTATGTTGGTAAGATCTGGAACTATTGTTTTAAAATATTGGTTTTCTGTAAGCGATGAAGAACAAGAAAGACGTTTTAAAAACAGAATTTCTAATCCGTTAAAAAGATGGAAATTTAGCCCTATGGATTTACAATCTCGTTCACGATGGTTAGAGTATTCTAAAGCCAAAGACAACATGTTTGCACATACAGATACAAAACAAGTGCCTTGGTACGTTGTAAATGCAGATAATAAAAAAAAAGCACGTTTAAATTGTATTAGTCATGTTTTAAGTAAAATACCTTACGAAAAAATAGATTTAAAACCAATTGAATTACCACCATTACCAGAACATAAAGGCTATGTAAGACCTCCTTTAGACTATCAAACTTTTGTGCCAGAAAAATTCTAATTTATCACTATATCTATCTTATTTAAGCACTATATTTGCGAAAAAAATATTTTCTGAAAAAATTTATTTTCATAACATTATTTATGGCATTTGCTCTTAGACCAATCTATCATTTAGGGTATATCGCCTATTTTGAGTATAATATAGATTACATTATAGAAACGTATTGTGTAAATAAAGAAAAACCACAATTGCAATGTAATGGTAAATGTCATTTAGCAAAACAAATTGCTCCTCAAATAGATCTTTCTAACAAAGATATAAAAGGTTTCAATACAATTTCTGAAGCTTTTTTTCCTGTTTTTAAAGAAAAAGACTATAGTTATAATATAAAAAAGTTACTTAAGGTAAACATAAAAGATAATTGGAAATTAAAATTTTTAAATCCAACAAATTTTGTTAATCTTTTAGAACAACCACCAGATTTTCTTTCTTAAAATAATACGCAAATTTTAATTTTTAGTACAATTTATATAGGGCACAGGCTTTATATATAAAAAACTGTGCTATAAAAATAACAACCATTATTAAAATAAAATACTTTAAACCAATAAGTATTTAAAAAGAAAATTATGAAAATTACAAAATACATAGCTGCATTTTTTATTGCGCTAACAATTACTGCATGTTCAAACGAAGAAGAAGAAATTACAGGAGAAGGAAATGTTTCTTTAGAATTTGATAATTCTTATAGTACATCAGATTTATTATTAACTACAACCTCTTATAATGCAAATGAAACAGAAGAGGTTAAAATTTCTAAAGTAAAATACATTGTTAGTAATATTAGATTAGAAGATGAAGATGGAGTTATTTTTACATATCCAAAAGAAGATTCTTATTTTATAATTAGTGAAGAAGATGGATCCTCTCAGTTTATAAACCTTTCTAATATTCCTGCAGGAAATTATACAAAAATAACTTTCGGAATTGGTGTAGATCAAGAAAAATATTTAGAAGGAGCAACAGGTCAAGGAGATTTTTTAACCCTAGCTCAAGATGCAGGTATGATGTGGTCTTGGCAAGCAGGTTATAAGTTTTTTGTTTTTGAAGGCGTTTATACTTCAGAAAACACAACTACAGAAACTGCTTTCGCTTTTCACATGGGAAGCCATGGTACAGCTCTTGATAATTATAAAGAAATAACTTTAGACTTAACAAACACAGCAAGAGTTAGAACAGATTTAACACCAGAAATACATGTGGTTTCAGATATATCTAATGTATTATCTGGTACCACAAGCTTTTTATTAGATGATGCTGCTCAAATACATGTAGATGCAGTAAAATCTCCACAAATTGCTACCAATGTTAATGGTATGTTTTCTGTAGATCACGTACATAATTAATTATTATATAAAACGCAATTAGTGTTTTTCTAGTTGCGTTTTTAATCTTTTAATTATGAAGAAAATAAGTATAGTTTTTTTAGGTATTTGTATACTTTATTCTTGTTCTAAAGAAGAAGAGTATATGGTAATCCCTAAGAATTTAGAATTAAAAGTACCTAGTAATTTTCCAGAATTAGAATACGATTTAACAAATAACCCTTTAACAGAAGAAGGAGTTGCTTTGGGTAAAAAATTATTTTATGAAGGAAAATTAGCTTCTGATGGAATTATTTCTTGTGGATTTTGTCATGAACAAGCTTCAGCATTTACACATCATGGGCATACTATTAGTCATGGAGTAGATGGAAAAATGGGTTTTAGAAATACACAACCAATACAAAACTTAGCTTTTTTTACAGAATTTACTTGGGATGGAGCCGCAATTCATTTAGATCTTCAACCAATTATACCCATAACAAGTGAAGTAGAAATGAATGAAACTATTCCTTCTGTATTAGAAAAATTGAGTTCTTATAAAGAGTATGAAATTTTATTTACAAATGCTTTTGGAGATGCAGAAGTAACATCAGAAAGAATGTTAAAAGCACTTTCTCAATTTATGGTAACTATGATTTCTGGAGATTCTAAATATGATAAAGTTGTTAGAAATGAAGACAATACAGTTTTTACAACTATAGAAAGTAAAGGCTTAGAAATATTTAAAAATAAATGTGCAACTTGTCATTCTGGAGAGTTATTTACAGACAAAACCTATAGAAATAACGGAATTCCTTACAATACAAAATTTACAGAAGAAGAGGGTAGAAAACGTGTTTCTGGTTATGAAGTAGATTTCTATAAATTTAGAGTACCTAGTCTTAGAAACATAGAAATGTCTTTTCCGTATATGCATGATGGAAGATTTGGAACGTTAGAAGATGTTCTTAATTTTTATACAGATGGAATGACAGAAAATGGAGGAATAATAGATCCAATATTAGTAAAAAATGATGGTAGTTTAGGAATTGATTTAACTACAGATGATAAAACAGCTTTAATCGCTTTTTTAAAAACATTAACAGATAATACATTTTTAAATGATGAACGTTTTGCCGAATTTTAAAATAAAAAAATTAATCCTTGTTTTAGGGTTTATAGTTATATCACAAGTTAGTTTTTCTTGTGATTTATGTAGTTGCTCTACTAGCAGTGGAAGTTTTGGTTTAGGGACTTTAAATAACGCCAGTTTTATTGGTTTACGTTATATTTATCAAAGTTTCGAGTCTAAAGATGGAATTTTCTTAAACTCACCAACAAGCAAAGAAAACTTTCATACTTATCAGCTTTGGGGAAGGGTTCCTCTAACAGAAAATTTTTATGTGAGTGCAATTTTACCTTATCAAGATTTAAAGAGAAAATATACAGACAGGTCAGAAAATATTAATGGTTTTGGAGATGTAACTGTTATGGGCTGGTATAAAATTAAATTATTTAAGAAGCTTAAGAAAGATAAAGAAGACTCTTATTCATTTGTTGCTAAAGAACTATCGAATCATTCTTTAGAAATTGGTTTAGGAACCAAATTGCCAACAGGTAAATTCGAAGAAACATTAACAAATAGAGTAAACCCAGGTTTTCAATTAGGAACAGGTAGTTTTGATGGTGTTTTTGGAATCGCTCATAGTTATAAAGCAGATAAATTTGGTGTAAATACGAACCTAACCTATTATTTAAAAGGGGAAAATAAAAATAATTATAGGTTTGGAAATCAGTTTAGTTATGCTTCTAATTTATATTATACTATTTCTAAAGAAAAATATTTGTTTTTGCCTTTTTTAGGTCTTTCAGGAAATACTTATAATAAAATAGAACAATTTAGTGAAGAAGTTTCTAAAACAGATGGAAATGTTTTTAATGGAACATTTGGAGCAGAATTATCTACTAAAGATTTTATTTTAGGAGCTAATTATACCCTACCAATTTCTTATAATTTATTTGGAGGAAGTGTTATACCTAAACAAACGTTTTCTTTGTATTTAAATTTTTCATTAGAAAAATAAAATAATTGTAAAGTTAAAAACGACGAATATTAATATTCGTCGTTTTTTTATTTTGAGAACCCAATAAGTTTTTTAAAAATTGGCTTTTACCAACAATTAATTATAGATGATTTTGGTAATAGTTTTTTTAATTAGAACAATTATTCTTAATTAAATCGTCTATTGAAGGATTGTAACTATTAAATCCAGTAGAAAATTTAATAGTCTGACTATTTGCTTGTACAAACTGAACTAAAGAACAAAAATTAGTCAATGAGTCGTTAGATAAAATACTAATATCAGCAGAAGAAGAAATTCCTTCTAACCCACTAATACTAATTAAATTCAAATTATTCAAAATTATTATTTGAGGAATTTTTTTTAAATTTTCAAGGCCATTTAGGTTGTTCAATAAATTATTGTTAGAAAGAAAAAATTGAACACCAATATCAGTTAAACTATTCAAAGAGTTTAGATTTTCTAATTTACGATTTTCGGCAATAGTTAAACTATTTGATATATTCGTTAAATTATCAAGTCCATTTAGCGAGGTTAGTTCAAGATTATATTCAATTTCCAAAAAATCTAATTTTGTAATATTTTCCAGACCTTGTAAAGATTTTAAGTTATCATTGTGTCTAATTAGTATACCTCCATTTATTATTTCTAAATTTTCTAGAGCACTTAAATCTTCCACTTTATCTGTATAATTGATAATTAAATTTCCATTAATTGTTGTATACCCTTTAATGGTTGGGTCTTTTAAATCTTTAAGTGATCGAATTTCTAAATCTCCATCTAAATGTGTTATATATTCTGTGTCATCATCATTTGATGAACAAGAAATTATTATAAATAAACTAAAAACTGCTAATAATTGTTTTTTAATCATAATGTTTTTTTATTTGAATTTAAATTTTCATTTCAAATTTAATGCCAAATAATTTTTTACTAAAAAAGAGAGTTGTAAAACAACTAATAATTCTATACAATTTTTACTTTATCTCTAACTTATAACCAACTCCATGTACATTTGTTAGTTTAATGTTTTCATCTTCTTGTAGCTTTTTTCTTAATTTAGAAATATAAGTATCTAAACTTCTTCCTACAAAAACGCCATTATCTTCCCAGACTTTTTTGGTAAGTTCTTCTCTTTTTATGATCTGATTTGGATTGGCAACAAAAATTTCTAATAACTCACATTCTTTCTTTGAAAGTGGAATTTCAAAAGCTTTTTTAACCAATTTGTTTTGCTCAGGATAAAATTGAAAACTTCCTAAAACTTTATGCTCTTGAGTTTTTTCTTTTTGTGTTGCTACAATTTCATCTTTATTATAAAAACGCCTGTAAGCAATACCTAAAATTAAAGGAATAAAAATGTAAAAAAGCCAATTTTTGCTTTTTGAAGTTTCTTTTAAAAATTTTACTTCAATAATATAACAGTTTTTAGGTAAATCTCTGCCTTTACACGGAATAATGGTTTGCTCTTCAAACTTGTTTATTTCATAACTAAAACCAACTTCATTATCTAAACATCTAATTACTTCAACTCTATAGTTTTTAGATAAAGATGCTTTTTCAAAAACAGTTTTTACATTAGAAACTAAAACATCTGGTTTAAAAGAAAACTCAGTTTCGAATGTAAGAGAGAATTTTATATCACTAATTTTTTTAACAGGTAAAACAATTGAAACAGAATCGCTATCTGCTAATAATAATTGATTTCCAACTTCTCTTAAAGCTACTTTTACTTTTTCAGAAAAATCTTCATTATCTTGTGGTAAAAAATTCAAAAAACCAATAACAGCAATAGCTAAAAGTAAAATTGAAAAAAGATTCTTTTTGTTGTTCATAATTACAAATAACCAACAAATTCATCAATATTTACAACTGTTTACACTTCTTTTGCATTTTTTTGACACTTTTTTACGAATGTTGAAATAGTTTTATAGAAAATTAAAATACTATGAAAAAAGAATTATTTATTATCGCATTATTTTTCACCGTTTTTACTTTTGGACAAAAAAATGAATTCAATTTAATAAAATTAGATACTACTTGGGGGCAAGAAGTGTTGCGTTTTCCTGCTAGAGATATGGATTATATTGGTGTTGGAGATATTCGTTTTCCACCAGAAGGTTGGATTCATCCTGAACACACATTTTTTTGGTCTTACACGTATGCTTGGAGTATTGATGTAAACAGAAAAATTCCTACAAGTGAATTAGAATTAGATTTAGAAAAATACTTTAATAGTTTAAATAGTGTTGATGTAACTAATAAAACTGACAAACGAATAGCAACTGCAACAGTTACTAAAATTAAAAGAAAAAAATCGGTTACTTTTTATGAAGGTAAAGTAGAAACTTACGATCGTTTTGCAACCAACAAACGAATTACTTTAAATGTAAAAATTAAAAGTCATTTTTGTAAAAAGACACAAAAAACCGTGCTTTTATTTACTTTTTCTCCAAAAGAATTTACACATAAAGTTTGGCAAACTTTAAATAAAATAGAATTAGAAAAAGGCGTTTGTAAAAACTAAAAAAGGGCGAACAATAATGTTCGCCCAATCATTTGAATTAAAAAAATTATTCAACTATTAATGTGTATTGTGGTGTTGGGTTTAAAGGACAGAAATACACATACTCTCCTTTTTTTAAGACTACTTTGTTAGACGTTTGTTTTGTATTGTTTTCTACTTGTGCAGTAACATAAGCGTTTTTAATGTGTGCTTTTACATCTGCTTTTGGCGCTAAAACAAAACCTACATTATGGCCAACTTCGTTGTTTGCAATTTCAAAAATGTAAGTTCCTTCAGACAACGTAATTTGTTTCTGTGTAAATTCTCCTTTTGTTTGTTCTAAAGAAACTGTTTTTACTTCTTGTGCATTTGTATTGAATGCAAAACCTAATACGATTACTACTATTGCTATTAATTTTTTCATGATTATTATGTTTTTAATTTATAATTATACTTTTTGTCATTTCGAGCGAAGTCGAGAAATCTTATTATACTGTTGCTAATTCTAATGGTTGTGCTACTGGGAAATCTACAGCAACATCTGTTGTTTTATGAAAGTAATTTGTAATTGTAATTTCTCCAATTAATATAAAAGCATCTGCTAAATTTCCTTTTGTATAACCTGCTGCATAAAAGTTTTCTATTACTTCTTTAGTTGCTGCACCTCTATTAATTGCTACAGATTTTGCAAATTTTGATAATGCATCTAGTTTTGCATCAAAATAAGCGTTTCCGTTTCTTAATTCTAAAATTTGCGCTTCTGTAAAACCATTCATTTTACCAATTGCTGTATGTGCAGATAAACAATAAACACACTCGTTTACTTGACTTACTGCTAAGTTAATTACTTCTTTTTCTTTTGCTGAAAAACTTGTTTTTCCTTGACCAATTGCTAAAAAGTTACTTAAAGCAGTTTCACTATGTGCCAGAGCTGCATATAAGTTAGGTACAAAACCTAATCCTTTTTCTAATTGATTAAAAATTGCTTGGTTGTTTTCTGATACTTCGTTTTTTGTTGGTACATTAAATGTGCTCATAATTTGCTTTGTGCTGAATTTAGTTCAGCATCTTATTTATTTTATTATTAATTATTGTGTTTAAAATTGTTTTTAAGTTGTCATTTTGAGCGTAGTCGAAAAATCTCTATTAGTAAATTTAGATTTCTCCATTACAGTCGAAATGACAAGTTGTTATTTGCAAGTACAAATTTGTTGTTCTGGTTTTTGTTCATCATAAGTTTGATAACCCCAACAGTTTGGACATTGTGTGTTTTCTATTGTTTTCATAATTGTTGTTTTTTAGTTCTTATTGTTTGATACTGCAAAGATGCAACTGATTGTGACTCTAAAAATTGGACAAAAGTTCCTTTGAATTGGACAAGGACTTTTTGTTTATTTTAATCTGTCTATTTTACTTCTTAAATTTCTTTCGGTAATTAAACCTGTGTGTTTTTCTACTGCTTTACCATCTTTTATAAAAACCAATGTAGGTATGTTTCTAATTCCAAATTTTGCTGCTAATTCTTGGTTGTTATCCACATTTATTTTTTTGATGGTTATATTGTCTTTTAACTCATCTGCTAATTTGTGTATTGTAGGTAATAATGTTCTACATGGTCCACACCAATCTGTATAAAAGTCTAATAAAACAGTGCTATTATTTTCTATAACATTTGTATATTCTGTTTGATTTATTTGTATTTCCATTTTTTTATGTTTTAATTACACTGCAAAGATGCAACCAACATATACCTCTAAAAATGGACAAAAGTTCTTACTGTTTGGACAAGGATAAATAGTTGGCAAAAATGCACGCGTGAAGGATAGAGCAAGTTGTTTGAGCTCTTTTAAAGTTTGATAAAACTTTAAAAAGCGAGTTGCGAAAGCCTGACCTGAAAGGGCACGCCCAAATACGAAACGTTAATTGTAGAAAAATAAAGAGATTAATACTCTTTTTTAAATTGCAATGGAGATTTTGAAATTGCTTTGGTAAAGAAACGCGTAAAATAGGCAGGATCGTTAAAACCAAGATCGAAAGCAATTTCTTTAACGGTTTTATCTGTGTAAATTAACAAGCGTTTTGCTTCTAGTAAAATACGGTTTTTAATAAATTCTGATGGCGTTTTTGCACCCAATTTCTGAAAGTGTTTGGTAATCGATTTTGGCGAAAGGCCTAATCTATTTGCGTAGTCTGTTACGGTGTGCATAGTTTTAAAATTCTGTTCTACCAACAAACTAAAATCTTTAAACAAACGTGTTTCTGTATCTTCTTTTATAACATGATTTTCTTTCTTAACACGTACTGCATTAATAATAAATTGCTTTAAATACGATTGCAACATATCGTATTGTGCAGTTTCATTTTGTTGAAATTCTTCAATAAGACTTTCTAGAATAAAATTGAGTTTTGCAGTTTCTTTTGCACAAGGTTTTACAAACGGAGTATCATAAATATTGTTGAATAAAATTCCGTTACAAGCTACTTCTGCATCATGGGTTTGTATGCAATAAAAATCTCTAACAAAAGTTAGTTTGTAGGCTGTTTTAATTTGCTCTGAATCTACCGTAAAAACTTGCCCTAGTGATAAGAAAAATAACACATTATCTGTAAACGTATAACTTTCAAAATCGATATTATAAGTTCCTGTTCCTTCTTGAATCCAATAAATAGCATAGGCATTTTGTTGCACAGAATGATCTATAGTACATGCTTTTTCAAAGGCTACTGTGCTTACCGAAAAAATATCTTTAAAAGAATATTTTATAATGTCTTGAACTGCCATTTTGTTGTTTTGTTTTGGCTTGGTCGTAAAAGTTGATGGAAACTTATCGTTAAAAATAGTTTGTTACTAAATTTAATTTTGGTAGACGTAGCTTAAAACAGTAGTCCTAACTTAGAACTTAAGGGAATAGTTAAATCAATAACTTCAAACTTTAAATTGAACTCATCTTTTAAAGGTTCAATCATTTTTTTAAAAGATTTCCTGTCTTTAGTTATATAAGCATCAATTTCTCTATTATGAATTTGAGCAAAAAGTTTTATATCATTTATAACAACCTTTCTCTCTCCAAAATCTCCGAACTTACCAATGTCTTTAAGTAAAGCTAAAAATTGACCAGAAAACTTTGCATCTAAATAATCAAATTCTAACAACCTAAAGGAATTCAAGGATAGCAAATTCTCTGCATCATCACCAACAGAATATTCACTAACTACGATTGTAGAAAGATACATTTCTATATTGTTATCTGTAAAATACTTAAAATATTCAACACAATTCTCATGGAATTCATCATCTCTTTTAAGTAAACGTATACAAAAGGAACAATCTAAAAGAACACTCTTTATTCCGTTCATAGACCTTCTGCTTTTATATTATTTAACCAAACATCTACATTTTTTATCTTATCTAAATTTTCAGAAGCTTTATCGATAACTTTATCTAGAAGAGATTTATTAAAAATAGGTTTGTATTGTATAAAATCTAAAAGAACTAAATCAGATAAACTTTTATCCGATAGGTTTTTTTTACCTCGGACCTTAATACCATATGCTTTATAAGTTTTTTTATCTCCACTTGCAATTTGTTCCTTTGTTGCAGAAACAGTTATATTTCCATATTTATTAGTGCTGATATGTATGTTTGGGTTTTTCCCACCCTCTTGATAAATTTCTCCATACAAATAGAACTCACTTTCAAAATATAAAGGAGCAATCATTTCAAAGTCTGTTGACTCGTCAATTACCAAAGTAGAAACTTTAGAAAGGGAATTATTAAACTCAATTCTATAACCTTCTTTATACGCTCTTTTTTGAAATTTATCAATAATAGACTGTCTTTTATAGTCTAAAAAATCTAAGTTATTCCTGTTTTTTATTTCACTAGTTAGACCATTAAAAAGAATCACTGCTGTAATAGGTAAAAAAAACTTGTGCTTTGCAGAACCTTCTTCAATATCATATGAGATGTGGGGTCTATTCTTTTTTTCTTTTCGGTTAGGATACAAGAAAGTTTCAATGTCTGATATAAAATCTTTAACTTCATTTATATCAACATCTTTAGGGGTCAGAGAATTATCTCTATTTGTAACCCTGATTTCTATGTAACCTTGTTCTTCCACTTATTTTAAGTTTAAAAATACAAATTTAATTGATTTAAAAAAACTATAACCTAGAATGTATAAAAAAAATACTTGTTTCGATTTTATTATTTAATGCTTCCTATTAGAAAATTCATGTTATTAAAAACATAATTTTTATTAAAAGTAACGTTAGCGAATCTTCCTCAAATTCAATCCAACAAAAACCATTAAAGCAGGTAAAACCCAACCCAAACTCTGGTTTGCTAAAGGAATGATGTTTTTAATTCCTGTTAAGTTTTCTCTAGGAATTATAAAACCTAAAAAATCTGTTATACTAAAAACAAAAGTCACTAAAACAACACTTCTAAAAACCAATTTAGAAGCATATTTATTGGGTACAATATTTAGTAAAATCAATACAATTGTAATTGGATATAGAAACATTAATGCTGGTACAGCTAAAGTAATTATAAAATCGACTTGATAACTACCCACAATTACACCAATTATACAAGCAATTGCTGCTGTAATAATAAATGCTTGTTTAGAATCTTTGCAAATTCCTTTTACATAATCTGCGGTTCCGGTTACAATACCAACAGCAGTTGTAAAACATGCTAAAGCAACCAAAATACTTAAAAATGTGGTTCCTAAATTCCCTAAGGTTTGTGTGCTTAAACTTGTTAAAACATCGGTTCTTGATGCATTTTCTGCAAAAGTTGATGAAAATAAAGAACCACTTAAAATTAATCCACCATAAATTAATAGCAAACCAGCACCAGCAATAATTCCTGCTTTGGTAATTAGTTTTTTTCTTTCTTCAAAACTGTCATCACCTTTTAAGTTTAAAGAGATAATAATTACAGCACCAACAACTACACCTCCAATAGCATCAAAGGTTTGATAGCCTTCTAAAATACCATCTACAAAAGGTGTTGTAAATGTTGATGGATTTACGGTTCCTGAGGTTGTAAAAATGGAAACTCCAATAATTATAAATAGAATTAAAACAATAATTGGTGTTAAAAATTTACCAATTAAACTGATAATTTTATTACGATTTATGGCAAATATAAAAACCACTATAAAATAAATAATACTGGTTAAAATTGGCGGTGTTTCAAAAAAGGGGTGAATTGCCATTTCATGTGTAACAGCTGCTGTTCTTGGTGATGGAATTGCGATTGCAATTGCATAAATAAGCATACAATATGCTGTACTAAAAATTGGCGAAACTTTTTTGCCAAAATCATACAAAGTTCCTTGTAATTTTGCGTGCGCAAAAATTGCCAAAATAGGAATGGTTACTGCTGTTAGAACAAATCCTAAAACAACTATCCACCAATCTGCACCAGATTTAGCGCCTAAAGATGGAGGTAAAATTAAATTTCCTGCTCCAAAAAAGAGTGAAAAAAGAGCAAAACCTGCAATCCAAATATCTTTTGTTTTAATCAAAATATTATTGCTTTTTAAGGTTTAAATCGCCAAAATCGAAACTAAAATCTGTAATAGGCGCTATGTGTTTCATTGTTGCACTAATTGCTTTTCCTTTTTCATCAAAAGAAAACTGTACAAAAACATCTGCATCAAAACTTCTATTATCCCATTTTGCAACATAGGTTGTTTGATTATAAGGTAACAATTGCCCAACTAATTTAGAAGAACGTTCGCATTTTATACGGTAAGAATTTCCATCATTAGAAATGGTAATATTTCCAAACCAATTGTCTTTATAAGTACCAATAATTTGATTTGGTTTTGGCAAACTCTTATCTTTTTTAGCAATTTTAACTTTGTTGTAAACAGCTACCTTTAAGCTATCATTATATTTTAAATAATTGCTATTATTTGTACCATATCTTTTTAGCCAATTTCTATTTTTATAACCTAAATAACTATCTTTTATAGTATTTGTAATAGTGCTAAAAGCACTTCCATTCATTTGATTAGTCAAAACAACAATTGCCAAATCTAAATCAGGAATCATCGTAAACTGTGTTACAGTACCCAATAAACCACCTGTGTGATATACTTGTTTATAACCACCTTTTACATCTGTTAAAAACCAACCCAATCCATAACCTCTAAAATTAGAATTATAACTATCGTTTTTTCTAACTTTTAAAGGTGTTTGTAATTGCCAAAGCTCATGAAATTGTTGTTTGCTTAACAAACGTTTTCCTTCTTTGGTAACAGCATCATTCATTAAAAAATTAGCCCAAGTAAGCATGTCATTTACGTTACTCATAATTCCACCTGCAGGATTTGCAGTTTCGCTCCAATCATGAGGAATCTGAATTACTTTTCCTTCTGCTCTTGTATGTGCATCAATAATATTTTTGTGGTTTGTAACTCTGTTGTAAGATGCTTTACTGTTGTTCATTCCAACAGGTTTTAGAATTTTAGTTTCAATAAATTCTTCCCAAGAAAGACCACTTACACGTTTTAAAACCTCACCAGCAATAATAAACATATTGTTATTATATGCAAATTTACTTCTAAAAGATGTTTCTGGTTTTAGGTGTTTTACGTTTTTAATAACATCAGCAACCTTAAAATCATTACCTTCAGGAAAAAACATTAAATCTCCTGCGCCTAAACCCATTCCACTTCTATGAGTAACCAAATCTCTTACAGTAAATTCTTGTGTTACCCAAGCATCATATAATTGAAATTCCGGAATGTGTTTTCTTACTTTATCATCCCAATCTAGCTTGCCTTCATCAATCATCATAGCTAAAGCAAAACATGTAAAACCTTTACTGTTTGATGCAATACCAACTAAAGTATTTTCATTCATGTTCTTTTTATTGGTTAAAGAACGAACTCCATGACCTTTTGCATACACAATTTTTCCGTCTTTTAAAATACCTACAGAAATACCAGGAACATCAAAAGTTGTGAGTGTTTCTTTTACTAAATTGTCTAAAACTTGTTCTTCAATTTGAGCAAAAAAACTTGTTGTAGTAAACAAGAATGTTAAAATAAATGCTTTTATAAATTTCATTTTTGAAAAATTATTTTAAAGACTTAAAGATACATATTTTTGCTGCATGCAAAATTCTTTCACCTTTAAAAATGCACAAATTTCTTATTCTGATCAAGGAAAAGGAACTACTGTGGTATTAATTCATGGTTTTTTAGAAAATTCTAAAATGTGGAAAAAAATTACACCTGAATTAATTAAAAGAAATAGGGTAATTACAATTGATTTATTAGGTCATGGAAAATCAGATTGTTTGGGTTATGTACATTCTATGGGTTTGTTTGCAGAAACTATTGAAGGTGTTTTAAAACATTTGAGAATTCGTAAATATATTTTGGTTGGCCATTCTTTAGGAGGATATATTTCTTTAGCTTTTGCCAAAATGAATCCTTCTAAAATAAAGGGATTGTGCTTGCTTAATTCTACTTCTAATAATGATTCTGAAGAGCGTAAAAATTTAAGAAAAAGAGCAAATGAAATGGTACAAAATAATTTTGAAGCGATGGTAAAAATGTCAGTTTCTAATTTGTTTCATCAAGATAATTTATTAAAATTTAAAGATGAAATTGAAGTGGTTAAAAATGAAGCTTTACAAACTTCTGTTCAAGGGTATATTGCAGCTAACGAAGGGATGAAAAACCGTGTAAATGAAAGTCAGTTTTTAAAAGAGTGTTCTTTTAAAAAAATAATAATTATTGGTGAGAAAGATCCTATTTTAGATTACCAAACTTTATTGCTAGAAGCAAAATATACAAATTCTGAGTTCGTTGTTTTTCCTGATGGTCATATGAGTCACATTGAAAACGCTTCAGAATTGATTACCGTTTTAAAAGAGTTTATAAAATCTTGTTAATCTGATTTCATATTAACTTTCTTTGTAATTTCTTAAAAATTTATTCGACTATGGATTAAAACCAATCGAATGAAACAATCTATTTTATTACTTTTTTTTGGACTTTCTACAATTTTATCTGCACAACAAATAGATTACAACACTAAAAATGGTTTTGTAGCAGAAGGTTATGATGTGGTTTCTTATTTTAATGATAAAAAACCAGTAGAGGGAAACAATAAATTTATAACAATTTATGATGGTGCTAAATTTAGATTTTCTTCAGAAAAACATTTAAAAATATTTACAGAAAGCCCTAAGAAATATGTTCCACAATATGGAGGGTATTGCGCATATGCAGTTGCCGAAAAAAACACAAAAATGTATATTGATGGAGAAGCTTACGAAATTAGAGATGGAAAATTGTATTTATTCTATACCTCTTTTTTTGGTAGTAAATTAGAAGATTGGCAAGAAGGAAATACACCAAAATTACAAGTAAAAGCAGATAAAAACTGGAAAAATTTAAAACATAAAAAAAATTAGAGATGAACAAAATAGGATTTTTAATTATACTAATTTCATTTTCAGCTTTCGGACAAGATAATTATAATTTAAAAAAAGGTTTTGTTGCTGAAGGGTATGATGTTGTTAGTTATTTTAACAACAAAGTAGAAAAAGGAGATAAGAAATTTGTTGCAAATTATGATGGAGTAAAATTTAAGTTTTCATCAAAAGAACATTTAGAAACGTTTAAAAAGTCTCCAAAAAAATATGTTCCTGCTTATGGAGGTTATTGTGCATATGCAATTGGTGTAAAAGGAGAAAAAGTTTCTATTGATCCAAAAACATTTGAAATTAGAGAAGGTAAATTATACCTTTTTTACAATTCTTGGGGAACAAATACTTTAGAATTGTGGCAAAAAGAAGGCGCTGAACAATTAAAAGCAAAAGCAGATAAAAACTGGTTAAATATTAACAAAAAAGGATGATTGAAAGCAAGCTTGGGGGAGTTTGTGAATGCAGTAGAAAAGAAAAGAGCTGAATTAATTCAGCTCTTTTCTTTATTATAATATTTAATTTAGTTCTATTCTACTACTAATAAATAATACGTTTTTTTACCACGTTGTAGTAAGACATATTTATGAGCAATTAAATCTTCTTTAGAAATTTTAAAATCTTCTTTTACTTTTTCTTTATTTACAGAAATTGCATTTTCTTTTAAAGCTCTTCTTGCATCTCCATTAGATTTTAAAAAGTTAGTTTTTGCTGCTAAAGCACCAATCATATCTAAACCTTCTTCAATATCTGCAATGGTAACAGTTGCTTGTGGTACACCATCAAAAACATCTAAAAACGTTTGTTCGTCTAAAGATTTTAAATCATTTGCATTTGATTTTCCAAATAAAATATTAGAAGCTGCAATTGCTTTTTCATAATTTTCTTTTCCATGAACTAACGTGGTAACTTCTTCTCCTAAACGCTTTTGTAAAACACGTACATGAGGTGCTTCTTTATGTTGTTCAACTAAAGAGTTAATTGTTGCTTCATCTAAAAAGGTAAAGATTTTAATATACTTTTCTGCATCTTCATCAGAAGTATTTAACCAATATTGGTAAAATTTATAAGCAGATGTTCTTTTAGCATCTAACCAAACATTTCCTCCTTCAGATTTCCCGAATTTAGAACCGTCAGACTTAGTAATTAATGGACATGTAATTGCATATCCTTTTCCATTACCAATTCTTCTAATTAATTCTGTTCCTGTAGTAATATTTCCCCATTGATCAGAACCACCCATTTGAATTGTAGTTGCATTTTCTCTAAATAAATGTAAGAAATCATACCCTTGTACCATTTGATATGTAAACTCTGTAAAAGACATTCCGTCTTTAGATTCTGAGCTAATTCTGTTTTTTACAGAATCTTTAGCCATCATGTAGTTAACAGTAATGTGTTTACCAATATCTCTAATAAATTCTAAGAACGAAATATCTTTCATCCAATCGTAATTATTTACTAGAATTGCAGCATTTTTTTCATCCGAAGTAAAATCTAAAAAGTGCCCTAATTGTGCTTTTACACATTCTTGATTATGACGTAACGTTTTTTCATCTAACAAATTACGTTCTGCAGATTTTCCTGAAGGATCTCCAATCATACCAGTTGCACCACCAACCAAAGCAATGGGTCTGTGTCCACATCTTTGATAATGTGCAAGCAACATTATAGGCACTAAATTACCAATATGTAAAGAATCTGCAGTTGGATCAAAACCAACATAAGCACTTCTCATTTCTTCTAGTAAATGTTCTTCAGTTCCTGGCATGCTGTCGTGCAACATTCCTCTCCATTTTAATTCTTCAATAAAATTCTTCATTGTATTCTGTTTATCAGTTGGCAAATATAAGTTTATCGAGCAAAATATACTAAATTCGTTGTATGATTTTAGTTACTGGAGGAACAGGTTTAGTTGGCGCACATTTATTATATCATTTAATTAAAAATGATGAAAAAGTTCGTGCTATTTATCGTTCTAAAAAAAGAATTGAAAAAGTAAAAGAAGTTTTTTCTTTTTATACTGATGATGCTTCTCTAATTTCTAAAATAGAATGGTTTAAAGCAGATATTACAGATGTTCCTTCTATGATTCCTGCTTTTGTTGGTGTTGATAAAGTTTATCATTGTGCAGCTTTAATTTCTTTTAATCCGAAAGATTATAGAGAAATGAGAAAAGTAAATATTCATGGAACTGCCATTATTGTAAACCTTTCTATTGATGTAAAAGTTAGCAAAATTTGTTTTGTAGGCTCTATTGCTTCTATAGGAGAATCTTTAAATGGAAATTTAATTGATGAAGACTGTGAATGGAATAAAGAAGCAGATAATAGTGGGTATTCTATAACCAAATTTGGGGCAGAAATGGAAATTTGGCGAGCAAGTCAAGAAGGAATTGAAGTTGTAATTGTAAACCCTGGAGTTATTCTAGGTAGTGGTTTTTGGCAATCTGGATCTGGTAAATTATTTACGCAAGTTTATAATGGTTTTAACTTTTATACAGAAGGAATTACTGGTTTTGTTGGTGTGAAAGACGTGGTTAAATCGATGGTTTTATTAATGAATTCTGATATTAAAAATGAACGTTTTATTCTAGTTTCAGAAAATAAATCATTTAAAGAAATTTTCTTTTTAATAGCAGATGCTTTAGGTAAAAAAAGACCTTCAATAAAAATAAATACTTGGCAAACTTCTATATTTTGGAGAATATCTCATTTAGTATCTTTTTTTACAAAAAAAGAACCTTTTTTAAGTAAATATTCTGCAAAAAGTGCACATTCAATTTCTAAATATTCATCAGAAAAAATTGAAACAGCGCTTAATTTTAAGTTTCAGAATATTAATGAAGTCATAAAAGAAACTTCAGCAAAATATTCTAAAAATCTTCTTTAGTAATTTCTTTTTTGTGTAGAATTTCTTTTTTAAGAATAGGTTTAAGTGGTTTTGATATTGAATCTCTTTCTAACTTAGGGAAAGTATTATTCTCTATACTTTTTTTAGGTAAATAACAGTAATTAATGTAATTAGTACTAGTCTTTTTAATAGAATCTAATCGAAATATTTTCTTCTTTTTTATTATATTTAAAGAATCTTTTCTAATTGAATCTATTTTAGATTTCATTTTTGTGTAAAACTCTTTTTTGTCATTTATAAGTATTTTAGCATCATTTATTATTTCATCATACAAGTCAATCTTACTTATGTAATAAAGATTACTTGTTTTAAAACGAAGACTATCAATTTTATAAATATCATAAATAAAAGGCATATAATTAATTTTCTTCTGTTGGTTTTTGTTATTTACAAATTTTGCAGAAGTAGCAATTATCATATCTTGTATTAAGATAGTCATGGTGTCTTTAGGAATCAAATCTTTTGGTTTCTCAAAAATAGTGTTACTAGTACAAGAAACTAAAAAAATAAAAACTAAAAGGTAGCTTGCTTTTTTCATATTAACGGTTAAAAGTTAAACGTTTTCCTTTTATTTTATTATTAAAAACACCATTATTATATATTAAATTTCCATTTACAAATGTGTGAGATATTGTAGATGAAAAAGTGGTTCCTTCAAAAGGAGACCAGCCACATTTATATAAAATATTGTCTTTAGAAACCGTTAGAGGTTTGTTAGTATCTATTAAAACTAAATCTGCATAATATCCTTCTTTGATAAAACCACGTTTTTCAATTTGAAATAATTTAGCAGGGTTATGGCTCATTTTTTCAACTGCTTTTTCAATTGAAATAACACCTTCTTTTACTTTTTCTAAAATTGCAGTAACTGCATGTTGTACTAAAGGACCACCACTTGGTGCTTTTGTATATACATTTGTTTTTTCTTCTAAAGTATGTGGTGCATGATCGGTTGCTAAAACATCTATTCTATCATCTAATAAAGCTTTCCATAAACCTTGTCTGTCTGCTTCTGTTTTTACAGCAGGATTCCATTTTATATGCGTTCCTTTTTCTTCATAATCTTTATCAGAAAACCATAAATGATGCACACAAACTTCTGCAGTAATTTGTTTTTCTTCTAAAGGAATGTCGTTTCTAAATAATTCAGTTTCTTTTGCTGTAGATAAATGAAAAATATGCAATCTAGCTCCAGTTTTCTTAGCTAATTCTATTGCTTTAGAGGATGATAAATAACAAGCTTCTTCACTTCTGATAATTGGGTGATATTTTACAGGAATATCATCACCAAACTCAGCTTTATATTTTTCTGTATTTTTTCTGATAGTTGCCTCATCTTCACAATGCACTGAAATAATCATTTTTGTTGAAGAAAATATTTTTTCTAAAACAGCTTCATTATCAACCAACATATTTCCTGTAGATGAACCTAAGAATAATTTAATTCCGGCAACTTTTTTGGGATCTGTTTTTAATAATTCATCTAAATTATCATTGGTTCCACCAAACATAAAAGAATAGTTTGCATAAGAGTCGTTTGCGGCAATTTTAAATTTATCTTCTAATAAATCTTGTGTTGTAGCTTGAGGTACTGTGTTTGGCATTTCAATAAAAGTAGTAATTCCACCAGCAACAGCAGCTCTACTTTCTGTAGCAATATTAGCTTTGTGGGTTAAACCAGGTTCTCTAAAATGTACTTGATCGTCTATAAAACCGGGTATTAAAGTTTTACCTGTTGCGTCTATGATATTAACATTTTCTGAAGCTTCAATTTTGGTAGAAACCTCTTTAATGATTTCGTTTTCAATTAAAACATCACCAATAAAAGTATTGTTTTCGTTAACGATTTTTGCGTTTTTTATTAAAGTTAATTTTGCCATATGTTTTTCTTAAATGTCCATTCTCATGTTTACTAAAATTTTACTAAATCCAAAACGTTCATAAACTTTTATTGCTTCAATATTGTTGTTGTACACATCTAATCTCAATTCTTTTAGTTCTTTTTCTTTAGCCCATTTTTTTAAAGAATCTAAGATTAATGTACTTATTTTTTGACCTCTAAATGTTGGTTTTACAAACATAAAACCAACATAACCATGTAAAGGGTTTTTTTGATATATTTTAGAATTATCTATTCTAATGTAACCAGAAGCAACAACTTCATTTTCTATAATGGCTACCAAAAATTGTGTGTAATTACTTGTAATTAATTCTGGTATATTATAATAGTTTAAATGTCCTTTAGCTAAAAAAGGATCTAATGGTTTTTCTGCTGAAACTACACCTTGTTCAAATTCTAATAAAACATCTAAGTCTTCTAGAGTTGCTTTTCTAATAGAAATCGGACTCATTATTATTTATTTTTTAGGCAACCCTTTTAGTTTCATTTTTATAACTCCAAATAATGCTTCAGAAATAATTTTTCCATCCATTTTAGAAGTTCCTAAAGTTCTATCTGTAAAAATTACAGAAACTTCTTTTATATTAAAACCATGTTTCCATGCTTTAAATTTCATTTCAATTTGAAAAGCATAACCAACAAATCTAATTTTATCTAAATTAATAGTTTCTAAAACTTTTCTTTTCCAACAAACAAAACCTGCTGTGGTGTCAAATAATGGAATTTTAGTAATTAAACGAACATATCTGGTTGCAAAATAAGAAAGTAACAACCTTTTCATGTCCCAATTTACCACATTTACTTGATTGTTAACGTATCTAGAACCAACAGAAATATCACCTTCATCTTTGCTACAAGCATTATAAAGGCGAATTAAATCTTTTGGGTTGTGAGAAAAATCGGCATCCATTTCTATGATATAATCATATTTTTTTTGGATTGCCCATTTAAAACCATGAATATATGCAGTACCTAAACCATTTTTTCCAATTCTTTTTTCTATAAAAAGTTGGTTAGGGAATTCTAAAATTAAATTTTCTACAATTTCAGATGTTCCATCAGGAGAATTATCATCAACCACTAAAATATGAAACTTCTTTTCCTGATTAAAAGTAATTCTAATGATTGCTTCTATATTTTCTTTTTCGTTATAGGTAGGAATTATGACTAACGCGTCTGACATAAATTAATTTTCATGTAGTAAGTAGGCAAATATACATTATTTAATTACTAATTTTGTGTTAATCTTAGCAAAACAAAAAAGGTGCAAGCATTAGAAAGAACCGTAATTAATACAAATTGGATAACCATATTATTGGTTGTCTTGTTAGGTTGTATTTTTCTTTTAAAGGCAATAAGTGTAAAAAGGTTACAACAAACTGCTTTTTCTTTTTTAAATGTTACTTCTCTTAAAGATGAGGTTGAAGAGAATAATTCATTTTTTAATGGATTTAAAAGTGTTATATTTTTCTATTCTGTTTTGGTGTTAACGTTATTGTTCTATAAGATTTTGTTATTTTCTTTTATTTCTTTCAAAGGGAGTCTTTATACTTTTTTAAAAATTTTTAGTATTGTTTTTTCTTATTTTATAATTAAAAGACTGCTAGAATTCTTGTTTTCGAGTTTATTTTTAATAAATAAACAAGTAAAATTCTTTTTATTTTCTAAGTCAATTTATTTGTATTCTGTTTCTTTGTTTTTATTAATTGGTCTTATTTTAATTGAATATTCTCAGTTAAATACGGTTTTCTTAATTTATTTTGCAACGTTATTATTCTCTATTCGTTTCATAATACACGTGTTAAACAATAAAAAGCTGATTTTAAATGAGTTGTTTTATTTTATTTTGTACATTTGCGCCTTCGAAATAGCACCGCTATTTATACTGTTTAAACTGATGTTTTAACTACAAAAAAGAAAGCGTATGAAAGTGAAAACGATTTTAGTATCTCAGCCAGAACCTAAGACAGAAACATCTCCTTATTTTGATTTATCTGATAAACAGAGGGTTAAGATAGATTTTAGACCTTTTATTCATGTAGAAGGAATACCTGTTAAAGAAGTAAGAGGAGAAAAAGTAGACTTAAATAATTTCACAGCAATAATCTTAACGAGTAGAAATGCTGTAGATCATTTCTTTAGAATAGCAGAAGAAATGCGTTTTAAAGTGCCAGATGCAATGAAATATTTTTGTCAATCTGAAGCTGTAGCCTATTATTTACAAAAATATGTTGTTTACAGAAAACGTAAAATTTATGTTGGTACAAGAACGTTTCCAGATTTAACGAAGCTAATTAAGAAACATAAAACAGAAAAATTTTTATTACCAAGTTCAGATAAATTAAAGCCATTAATTCCTGCTGAGTTAGATAAGTTAGGTGTAAAATGGACTAGATTAGATTTATACAGAACAGTAGTTAGTGATTTATCTGATTTAGAAAATGTTTTTTATGATGTATTAGTATTCTTTAGCCCTTCAGGAATAGATTCTTTATTTAAAAATTTCCCTGAATTTAAACAAAACAATACAAGAATTGCTGTATTTGGCAACTCTACAGTAAGAGCAGCTACAGAAGCTGGTTTGAAGTGTGATATTACTGCACCATCACCAGAAACACCTTCTATGACAATGGCTTTAGATAAGTATATAAAAACTGTAAATAAAAAATAAATAAATCTAATATATAAATAGATAAAAAAAACCGAACAGAAATGTTCGGTTTTTTTTATCTATAATTTTCAGCTTATAAATAACTCTAATATACACATTATCTTATTTTTTAGATACTATAATTATTGTAAGTTTAGTATTTTTTAAATATCTTCAAAAAGTATAAAAAACAAACTAGAAACTTAATAATATGGACAAAAAATTGATAACATTTGGAGAAGTAATGATGCGTTTATCACCACCAGGATATACTATGTTTTCTCAGGCAAGTTCATTTGATCTTGTATATGGAGGAGGTGAAGCAAACGTTGCAATTTCTTGTGGTTATTTAGGTATGAAAGCAGCTCACGTAACTCGTTTTCCAGATAATGCGCTTGGTAAAGCAGCTACTCAATTTTTACGTAAACATTGGTTAGGTACAAAAGATGTTATTTATGGAGATAATATGTTAGGTAAATATTTTCTGCAAAAAGGAGCTGTACATAGATCTAGTGAGGTGATTTATGAAAGAGAAGGTTCTGCTTTTTCTTTAATAAAACCAGAAATGGTTAATTGGGAAGAAGTGTTAGAAGGAGCAGATTGGTTTCATTGGACAGGTATTACACCAGCCATTTCAGAAGGAGCTGCTCAATGTTGTTTAGAAGCTATAAAAACGGCAAAGAAAATGGGTGTTACCGTTTCTGGAGATATCAATTCACGTAAAAACATGTGGAATTATGGAAAAACCATGCAAGAAGTAATGCCAGAATTAGTAAAAAATACAGATATTGTTATTACAAGCAATCGTGGTATTTATGAAATGTTTGGAATTGGAGAATTAGGAGGTGGATTTAGTAGTTCTGCTAAATTATTAATGGAAAAATTTCCAAGAATTGAGAAAGTTGTAGGGAAAACTAGAAAATCTATTAGTGCTTCTCATCAGCAAATACAAGGAAAAATGTGGAATGGAAAAAATTTTATTAAAGCTGATAGATTAGATATTACACATGTAATAGATCGTGTTGGTACAGGAGATGCTTTTGCATCTGGTATTATTTACGGATTATTACATTATGATAATGATATGGATGCATTAAATTTTGCAACAGCAGCTTGTGCATTAAAACATACAGTAGAAGGTGATGTAAATATGGTTTCTGTAGATAATGTTACAAGTTTAATGGGTGGTAATACCTCTGGAAAAATTAAAAGATAAGAGTTTTTTTGTTTTTAGAAGCTATTTCCTGCTTTTCACTGTATCTTTTTTTGAGAAAAACAAAAAAAGGATGCCGTTTCAATCAGGGCTAAACTTGTTTGCTAACTATTGATATAACTATGAAAAACATTCATACCAAAAGAAATACATAATCACATGCTTAGAAAAATTTGGATTATAATATTTTGTGCTTTTTTAATTTGGTCAGGAATAAATCCTTCTGATTATTTTACTTGGTTCTTAGAAGTTGTACCTGCAATAATTGGTGTTTTTGTATTGTGGAAAACAGAAAAATCATTTCCATTAACAATTCTAGTCTACGATTTAATTCTAATCCATTCAGTCATTTTAATGATTGGTGGTCATTATACTTATGCAGAAGTTCCTTGGTTTAATACATTAAAAGATGTCTTTGATTTAGCAAGAAATAATTACGATAAAGTTGGTCATTTTGCTCAAGGATTTGTTCCTGCAATGATTGCTAGAGAGATTTTTATCAGAAAAAAAATTATCAATTCAAAAGCATGGGAGAATTTTTTAATTATAACCTTTTGCTTAGGGTTTAGTGCCTTTTATGAATTAATTGAATGGTGGGTTGCAATATCATCAGGAGAATCTGCAGATGATTTTCTTGGAACGCAAGGATATATTTGGGATACACAATCAGATATGGGAATCGCTTTATTAGGTGCTATTATCGCTTTACTTACTTTGAGTAAAATTCATAATAAGCAATTGAGTGGAAAATGAAATTTTAGATATAAATAACGATGAACAGCAACGCTAGTAAAAACAAATAAAAAAATTAAGCAAACAAAGTAGCAAAAGCTTCTTCAATTTTACCAACTAATACCAATCTTATTTTGTGGTTTTTAGAGGATATTTTATTGTACTTAGAAGCTACTAATGTTTTGTAGCCTAATTTTTCTGCTTCTGTAATTCTTTGGTCTATTTTAGAAACAGGTCTTATTTCTCCTGCCAAACCAACTTCTGCAGCAAAACAGACATTAGGGTTAATTGCAACATCTTGATTAGAAGATAAAATTGCAGCAACAACCGCTAAATCTATTGCAGGGTCATCTACATTTATGCCTCCTGTAATATTTAAAAATACATCTTTTGCGCCTAATTTAAAACCTGCTCTTTTTTCTAAAACTGCTAAAATCATGTTTAGTCGTTTTAAATTATAACCTGTTGTAGAACGTTGTGGTGTTCCGTAAACGGCAGTAGAAACCAAGGCTTGAACTTCTATCATTAATGGGCGAATTCCTTCTAAAGTACTCGCAATTGCAGTTCCGCTTAAATCTGCATCTTTCTTTGAAATTAATATTTCTGATGGATTAGAAATTTCTCTTAATCCATTAGAAAGCATTTCGTAAATTCCTAATTCTGAGGTAGAACCAAATCTATTTTTTTGAGACCTTAAAATTCTGTATGTGTGATTTCTATCGCCTTCAAATTGTAAAACAACATCTACCATGTGTTCTAAAATTTTTGGTCCAGCAATGTTTCCATCTTTATTAATATGCCCAATTAATAAAACCGGAGTTGCAGTTTCTTTGGCATATTTTATCAATTCTGCAGCAGTTTCTCTAATTTGAGAAATGCTTCCAGGAGAAGCTTCTATAGAGCTTGTATGCAATGTTTGAATAGAATCTATTACTAGAACTTCTGGTGCAGTTTCTTCAATATTTTTGAAGATATTTTGTGTGTTGGTTTCTGTAAGAATTAAACAATTAGAGTTGTTAGCTTCTAATCTTTCTGCTCTCATTTTTATTTGAGATTGACTTTCCTCTCCAGAAACATACAGTACTTTTTGACTGATATTTAAAGCAACTTGTAATAGTAAAGTCGATTTTCCAATACCTGGTTCTCCACCTAAAAGTGTTACAGAACCTTTTACCAAACCACCACCTAAAACTGTATCTAATTCATTATTATTGGTAACAACCCTTTCTTCTGGATTTAACAGAATATCTACAATTTTTAAAGGTTTATTTACCGTTTGTTTTGCAGTAGTAGATTGTTTCCAAACTCGTTTTTCTTCTTTCTGTATTACTTCTTCTACAATGGTGTTCCATTCTTTACAAGCGCCACATTGTCCTACCCATTTTGCATGTTGCGTTCCACAATTCTGACAGAAAAAAGTTGTTTTGGTTTTAGCCATTTTTATATAAGTTGCAAGGTTTGAAAGTTGTAAAGTTACAAAGTTTATGAGTGATACTTTTTAATAATCTTAAATAAATGAATCTAAAAGTTGGCAAACAGTTGCGTTAGCGATTGAATGGTATGTTTGAGCTCTTTTTATTTTTATAAAAAAGCGAGTAATGAAATCGCGACCTTTAGGGAACGCCCAAATACTATTTATTTTTATTATAGATTGGTAAAAATAAGAAAGCTAAACCTCCAAAAACGATAATCATTGCAGTTTGTGCGGTCCACATAATCCAACCAAAAGCGGTTGCAGGTTCTGTAGGAACATTAAACAAAGCCAATGCACCAGCTACAGCAATTGGGTACAAACCAATGCCGCCATTAGTTGCAGCAATCGAAAATCCGCCAGCAATAAAGCCAATTAAAATTCCGCCAAAAGGAACGTTTAAACCTTCAATTGCAGGAATTGTTGCCCAAAACATGGCTACATACATTGCCCAAATAAATATGGTATGAAAAATAAAAGCCCATTTATTTTTCATTTTAAAGATACTTGTAACACCTTCTACTAAACCAGAAACAAAGTTTTTTATTTTTAATAAAATTCCTTTTTTAGCTTTTTTAACTAAAGAAGTTAAGATGTAAAAACCAGCAATTACTATAGCTAAACCAACAACAATTTTTGTTGGATTAAAGTTTTTTATTAAAAGATCATAGATAAAATCGAATTGAACAAAAAGTGTAATAAGAATGATGCTAAGCATCATAATTAAATCGGCAATTCTTTCTGCAACAATGGTTCCAAATCCTTTTTCAAACGGAACATCTTCGTAGTTTGTTAAAACTACTGCTCTAGAAACTTCTCCAGCTCTTGGTAAGGCTAGGTTTACTAAATAGCCTACTAAAACTGCTAAAACACTGTTTGTGAATTTTGGTTTATAACCAATTGGTTCTAGCATAAATTTCCAACGGTAAGCTCTTGATAAATGGCTTAAAACACCAAAAAATAAACCTAAGAAAATCCAGCTGTATTTTGCTTCTTTAAAGTATTTACCTAAAACTTCTAAAGAAATACCTGAGATAGAATACCAAACTAAAAAACCTCCCAAAAAGAGAGGTAATATAATTTTTAAAATCTTTTTAATATTCAAACCTATGTAAGTGTATTATCTTTTTCGTTAGGAAAAACTAATGAAGGTTTAAAGTTTTTGGCTTCTTCAAAATCCATAAATCCATAAACAATTAGAATTAAAACGTCGTTAACAGCAACTCTTCTTGCTGCAGCTCCGTTTAATGTAATTTCTCCACTACCACGTGGGCCAGGAATTGCGTATGTTTCTAAACGCTCTCCGTTATTATTGTTTACAATCTGAACTCTTTCTCCTTCAATAATGTTGGCTGCGTCCATTAAATCTTCATCTATGGTAATGCTTCCTATATAATTTAAATCTGCACCTGTAACTTTTACACGGTGGATTTTAGATTTTACAACTTGTACTAACATATGGCAAAAATAGTATTTTTTTGGTTAATGATTTTTTAATCGAATGTTATCTATCAATCTAATATCTCCTGCAAATACTGCAATAAAAGCCCTGTATTTTTTATTAGATTTTTTGATTTTAATGGTTTCTAATGATTTTTCTTCAGCAATCGTAAAATATTCTAAATCTAAAATAGGATGTTTTTTAAACTGTTTTTCTACCCACTCAGTTACATTTATAGCATTTTCTGTGCCAAATTTTTTACGTGCTTTTTTAAGTATTTTGTATATAAATGGAGCAGCAGCTCTGTAATCTTTAGATAATCTTGTGTTTCTAGAACTCATTGCTAAACCATCATTTTCTCTAAAAATAGGACATCCTTTAATTTTTACATTTAAACGATGTTTTTTTACCATTTTCTTGACGATTTGTAATTGTTGAAAATCTTTTTGACCAAAATAAGCTTTATTGGGTTCTACAATTTCAAATAATGCTTTTACAATGGTACCCACACCATTGAAATGACCATCTCTAAATTTACCTTCCATTTGATGTTCTAAACCATCAAAATCAAATTTTTCTGAAGAAATATTGTCATTATAAATTTCTTTTACTGATGGAAAAAATAAAACATCGCAAGAAACACTTTCTAATAATTTTTTATCATTATCAAAAGTTTTAGGGTATTTTATTAAATCTTCTTGGTTGTTAAACTGAGTTGGATTTACAAAAATGCTGACTACTGTAATATCGTTTTTCTTGATTGCTTTTTTTATTAAAGATAAATGACCTTCATGTAAAGCACCCATAGTTGGTACAAAACCAATGGATTTATTTTCTTCTTTTATAGATGTTAAAAACGCTTTTATTTCTTGTTTTGTATTAAATATTTTCATCCTTAGAAATTAAGTAAAGTCTGCAAACTTACCATTTTAACACGATATTAGCATATTAATTCGTATTTTTGCATTTCTTATAAAAGAGATTGATTTAATGAAGGACAAGAGAATATTATTTGTTTCGTCTGAAGTAGTTCCATACTTACCAGAAACAGAATTATCATCAACAGCCTTTAATGCTGCAAAAAATGCACATTCTAAAGGGGTACAAACAAGAATTTTTATGCCAAGGTTTGGCGTTATTAATGAACGTAGACATCAGTTACACGAAGTTATTCGTTTATCTGGTATGAATCTGGTTGTTAATGATATGGACATGCCATTAATTATAAAAGTTGCTTCTATACCTAAAGAAAGAATGCAAGTTTATTTTATAGATAATGAAGAGTATTTTAAAAGAAAAGCTGTTTTTACAGATGAAGATGGTGATTTGTTTGAAGATAATGATGAGAGAGCAATTTTCTTTGCAAAAGGTGTTATAGAAACAGTTAAAAAATTAAATTGGGCACCAGATATTATTCATGTTCATGGATGGATGGCATCTCTTTTACCTCTATATTTAAAAGAATTTTATAAAGAAGAACCTTTATTTACAGAAAGCAAAATAGTTACTTCTTTATATAATAATCCTTTTGAAGGTACCTTAGATGAAACTTTAGTTGATAAAGTAAAGTTTGATAATATTAGTGAAGAGAAAACAGCAACAATTAAAACACCAAACTTTACAAATATATTAAAAAGTGCCATCGAAAATTCTGATGGAATTATTCATGGTAGTGAAGAAATTTCAGAAGAACTAACTTCTTTTATAGAAACACAAGATATTCCTGTTTTAGGATTTCAGACTGAAAACTTAAAAGAAAGTTATTTAGAATTTTATGCTAATTTAATACCAGCCAATTAATTTTATTATAAAGTGAGGAAAATTTTTAAAAAAAGCGCATACGTTACTGCTTTAGTATTAGTGTTTACAGTTGTTATTTCTTGTGAAAAAGATTTTACAGATATTGGTTCTAGTATTATTAGTAATACAAAGTTTTCTACTAGTAGCTTTCTAGTAGATGTTGTGGTAGAAAACAGTCCAATTACAGAGGTTGCTACTGGAAACATAATCTTAGATCCAGGTTTGTATTTGTTAGGAGTACATTCTACTAGTGAATACGAAAAAATAGAGGCTTCTATTATATCTCAAATAGCAATTAGTGCAAGTCTACAGGTTATAGATGATGCAAATGTGTATGATTCAGACACAACAGTTGTTACAACAATTGATACTGTTTTTTTAAGATTGCCATATCAAGCAACTTTAAATGAAGATGGTGATGCTTATGAATTAGACTCTATTATTGGAGATACATCTAAAGCATTTAATTTAAACATTTACGAAACAAGTACTTATTTAAATACACTTAACCCTGCAAATCCGTCAACGTTTAATACTTATAATACAAACAACGTATTTGATAAAACAGGAAGTGAATTAAATACTGAGGTTAATTTTCAGTTTATACCTAAAGCTACAGATACAGCAATTGTAATTAGAAGATGGTTAAGTAATAATGCAATATCATCAAAAGATACAATTACTTATAATACATCAACAGCATCAACTGTTCCTTTACCTTTTGCTGTAGTTCCTTTAAAAGAAGATAAGATTAAAGAATTATTTTTAGATAAATATGAGTCAGCAGAGTTTGATTCTCAAGATGCATTTAACAACTATTTTAGAGGAGTTATTTTAGAAGCAACTGGAGATGAAGGGTCTTTAATTTCATTTAATTTTAATGGTACTGTAAGACCATCAATAGAAGTTTATTATACAAATTCGGTTGTTACAGGAGGGATAGTTATAGATACAATTTATAAAAACGATAGCTTTCCTTTATTAGGAATAACTACTAGTAACTATAAAATGGAAGATAAAATTTACCCTGTAAATGATGAAGTAATTTTACAAGGAGCTGCAGGTAGTGAAGCAACAGTAAATATTTTTGGAGCTGATACTGATGCTAATGGAATTGCTGATAAGATTGAAGAATTAAGAGCTAAAAATTTATTAATAAATGATGCTTCTTTAACTTTTTATATTAATCAATCTTCAGATACAACTGCAGTGCCTTATCAACTTTTCTTATTTAAAAGTGATGAAAATACAAATCCATCTTATAGTCATATTCAAGATATTTATACAGAAGGAACCTCTCTTTTTGGAGGTTACTTAGAAAGAGATGATGAAGATAAAGTAGAAAAATATACTTTTAGAATTACAGATTATATTTCTCAAATTTTAAGTGGAGAAACAGATTACTCCCCAACATTAAGGCTTAAAGTAGCTAACTCAACAGATATGCAAGCGGTTACAGATACAGTTTATGCAAATTATAACTGGAACCCAAAAGCAGTTACACTTTTTAATCATTCTGCAAGTGATAAAAAAGTTGAGTTAAAAATATCTTATACAGAGGAAAAGAATTAAAAAAAAATAATTGTTATGTGTGGAATAACAGGGTATATAGGTTTTAGAGATGCATATCCAATAGTTGTAAATGGTCTTAAAAGATTAGAGTATAGAGGCTATGATAGTTCAGGGATAATGATGTTTGATGGAAATAAAATTCAGCTTTCTAAAACAAAAGGAAAAGTTTCTGATCTAGAAGATATTACCAATAAAGAAGAAGAAAGAAAGAAAGGAAATATAGGAATTGGGCATACACGTTGGGCAACTCATGGAGTGCCAAATGATGTTAATTCTCATCCTCATATATCTCAGTCTGGAGATTTAGTAATAGTTCATAATGGAATTATAGAAAACTATGATACACTAAAAAAAGAATTAATTTCTAGAGGTTATACTTTTAAAAGTGATACAGATACAGAGGTTTTAATCAATTTAATAGAAGAAGTAAAAAAGCAAGAAAAATGTAAACTTGGACAAGCTGTACAATTAGCTTTAAATAATGTAATTGGAGCTTATGCAATTGCTGTTTTTGATAAAACAAAGCCAAATGAACTTGTAGTAGCTCGTTTAGGAAGTCCTATTGCTATTGGAGTTGGTAAAAAAAATAAAGAATTTTTTGTAGCATCAGATGCTTCACCTTTTATAGAATTTACCAAAGATGCTATTTATTTAGAAGATGAAGAATTAGCAATTATTAAAATTAATAAAGGAATTAAAGTCCGTAAAATAAAAGATGATTCTATTGTAGATACCAATATTCAGCAACTAAAACTAAGTTTAGATCAAATTGAAAAGGGTGGTTATGAGCATTTTATGTTAAAAGAAATTCATGAACAGCCTAAAGCAATTATAGATACTTATAGAGGTAGAATGTTGCCAAAAGATGGTATTATAAAAATGTCTGGTATAGATGATCATTTAAATAAGTTTTTAAATGCTAAAAGAATTATTATTATTGCTTGTGGTACATCTTGGCATGCAGGTTTAGTTGGCGAGTATTTAATTGAAGATATGGCTCGAATTCCTGTAGAAGTAGAATACGCTTCTGAGTTTAGATATAGAAACCCAATTATTACACCAGATGATGTTGTTATTGCTATTTCTCAATCAGGAGAAACAGCAGATACTTTAGCTGCAATAAAATTAGCAAAATCTAAAGGTGCATTTGTTTTTGGAATTTGTAATGTTGTAGGTTCTTCTATAGCAAGAGAAACTCATGCAGGAGCTTATACGCATGCTGGACCAGAAATAGGGGTAGCCTCAACAAAAGCTTTTACAACTCAAATTACAGTGTTGTCATTAATTTCTTTAAAACTAGCAAAAGTAAAAGGGACTTTATCAAATTCTGCTTATAGAATGTATTTGCAAGAATTACAGTTAATACCACAAAAAATAGAATCACTTTTAAAAATAGATGATAAAGTTAGAGAAATTGCAGACGTTTATAAAAATGCTCCTAATTGTTTGTATTTAGGTAGAGGTTTTAATTTTCCAGTTGCTTTAGAAGGAGCGTTAAAATTAAAAGAAATATCTTATATTCATGCAGAAGGATATCCTGCTGCAGAAATGAAACATGGACCTATTGCTTTAATTGATGAAAATATGCCAATTTTTGTAATAGCAACAAATAAAGGTCATTATGAAAAGGTGGTAAGTAATATTCAAGAGATAAAATCTAGATCTGGAAAAATTATTGCCATTGTAACAGAAGGAGATGAAACTGTAAAAGAAATTGCAGATCATGTTATTGAAATTCCTGAAACAGAAGATGCTTTAACACCTTTATTAACAACAATTCCTTTTCAGTTATTATCTTATCATATAGCAGTATTATTAGATAAAAATGTTGATCAGCCAAGAAATTTAGCAAAATCTGTTACTGTAGAGTAATATTTTTATAAATTCATAAAAAAAAGCCAGCTAACTTAGCTGGCTTTTTTTTAGGTTCTTACTTCAAATGTAATAGGTATACTATAGCTAACACCTACAGGATTTCCTCTTTGTTTTCCTGGTGTCATTTGTGGTAAAGAGCTAATAATTTTTACAACCTCTTTTTCTAATCTAGGGTGTGGTCCTCTTGCTCTAACATTTGTAATGTTCCCTTTTTTATTAATTGTAAAAACAACAAATAATTTCTTTTTACCAGGTTCTAAACCTAACTCATTAGCTAAGTTTACATCAAATTTTCTTCCAAAATATTTTGTTACCTTTTCTGTAAAACATTTTTTAAGTTTGGTGTTATTTCCTTTACAGCCAGGATAAACAGGTACTCTCTCAATTAAAATAAAAGGAATGTCTTCTTCTACTTCTTCTGCTTCTTCTATTTCAATGATATCTTCTGTATCAATAATTACACCTTCGTCTTCATCAGTCTCTGTAGATTCAATTACAGTTTCTTCAATTTCTTTTTCATCTTCAACAACCGTTATTTGCTCAACAACTGGTGGTGGTGTGTTTTTTGGTGGTGGTTTTACTTCTTGAATTTCAATAATAGGAATATCTTCCTTCATGTCTTCAACCATATTTGCTTGTCCTAAGCTCTGAAGGTCGTTTTTTTCATAAGTTTTATGTTCTATTAATGTATAAATAATAAATAGCGTAAGAACTAACCCTATTTGCAAGAAAATTTTACTGTAATTTTCTAATTGTTGTTTTGGATTTTTTTTAATTTCCATTTTGTAACCCTTTTATGAATTTTGTATTCTTTTTTTTAAAATATTCTCAGAAATTATCAAATTCTTAATAATTTGATTTCTGATTATAAAATTAGAAATTTAAAGAGCTCTAAAATATGATTTAAATCATAATTTATCATGAACTTTGGTGGGCTTATTTTCGTTCCAAAGAGTTAAGATATCTGTAGCAATACTTGCCCCACTACCTGCAGCAATAGCAAATTGACTTCTAAAGCCAGCAATTGTTCCGCAACAGTATAAACCACTCTTAATGAGTTGTTTATGGTTTTTTAGTTGAATTCTGTTTTTAGTAGGATTTGCTCTTTTATGTGGTTCTATATAACTTGTTAATCCATCTATTGTAAAAGGTTTAGAATAATTAAGTGCAACAATAACAATTTTACTATAAAAAACTGCGTTGTTTGTACTGATTTTGAAACCATTAATATCATCTAATACAGATAAAACTTTTTGATTTTCTATTTGTTTTACATGTGGATATAAAGAAGATAGTTGTTCTTTACCTTCTAATAAAATATTTTTTCCCAGAGTGTTAGGAGATAACCCTAATACATTATTAAATAATGCATTTTGAAGGTGAGATGATTTTTGATGTGCAATAATACCAATGTTTTTATCTTTTGCAAAAGGTTTGTTTTTTGCAGAGCCTAAAACTAAAGCACATTGTAAACCAGATACGCCACCACCAATTATTAAAACATCAAAATTCATATTAAATAAAAAGCATTTTAATATTAGCGGCAAATAATTTAACAGCAATGGCTAATAAAATTACACCAAATATTTTTCTTATTATTTGAATTCCATTAGGACCAATAATTCGTTCTATTTTAGAAGAAGTTTTAAGAACAATATATATTAGTAATACATTTAATAAGACAGCAACTATTATGTTTTCAATAAAAAATTCTGCTCTTAAAGATAGTAAAGTTGTTAGGCTTCCTGGACCAGCAATTAAAGGAAAAGCTAAAGGAAATATAGATGCTGTAATTGCATTTACATCACCATCATTATCTTTATACAAAGTAATTCCTAATATCATTTCTAAAGCAATAAAAAATAAAATAAAAGCCCCTGCAACAGCAAATGAGTTTACATCAATACCTATTAAGCCTAATAAACTTTGTCCTAAAAACAAGAAAATAATCATTATAAAACCTGCTATAAGAGAAGCTTTTTCAGATTGAATATGACCAGCTTTCTTTCTTAAATCTATAATGATAGGAATATTTCCAATAATATCTATTACTGCAAATAGAACCATAAAGGCTGTAAAAATTTCTTTAAGGTTAAAATTCATAATTTTTTAATTTTTTGCAATATTAGATAACTTAGTTTAAGTAAACGTAAAGTTATAGAAAAAAATAATACTATTTTTGCTGTATGTTTCAATTAGGAAAAACGATAGTTTCAGAAGATATTATTGAGAAAGATTTTGTTTGCAATATTTCTGCTTGTAAAGGTGCTTGCTGTATAGATGGTGAAGCTGGAGCTCCTTTAGACAAAGAAGAAACAAAAATTTTAGAAGATATTTATCCAAAAGTTAAACCTTTTTTAAGAAAAGAAGGTATAGAAGTCATTGAAAAAGAAGGAACTTGGGTAAAAAGTGAATGGGGAGAATTAGAAACACCTCTTATTAATGGAGCAGATTGTGCTTATGTTATTTTTGATGAAAAAAATACTGCACTTTGTGCTATTGAAGAAGCTTACAATCAGGGTGAAATAGATTGGAAAAAACCTGTTTCTTGCCATTTATATCCTGTAAGAGTTAAAGATTATAGCGAATTTGCTGCTGTAAATTACCATAAATGGGAAATATGCGATGATGCTTGTACTTTGGGAAAAGAGTTGCAAGTGCCAGTTTATAAGTTTGTTAAACAAGCTTTGATTAGAAAGTTTGGACAAGATTGGTATGATGAGTTAGAAAAAGTGGCAGAAAAACACTTAAAATAAAGGTAGTTTAATTATAACTTTTGTTCCTAAAGCATATTTATTTTCGTTTTCTAAATCTTTATATATTATTGAATAATCGTTTTTTAAATTTTTAGAAAAATTAATTAATCTATCTACAGTTAGATTAATTCCAATAGATTTTCTAGTGATAGATTTTTCTGCCTTAATTTTTGCAGAAGCTGTTCTACCAATACCATTGTCTTCTATTTCAATTTTAACAAATTCTGATGAAATTTTATTGATAGAAATCTTTATTTTCTTATTCTCTTTTTTAGATGATAAACCATGCCACAAAGAGTTTTCTAAAAAAGGTTGTAATACTAAAGGCGGAATTTTAATTGTTTGTAAACTAATAGAAGAATCAACTTCAATTTGAAAATCAATTTCATTAGAAAAACGAATATTTTCTATACTCATATAAAGTTTCATTGTTTCTATTTCTTCTGCCAAAGTAGTTTCTTGTATAGAGGAAGCTTCTAATATTTTTCGCATTAATTTAGAAAACTTATTAAGATAAGAAGTTGCTTTTTTTTTGTCATTCTCTATAATATAAAGTTTTATAGAGTTTAATGCATTAAACATAAAATGTGGATTCATTTGACTTCTTAAAGCATCTTGTTTAAGAGAAAGAATTCTTTTTTCATTTTTAAGTGTTTTTTGACGATAAATAGAAAATGTAATAATTAAAATTAAAACAATAACACTAGTAGCTAAAAGCCATAAATTTCTAATTCTATTAATTTGTAATTCTGAAATTTTATTTTTTTTTGCTAAATCTTTAATTTGATTTTCTGCCCTTTCTCTATTGTATTCTGTAATTAAATCTCTAACATAGATTAAGTTTTTAGCATTAAATGTTTTATAATCTTCTTCTTTTGCAATCTTAAAATGATTATAGGCTTTTTTATGATCTCCTATTTTATCATAAAGAATTGCTAAGTTTTCATTTGCTTTTACAACGATAGTCTGAATATTATGTTTTTTTGCGATATCTAAGGCTGTATTTAGATTTTTTTTGGCTGTAGAAAACTGACCTAAATATATATTAGATAGGCCTAATGTGTTATATGTATTAGATAGGTAAAATTTGTCATTTTCTTTTATTGCTATTGGTAGAATAGCACTTACTGTTTTATAAGCTTTTTGATAATAACCTTTTTTTAAAAGAACACTTGCAATACTATAACCACAAATTATTTTACCAATTTTAGAATCTATTTGATTGTTATAATCTAGAGATTTAGAATAATTTTTTAACGCTTTATTTAAATTACTAAGGGCTTCATGAGCTGTTCCTATGTTTTGATAATTAATAGCTAAGCCTAATTTATTATTTACTTTTTTTTGAACAACAATAGATTTGCTAAACTCTTCAAGTGCCAAATTATATTGTTTAAGAGAGTTGTATATATTACCAATACTATTTTGTGAAACACTAATAATTTTCTCTATATTTAAATCGATATTTTTAAGACCAAGAGCTTTGTCTAATGCTTCTTTGTGATAATTTAAAGCATTAATAATTTCATCTTGTCTTCTATAAACAGAGCCAATATTATTTAATGTTATTAACTCATTTTCAATGTTATTTAATTGTCTAATTATTTTTAAAGCTTGGTTATATTCTATAAGCGCTTTATCAAAAAAAGAAAAGTCTCTGTAATATTTACCTAAAGCGCTTTTTGCGTAAAAAACACCTTCAAAATAATTATTTTTTTCACTGGTTTTAATTATTTGTTCTAAATAATTTTTATTTTTTCTATGTTTTTTAAAAATAGAATCTATAATATTTATAGAGCTTGGTTTATTTTTAATTAAAAAAGTTAATTTTTGGTCTAATTCAGTTTCTTGACTAAAAGAAGTAAGAGAGAAAAAAAATAAGAATATTAAGAATATTTTATGCTTCATATCTTAAAGTTTATCTAAAAATTCTGTTTTCTTTTGTCTAGAAACAGGTATTTTATGGTTTTGTTCTAAAACCACGTAGCCATCTGTTTTATAATATTCTTTTACTTTTTTTAAATTGATGATGTATGAGTTATGAATTCTAAAAAAAACTTCTTGTGGTAATAAAGTATTTACTTCTTTTAATTTTTTAGTAACCACAATTTTTTTGTTTTCATTAGTGTAAATTGTAGAGTAATTTCCATCAGATTCTATAAAGAGAATTTCTTCTGGTGCTAAAAATATTAACCTACCATCTGTATTTATTGTTATCTTTTTATTGTTTAACTTTTCATTAAAAGATAATAATACTTTTTCTATTTTGTTAGAGTAAACAGTTTTAAAGCTAAAATTATTTATTTTTTTTATAGTTTCTTCTAGATCATCTGTATCTATTGGTTTTAATAGATAATCTATAGCATCATTTTTTAGAGCTTTAATTGCGTACTCATTATATGCTGTTGTTATTACTACAGCAAAATCTCTAGACTTAAGTTTACTTAAAAACTGAAAACCATCCATAGTTGGCATTTCAATATCTAAGAAAAGACAATCAATGTCATTTTCTGCTAAATATATTAGTGCTTTTTCGGGTTCATTAAATGTTGCAATAACTTTAATTTGATTACTGAAATTAGATAATTCCCAAGATAAGCCTTGTATTGCCTTTGGCTCATCATCAACAATAACAGATGTTAACATAAAAATGATTTTAACCAAAAATACTATAATATTTACATTCTAATTATTTTAATTTAATAGAAAAGTACAAGTAGTTGGTTTTTTATGCAATTTATACAGTATTTACAACCATTTATACAAAAGTGAGTTTTAAAAGTTAAAGTCTTTCTTACCTTTGTAGAGCATTTTGGGGGAAATGTAAATTTTTACAAAAAAATTAAAGTATAAGTTGATTTACTGTAGGGGGTAAATCAATTTAAACGAAAAGCACCACATTTATGTGGTGCTTTTTTATTTATTAATATTTGTAGAATATTCAAAGCATAAAAAAAATGCAACACTTAAACTACATTACTAAAAATTCTTTTTTCGGATAAAATAATATGCTATTGTAATAACTATTAGAATTATAAAAATAACAGCAGAATAATTATATGAGTTAGAAAAAGTAGCAGAAAACTATAAATAGAAAACTATTTACTATTTTTGAATTAATTGTATGAAAATTAAACTGTTGATGTTCAAAAAAAGTTGGTTATCTTATTTTTTTACTTTTCTTTTTGTACAAATTCTTTGTGCTCAAAAAAGTGAAAACATTATAGAAGATAAATTACAATTAGCAGATTCTATTTTTTTTCATCACACAGAATATTCTAAAAAAGAAACACTTAAGAAATCAATATCGATTTATAAGAAATATTTAAAAGCTAATAAAGATACTTCTAGCTTAAAAAATAAAAAAATACTTGCTAAAAAATATGCTGTAAAAGCACTTTTAGAAGTTGCAGAAATAAGAGTAGATTCTGCATATCCTTATTTAAAAAAATCTTTATTACTTCAACAAAAATTCACGAAAAAAGACAGTTATTTAAAAGGGCATGTTTACAGACAAGTATATTTATATTGGGGTTTAAAAGGCAAACAAGACTCCGTAATTTACTATACAAAAAAAGCAGAAGAATCATTTAAAGACACTTTAGGGTTATATCATAAATATATTTCTGAAGCAATGTATGAAAGAGCGAGTGCAATTGGAAGAAAAGGAAATAGAAGAGAAGAAGTAGCGTTAAGTAAAAGAGCAATTGCAAATAATATTGCTTATCAAGGAGAGTTTAGTTCAGATGTAGCAGTACAAGAACATATTTTAGCTACAGTTTATGATAATTTGGGTTATTATCAAAAAGAATTAGAAAGCTATAAAAAAGTAATTAAAATTTGGGAAGTAAAACCAAATCATAAAGATATGAGTTACTTAAATATTGCATATAATTCTGTTTGTATGTGGTATTTACAACATGGAGATCTAAAAAAAGCAGAACAATATTTATTAAAAAGTGAAAGTTTGGTTAGAAATAAAAAACAAGATATTTCTAATTGGTTTAATGAAACATTTAAAGGAAGAACACAACTAAGTAGTTGGTATTATAGAGGTAAGTTGTTAGCTTATAAAAAAGATACAGTTGGTGCTTTAAAATACGTAAATAAAATTTTGTTTTTTGTAAATAATTTTGACAAGAATAAAAGAGAAAATAACCCTCACAATCTTTCTTATTTTTACGAGTTTGTAAAAAATTATCAAATGGCAGCTTTAAGATTTAAAGCAAGTTTATTAAGGGAAAACTATCCTCATAAATCTAAAAAAATAAGCAATCAAATTTTAAATATTTCTGATGTAAAAAAAGTGTCTAGATTTACTTTAAAAGATCGATTACATATAATAGATTATTATATAAAATACGATTCTATTTCTAAATTAAATTTATTCTTAGAAACCAATATTAAAGGAGCAAAAGTAAATAATGATGAGTATAGTTTACTACATTTTTATGCAAAAAAAGCAGGTTTACTTTTAAAACAAAAAAAGTATAAGGAGTTAAAAAATGTATATAAAAAGTTATTTAAAAAAACACAAAGAGACACCACCAAAATTATTGATATTGAGAAGTTAAATTACGATGAAATAAACGCTTACGGTAGCCAAAGTATATTAGATATTTTAATAAATGCTAGTGTAAATTATAAGATGCTTTATCTAGAGACTAATGATAAATTAGCAATTAAAAATGCCTATAGTATAATAAAATTAGCTTCAGAAATTTTCTCTAAAAATTTTAATCATTTAAGGTATAATGAACAGAAATATATAATAACAACAAAAATACACGAACAATTATTATCTATAGCTTTGCTTGATGAAAGTATTTCTAAAGATGAAATTATAGAAATTATAGAAGAAAATGGTTCTAAATCTATTTGGAATAAATTTTTAAACAGTCAACAAAGAAAATTTTTAAACATTCCAGATTCAATTTTGCAAAAAGAAAACGAACTTTTGTCAGAATTATATTACTATAAAAAGCAATTGTATTTAAACAAAGAAAATAATGTTGATAAAGAAAATTTGTATAAAAAAAATCTACTAACAGTAAGTAATGAAATTGAAGAAGTAGAAAAGTGGTATCAAGAAAATTATCCTATTTATTACAATCAAAAAGTAAAATTATTTAAACTTAAAGAGTTAAAACAGAAAATAAAAAGCAATCAAAAAGTGATTAAATATATTTTTTCTGAAGAAAATTTATATGCTTTTATCATCACAAAAAACAACACAAAACTTATTAAAGTTGGTCATAATATTAAAATAAATAAAGCAGTAAAACCATTAATTAAATTGCTAAAAACACCTAATAAAAAAGGGTATAATACTTATGCAGAAAAAGTTTATCAACTATTATTGTTACAAGTAAATTTATTAGAAGATAAAAAAGAGGAGTTAATTTTTATACAAGATGATGTTTTAAATTATATTCCTATGGAGACTTTAATTGATGTTCATGGAAAGTTTTTAATTGAAAACAAAAAAGTAAGTTATGCCCCTTCTTTATTATTATTAAATGGGCAAATTAACGCAAAAAAATCTAAAAAAAATAAATTAGGAATTTATGCACCAATCTATCAAAAATATGATAACAAAAATCCTAAAAGGAGTGATAATACTGCATTGTTAGGTGCCTCTAAAGAAGCAACTAAAATAGCCAATATATTTGCTGCAGAATTGTTTACAGGTGCGCAAGCAAATAAAGATAAGTTTTTTAAAAATGCTTCTAATTATAGCATGTTACATTTGGCAATGCACTCTTCTTTTAATAATGTACATCCAGAGTTTTCTAGTTTAAATTTTTCTTCAAAAGAAAAGGATAATCAATTATTTGTTTCAGAGTTATACAATCTATCTTTAAATGCAGATTTAGCGGTGTTAAGTGCTTGTAATACTGGTTCTGGGAAAATTAAAAAAGGAGAAGGTTTGGTAAATGTTTCTAGAGCTTTTACGTATGCTGGTGTGCCAAGTTTGGTTGTAAGTTTATGGGGTGTTCCAGATAAAGAAACATCTATAATAATGATAGATTTTTACAACGAATTAAAAAAAGGAAAGTCTAAAAATGAAGCATTACAAATAGCAAAATTAAATTACTTAAATAATGCAGAATATAAGACTTTAAAACATCCTTTTTATTGGGCTGGTTTTATTGTTTCTGGAGATGTAAGTCCAATAAATACGTCTTTTAATTATTGGTGGATTATTTTTGTTTTAGGTGGTTCTTTATTGATTTTTTATAGAAAAAAATTACTGAAGTTGTTTCAATAACTTTTCTATTTGTGCTATTTTAAACTCTTTTATATTGTTGTCTTTTAGATAAGTTAAATACTTTTTGGCATCTTTAGGTGCATTTATTTTTAAAGAAGCTAAAGCTAAATACCACAAACGTTCTTCTTGCCATTTTTTATCATTATCAGAAATTTTTAATAAATTTTTAATAGCTTCCTTAGGCTTTTCTATTTGTAAATAAGCATTTGCTTTGTAAAAATTTAAGGTGTTTGTATCTAAAGAATCTTTAGCAGTTAATTTATTAAATAATGTAATTGCTTTTTTATATGAGCCATTTTCGTAATTTGCAAAAGCTTCAAATTTAGGTGTATAGGTTGTTTTATCTCTAACAATAGGAACTATAATATTTCTATAAGGAGTAAAATTTTCTGCAAATAATTCTTGATTAGATTTAGAATTATTTGACAATGTAAAATAACTAGTTAACCCAATTATAGCAGCAATAGAAGCTGCAATTAACCAGTTTGTTTTTTTAGGTTTAATAGTGCTTTCAACAGATTGTAAATATGTTTTCTGTTGTTTACGTTCTTCAATTGTAATTACTTTTTTTAGATTTTTATCAAACTCTAAATCTTCCATGAGTTTTATTTTTTAATCTGTTCTTTTAATTGTTTTATACATCTAGATTTCTGACTTTTAACTACATTTTTATCTTTGTAGTTTAACCTCTCAGATATTTCATCAATTGTAAAACCACGATAGTAAAATAATGTTAAAACTTCTTTACATTTTTTACCAAGAGTAGAAAAAGCTTCTTGTAATAAAACCTGTAACTGATTTGTTTCTTCATCTAAAAAATTAGTACTAATTTCTTTATAATTATAGTCTTCATTTTCTAAAGGAAAATCACTAACTTTCTTATTGTTTTTTCTAGCTTTTTCAAATAACATATACTTACCAATACCAAATAAAAAAGTTTTTATTGAGCAGCTTAAATTATCCAATTCACCTTTTATTGCTTTTTCTTGCAAAGCAATAATTGCATCTTGATATACATCTAAAATATCATCATTTGAAATATTGAATTTTTTAGCAAAATTGATAAATGAATCTCTGTTCTTTAGATAGATCATTTTAAGAGCTTCTTTATCAGATTCTTTTAAAAGTATTACAAGTTGCTGTTTGTTCATTAATGATTCTAAAAGTGAAAGGTTAACAAAAAAATAAAAATAAATAAAAAAACGTTAACCTTTCACTTTTAGAATCATTAAAAGAAAATAGACTTAAAAGATGAAGCTAAAAACCAACTACCAAACGCTTATTACATTTCTTGTTTTATCAACCTTTACTATAGCTCCAACAAATGCT
Organism: Polaribacter sp.; assembly: GCF_039939415.1. Taxonomy (GTDB): domain Bacteria; phylum Bacteroidota; class Bacteroidia; order Flavobacteriales; family Flavobacteriaceae; genus Polaribacter. Next base: position 95,284 of record NZ_JBDVJE010000048.1, read on the forward strand.
CAATTATGGAAAAGATTAAAAAAGAAAGTTCAGAATAAAGTAGAACAAAAAATAGAAGAAAAGATTGATAAGGAAACAGATAAAGTTATTGATAGTACTTTAAATGGCAAAAAACCTAAAAAAGTTCTAAAAAATGATAAAAAATCAAAAATTGATGATAGAAACAAATCTTATGGGTCATCATCAATTATGCACGCTGTTTTATACGGAGCTATTAATATAAATCATCTTTCTAAAACAAAAGTAAATAAAAGAGGAAAAGAGGTTGAAATAATAGGTTATTGGGACACTTTTGGTGCTGATGTACATGATGGATATATTATCAAATTAAAAAATGTTGATGATATCAATAAACTTCAAAACAAAACATTTAAAATCCCAGAAGAAGTTAGTTTGCAATTAGATTATGATGCTTTAGTAAAAGGTCAGTTTAATTTTGATCAAATGGTTAGTGCTCCTCAACAAGGATTAAAATTTACAAGTGGTACAGTAACAATTACCTTTAATAAAGATGAAAATATTATTATTAACTTCTCTGGAAAGGCGAAACTTAGTAATGTTAAAACTGAAAGAGGAAAAGGTGATTTTAATAAAGGATTTACACTTGCCAATATTAGTGGAATGATAAATACAACTGAACCAGAATATACCATTACAAGAGAAAGAAAAACTAAAGAAAAAAATCCAGTTGATGCTCATACAGAAGATGAAAAAATGGAAATGTTAAGAAAAGTTTTGCCAACTGTAAACATTCCATCAACTTTTAATTTTAATAAAGGTATTGAAGTTAAAATGATAGATGAAAGAGGTGATGTTCAAAATATAGAATTTTTAATTGGTAAGTATCCAGATATTTATGGAATGTCTATTACTACTAAAGAAATGCAAGGTCAAAAAATGTTGATTGTAAACACTCCAAAAGCAATGACAATGTTTATAAATATGGGGGGAATGAAAATTAAAAAATCGACTTCTATAGAACAAATGGGAGACCAATATAATATGGAAGATAAAATCCCAGAAGAAGGTGATTTTGAATACAAAAAAACAGGAAATACCAAAACAATTATAGGCTATTTGTGTGAAGAAGTTAAGGTAGATTATAATTACACTAACCAAAAAGGAAGTACTTCGTTTTGGGTTTCTAAAAAGTTTCCTATTCAAAATAAAGCATTGCCAATGTTGGGTATGAAAATGAATAACCCTAATTTTTCTGGTTTTGTTTTAGAGATGAATACCATACAAAATGGAAAAAAAATTACAATAGAGGTTACTAATATTTCTGATAAATCAGTAAATATCAATACCAACGATTACAAAAAAATGGGGTTTTAAATTAAAGAGTTATGATAAAAAAAACAATATTATTTAGTTTGATGATTGTTTTATTTATCAATTGTTGGGGTGATAAAAAAACGGCAATTGGTACAAATTTTAACGATACTTCTTTTGTAAGTAAAAATTTTAAAACAAAAATTTATTTTTCTGATTTAGCTTCTCCTTGCAGTTATATTTCTAAAGAAATTTTAGCAAAATTATATAATGTTTCTGTTGATAAAATTTTAACTATTGAAGGAAATGCACAAAACAAAACGTGCACACTAAGAGTAAAGTTGTCTGATGAAGAATACAACTATTTAGTAGGAAGCATTCGTTTTTACGAAGAAAAAGACAAATTAGAAGATGGCACTTCTTGGGTAGAAAGTTGGCAATTACAAAAAGGGATTTCTAAAAGTGCAGAATGGATACCAAATTTAGGCAATGCTGCTCTTTGGATTGATAAAAAGCGAGAGTTAAGAGTAAAGTTTAAAAATTACACAATGGCTATAAATGTTCCTGGAGCTGCATTTAATAAAAAAGAAAAAGCTTTAAATAGAGATTATAAAAAAATTGCTTTGGCTTTGGCAGACAAAACACCAATACTAAAATAAAAAACTATGAAAACAAAATTATTTTTTATTGTTACAATACTATTTTCACAAATAGGTTTAGCTCAATATAATATTAATTCAAATGAATTATACCCAATAGAAATAGAAAAAATAATTTCTACAGAATCTACAAGTTATTTTGGGAACTCAGTTAGTTTTTCCAATGACGGAACAGTCTTAGCTATTGGTGAGTATGGATATGGAACATCCACTCGAGTTAATAGTGGTAGAGTGAGAGTTTATACAAACGAAACTGGTAGTTGGTTACAAAAAGGGCAAGATTTAATTGGAGTAGAAGACTTTTTTAACACTTATGGTAAAAAAGTAGAGTTATCATCAGATGGAAATACTTTAGCTGTTTACGATTCTCAAATTGGTATTACATTAAATACAGGAGAAACCATAGAAGACAAATATGGAGATTTAGCTCCTCAATATTTCCCTTACATACAAGTATATCAATTTGAAAATGGAATTTGGGCAAAAGTCGGAGAAGATTTTTTATGGGATGATGTTTTAGATATTGTTGATATGTCTCTTTCTGGGGATGGAGCATCAATAGCAATTGCACGTAAAACAGGAACAAAAATTTACGAATTAAACGCAAATAGCTGGGTTCAAATAGGGCAAGATATAGCTGTAAGAGATGAATTGTTTGATGAAAAAATTGATTTATCAGCTGATGGAAAAACTTTAATTATTGGTGATTCTTATTATAGTGATCCTAATTCAATAGATCAATTTTCTTATGAAGGACAAGTAAAAGTATATCAATATAATTCAAATACTTGGGGACAGTTAGGAAATACAATCAAAGGAACTGAAAATTTAGGGTATTTTGGAAGCAAAGTCAGTATCGCAGAAAATGGCAATACAATTGCAATTGGTACTGCTCAAACCAATAATGCAGATTATGTTGCTGTACTTGAGCTTACAGCTGATAATTGGGTGTCAAAAGGAGCAAATATTACTCAAGATGGAAGTTCTAAAATAATTAGTATGCAACTTTCTGGTAATGGAAATGCTATTGTAATTGGAGAAGCATTTAATGCAAGAGTTTTAAAATTTAATACAGATTGGGAGCAAGTTAATTTAGCTTTTGAAAGTGATGATAATACAGATGAATTTGGTTGTGCAGTTGCAATTTCTGGTAATGGAGAGGTTTATGCTGTTGGAGCTCCATCTATTGCAACAAGTGGAAAAAATGGTTATGTAAGTATTTTTAACCATAATAAAAATAAAATCAATCTTTTTGGAGAAGAACTTTATGGTAATGCACAATATGATTATTTAGGGAATAGTGTAAGTGTATCAGAAAACGGAAATATTATTGCTATTGGTGCATCAGGACAATATCAAACAAAATCAGTTTCAAGGGTAATGGTTTATGAAAAAACAATTAATGGTTTAGAGCAAATAGGTGAAGATATCTTAAACCCTTCTACTTATATCTATAGTGGTTTTGGTAGTGTTGTTGAGATAAGTGCAAATGGAAGCTTGTTGGCTATTTCTGCTCCCAATTTATATAATAGCGATTATGGAGCAGTGTATGTTTATCAAAGAAATGGTAATAATTGGGTGCCTTTTGGAAATCAAATTATTGGTGATTATGGTTCTAGTACAGGTGTATCAATTTCTTTTTCTAATGATGGTAATATTTTAGCAGTAGGTTCTTATGGTAATCCTGGAGGCGTAAATAATGATGGCCATAAAGGTTATACAACTGTATATAATTATACCAATGCAAATGATACTTGGGAGGTTTTAGGAGAGAGAATTCTAGGGGAAGCAACAGGGGATTATTCTGGAGGATCTATACATTTATCTGGAGATGGAAAAACGCTTGCAATAGGCGCTACAGGTAATGATGGAGCAACAACAAACAATGGTAGCCATGGACATGTTAGAGTGTTTCAATACAATAACAATAAATGGGAACAAAAGGGAAGTGATGTTGATGGAAATCCAGATTTTAATGCAAATTTTGGAGGTGTAGTTAAACTTTCTAATGATGGAAAAACATTAATGGTTTCAGATATTAATTCACAAACAAGTGCAGGAAGTGTAGAGTTATTTAATTGGGATGACAATAATAGTCTATGGGTAAGTGAGATTATTTTAAAATCATATACAAGTTCAGGAGCAAATAACGGCCACAGATTCGAGTTTGGTAAAGATATAAGTATGTCTAATGATGGAAATATATTGGTTATAGGAGAACATAAATGGCAAGAATTAAACAGCACAACAGATGGTAGAGGAAAAGTACACATTTATATTAAATCTGCTTCTGGTTGGGCAAAGAGTGAATTATTTTTAGAAGGAAGACATAGACGTCAATATTTTGGAGAATCAGTAAGCTTATCAGGAAATGGAAATACATTGGTTGTAGGTTCTTATAATTATGGAGCTTATGATGAAAATGTTAATTCTTATGCAGGCATGGCTGCTGTTTATCAACTTAATTTATGTTCTTCTATAGATAATTTTATACAAGTGGATGAACTTGGATCGCCTATAACTTCTATTCCAGATACAAATTTCGAGCAATATTTAATTGATGAAAACATTGATTCTGATGCAACTTTAAATGGCAGAGTATTAACTGCTGATATAGAAAACATAACACAAGTACTTGTTAATGATAAAAACATATCAAACTTAACAGGAATTCAAAATTTTAAAAGTTTAGTAGAGTTAAATGCAAAAAACAATAGTATTAATCAAGTAGATTTAAGTAATAATTTGCAATTAGAAATTGTAAATTTAGAGAACAATCATTTAAAGAATATAGATTTCACAACAAATCTAAATTTAAAAAATATTAATATTAGTGATAATCAACTAACAGAAATAGATGTTAATTTATTAGAAAATTTAGAAAGTTTACAGTGTTATAAAAACCAACTAACTTCAATAAATTTAATATCAAATAAGAAACTACAATTATTTGTAGCAAATGAAAATCAATTAAAACAATTAGATGTAAGACAAAACATAAATTTAATTTGGATAGATGTAGATGATAATAATTTAGAAAGTTTAGTTGTAAAAAACGGAAACAACACAAATACTGTCACCTTTAGCGCAACAGGAAATATAAATTTAACTTGTATAGAAGTAGATGATGCATCTTATAGCAATACAAACTGGAGCAACAAAGATGCTACAGCATTTTATGCTACAGATTGTGCACCTGCAAATGATGATTGTTCAAATGCAATTCCATTAGTTTTTGGACAACAAACATTAGGAGATGTTAATAGCGGAACTGCAAACAATAATCCAAGTTGTGCAGTAGGCACTGTACTTACAGATGTTTGGTATTCAGTAGAAGTTCCAACCACAGGAGAGTTTGCTATTGAAGGAACTCCAGGTGAAGGAGTACTTAAATTTGCCATTTATGCATCCTGTACAAGTGTAGCGCCAATAGCTTGTGGTACTAGTATTTCTTTAGATAATTTAACAGTAGGTACAAAATTTTTCTTAAAAATTTGGATTGAAAATTCATCAAGTAAAACAAATCAAATACAATCTGATAGCGGAACTTTTTCTATCAAATTAAAAGACTCTAGTGTACTTTCTTTACAAGACTTGTTTATAGACGATATTGAAGTTAGTATTTATCCAAATCCAGCGGTTGAATTTATTAGTATTAAATCACTTAATTCTTCAATAGGTAAAGTAGAAATATTTAATACAATCGGCAAAAGAGTAGTTTTTAAAAAAGTAAATAATAAAAAAGAAATAAAGTTAAGCACATCAGTTTTATCTAAAGGAATTTACTTGGTAAAAGTTTTATCAGATAGAAAAACATCAACAAAAAAAATATTAATAAACTAAATTTAAATTATGAAAAAGAAAGTAATTACAAAAACAAAAAAAATCTTCTCATCACTTTTATTATTTTCAATAATAATTATGTCATCGTGTAGCAGTAATGATGATAATGAAGTAATTATAGAAGAAGAATTATCTGAAATAGTAATGCAAGATTTTGTAGATAATATACAAGCATTATCTGTGCCTTCTACATTATCAAATTCTAACAATCAATATGCACAACAAGCAAATGCACAATTCGAAACATTAAAAACTTTAAGTTCGTCTTTTGCTGCTTTTTTTATTCTACCAAGTAATGCAGTATCTGCTAAATATGTATCAAAAACTGCACAAAAATCTAATTTGTTAAATAGTACTAAAACCTATACATGGTCTTCTAACGGAATTATGGTAGAATATACAATTACAGAAGCATCAGATAAATATAGCTTTTCTTATTCTGTTAGCAGTGTAGATTTTACAGGTAAATTTATGGATGGGAATCAATTAAAAGACGGCAGTTATGCGGTGGTAAATATATATTCAGAAGATAATACCTTATCATCTACCATTAAATGGTGGTTAAATGCTGATGTAACAAAAATAGAATTAATGTCTGATGATTATACAATTGTTTTAGAATCTAATGGAACTGATAATTCTGGAAGTTTAAAAGTTTATGAAAGTTCATTTTTAGCAGCACTTTATACTTGGAATTCTAATGGTACAGGAAGTTATATAGATTATTACAGTAACGAAACATATACTTGGTAATTTAAAATAAAAAAAACAGCAGCAAAGAAATTTGCTGCTGTTTTTTTTATGGCACGCTCTTTGATTTTAACAAGTCTTTAACACTTAAAACTTTCTAATTATGAAAAACACAAAAAAACTACCAACCAAACAATTAGAAAAGTTCTCTAACATTTTTACCCAGTTAGGACTTGTATTAGTACTCTTTATTGTTTACATAACATTAGAGTACCAAACCGTACAAAAAACAGTAGCTGTTTTAGAACCAGATAAAAAAGATATTGTTTATTTTGATTCTACTACAGAAGTTATTTTTACTAAAGAACCTAAAACTGTTCCAAAAGTAAAAAAAACAACCACTGTTTTTATTCCTGATGCGAAAATTGAAAAAGGAGATAACAATATTATTGAGACAATTATAGATACCTCAGAAGAAACACCAGAATTAATTGATTTGGATAGTTTTATAGAAATTAAAGAGGATGAAGATTTAGAACCAGAAGACGAAGTAGATTTTATAAATATTCAAAATGCACCCGTTTTTAAAGGATGTGAAAATTTATCAGAAAAAGATAGTAAAAGATGTTTTGATAAAAAAATGAAACAATTTGTACAACGTAATTTTGATATAGAATTAGCCAATGAATTAGGTTTGCATTCTGGCAAACATAAAATTCAAACACAATTTGTTATAGATAATAAAGGAGAAATTGTAGATGTTAAAATAAGAACTGCATACAAAGCTCTAGAAAAAGAAGCAAATAGAATTATTAAGAAGTTGCCTAAATTTAAACCTGGTAAACAAAATAGTAAAACTGTAAAAGTTAGGTATAACTTGCCTATTTCCTTTAGGATAGAATAAAAATTTGCCCAACCAAAAGGTTGGGTTTTTTTATCTTTAATTTTTTATAATTTCATACTTTTGTAATATGAAAATCAATCAGTATTTAGATGCTACTTACTTAAAAATAGCAAGTCAAGCAAATCTTTCAGAAGAAGAAAATCAACAAAAAGTTATCGAATTAATTAAAGAAGCAATTTTGTATGATTATAAACTAATAATGATTCGTGCTAATTATATTCCTTTAGCAAAGAAAATGCTTCTAGAAGCAGGTAAAAATATTCTTATAGGAACTGTAATTGGTTTTCATGAAGGCACTTATACTACAGCAGAAAAATTAGAAGAAGCTAAAATAGCTATTGATTTAGGTGCAGATGAATTAGATTTTGTAGTTAATTATGAGGCTTTTAAAAGAGGTGAAATAGATTTGGTAAAAAACGAAATTATTCAAGGAATTAAATTATCATTAGACAATAATAAGGTTGTAAAATGGATAATTGAAGTTGCTGCCCTAACAAATAAAGAAATAGTTGTAATTTCACAATTAATTAAAGACATTGTTTTTACAAAATTTGGAGAAGAAAACGCAAGTAAAGTTTTCGTAAAATCATCAACAGGTTTTTTTAAAACAGAAAATAATTTACCAAATGGAGCTACGTTTGAAACAATGAAATTAATTGCAGAAAACTCAAAACCATTAAAAATAAAAGCAGCAGGAGGTGTAAGAGATTACGAAACTGCTGTAAAAATGATTGAACTAGGTGTAGATAGAATTGGTACTTCATCATCTAAAGAAATTGTAAACAAAGAAAAAAACTCAAATTCAGGATACTAATTTATGCCAGAATACTTTGCACATGAAACAGCAGTAATTGATGCTAATTGCAGTATTGGAAAAGATACCAAAATTTGGCATTTTAGTCATATTATGTCTAATTGTGTAATTGGTGACCAATGTAATATTGGTCAGAATGTAGTGGTTTCTCCAAAAGTAGTTTTAGGTAAAAATGTTAAAGTACAAAACAATGTATCTATTTATACAGGAGTAATTTGTGAAGATGATGTTTTTCTGGGGCCTTCTATGGTTTTTACAAACGTAATTAATCCAAGAAGTGCCATTAAAAGAAATACAAATTATCAAAAAACTATAGTTAAAAAAGGAGCCAGTATAGGTGCTAATGCAACCATTATTTGTGGAAACAATATTGGAGAGTATGCATTTATTGGTGCAGGAGCTGTAGTTACTAAGGAAGTTTTACCTTATGCACTTGTTGTAGGCAATCCATCAAAACAAATTGGTTGGGTAAGTGAGTTTGGACATACATTAGAATTTAACGAAAACGGAACTGCATTTTGTAAAGAAAGCAATCAAAAATATCAACTAACAGATAACACTGTTATAAAATTATAGAATGATAAAAAAATATATATTTTTAGTTTTATTATTTCCATCAATATTACTTGCACAAGAAGAAAGATATCCTGTTTTTGATGTGTGTAAAGGAAAAGAAATTAAATCTTTAGAAAAGTGTTTTTATATTACCACAAAAAAACACTTTTTTTCAGAATTTAAAACACCGTCAATAGTAGAAAATGAAGGTTTTAATGGAACAGCTAACACTATTTTTGCAGTAACTGCAGAAGGAGAGTTTAAATTAATTTATGTAAATACTCCTTATGAAGAAATTAAAGAAGCAGTAAAAGAAGCTTTTAAAATATTTCCAAAAATTACCCCAGCTTTTTATAACAACCATGCTATAGAAATGAAGTTCGAGCTTCCAATAAAGTTTCCAATTATAGACCAAAATTCTTTTAAAGCAGACTCTAATACAACATTAGAGGTAAAAAAAGAAAGTTTATTTGATGTTGTAGAAAAAACAAGAATTGCAGATTCTACCTTTTTAGAACATAATAGTAAATTAAACATTCCTTTTACTCATAAAAATTATGTGGATTATGAATATGCTTTACACAAAGCAAAAGGAACTCATACAGCATCTAAGCCATATAGTTATAATGAGATAAGTAAGCATTATAATCTTACGGAAGAAAAAAAGAAATTTTTAAAACCAAATAAAAGAACTTGGTTGGGTAATAAAGTTTGGAATGAACATTTATTACAAGTAAAAAAAGATGATTATTGGTTTACAGTAGATATGCTGTTTGATGTTCAATTAGGAAAAGATAACTCAGATTTAGCCTACACTTTTAACAACTCTAGAATTGTAAATATTAATGGAGAAATTGGTAATAATTTTTCATTTTCTACAACCTATTCAGAAAGTCAAGGAAGATTTGCAGAATATATAAATAGTTATATTACAAATCCGGCTTTAAACTTTAAACCTAAAAACTCTGAAGGTTTAGTACCTGGTAGAGGAAAATCTAAAGGACATAGAACAGATTCTCACGATTATCCTGTGGCAGAAGCATATTTAGCATATACACCAAATAAGCATATGCAATTTCAATTTGGTAATGGTAAGAATTTTATTGGAGATGGGTATAGATCATTTATTTTGTCTGATGTTTCTGCACCTACTACTTATTTAAAAATGAAAGTAGATTTGTGGAAATTTCAATATACAAACATTTGGATGTGGAATACAGAACCATCTATAAGTTCTGTGTCAGACCCTAATGAACATGCAAGAAAATATGTTGCAGCTCATTATTTAAGTGTAAACATTACAGATAAATTAAACTTAGGTTTTTTCGAAACTGCCATTTCTGCTGGAGAAAATGGCATAGATGCAGGTTTTTTAAACCCTATAATTTTTTATAGATCTTTAGAGTTTAATAGAGGTGAAGATGCAGGAAACGCAATTATTGGTTTAACAGGAAAGTACAAACTAAATAATAATATTTCTCTTTATTCTCAATTTATGGTTGATGAGTTTTCTTTTGGTAATTTTAGTGATATGAGTGATTGGAAACATAAGTTTGCATATCAAATAGGAGCTAAATACTTTGATGCTTTTAATGTTGAAAATTTATTTTTACAATTAGAATATAATCGTGCTCGTCCTTATACTTTTGCACATAAATCACCAATTCTAAATTACGGAAATTATAGTCAACCTCTTGGACATCTTTGGGGTGCAAATTTCTGGGAAGCAATTGCAATAGCAAGATATAAAAAAGATAGATGGAGTGGAAGTGCAAAAATTATTTATGGAAAAAAAGGTTTCGATTTAAATGATCAGGCAATAAGTTATGGTGGAGACATCTATTTAACTTATGAAGCTAGATTAGCAGATACAGGTATAGAACTTACACAAGGTAATACAGCAAATATCTTTATTGCAGATTTACAAGCCAATTATTTAATCAATCCATCTAATAATACAAATCTTTTTGCAAGTTTATCTTTTAGAGATTTTTCATCAGAAATACCTTTAACTAGTTATCCATCAGGAACAAATATTTGGTTTTCTGTTGGTGTTAGAGCAGATTTGTTTAATTGGTACTTCGATTTTTAATAAATTTAGTAAAAAAGAAAAAATATTATCTATATATTTGCAGTGTGGTTTTTTATTAAGCCACACTTTTTCTTTTTCATAGCAATTTTCCCACTCAATTTATTGAGTGGGTTTTTTATTTAAATCAAAAGCCAATAAAAAACATGGTAAAGTCATAATAATCAAATACCTTTGCAAACTATTTTTTTATAAAATTTGAAATCAACAGTTATTACAGATAATAAAATATCTATGCAAAGTATTATTTCTGACTTTAAACAACTAACCAAGGTTGGCTTGTCTTTAAGTGTTGTGTTTTCTTCAGTAGCAGGATATTTACTTGCTATAGACGTAATTAATTATTTTACTGTTATTTTATTAGCAATAGGTGGTTTTTTTATGGTTGGAGCATCAAATGCATTTAATCAAATTATAGAAAAAGACACAGATGCAATAATGAAACGTACACAAAATAGACCTTTGCCAACAGGTAGAATGTCTGTTAATGTTGCATTAGCTTTAGCAATAGTATTTACAATATTAGGGTTAACTATTTTATATACAATTAACCCAAAGACGGCTTTGTTTGGAGCAATTTCAATATTTTTATACACTAGTGTTTATACACCATTAAAACCTGTAACTCCATTATCTGTTTTTGTTGGGGCTATTCCTGGAGCAATTCCATTTATGTTAGGTTGGGTTGCAGCTACTAATAATTTTGGTATGGAAGCTGGTTTTTTATTTATGATTCAGTTCTTCTGGCAGTTTCCGCATTTTTGGGCAATTGGTTGGTTACAACATGAAGAGTATAAGAAAGCAGGATTTAATTTACTACCTATGGGTAAAAAAGATAAAGGAGCAGTAAAACAAATTATTTTTTATACTGTAATAATGATATTGGTCTCAATCTCACCTGTATTAAAATTATCTGGTGCTTTTTATATTCATCCAATAACAGCAGTAATAGTTGCTTTATTAGGGTTTTATATGTTGTATTTTGGTGTTAAATTACATAAAAGTGAAGAAAATATAGATGCTAGAAAACTAATGTTATCTAGTGTTTTGTATATTACAATGGTACAAGTTATATATGTAGTAGATAAATTTTTACATTAAAATGGTACAAGAACAAATAGTACAAGAAGAATTATTAGTAGCAAAGAAAAAATCTGCAAAACCAATGTTATGGGTTTCCATGATAAGTATGGTTATGTTTTTTGCAGGATTAACAAGTGCATATGTTATAAGTATGAAAAGAGATGATTGGGTAACTTTTAATTTACCTCAAGCATTTTATGTAAGTACTTTTTTAATTGTTGCAAGTAGTATTACCTTATTTTTATCACAGAAATTCTTAAAAAATGATAAAAGACAATTATCATTATTGTTAATTATACTAACATTTTTACTTGGTATAGGTTTTATTTGGCAACAATACGTAGGTTTTAATCAATTAAAAAGTGTTGGATTATTTTTTACAGGACCAGAAAGTACAGTGTCTACTTCTTTTATAATTGGAATTACTTTTATGCATGTATTACACCTGTTAGCAGGGGTTTTAGTGCTTTTAGTTGTTATTTATAATCATTTTAAATACAAATACAATTCAAACAATATGCTAGGGTTTGAACTAGGTGCAATCTTTTGGCACTTTGTAGATATACTATGGATTTATCTATTTTTCTTTTTCTATTTTATTAGGTGATGAAAAATAGTTATTTTTGGCGAACTAACTAAGAACTAATATAACACAGAATATAATATGGGAGCAAATATTGCTATACCAACAGATGGTAAAGAAACTTGGAGTGGTGGTGGAATAAAACCATTTGGAGCAAGTTATGGTAAAATGATGATGTGGTTTTTTATCGTTTCTGATGCCTTAACTTTTTCAGGGTTTTTAGCCGCTTATGGTTTAACACGTTTTAAATTTATAGATTCATGGCCAATTGCAGATGAGGTGTTTACTCACTTTCCTGGTTTACATGGTGTACATGCACCTATGTATTATGTGGCTTTAATGACATTTATTCTTATTGTTTCTTCTGTAACAATGGTTTTAGCAGTTGATGCTGGTCATCAAATGAAACAAAAAAAGGTAGCATGGTATATGTTTGCTACAATTATTTTTGGAATTATTTTTGTTGGTTCTCAAGCATGGGAATGGAAAAACTTTATAAACGGTTCTTATGGTGCAGTTAAAACTACAGATGGTAAAATTTTACAATTTGTAAAAGATGGTCATCAAATTGCTTTATCTGATTTTGTAGTAGGAGAAAGAACAGATGGTAGAGTGCAACACCAAAGAGAAAACGGATTGTGGTTTGAAAAAGAAGCAACTATTTCTACTTATTCAATTGCTCAAATTCAAGATTCTTATAAAGCGAATTCAGATATTCAAGTTCGTACAGAACTTATAGATCCTGCAACAAAACAAAAAACGATTCTTTCTAGAGAAGAAGGTTTAGCACAATTAGCTAAAACAAAATTAGTTGTTGAGGGAGCCAATCTTGAAGTAAACGAATATGGAAATACAATTTTTGCTGATTTCTTTTTCTTTATTACAGGGTTTCATGGGTTTCACGTATTTTCAGGAATCATTATTAATATCATAATTTTCTTTAACGTAGTTCTAGGAACTTACGAACGTAGAGGACATTATGAAATGGTAGAAAAAGTAGGGTTATATTGGCACTTTGTAGATTTAGTTTGGGTATTTGTATTTACATTCTTCTACTTAGTATAATTATAAAATAAGATTTAAAATGGCACACGCACACGAGTCAAACACAAAAAGAATTTGGATAGTTCTAGGTATTTTATCAGCATTAACTACTGTAGAAGTTGCATTAGGTATTGTTAAACCTGCAAGTTTACATCTTACAAGTTTTTTAGGAACTAGTCCTTTAAACTGGATATTTATTATCTTAACATTAGTTAAAGCATATTATATTGCTTGGGCATTTATGCATTTAGAGGGAGAAAAAAAATGGTTTAGACGTTCTATAGTCTGGTCTGCAGTTTTTTTAATTTGTTATTTAGTAACACTTATATTAATTGAAGGAGGTTATTTACATAGCACACTAGCACCACTTGTAAAATGGTAATTTAAAAATTTGATAAGGTGGTTTTATAACCACCTTTTTTTATACAAAGTAATGATGAAGCTTACTAAAAAAAGAGTTGTATTATTTTTACTATTTATTTTTCCTTTAATCTGTTTTTTAATTTTATCTACAGGAAAAAATAATTTTACAAAACTACCTATTGTTACTAAAAACATTGTAGATATTTCTACCATAGACCCAACCAAAACATTTAAAGGTAATATTTCTATTGTTTGTTTTTTAGGAAATAATATAGATGAAAATAGAGGAGGTTTTTTTAATCTTAATGAAAAGATTTATAAAAATTTTATTAAGTATAATAAGTTTCAAATATTAGCTATTTATCCTGATGGTAAAGAGGAAGAAGTTCAAAAGATAAAAAAAGAAATTAGCGCTTTTACAGATATGGTAAAATGGAATTTTATTAAAGGTTCTAAAAAAAATATTAAAGCACTTTATACCAGTTTTAAAGCTAAAGATTCTTTAAAAAATCTTTATACTTCTAAAGTCTATTTAGTAGATAAAAATGGAGACTTAAGAGGTAGAGTTAATGATGCAGATAGTAAAGATGGAAAACTTTTTGGATACAATATGAATTCAGTATCTGTTTTAAACGGAAAATTAAAAGATGATGTTTTAGTTTTATATTATGAATACTATGCATCATTTAAAGATAAAAACAAAAATAAAGCAGACAGAAAAGAAGTAGGGTTATGAGTAAAAAATATTCTTACATAGGTGTTTCTTTTATTATTCTTTTGTTCGGTATTTATGTTGTTAGAAACATAGATTCTAGAGTAGAAAAAGACGAATTAATTCAGGATAATAGATTAAATAAAGTAGATAAAAATTCTAAAAAAACAAGTAGTTTATACACTTTTAATAAAGTACCAGATTTTGAGTTTATAAATCAAGATGGTAAAGTTATCACCAATAAAGATTATAAAGGAAAAGTACATGTTGTAGAATTCTTTTTTACAACTTGTCCTACAATTTGCCCAATCATGAATCAAAAGATGTTAACGATTCAAGATGAGTTTCAAGGAAATGAAAACTTCGGAATTGCATCTATTTCCATTACTCCAGAAATTGATACTCCAGAAGTAATGAAAGAGTATGCCAAAGTTTATAAAATAACACATCCTAATTGGCATTTATTAACAGGTCAACCAGAAGAAATTGTGTATGCTTTATCAAACAAAGGCTTTAAATTATTTGCAGGAAAAGGAGAAGAAGATCATGGTGGTTTTGAGCATTCAGGTTTGTTTGCTTTGGTTGATAAAGAAGGAAATATTAGATCTAGAAAAGATAAATTTGGAAACCCAATTATGTACTACAGAGCTTTAAAAGAGCAAACTTTTCCAGATCAAATAAAAGAATTAAAAGAAGATATTAAAATTTTGTTGAATGAGTAGTTTAGCGCAAGAAAAAAAATATAAGAAAATTATTACAATTTTATCAATTGTAATTCCTTTGGCTGTTGCAGCTTTATTTGGTGTTAATTTAAGAAAATTAGGTTTTAATGTAGAGCCATTAACTTTTTTACCACCAATATATGCATCTATAAATGGTTTAACTGCTGCAGTTTTAATCGCTGCAGTAATAGCAATTAAAAAAGGAAATATAAAATTACACGAACAACTAACTACTTTTGCTATTGGTTGTTCTCTAGTTTTTTTATTTTTATATATTGGTTATCACATGACATCAGATTCTACAACATTTGGTGGAGATGGAATCGTGAAATATATTTATTACTTTATTTTAATTACTCATATTATTTTATCTGTAGTTATTATACCAATTGTATTAATTACATTTATGAGAGCAAAGTTGGGGAACTTTCCTCAACATAAAAAAATAGCCAAAATTACATTTCCATTATGGTTATATGTTGCTATTACTGGTGTTGTTGTCTATTTAATGATATCTCCATATTATGTGTAAAAAACGTATCTCATTCTTTATTTTATTGATGGTCTTTACATCAAAAGTTTCGTTTTCACAATGCGCAATGTGTAAAGCTGTTGTAGAAAATGGAGACGTTTCTATGGCAGAAGGAGTTAATAACGGAATTACATACTTAATGATTTTTCCTTATCTCTTAATCGGGGTATTATTTTATGTTATTTATAGATATAAAAAGAAAGTTAAAAATTAACATATATATAAGAGTAAAATGGTGTAACATATTTTACTTTTAATCGTCTTATTAGCACTATCAAAAGATATAAGTGTTCAATATTGAGCAAAAAGTGTTCGTTTTAAAACAATTACAAATAGTTTTTTTGTATAACTAATTGATTATTAATTGTTTTAATAGAGTCTGTCTTTTGGCATAACCATTGAAACTAATTTATTGAAATTATAAAATTTACAGATTTTGAAAACTAAACTTTTACTATTTGCAGTTCTTTTTACTGCAACTGCTACTTTTTCACAAAAAAAATGGACACTTAAAGAATGTGTAAATGAAGCTTTAGAAAAAAATATTTCAATTCAGCAGAATAAATTAAGCTTAGAATTAGCTAAAAAAGATGTTGAAATTGCAAAAGGAAATTTTTTACCAAATTTAAATGCATCTACAGGTGGTAATTTAAATTTTGGTTCTGGTTTTGATTATGTAACTCAAAACAGAGTAAGTACTAGTATTTTTGGAGGATCTGTTAGTTTAAGTGCGGGCTATACTGTTTTTAATGGTTACAGAAACACAAATACTTTTAAGCAAGCTCAATTAGGTGTAGAATCTAGTTTGTTAGATTTACAAAAAATCGAAAACGATATTTCTCTTTTTGTAGTAAATGGATACTTAAATATATTATTTGCAAAAGAAAACTTAAATGCAGTTAAAGTTCAATATGATATAAGTAAAAAGCAGATTAAAGCTGCAGAAGATAGATTTAATTCTGGTGTAATTGCTAAAGGAGAACTTTTAAACACACAGTCCACTGCCGCAACTGATTTACAAAGTGTAATTACTCAAGAAAACGCATTAGATATTGCATTATTAAATCTAGCTCAATTAATACAAGTACCAATAGAAAATTTTGATGTTGCTTCAATTGATGTTGGAACGCCTTCTTCAGATTTATTATACAAAAATTCAAATTCGGTATTCGATAAATCTGTACAAAGAATGCCAGAAATAGCACGAGCTAAATTGGCAATTGATAATGCAGATTTAAATATAAAAATTTCTGAAAGTTACTTTTTACCAACAGTTTCTGCTTCTGCAGGATTATCTACAAACTATGGTTATAACTTAAAAACAGGCCCAAATACAGCGTTCTTTAATCAGTTAAATGATAATTTAGGGTATGGTTTAGGTTTTAATATTAGTATTCCTATTTTTAATCGTTTTCAAACAAGAAATGGAGTAGCAAAATCTAAGATTAATAAAGAGATTTTTGAAACAAGATTAGAAAGTGAAAAGTTATCACTTAAGCAAACTATAGAACAAGCCTTTTTAGATGTAAAATCTGCTTTAAAAACATTTGAAGCTGCTAAAATTTCTTTAGAAGCACAACAAGAAGCGTTTAAAAATGCAAAAGAAAGATACAATTTTGGAGCTATGACTTTGTTCGATTTTGATCAGGTAAGAAATCGTTTAGTAAATGCTAAGGCTGCAATGATAAGATCTAAATACGATTATGTTTTTAAAACAAAAGTATTGCAATTTTATTCTGGAGATTTAGTTTTAGAATAAGTAAAAAATATTTTAATAATGAAGCCTCGCAATTTTGCGAGGTTTTCTTTTTTCTATCACTTATATTTGTATAAAATATTTCAAGTTGGCATTTATCCTTAACATAGAAACCGCAACAAAAAACTGTTCTGTAAGTCTTGCAAAAGACGGTGAAGTTATAGCAATAAAAGAATTGAATAATGGTAATTATTCTCATGCAGAAGTTTTACATCCTTTTATAGTAGAAATTTTAAAGGAGGCTAATGTTTCTACAGAAGAAATAGAAGCTGTTGCAGTAAGTAAAGGACCTGGTTCTTATACAGGGTTAAGAATAGGTGTTTCTGCTGCAAAAGGGCTTTGTTTTGCTTTTAATAAACCCTTAATTTCTATTGAAACTTTAGCAGCTTTAGCGCATTCTATTTCTATTGATAAAGGAATCATAGTTTCTATGCTAGATGCAAGAAGAATGGAGGTTTATTCTGCTGTTTATGATAATAATTATAAACAAATAAGAGAAATTAAAGCAGAAGTGATTGATGAAAATTCATTTTCTGAATACTTAGAAAATACCAAAGTTTATTTTTTAGGTGATGGAGCTCAGAAATGTAAAGAAGTTATAAAACATAAAAATGCAATTTTTATAGATGCTAAATTTCCTTCATCAAAAGAAATGGCAAGTTTATCTTTTAATAAATACAAAAAAAACGACATCGAAGATGTCGCTTATTTTGAACCTTTTTATTTAAAAGATTTTGTTGCTATTCCTGAAAAGAAAAAGAAACCTATTTTTTAACATTAACTTGGTGTGGATAAGGAATTTCAATTCCTGCTTTATCAAGTTCTAATTTTACATTTTCTGTAACTTCAAAATATACATCCCAATAATGTTCTGTTTTACACCAAGGTCTCACTGCAAAATTAACAGAACTATCTGCTAACTCAGCAACTGTTACTGCTGGTGCAGGATCCTTTAATACTTTTGGATTTGAAGTTAAAACATTCATTAAAACTTCTTTTGTTTGCTTAATATCTGCAGCATAATCAACTCCAATTGTTAAATCTACACGTCTTGTTCCTTCTGTAGAATAGTTAACAATATTTCCATTAGATAACGTTCCATTAGGAATAATAATTTCTTTGTTAGATAAACCTGTAAGTTTTGTAGTAAATATTTCGATTTCTTTTACTACACCAACTTCACCTTGAGCTTCAATTAAATCTCCAAGTTTAATCGGTTTAAAAATCATAATTAATACTCCACCTGCAAAATTAGCAAGAGACCCTTGTAGTGCTAAACCAACTGCTAAACCTGCAGCAGCAATAATTGCAGCAAAAGATGCAGTTTCTACACCAAGTTTTGCAATTACTGTAATAAATAGTAAGATTTTAAGAGACCAACTAATTAAATCTCCTAAGAATTTTTGAAGTGTTAAATCTACACCTCTTTTTTTCATTAATTTTTTAGAAGTTTTTACTATAATGTTTATAGCAAATAAACCAATTATTAGAATAGCTAATGCTACTAATATTTTTGGTGTGTATTGTACAACTAATTCTTTTAAATTTTCAATGTATTTTTCCATTTTGTTTTTGTTAGAAATTCATTACAAAAGTAAAGGTTTTTTAGAAAAATACTATTAATGGAGAAACAATAAAAAATGTTAAACTCTTATTGTTTTATAAAACTACTAGGCGTTTAAAAAAAGTAAAAAGTTTATGTAAATCTTTTGCTTTTTTTCTGTCTAACTTATTCGTCTTCATAAAGTTTTTAACTTCATTAGATCTAGATTGAAATAAATTATAGAGGTTTTTTTTCTTTTTTGGTAGGTTTATTAACTCACCATTGTTAATAGATATAAATATTTTGTCTTCTTTTTTAGAATAAATTTATTGAGTTAGTCATTTAATTTCTGTATCTATTTCCATTAAATTAAGCAATATGGAAAAATTTGAAGGACAAGATATCCTAAACTTTATAAAAGAACTACCAAATGATGATGCTTGTAAAGCTTATTTAGCTAAAATAAAATGGGAAGACGGTTTTACTTGTAGTAAATGTGGGCATACAAAAGGCTGTAAAAAATCTGGATATAACTATGAATGTTACGCTTTTCATCATGTAGAAAGTGCTACAGCAAATACACTTTTTCATAAAGTTAAATTTGGCTTACAAAAAGCATTTTGTGTTGCTTTTGAAATGAGTACAAGTAGCAAAAGCACTTCAAGTATTCAGATGGGTAAACGTTTTAGTATTCGTCAAGGAACTGCCTGGTATTTTATGCAAAAAGTTCGTAAAGCGATGAAAAGTAGTCAAAAATATCCTTTAGAAAAACTAATTCATGTTGATGAATTTACTGTTGGAGGAAAAGAAGAAGGAAAACAAGGAAGAAGTTATGATACAAAGAAGAAAAAAGCAGTAATTGCAGTAGAAATAACAGATGACAACAAGGTTAAAAGAGTTTATATCAAATCCATAAATGATTATTCTGCAAAATCATTAACACCAATTTTTAAAGAACATATAAGTACATCTGCTAAAATAATAACTGATAAATGGAGAGGTTATGAACCTTTGAAAGAAAAGTATAATATTGAGCAAATTTACAGTAATAATGGTGCTAACTTTAAGCAATTACATATAAGATAATGCAAGTTAAATCATGGCTTAGAGCGATACCAACTCATGTGAGTAAGCCGCATATTCAAGCTTACTTTGATGAATTTTGTTTCAGAATTAATAGATCACAATTTCAGAAAAGTATATTCCATAAAACAATTGAAAGAATGGTTGTTGCAAAACCTATTTATCAAAATAAAATTAAACAGAAGTTAAGCGTATAACTCAGTAAATTTATTTTAAGATTATTATAAAAGTAACAAAATTCCTACAAATGCAGGTAAAGATTGAATAATAAGTATATTTTTTTTCTTTGTAGAATAAGCTCCATATATACCTGCAATTAATACACATAATAAAAAGAACAAAGAAAAAGAAGTTTCTTCTATAATTAAAGACCAAATTAAGCCTGCAGCAAGAAAACCATTATAAAGTCCTTGATTTGCAGCCATTACCTTTGTTTTTTCTGCAAATTCTTTTGTTTCTATTCCAAAGGCTTTCATAGACTTTTTTGAAGTCCAAATTACCATTTCTAAATAAACAATGTAAACATGAATTAAAGCAACTAAACTAATAATTATAATTTGTAAGATTTTCATAATTTATGATTAAAAAAAGCGATTTCATTTTTAAAAAATCAAATCGCTATAAGTAGTTGTTAGTTTCTATTTTTTTAATTTACTTCAAAAGTAATTTTTAAGTTTACTCTAAATTCTGTAACATTATCTCCATTTACAACTGCACTTTGAGATTGTACAAATACAGATTTTATTCCTTTTACAGATTTAGCTGCTTGTTTTACTGCTTTTCTTGTAGCTTCTTCCCAACTTTTTTCAGAATTCGCTAATACTTCAATAACCTTCATTACTGCCATAACCTTATTTTATTTAAATTTAATATAGCATAAATATATTAAATTTATTTTTATGAATTAAAATTCATAAAAAAAACGTTTAGAATGTTAATTCTAAACGTTTTTTTGTTTTTTCTTTTCTTTTTACTCTACAATTAAAGTAAAAGGAATACTATATTTTACACCTACTGGTTTACCTCTTTGTCTACCAGGTTTCATTTTAGGTAATTGTTTCATTACTTTAATTACCTCAGTTTTAATCTTTGGGTGAGGGGCTCTTGCATTAACATCAACAATGTTTCCATTTTTGTCAATTTTAAAACCAATAAATACTCTTTTTCTACCAGCAGACAACCCTAATTCATTTGGCAAATCAGCATCAAACTTTTTAGAAAAATGTTTTTGAACTTTTTTGCTAAAACATGCTTTTAATTGACTTTTGTTTCCTTTACATCCAGGAAATACAGGTACATCTTCAATAATCATAAAACTTACATCCTCAACAACGTCTTCTACTTCTTCTATCTCAACAATTTCTTCAACTTCAATTGCTTCTGTTTCATCTGTTTCTGTAGATTCAATTACAGTTTCTTCTACTTCTTTTTCATCTTCTACAATTTCAATTTTTTCTGGAGCTGGTGGTGGTGGTGTTTTTGGTTTAACTGGCTCTACTCTTTCAGTAATAACCGTTTCTTCTTCCATTTCAGCATTCATTGTTACAGAACCTAAATCTCCAATTACTTTATCGTAAGTTTTCTTTTCAATTGAAGCATATGTTATGAATAAGGCTAGAACTAGACCTATTTGCATAAAAATTTTGCTATAATTTTCTAAGTTTGATTTTGGGTTTTTCTTAATTTCCATTGTAAAGAGTTTTTAATAGTTCGCTAATTTAATTAAATTATTCGTTTATATACAAGTCTTAGTGTGAATTAACCTTAATTTTTTTTAAAATTAGATTAAAAACTATCAATCCTAAGATAATTCCTATTGTATTTGCAAGAACATCATAAATATCTCCTGTTCTATACTTTGTTAAGGTGTGTTGTAGAATCTCAATAATTATGCCATAAATAATACATGTAATAACTATTTTATACTTTAAAGAAGTTTTTTTATAAAATGAGAATAACCAACATATAGTTAATGTAAAGTATGCAAATAGGTGGTATACTTTATCACTACTTGTAAATGACAATTGAGTTTTTGGTACTTGCATTAAACTCAAATAAGCAATACCAATGGTTATTCCTATTGCAATAATAAACAGATTATCCTTGAATAAGCTTTTGATAAGCTTCTGCATCTAATAAATTTTCTATTTGTGAACTATCTGATATTTCAATTTTAATCATCCAACCTTTTCCATAAGGATCTGAGTTAACCAATTCTGGTTCGTCTTCTAATTCTTCATTGAATTCAATTACCTCTCCTGTTAAAGGCATAAATAAATCTGAAACAGTTTTTACAGCTTCTACAGACCCAAAAACTTCACCTTCTTCTACTGTATCGTCTAAAGTGTCTACATCTACATAAACGATGTCTCCTAACTCACCTTGAGCAAAATCTGTAACACCAACTGTAGCTACATTGTCTTCAATTTTAATCCACTCGTGGTCTTTTGTATATTTTAATTCTGATGGTAAATTCATTTTATTTGTAATTAATTATATATTCTTATTTTTTAATTTCCTCCTAAGTTGTAAATAATATTAAATCCACCATTAATCGCTTGTCTTGGAAATGTGGTAGAAATCGCATATTTTGATGTTTGATGATTGTAATAAAAAGATGCTGTTAAATTACTGCTCAATCTATAATCGGCTGTAAATTTAATAGAAAAAAGTTTTTGACCACCACTAATTTGATTATTATCTTCATCTACAGATCTTATTTGTGTTAAATTGTCTCTTAAAGAAACATCTGCTCTTAAATTAATATCACCTTTTAAAGTTTGTTTTTTACCTGTAAAACGAGTATTAAATTTTACATCTTTAAAAACATATCCCATTCCGAAAATATATTCTGTTCCTTTTATATCTGTTAAAGTACTGTTGTTAAAATTCATTGTTAATGTTCTGTCTCTTTTTACTTCTCCTCTTAATGAAAAAGAATTTCTCATTTTCATGTCTAATTTAATTAGAGGTGAAAATTCATCAACCAAAGTAACTGCAGAAACTAATAATTCTGGTTCATAATTTTCTGCTACATTTAAATTTGCATAAGGGTTTTTAGTATCATGTTGCAAATTATTTGTAAAACTAGATACAGTATATGAAGATCTGTAACCATGAGAAACAATAAAATTACTGAAGTTTTTCTTAAAAAATTTATGCTTCATTAAACCGCTATAACGCAATGTCCAGTTTGGAATTGGGATATCTCTAAACAAACTTGTACTTACTTTGTCTGGGTTTTTACCAGAATAAGCTGCCATAAATGCTGGTAATAAAACTTGTTGACTATTTTCTCCAAAACCACTTGCAGGAACACTGTTTTCTGTAGCCAATCTATTAGAAATTATGCTTCTGTAGTCTTTTAGGTTTTGAAACAATGCATCACTATCTTTAAATGCAGTAGAAAACATTGAATAACTCGTACTAAAGTTTCCGTTTTCAAAGAAAGGTGTGTCTTCAAATTGATTACTTCCATCAATTAAATCTAATTGTTGAGAAATATCTCTAGTTTGAATTTTATTTCCTCTAACATCAATGTTTAAATCTTTGATTGGTTTTAGTGTAAACGTATAGTCTAATTTATTATAATGTGTTTTACTAAAAGTTTTGCTGTAATATTCATCTCCTTGGTTTCTTGTAACAAACCAACCATTTTCTAAAGCTCTGTTTCTAATGTCTACTTGACTACCAAAAGCAAAAGAAGTTGGTGCACCACCTAAAAAGCCAATTTCTTCTGTGTAACCAGGTAATAATTGTCCGTTATTTTCTGAATAACTAATTTTACCTTGTTTTACAGATGTTAAAATATCATAAGTACCTTTTAAAATAGTTTTACCAATAGATAATTTTTTCTTTTGATTTACTCTTCCAGGAACTTTTGGTAACCCAGATCCTTTTAATCCTTTTGAGTTTTTACGTTGCTTTTTTGTTAATAGTAATTTTTCGAAACCTAAACCTTTGTATAAACGATCAAAATTAATAGTAGTATTTATATTGTGTGTATTTGCATTCTGAATGACATTACCAATTAAATCAACAGAGGCAATATCTACACCATTTACGTTTATAGTACTTTGTGGAGCTGCTTGCCAATCGAAATCTGCTGTATAGCCATAATCTGCTTTTATAAAACTTAAAAACGGAATTTTATCTATAGGTAAATTATAAGTTCCGTTTAATTTTTGATGATAATGATTTGCTCTCCCTGTATTAAAGAAATCATCAAAAACTTGTACATCTTCATTATTATTAAAAGTATCGTAAATGTAACTGTTAGTGGCATTAAAGTTTAGTTGCAAAGATTTGGTTAAATCAAAACCTATTGTATAATCCCAATCAAACATAAATCTACGTTGTTTTAGCTCTGGTTGTGGGGCTAAACCATCTACCAAATTTCTAGATTGTTGCTCGTTGTAATTTCTGTTAATACTAGAATTAATTGCAAATGTTTTAGGAATAGGGTTAAAGTTAATGTCTTTAATTAATTTAAAGTATTTGCTTTCAAATGCTGATGAGTTTTTAAATGGCTCAATAGGTTTAGAATCGAAACTGAAATTGTAAGAAGCAGAGGCCCTAACACTTTCGTTTATACGTTTTTTAATATTATAATTTCTTTGAAACTCTTTGTTATGTGCATAAGAAACTGCTATGTTTTCAATATCGTAAAACTTTGGTTTTTTTGTAGAATTAGGGTTTCTATTCTTTTTTACGTTTGTAAAACTAATACTTGTTCTTTTTGTATAATCTCTAGAAAACTCACTATTATCATTTTCTCCTAAAGCATCTGCTACTTCTACATCTTGATATTGTGGGTCGTATTTTGGGTCAATAAAAGTTTCTCCAACACTATAACTCATTGGTAATTGAATTCCCCATTTTTTAGGTGTTAATACTTTTCCTAAGTTTACAGTTGTTGCAACATCATATTGTTTTGTTTCGTCTAAACTACGTTGTGTAACTCTTTCTTCTACGTTACCAAAACCAATAGTAGACATACTACCAGATAAAGATATATTTGCAATATCAGCAAAATTAGCATCTGCGTTTACCACAGCTGCCCAACCCCCTTTGTTATCAAAATCAGCAGAACGTAACTCGTTAAACCAAACTTCTCCACTTTGTGGTGATGTGGTTTTGTTTTTTATACCTAATACAATTGTTTTTAATTGTGCTAATGTTGGGTTACCTTTTACAGAAATTGTGTAAGTAGTTTCTTGGTTTTCAGGTGTAAATAAATCTGTTATTGAAAAATCAGCTTTATCTCTGTCTAATTTTACTTGGCCAAAGGTTTCTAAAAAAGCATCTAAATTATTTGCTTCTGGCCAAAGATCTAGAGCAGAAGTACCGTTTTTTGATACCTTTAGAGGCATTTCTATTTGATAATAATTATCATCTAAATCTGTACCTAATCTTACAATGGCAGAAAAATCATCATCATTAATTTCTAAAGCTCCTTCATTAGATTGTAGGTGCATAAACATTTTTAAGTTTTTAAAACGCCTTAAATCTATACTAATATTTTTATAAATTGCTCTTGTTTTATTAGCTTCTAAATTGTTAACTTTTAAGGTTACAGATTGTTCGTTTTGTAACTGTACAGTTGTACTACCTTGCAAACGTTCTCTTTCTATTCCTGGAGGTTGTATATAACTACCTTCATTTTGCTCTATACTAACAACACCAACTTCAAAATCTTTTAATTCATCATCATCTAATACAATTGGCTCTGTTAAAGTTTCGTCTAAAGTTTTTGTATATCGTCTCCAATCACCACGTACTAAATCCATTTCACCAAAACGAATTACCACTGGCATTTTAAAATTGGTTAAAAACATTCTAATAAAACGAATGCTATTAAAATCTGATATTCCATTAACAGATGTTCCACTTCTTACAGGAACTCTAAATTGATACCAAGTTGTTTTTTGAGTTCCTCCGTTTTCTAAAGTTACATCTGTAGTTTTAGAGTCTACAATAAAATTTTTACCAACCACCAAATCATTTCTGTTCATAGAAATTTTATACTCGTAGTAACTTTCTACAGTATTCATAGTTTGATCTTTATTAATGTCTTCTACATCTGGATAAGTTGTTGAAGAAATTGGATAAGTTTCTGTAGATTGGTTTAATGTTGGTGAGTTTCCTTCTGTATTGTTGTAATTTTTATACCTAGAAATTATTGATGCATTTACTGCATCCAATTCATTCCCTCTAAAAAATTGGAAGTTATCAGAAGCAGGGTCGTTTTGATTTAATTTGCTAAAGTTAGAAATAGTTGTACTATATTTTGCAAATTCATCTACGTCAGATAAACCATCAAAACCAACATCTTGATTATTTCTTGCTTCATCTTCTTCATTAAAAGCATAAATAATTGATGGATTGGTTGGTACTTTACCCCAAGTTGTTGGGTCTGTATTTAAATCTCCACCAGTTTCTGGCAAACCATTTTCATACATTTTACGACTATCTTTTAAGATATCTTCAGAAACATTTCCTAAGTTAATATATAAATCTCCAACTTGATTTGAAACGTTATTTAAAACATCAGAAGGTGTCATTCCCTGTGGCAACCCTTCATCATTAGTTATAGAATAGTTTTCATAAGGGTCCATTACCCAAAATTGAATATATTCTACATTAGCCTGGTCAAAATTATTAGTTGTTAATGGGCGCATAATTCCTCCCCATCTATTTTGTGGGTCTTTAAATGTTCCGTCTTCATTTACATTTATACCTGTATCAAAATTATAAGAGCCTCTTTCTGCAGGAAAATATGCTAAATCTAACGTTCTAATTAATGAATTTTGAGTAATATCTAATTGTACATTAGGAAATAATTCACCGTAATTAATTTGTCTTGTTTCTGCTCTAGAAAGTTCGTCTGCAGTAATACTTGCAGGTGTTTCTCCTGCTCCATAAAATATTTGATCTACATTATACCAAGCTAATTTACCTCTTTTGTAATTGTAAGTTAAATCATCTTGTTCTCCATTAAATCCCGAAAAATATTTTGGTGTACTTGCTTCATACCAATCTAAAGGAGATAAAATACTGATAGGAATTTGAGAAGCTTCAAAATCATCTATGTAAGTTGTAGCGGCACCTGTTACATCTATTCCACTTGGCGTTCCTGGTAACAAATATGCCATATCAGCTCTTACTGATAGGTTAGAAGGTACATCTGTATCTACAAAAGGTAATTTATTTGCCAATTTTGTAAAATAAGGTACTTCTGTAGCATAATCTATATTTGCCCCAAACATTGTGTTATTTATTGGGTCTGAACCAAAATTAACTTTTGGAGTAATTGGTCTTTCATTCACATTTAAAATTGTTGCACCAACAATAAATTTGTCTGAAAATTTATGCTCAACATCTACACCCATAAAGGTTTTTCTTTGTTGATTAAATACTGCATTATTTTCTGTTGAAACACTTATTGGCGTTCCTGAAGATTGTAATCCTGGATCTATAATTTGTACACGACCTAATTGATAATCTACAACATAATCTACACCTTCTACTAACTGTCTGCCTGCGGCAGTAACCTTTACAGAACCTCTAGGAACATTAAATGCGCCAATAGGAATTCCTCCAGAATTTTCTGATTTAAAATATCCTTTTAAGAAATATTTATCTTTATTTTGAAAGTTGTTTTGTATGTTAACTTTTGTGTTTAAGTATAATTCTTTAAATAAATAGGTTTCATCTAAAGTTTCATCTAAACCAGTATCTGAGGTGTTTTCTTGTACCAAATCATTACCAAAAGGCTCTGGTTCTGGAAAAAATACATATCCGTTTTGAGAATTAACAGTTATACCTTCTACATAATCGAAAAAACCATCTGGAGACCTAAATTGACTTTGATCTAATTGGTCTAGCTTTAATATTTGAATTAATGGTATTACATTAATGTCATCATCAGGATTGTTTGGAGTATCTGTACCTGTTTTTGCATTTTGTAAAACGTTAGATTGTATACCTGTTTGATCATCTCTATATTGTATTTCAAATAAAAAGCCATCTTGTGTTAATGGAAATGCGCCTAATGCATAAACGTTTTTCATCATTAAACGCCATGTAGGAAAAGCTTCTTCTGTAGTAACTCCATTTACATCTCTATCTCTTTTTGTGGTAAGAATTTCACTTCGTAATAATTTTACAGCTAATGTTTGTGGAGCTAAAATTCCATCATTCGAAAATTCACCCACTTTAAAAGAATTTTCTGTACTTCCTGTAACACCACCAGCAACTGTATATTCATAAGCAACAGCTAAAACTTCTCCATCATTTAACCTCCTGTTTAAAGAAATAAAACCTAATTGTGAGTTTAAGGTAAACTCATTAGGATCTAATTTTCTTGCATTTTCTAATACTGAATAATCAGCCCCTTCATTCATGTTGTATTGAATTAAGGTACTGTTTATAGTAGAAATGTTTCGAATTCCACTTGTGGGAGATAATAAACTAGATAAATTATTAGATTCATTCCATGGAATATTTCCTCCTGTTGTGGTTGGCGGATTTGTTGGTTGTACTTCTCCTGTTTGATTTACTAATACATTACTGTCTGATTCTCCAATATCCGCAAGTGCAACAATACTTCTATAATCTTCTGTACTTGCATTTCTATTTGTAATCCAAACTTCTATTCTTGTAATGTTAATTTGACTATTAATTAATGGATAATTTTTAAGTGAATTAGCATAATTATCTATAAAATATTGACCCAAAAAAAAGTGACGGTCATTATCATAATCTGTAGCTTGTAGTTCAAATTCTTGAATAGAAGCCCCTCCTTCTGCAACAACAGTTTTGCTTTCTGAGTTTTGCTGAGAAAAAACAGCAGTTACGTTGGTGTTACCAAATTTTAACTGCGTTTTTACACCAAATAAACTCTGTGCACCATTAATTAAAGAGTTTTTAATAGGCATAGAAATGTTACCTGCTTCTATGCCTTGTAAAATATCATCTTCTGTTGGTGTGTAATCTATTTTTACTAAATTCTGAAAATCAAACGTAGATTGTGTATCGTAATTTGCAGTAAACTCTAATCGTTCACCAACTTTAGCTTTAATACTTGCATTTATTTGTTGGTCAAAGTCAAAAGTAAAACTACTTCTATTTTCCTCTGATAATTGTGGGTTTTCTGTATTCTGATAAATAAACCCTAATTTTAAATTTAAACTTCCTGTAGGTGTTACTTTAATTGTGCTTCCTCCAAAAATAGTTTCAAAAAATTCTGAATTTACATAGTAAGTAGGTAGTAAATCTTTTTGAGCATTTTTTGCTCCTTTTTTCTTAGAATTTGTTGCACTTACTTTATCTTTAAAGTATTGCATCATATCTCTTTTTAAACGATATTGAGCATATTGTTTAGGAGTAAGATAGATAGGTATTCTTGTTTGGTAATTACCTATTTTTTCTAAGATTACATATTTATTTAATTCTTTGTCAAAAACAATTTCTTTCTTAGCTAGATAATCTAAAAAAAGACCACCTGTTTGAACTTTTTTAAAATTGTATCTTAGTTTTAAAGTATCTTTTTTTGTAAATAAAGAATCTGTTTTATTATTTATTTGCGAATAAGATGCAATGCTTGCAGTACCTGCAAATACAAAAAATAAAAATATATTTTTTAAAAAATTATTCAATTGATTATAAGTTCTTTAAGGATAATTTTATTAAATTTTCTACAGAAGCATCAGGGTTTTCTTTTAAAATCATAGCTATAACTTTGTCTGCTTGTTTTTTATTAAAACCTAAAACTTCTAAAGCAGATAACGCTTCATCTTTGTTTGTATTGCTTGTAGATATAGAAACTTCATCAATATCAAACGTCTTTAAAATTGTATCTTTTAAATCTACGATAACTCTTTGTGCTGTTTTGGCACCTATACCTTTAACAGATTGTATTAAAGGTACATTTTCTGATGCAATAGCATGTTGTATTTCTTCTGATGTCATAGAAGATAGCATTGTTCTGGCAATACTTGGACCAACACCAGAGACAGAAATTAAAAGTTTAAAAACTTCTCTTTCAGTTTTAGAAATAAAACCAAAAAGTGTATGAGCATCTTCTCTAATAGATAAATGTGTGTATAGTGTAACAGCTTCTTCCTCTGGTAAGCTAGAAAAAGTATTTAAAGAAATGTGAAGTAAATATCCAACACCATTACAATCTACAACAACATCTGTTGGATTTTTTTCTATTAATCTTCCTCTAATTTGTGTAATCATGAAATGATTTTTTTAAGCTTCTAAAGTAATAAATTTTATTTGTTGTTTTTCTTTTCTTTTTCTTGGGCATCTACAGCTGCTAATGCTGCCATATTTACCATTTCATCTACACTTGCTCCTAGTTGTAAAATATGTACAGGTTTACTTAAGCCCAATATTACAGGTCCGATAGATTCTGCTTTATTTACTTCTTTTAATAGTTTGTATGTAATATTTGCCGATTCTAAATTAGGGAAAATTAAAACATTAACTTTTTTTCCATTTAGTTTAGAGAAAGGAAATTCTTTTGCTAGTAATTCTGGGTTTAAAGCAAAATCTGCTTGTAATTCTCCATCTACAACAGTTTCTGGAAAATTACGATGTAAATAAGATATAGATTCTCTAATTTTTTTAGAAGTTTCTGAGTTTGATGAACCAAAATTTGAAAAAGATACCATTGCCATATTTGGTTTCATACCAAACATTTTAACAAAATTAGCAGTCATTTGTGCAATTTTAACTAAATCTTTTGCAGAAGGATTTTCGTTAATGGTTGTGTCTGCTAAAAATAGAGGACCTTGTTTAGTTAGCATTAAGTTACTTGCTGCAATTTTTGTAATTCCTTTATCTTTTTCAATAAGTTCTAAAATAGGTTTTACAACAGTTGGGTATGGTCTAGAATACCCAGTAATTAAAGCATCTGCTTCACCTTCATTAACCAACATTGCTGCAAAATAATTACGTTCTCTCATTAATTTGTTTGCCTCAGTTAAGGTGCGCCCTTTGCGTCTTCTGGTTTTCCAGTAAGTTTCTGCAAAACGTTCTTTACGTTCAGTTTCTTCGTCGGTTTTTGGGTCAATTATTGTAACATCTCCAGAAAAACCAATTTCTTCCATCAATTCTAAAATAACATCTTTTCTTCCTAATAAAATTGGCACTCCAATTTTCTCTTCAAAAACTCTTTGTGCAGCTTTTAAAACGTCTAAATGATCTGCTTCTGCAAATACAATTCGTTTTTTATTACTTTTTGCTCTATTGTGTAAAAGTCTAATTTCTTTGCTTCCAGAACCAGATCTTTCCATTAATTGTTCACGATATTTTTCCCAATTTTCAATTGGTTCTAATGCAACTCCAGAATCCATTGCAGCTTTTGCAATTGCAGGAGGAATTTCGTAAATTAATCTAGGGTCAAATGGTTTTGGAATAATATAATCTCTACCATAAGCTAAACTTACCTCATCGTAAACAAGGTTTACTTGTTCTGGAACAGTTTGTTTTGCTAAGTCTGCTAATGCATGTACAGCAGCCATTTTCATTTCTTCATTAATTTTGGTAGCTCTAACATCTAAAGCGCCTCTAAAAATAAAAGGAAAACCAAGTACATTATTTACTTGGTTAGGATGGTCTGATCTACCTGTAGCCATAATAATATCTTTTCTTGTGGCAACTGCTAAATCGTATTCTATTTCTGCAACAGGGTTAGCCATTGCAAAAACAATTGGATCTTTAGCCATCGTTAAAAGCATTTCTGGAGAAACTACATTCCCCATAGATAAACCAATAAAAACATCGGCATTAACCATTGCATCATCTAAAGTGTTTAAATCTTTATCTGTTGCAAATTCTGCTTTTTGTGAAGTTAGGTTTCCTCTATCTTTTCTAATGACACCTTTACTGTCGCACATTACAACGTTTTCTCTTTTTACACCTAATTTTAGGTATAAACGAGTACAAGAAATTGCAGCAGCTCCAGCTCCGTTTACAACAATGCTTACTTTGCTAATGTCTTTTTCTGTAATATCGATAGCATTTTTTAATGCAGCTGCAGAAATTATAGCAGTTCCATGTTGGTCATCATGCATTACAGGAATGTCTAATTCTTCTTTTAAACGTCTTTCTATTTCAAAAGCTTCTGGAGCTTTAATGTCTTCTAAATTAATTCCTCCAAAAGTAGGAGCTATGGCTTTAACTGTATCTATAAATTTATCAACATCAGTAGTATCTACTTCTATATCAAAAACATCAATATCAGCAAATATTTTAAAAAGCAATCCTTTTCCTTCCATTACTGGTTTTGAGGCTTCAGGACCAATATCACCTAAACCTAAAACAGCAGTTCCGTTAGAAATTACAGCAACTAAGTTTCCTTTAGAAGTGTACTTGTAGGCGTTATTTTTATCTTTAGCAATTTCTAAACAAGGTTCTGCAACTCCAGGAGAATATGCTAATGCTAAATCGTGCTGTGTTGCATATTTTTTTGTAGGAATTACTTCAATTTTTCCTGGTTTTGGTTTTGCGTGATATAATAATGCTTCGTGTCTTTTTCTAGAATCGCTCATAAATTGTTGTTTGCAATGATTATAACAAACAAATATAGGCTTTTCGTTGAAAATGTTAATGATATATTATTACTTTTAAATGCTTTAAATTATTATTAATACTCGATAAAATTAAATTTATTTTTATATTCTATTTGGATTGATAAAAGCATTAATTTTTTTGTAATAAATTAAGTTTAGAGCTCTTTAGGCTTTATTTTTTTATTTAAAATTTAAGAAACTATTAAACGTTGTTTAACAAATTTTAAAGATTTGATTGTAACATAAACTTTATGTTTGCATCTATCTACCAAAACTAACCTATGAAAAAAATTACTTTTCTATTATTTCTTTTTATAACATCGTCTATTTTAGCACAGGTAAAAGGAAAAATTACTGACACAAAAAATACCCCTTTATCATTTGTAAGTGTTTATTTAGATAAAACAGTTACAGGTACAACATCTAATGATAATGGAGATTATATTTTAAACCTTTCTAAAAAAGGAAATCATACTCTTGTTTTTCAAATTTTAGGTTATAAAACATTAAAAAAGAATGTAAATATTACCTCTTTCCCTTTTCAATTAGATGTCTCTTTAGAAGAAGAAAATGTGCAGTTAGATGAGATTTCTATTTCTACAAAAGATAATCCTGCAAATAGAATTATTAGAAATGTAATTGCAAATAAAGACAAGAATACTGATAAGTTTGCAAAATATACAGCCAAATTTTATAGTAGAGGGTTGTATAAAATTAAAGATGCTCCAGAGAAGTTTATGGGGCAAACTATGGGCGATTTTGGTGGTGGTTTAGATTCTACAAGAAGTGGAATTATTTATCTTTCTGAAACAGTTTCTGAAATTAAGTTTCAAAAAAAACCTAAAAAGTTTAAAGAAAAAATTATTGCTTCTAAAGTTTCTGGTACAGATAATGGCATAAGTTTTAATAGAGCAGAAGATGCAAATATTAATTTATATGAAAATAGTGTAGAGTTTGGGAACGATTTGGTTTCGCCAATTTCTACAAACGCTTTTAGTTATTATAAATACAAATTAGAAGGTACTTTTTATGATAAAAACGGAAAACTCATCAATAAAATAAAATTAATTCCTAAAAGAAAAAACGATAGAGTTTTTAATGGCTCTATTTATGTGGTAGAAGATGATTGGGCAATTTATGGAGCAGATGTTTCTGTAACTGGTGCACAAGTAAATATACCTGTGGTAGATGTTCTGTATTTAAAACAGGGTTTTAATTATTCAGAAATTATTGATGCTTGGGTTTTAATAAGCCAGAGTATAGATTTTAAGGTAAATGCTTTTGGTTTTAAGTTTGATGGACGCTTTTCTTCTGCCTATTCTAAATACGATTTTTCACCAAATTATACCGAAAAAACTTTTACAAATGAAGTGTTAACTTTTGAAGAAAAAGCAACAGAAAAAGATACTGTTTATTGGAATAAACTAAGGCCAGTACCACTAACAATAGAAGAAATAAAAGATTATAAAATTAAAGACAGTATTAAGGTAGTTCGTAAGTCTAAAAAGTATTTAGATTCTGTAAATAAAAAACAAAATAAGTTTGGCTTACTTTCTCCAATTACTGGTTATACCTATAGAAATTCTTATGAAAAATGGTCTTTTTCTTACAATGGTTTACTAGGGAATTTTGGTTTTAATACTGTACAAGGTTTTAATACTTCTTTAGGTTTTAGTTATTTTAAAAGACAGAACGAAAAAGGAAAATGGTGGAATACAGGTGTAAGAGCAAATTATGGTTTTTCTGATAAACGCGTTAGACCTACTTTTTTCTTTACTAAAAAATGGAATAATATTTCTAGACCAAAAATGTCAATTTCTGGTGGTATTACAACAGCTCAATTTAATAGTAGCAATCCAATTATGGATTTAAACAATACAATTACATCTTTGTTCTATAGAAGAAATCATTTAAAAATTTACGAAAAAGGTTTTGCCAGAATTAGTTTTTCTGAAGAAATTAAAAACGGAATTTATTTTTCTTCTTCTTTAGAATATGCAAATAGAAAACCATTATTTAATACTACAAATTATTCTTTTGCAAAACAAAATAATACAGAACCTTACACATCTAACAATCCATTAAATACAGCAGATTTTGTAAATGCTGCTTTTTCAGAACATAAAATTGCAGCATTAAATGTAGGAGCAACTTTTATTTTCGGACAAAAGTATTTGTCTTATCCTGATAGTAAGTTTAATATTGGAAATGATAAGTTTCCAACGTTAAATGTTAATTATACTAAAAGATTTGGAGCTTCAAATTCTGAATTAAATTCAGATTTATTTATTGCAAGTTTAAGGCAAGATATAAATGCAGGGAATTACGGAAATCTATCTTACAACATAAAAGGAGGAATGTTTTTGAAAAAGAAAGATATAGCTTTTATGGATAAATTACAAGCAAATGGAAACCAGTTAGATTTTCCTTTAGATAGCCAGTTAAATAGTTTTGGATTGTTAGAATATTATAAATTTTATACAAATGATAAATATGCAGAAGCACATATAGAGCATAATTTTAGAGGAGCAATTTTAGGTAAAATTCCGTTGATAAGTAAATTAAATTTTCATTTAGTAGGTGGTGCAAAAACCTTATTAATGGCAGATAAGAAACCGTATTCAGAATATTCTATTGGGTTAGGTAATATTGGTTTTGGTAAATGGCGTTTTCTAAGAGTAGATTATGTAAAATCTTTTCATGCAGGAATTAAAAATGATGGTTTATTGTTTAGATTAAGTATGTTTAATTAATTTTGAAAAATGAAAATTAACGTACTTTTTTTTGGAATTACTACAGATTTGGTAGCAACTTCTAATTTAGAATTAGTGACTCCAGATGTTTTTTCTGTTCTCAGTTTTAAAAGTTTACTAAAAGAAAAATATCCTCAATTAGAAAACATAGGTTCTTATGCAATTGCTGTTAATGAAGAATATGCTTCAGATGAAATTATTTTAAAAGAAGGGGATGTTGTTGCAATTATTCCACCAGTTTCTGGTGGGTAAAATATTATCTTAAATATTTTTTATCAACATAGAAAGTTCCAAAAGGGATAATAGAGCAAACTAAAACTATTCCTAAAGTTTTATTGTTCCAATTCATTTCTTTTTTAATCATAAAAGCTAAAACTACATATAACATAAAAAGAATTCCATGAGGCATTCCTAACATTTTTACATATTCAGGGTTGTCTTGTAAATATTTAATAGGAGTTGCAATAAATAAAAGTAATAGATAAGAAATCCCTTCTAATAAACTTACGAATCTAAAGATGTTTTTCATTTTTATGAAGTATTAAAAAATTGATAGCAAAGATACATTTTGAATTGTTATTTTTGTTGAACAATGCAAAGAACTTCGATAAAAATTACATCAGAAAAATTAAATTTACAAGAATGTTACAATTTTGTAGAAGATGATTCTTGTGGTGGTATTTCTGCTTTTGTAGGTACTGTAAGAAATGATACTAAAGGAAAAGAGGTAAAACAATTAGATTTTTCTACCTACAAACCAATGGCAATTAAAGAAATGCAAAAGATTGCAGATTTAGCTTTAGAAAAATTTGATATTAAAAAAATAGCCATTCATCATGCAGAAGGCATGTTGCAAGTTGGTGCTATTCCTGTAATTATTACAACTTCTTCAAAGCACAGAAAAGCTGCTTTTGAGGCTTGTGAATTTGCAATTGATACTTTAAAAGAAACTGTACCTATCTGGAAAAAAGAATATTTTTCTGATGGTGAAGTTTGGGTAAATGCGCATCCTTAAAAATTAAGTTTAAGAGTTGAAAGATTTGTAACTTCTAGTAATTTTTAAGAAGTTAAGAAAAAACATTGTATGCTCTACTGAATACTATCAATTTTTTTCTTGCTCTGTAACCATAAATAAAACTGCAATCCAAATAAAATAGCTCCAGATAATAAATGTATTGCTTGGGTTCCTAAAGGAAACTCTGCATAATACATTAAAATACCAGTAATTGTTTCTATAAAGATTAATAAGACAACCCAATTTAAGAGTTTGTATCCTAAGTTTTTTATTTGATTTAAATAAAACAAAGCAAAGTTTACTAAAACAATTGCAATTGTAAATGATCTATGAAAGTAGAATTTAAAACTAGGATTCATTAAGCTATAGTCTTTATTTTCGAAACCAAATAGTTTTACTTGTTCGTCTATAAATTGTCTTACCTGTGTTCCCATTGCAATTTGTATTAAAGAAAAAAGAACAGAAACAATTAGTAATTTGTTAAAAATAGTATTGTATTTAAAAATCTTTTTTCTTTCAGAAATCACAAAATTTAGTTGTAATAAAAGTGCAATTATAAGTAAGCCAATAACCATATGAATGGTAATAATTGTGGGTTTTAAATTGGTGTCTACAACTGTTTTTCCTAACCAAGCTTCAACCAACATTAAAAAGAAAGCGCTAAAAGCTAATATTGGAATCCTTTTATCTTTTTTCCAAAATTTTGCTGCTCCATAAATTAAAAATAAGAAAACAAAACCTGCTATTACTGAAGAAAGCCTATTAATATATTCTGTCCAGGTATGGTATTTATTAAACTTTGCGTAATCGTGTTTTGTGTAGTTTTCCCAATTACTTTTATTAAAAGTAGTAGTTGTTTTAATGTCTTTTTCTGCAACAAATAAAACTTCATCCTTAATAATAATAAAGCCTTTTTTAAATTCAGTATCTGGTTTCCAGGTAATTTGTTCTTCAGAAGTTGGCGGAATGTAGTAACCAAAACATTTTGGCCAATCAGGACAACCCATTCCAGAACCAGTCATTCTAACAACAGAACCTGCTAAAAAAATTATATAAACAGATATAATAGCAATTTTAACGGTTTTAGCAAATGTAATTTTCATTAAAAAAAAGTTTCTGCAAAAATAAGGCAAAAAAAAGTCGCTTAAAATATTTTAAGCGACTTGTTCTTAGTAAATGATCTAAAAATTTTTATTTAGATAACTCTAACGTCTACTGCGTTTAAACCTTTTCTACCTTCTTTAAGGTCAAATTCTACTGCATCACCTTCTCTAATTTCGTCAATTAATCCAGATACGTGTACAAAGTACTCCGTTTTTGAATCATCTTCAGTTACAAATCCAAATCCTTTAGACTCGTTGAAGAATTTTACTGTTCCGTTTTTCACTTTAATAAATAATAAATTGTTAATAATACTACAAATATAAGATTATAAATGTTTGGTTTTACAAAATTAGCCGTAATTATAAGGTTTTGTTTAAAAAGAAGCTTAAAAAAGCTATTTTTTTAAATTTAAAAAAGAATAAATAATCTCTAAAACAAGTTTTTTTAAAGTGTGTTTTAAGAATGTCAGTAAAAATAGTAGTTGTAGCGATTTTGTAATAGTAATTAATTGGTAATCAAATTATTAAAAAACTAATTTTTTAAGCTTAAAAAAACGAAATTGACAAATATGTTAAAAACTTTAAGGGATTTGTGAATAAGTATGACTTTCATTTTGGAACAAAAAAAGCAATCTTTGTAATGTTCGTTTTCTACGAATAATTAACCTTCAAATAACATCAAATCACTGTGGAAATTACTCAAATCATTAAAAGAGATTCAGAAACTAGTACTTTCGAGTTAGATAAAATCACAAATGCCATTGAAAAAGCAATGCTTTCTGTTAATAATGGTAGTAGAAAAGATGCAATTGCAATAACTAATATTGTAAACGGAACTTTATTAGAAAGAAAATTAAATGAGCCTCATTATGTTCCTACAGTAGAGCAAGTACAAGATATTGTAGAATACAAATTAATGGATAGTCCTTTTCATGATGTTGCAAAGGCATATATTTTATATAGAGATGAACAAACGAGAAGTAGAAAGTTAAATATTTTTGAAAAAAGGTTGAATTTAAAACCTTATGATTATCCTGCTTTAAACGAGTATGTAGATGCAATTAGACACTCGTATTGGATTCATACAGAGTTTAATTACACAAGCGATATTCAAGATTTTAAAGCAACACTTACAGATGTAGAAAAAAATGCTATTAAAAATACCATGTTAGCAATTTCTCAAATAGAAGTTGCAGTAAAAACTTTTTGGGGAGATATTTATAAAAAAATGCCAAAACCAGAAATAGGTTCTGTAGGTGCTACTTTTGCAGAAAGTGAAGTTCGTCATCATGATGCATACTCTCATTTATTAGAAGTTTTAGGGCTAAATAACGAGTTTAAAAACTTAAAGAAAAACCCAGTAATAATGAGGCGTGTTAATTATTTAGAAGGCGCTTTAAAAAATGTGAAAAGTGAAGACAATAAAGAGTTTTCAGAATCTATCATACTGTTTTCTCTATTTATAGAACACGTATCTCTATTTTCTCAGTTTTTAATTATTATGGCTTTTAATAAGCATAAAAATGTTTTAAAAGGGATATCAAATGTGGTTGAAGCAACTTCTAAAGAAGAGCAAATTCATGGAGATTTTGGTATTGACTTAATCAAAATTATAAAAGACGAAAATCCAGAATGGTTTGATGAAGACCATAGCCTATTAGTGCAAGAAACTTGTAAAGAGGCATATGTTTCTGAAAGCAAAATTATCGATTGGATTTTTGAAAGCGGAGAACTAGATTTTCTACCTAAAAAAGTAATAAAAGAATTTATTAAAAACCGATTTAACAACTCTTTAGAAAGCATTGGTATACCAAAAGTATTTGATGTTGATGAAGCGTTGGTAGCAGAAACAGATTGGTTTGATGATGAAATAATTGGAACCAAACACGGAGATTTCTTCGTTAAAAGATCTATTAACTACAGTAAAAGAACTAAAAGTATAACAAGCGACGACCTATTTTAAACTATGAACCAAAACACCACAAAAACCACTGAACAACTTACTGAGCACGAGCAACTAATTCAAGCAAGAAACAACGCTAGAAAAGAAATATTAAAAAACAAAAACGAACCCGAAATAACATGGCTAACAGAAAATAGTCGTAAATTTTTAGAATCGGGTTATTTAACAGGAAACACAACCCCAGAAGAAAGAATTCGTGAAATTGCAGATAATGCAGAGCGTATTTTAAA
This sequence comes from Polaribacter sp., assembly GCF_039939415.1. Lineage (GTDB taxonomy): Bacteria > Bacteroidota > Bacteroidia > Flavobacteriales > Flavobacteriaceae > Polaribacter. The sequence continues at coordinate 135,179 of NZ_JBDVJE010000048.1, forward strand.
AATTGATGGTTTTTCTGATAAGTTTTACAAATACATGGCAGCTGGTTATTTTTCTTTAGCATCGCCAATTTGGTCTAACTTTGGTAAAAAAAGAGGTTTACCAATTAGTTGTTTTGGATCTCATGTAGCAGATGATATGGGAGATATTTTATTCTCACAATCAGAAGTTGGTATGATGTCTAAACTAGGAGGTGGAACTTCTGGTTACTTTGGTAAATTACGTGAAAGAGGAGCAGATGTAAAAAATAATGGTTCATCATCTGGTTCTGTTCATATAATGCAATTGTTTGAAAAAATGGTTGATGTAGTAAGTCAGGGTTCTGTAAGACGTGGTCGTTTTTCTCCATATTTACCTGTAGATCATCCAGATATTAAAGAGTTTTTAGAAATAGGTACAGAAGGAAACCCAATTCAAGAATTAACGCACGGAGTTACAGTTGGTAATGATTGGATGCAAGAAATGATTGATGGTGATGTAGATAAAAGAAATATTTGGGCAAAAATATTACAAAGAAGAGGAGAAATTGGGTATCCATATATTCTTTTTAGAGACAATGCAAATAATGGAACAGTAGATGTTTACAAAGACAAAAATCTTGAAATTTATGCAAGTAATCTTTGTACAGAAATTATGTTACCTTCTAATGATGATTGGTCTTTTGTGTGTTGTTTATCATCTGTAAACTTATTACACTATGATAAGTGGAAAGATACAGATGCAGTAGAAACACTTACATACTTTTTAGATGCAGTAATGCAAGAGTTTATTACCAAATTAGAAGTGTATAAAGATTCGCCAAATAGAGACGATCAGTTTACATTTAGATTTATGGAAAAAGCGTATAATTTTGCAAAAGATAACAGAGCTTTAGGTTTAGGAGCTTTAGGATGGCATTCTTTATTACAATCTAAAATGTTAGGTTTTGATAGTGCAGAAGCGTATTCTTTAAATAGTGAAATTTTTAAGGTGATAAAAGAGAAATCTTATAAAGCATCTGAAGAAATGGCTAAATTGTATGGAGAACCAGCAATCTTAAAAGGTTATGGAAGACGTAATACAACGTTAAATGCAATTGCACCTACAACTTCATCAGCATTTATTTTAGGACAAGTTTCTCAAGGTATTGAGCCAATTTGGTCTAATATTTATGTAAAAGATATTGCGAAGATAAAAACAACAATTAAAAATCCGATTTTAGAAAAATTATTAGAAGAAAAAGGATTTAATACATCACATATTTGGAAAAGTATTAGAGATAATGATGGTTCTGTATTACATTTAGACTGTTTAACTGACGCAGAAAAAGAAGTGTTTAAAACCTATTCAGAAATAGATCAAAATGTAATTGTATATCAAGCAGCAAATAGACAAAATCATATAGATCAAGGGCAGTCTATAAATATTATGGTACATCCAGATATGCCAATTAAAGATGTAAATGCAGTATATGTAAATGCTTGGAAATTAGGTGTAAAATCTATGTATTATCAACATAGTATGAATGCTGCACAAAAATTTAAACAAAAGAAAGAATGCGCTTCTTGTGAAGGATAAATTAATAAATTAAAAGTGATAAAGAGAAGTCTTTTGTGCTTCTCTTTATTATTAATATCTTAAAATAAAATTGCTGAGGTAGTAAAAACGAGGCATAAAAAAAGGGAAATATAAATATCGCCCCTTGGTTTTTTTAATATTTTTTGGATCCGACCCCAATTATATTATAAAACAGAGAAGAAGAGTTAACCTCAACTCCATTTTGTTACTTCAAAAGTACAAAACTAGATTCTTCTTACCAAGTTAAATGTTTATATAAACAACTTATAATTTTAAAACGCCTGTTATGAGTGGGATTTTTAGAGTTAAAATCTTATTAACACATAAAATATAAATTGTTGATAAGCTAATTTTTATAAATATGAATAATAAAATATTTAAAGAAGCAATTAATAGTAAATTAGTTGTAAACATGACATTTAATTCAGTAAAAAAAGGAGTTTTAACTAGAAGGTGTGTTCCATTTGATTATGGACCAAGTAGAAGGTTTAGAGATAAATCTCAACGATACCATTTTTTAGTTTTAGATGGACCAGAAGGAAGACATAACCTTTCTATTTTACCAATACAAATTGTAAAAATAGAATTAACTGACGTTCATTTTGAACCTTCAAAATTCATTAAATGGAAACCAAAATGGTTTATAAAAAGAAATTGGGGAGTTTATTCTTAATTTAAATTTAAAGTTAATAAAAAGAGAAGTAGAAATACTTCTCTTTTTTATTTATAAATAATATCTTTATGTTTACATAATCTTTGTAAAACATAGTTGCGATTTTAAGATGATTAAAAAAATTCTATTTACTTCTTTCTTAGTTATACTCGCTATAATTCTTTTTTTCAATCCAAATTTTAAAACAATAGCAGCAGGTGTTGCTGTGTTGCTTTTTGGTATGATTATGTTAGAAGAAGGTTTTAAGGTTTTTACAAAAGGACCTTTACAGAATTTTTTAAAAAATGCTACTAATAAATTATATAAAAGTATTAGTGCAGGAGCTTTGGTTACAGCTTTAGTACAATCTAGTTCGTTAGTTTCTGTAATTACAATTTCGTTTATTAGTGCAGGTTTAATAAGTCTTTCAGGAGGTTTAGGTTTAATTTTTGGTGCAAATATTGGTACCACTGCAACTGCTTGGTTAGTAGCTGGTTTTGGGTTAAAAATTAAAATTTCTGCTTTGGCAATGCCAATGTTAATTTTCGGACTTATTTTTTCTTTTAAAAAGAATGTTACTTTTAAAGGAATAGGAAATGTTTTAGCGGGTTTAGGTTTCTTCTTTCTCGGTATTCATTACATGAAAGAAGGTTTCGACTTTTTTAAAGATTATATAGATTTAACTCAATTTGCAGTTTCTGGGTTTTTAGGAGTCATTATTTATGCAGGATTAGGAATTGTTATAACCACAATTTTACAATCTAGTAGTGCCACTTTAGCTTTAATTTTAACTGCTCTTGCGGCAGGACAAATAGAATATCAAAATGCTTTAGCACTTGCAATTGGTGCAAATGTTGGAACTACAATTACTGCTGTTTTAGGTTCTTTAAGTTCTAATGCAGCAGGAAAAAGATTGGCAGTTGCACATTTAATATTTAACTTTTCTACAGGTTTAATTGCTTTAGTGTTTATATTTCCATTAGCAAATTTTGTAAACTATTTATCAGAATTTTTAGATTTTTCAGAAACAGATTTTACATTAAAACTTGCTTTGTTTCATACAATTTTTAATGTGTTAGGAGTTCTAATAATGATTCCATTTATCAGCAAATTAGAAAAATTCTTATTAAAACTTTATAAAGAAGATGAAAATAAAGGAATAGATGTGCCAAAATATTTAAATGAAGCAGTTTTAGAATTTCCAGGATCATTAATTTCTTCTGTTTTAAATGAATCTAAATATTTATTTAAAAATGCAATTTTCGAAATTATTGCTCATGCTTTAAATATTCATAGAGATGACATTAAATCTGATATAAAGATTAAAAAAATAATAAAAAAATCAGAGATTCAAATAGAGGTAGATGTAGAAGAATTATATTACAGTAAGGTTAAGAATATTTATGGTGAAATTATTAGTTATGTAACCAGAGGTCAGCAAGATCTTAAGCTAACAAAAAAACAAAGTGATAGATTATCAGAATTAAAATTAGCCAATAGAAGAATGGTTGAAATTATTAAAGATACAAGAGAGTTAGAAAAAAATGTAACGCTGTTTTTAGAGTCTGATAATCATGAAATAAAAAAAGAATACAACAAGTTTAGAAAAAAAGTTGTTAAAGTACTCAGGGTTATTTATTTGTTTCGTAAAAATGAAGAAAAAGAAGAATACTTTAAACAATTAATGAAATTAAAGAAAGAGGCTAAAATCGCTTTGCAAAAAGACAATAAATCTATTGATAGATTGATAAGAAAAAATTTAATCACTATAAATATGGCATCATCATTAGTAAATGATAACGTAAATGTAAATGATTTAATAAAAAAATTAATACAGGTTGCAGAATTGTTATATTCAGAAAAAGATGTAATCTTAGAAAACGGTAATAAATAAAAGAACAATGAACTGGGAACAACTCCTTTCTTTAAAACGCTTTGGCGATACAAAAAAACGCCTTAGAGCATCACAAGATGAAACACGTTTAGGTTTTGATGTAGATTTTGACAGAATTATATTTTCATCAGCATTTAGAAGTTTACAAGACAAAACACAGGTAATTCCATTATCAGAAACAGATTTTGTTCATACACGTTTAACACACAGTTTAGAAGTTTCTGTTGTAGGTAGAACTTTAGGAAGAAGAGTAGGAAAAGTGTTGTTAGAACGTCATTTAAATTTACAAGAATTAGGTTATACTTTTAACGATTTTGGAGCCATTGTTGCTGCAGCATCTGTTATGCATGATATTGGGAATCCGCCTTTTGGACATTCTGGAGAAAAAGCAATTGGAGAGTATTTTAAAACAGGTAAAGGTTCTAAGTACAAAGAGCAATTAACAGAAAAAGAATATCAAGATTTAGTAGATTTTGAAGGAAATGCAAATGGCTTTAAAATTCTTACAGAAACAAGAGATGGTGTGTCTGGAGGTTTACGTTTAAGTTATGCAACTTTAGGTGCATTTTTAAAGTATCCAAAAGAAAGTCTCCCAAAGAAACCAACAAACCATATTGTAGATAAAAAGTATGGCTTTTTTCAATCTGAAAAAAGTGAGTTTTTAGATGTTGTAGATGATTTAGGAATGAAGCAAAAATCTACTTCAGCAGTCTCGTTTTATAGACATCCTTTAGCTTATTTAGTAGAAGCAGCAGATGATATTTGTTACACAATTATTGATTTTGAAGATGGTATTAATCTAGGTTTAATAGAAGAGGAATTTGCTTTAGAATACATGATTAAATTGGTAAAAGATACTATTGATAGTAAAAAATATCATTCACTTAAACACAAAAAAGATAGAGTAAGCTATTTACGAGCTTTAGCAATAGGTGTGTTAATAAATGAAGCTGTAGATATTTTCTTGGATAATGAAGAAGCTATTTTAAATGGAGCTTTCGAAAAATCTTTATTAGATAAATGTAAATATGAGGCACAAATAAACGATATCATTAAAATTAGTGTTGATAAAATTTATCAAAGCAAAGAAGTTGTAGAAAAAGAAGTTGCTGGTTATAGAATTATAGCAGATTTGTTAGATGTTTTTGTTACTGCTTTGAACAATAAATTTGATGAAACTCCATCAAATTACGATAAATTGGTTTTAAACTTATTACCAGATGAGTACAAAACAAATACAACTAATTTATACGATAGAATCATGCAAGTTTGTAGCTATGTTTCAAGAATGTCAGATAGTTACGCAATAAGACTACATAAAAAATTAACAGGAAATATAATATAATAATGATAAATTAACATTATTTTTGACAGATTTTTCTCATTTTTTAGAGTTTAAGTCATATTTTAGATAAAGTACCATAAATAAAAAAATACATGTTAAGAAAACTTACGCAATTAATATTATTATTAATATTCTCAAGTTTATTTTTCTTTTGTAAAGCTAAAACTATGCACAAAAAAAATCAAGAAGAAGAAAAACTTGTAACTTTTCAAGAAGAGAAAGTAATAAAAAAAGTTTATAACCAAGAAAAGACGTTACTTTTAGTTTTAGAATATAAAGTTGATGGTAATTTACCAACTATTTTTAAATACAAAGTTATAGATGTTAAAACAAAAGAAGTAAAAAAAGAAGGTATCTTTGTTGGAGTCAAAATAGAATGGTATGACAACGAAAGCTTAAGATGTTTTGTACATAAAGGAATTATTGAAAAAACTGATAATGACTTATCTAAAGAGAAAGAAGTCAGAAATGATTATATTATAATAAAAATAAAATAATAAAAATACAAGATGAAGAAAAATTACTCACTATTATTAATAATATTTATACTTTTTGTTTTTGTTTCATGTCAGCAAAACGATAAAACGATTACTTTAAAAAAAATTGAAGCAAAGAAAACGATAAAAAAAGATAAAAAGGGTATTGAACATATAGCAGACTATCAAAATCAAATTAGAAAAAGATTAGGTGCCGAAAATAACACCTATGAAAAAGGGTATTTGATAACAGAATATAACAAAGCAAAACAAGCCTTATTTGCTAAAAAATCATCTACAGTTTCAATTGTTTCTGTTTTTACAGAAAGAGGGCCTTTTAATGTGCCAGGTAGATCAAGGGGAATTGCAATTGATCCTAACAACAAAAATAGATGGTACGTTGGTTCTGTAGGGGGAGGTGTTTGGTTAACTGAGGATGATGGATTAACATGGTCTAACCTTACAGATTTTAAAATACCTAATTTATCAACTTCGACAATAGTAATTAGTGAAACAGACCCAAATACTTTGTATGTAGGTACAGGAGAACCTTTTGGAAGCCTTGACGCAGTGGGAGGTGCTGGGGTTTTCAAAACAATAGATGGGGGAACTACTTGGCAGCATTTAACAAGTACAACTACATTTGGAAGTATTGGGAGAATTATCATAAACCCAGCTGATAAAAATCATGTAGTTATAGGTACAACAACAGGAATTTATTTAACAACAGATGGAGGAGTTAATTGGTCTCCTAGGTATGTTTCTTCAAACGCAGTTCAGGATTTGGATGCGGATCCATCAAACTTCAATATTCAATATGGTTCTGTAAATGGTATAGGAATTGTTAAAAGTATTGATGGTGGGTTAACATGGACACTTGTTTTTGATAAGCTTGATTATAATTCAAATCACAGTAGATTTGAAACTTCAGTTTCTCTTGCAGATCCAAATACTGTTTTTTTAAGTGTTTTTAGTTCTGAGAATGCAACCGTAGGAGTTAATTCAGATTTTTATGTTTCAAGAGATAAAGGGGTTACTTTTACAAGTTTAGGTACAGAAGGAAGTGCTTCAGATGCAAATTTGCTGACAGGGCAAGGGTGGTATAACAATGTTATTATGGGACACCCTTATAATGCTAATGTTTTTTATGTTGGTGGTGTAGCAATATTTAAAGTAACTATTAATGGAGATAAGTTTACATTTACTTCAATAGCTTCTGGATATGATGAAGTTCAAATTAATTCAGACGTACACGTTGATCAACATGGGTTATTTTCAAATTTAGGGTCTAATCAAGAATTTAGAATTTTATTAGCAAATGATGGAGGTGTATATAGCACAACAATGAACCAGAATCCTGGTGCTAATGCAGGAAATTGGACTAATGCAGTAAAAGGGAAGAATAGCACACAGTTTTATGGTGCAGCAAAACAAAATGGAGAAGATAATTACTTAGCTGGTGCGCAAGATAATGGTTCTTGGATAGCTTTAGACAATAATGCTGACAAAAATAAAGATTATATAGATGTTTTAGGAGGAGATGGTTTTGAGGCTATCTGGCATTATAATAAACCACAAGATTTCATAGTTACTTCTCAAACTAATTATATTGCAAGATATGTTAATTTTAGTGGAGCATTAGCAAATTTTTCTGAGTCTAGTGATAGTTCAAAATCTCCATTTTACACAAAAATAGCTAATGCAGATAACAACCCAAATGTGGTTTTTGCGATTTCAAGTAGTGGTGTTTGGCGCTCAACTAATTTCGCTGAAACATGGAATTTAACACCTATTACAAGTGGTTTTACTCCAGGAGCAGTAAGTGCTTTAAATGTAAAAGTATCAACAGCAGATCCTAACGTCATATGGGCTGGAGCAGCAATGACTGAATCAGGGAGTTATTCCTTGTTTGTTTCTAAAGATAATGGTGAAACATTTTCAAAGACTAATACCTTTACTAGCCCTGAAGGAGGACATAATTATTATATTTCAGGGTTGGGAACTTCACATATAGATAAGAATAGAGCCTATGTACTTTTTTCTTCACAAGGAGCTGCCAAGGTTTTAAAGACAGAAAATTTGGGTGAAAGTTGGACAGATATTTCAGGTATTTCCAATAATCAAAAGAGTGGATTCCCTGATGTTGCAGTGCACAGTATTTTAGAAATGCCTTTTGATGAAAGAGTTATTTGGGTAGGTACGGATATTGGTATTTTTGAAACATCAACGGCAGGTTTGAGGTGGAGTTTGGTTACAGAATTCCCTTCAGTAGCTGTTTATGATATGAAAGTTGTAAACGATCAAGTCGTAATTGCTACTCATGGTAGAGGTATTTGGTCCGCTACTATACCTGAATTAAATTCTTATATTTTACCAGCTTATTTAACATTTGCAGAAGTAACTACAAAACAAAAAGGAATTGATAGTAGAAAGATAATTGTAAGTTATAAAGTACCTACAGATAATGTTAGTAAAATCAAATTTTTTATTGATGATATTGAGCAAGCTGAAATCATTCAAGATTTTAGTTCAGATTTAACATACACATATGAAACTAATGAATTATCTGAAGGGTATCACAAGTTAGGGGTTCAAGTTTTTGACGAAACAAATAATTTACAAACATCAATAAAAAATCAAGATTTTGTAGTTATTGATTTTGAAAATTCAGATTCAAACATCACTATTTCTGATTTTAAGGATACAGATGTATTTGTTTATGATTCAGGTTTCAAGGTGGATGATTTAGATGGACAAGTTTCGGGTAATGTATTAAATAATATGGATCATCCTTATGAAAATAATAAAACTTATACTGCTGTTTTAAAGAAACCACTAACTATTTCTGAGGGTAATAAAAATTTCTTTTATGAAGACTTAGCAATAGTAGAACCTTATACGGATAGTTTAGCAGACATTACAAAGTTTTATGATTACGTAATAATAGAAGCTTCTACAGACTTAAAAACATGGAAAACACTTGATAAATATGATGCCAGGAGATTTCCAGAATGGTTGACTGAGTTTAATAAAGGAGGAGCAGCTTCTGCAAGTGATGCTTTATTTAAAACTCAGAATATAATATTAACAGATAAGGATTTTTCTGTTGGAGAAACAATTGTGATTAGATTTAAATTAGTTTCGGATCCGGGAGCAAATTCATTTGGATGGGCAATAAGATCAATAAATACTGCTGTAGCATCAATAGACAATGTTTTATCAGATAAAAAAGCTTTTACAGTTTATCCAACAATTTCTGATGGTAGTTTTACCATTTTTGCCAAAAATACTTTAGGAAAATCAAAAATGAGGATTTTTAATATTAATGGAAAACAAGTATATAATTCTAATTTAGATTTCAATTCTAATGAAAAACAAGAAATTTCCGTAAGTTTAACGGCTGGAGTTTACATTGTTAATTTGCTTGATGAAAACAATAAAAAATCTTCTAATAAAATTATAATAGAATAGCTTTTAAGAAAGATGTTACAAATAAAAAAGACGCTTTTTAGCGTCTTTTTTTATATTAATAATTTAAAATGATTTGCTAAACTATAAGCGTCTAAACCTAGTTTTAAATGAAGTCTAAAAACACTTCCATGTTCAATAAATTTATCAGGGACACCTAAAATTTTAATTTTGTTCAGATATTTATTTTGTGAAGCAAATTCTAAAATAGCAGTTCCAAAACCACCTTTTATGGTGCCATCTTCTACTGTAAAAATAAGTGTATGTTTTTCGAAAATTGTATGTAATAATTTTTCATCTAAAGGGCTTACAAAACGCATATCATAATGAGAATAATTAGATGAATTCTCAATTAAATTTAATGCTTCAGATACATTTTTTGCTATTGTACCTATAGATAGAATTGCTATTTTATGTCCTTTTTTTAAGCAAATACCAGTTCCAGTATCTATTTTTTTAAAAGGTTGTTTCCAATCTATAATAGTTCCTGTTCCTCTTGGGTAACGAATTGCAATTGGTTGTTTTAAATCCAATTGAGCTGTATATAAAATGTTGCGTAGTTCAATTTCATTTCTAGGAGCAAAAATAATTAGGTTTGGTATGCATCTTAAAAAAGCTAAATCAAAAACACCATGGTGTGTTGCCCCATCTTCTCCAACCAAACCAGCTCTGTCTAAACAAAAAATTACTGGTAAGTTTTGTAAAGCTACATCATGAATAACTTGATCGTAGGCACGTTGTAAAAATGTAGAATAAATATTACAATACGGAATTAAACCTTGCGTTGCCATACCTGCAGCAAGCGTTACAGCATGCTGTTCTGCTATACCAACATCAAAAGTTCTTTTTGGAAATTTTTCTAACATCAATTTTAAGGAACTTCCTGTTAACATTGCAGGTGTAATACCAACAATCTTATTATTCTTAGAAGCTAATTCTACAATGGTTTGTCCAAAAACATCTTGATATTTGGTGTATAAACTTTTCTCTCTTTTTTTTCTTTTTCCAGAAATTTTATCAAATTTTCCAGGAGCATGATAGGTTACTTGGTCTTCTTCTGCTTGTTGTAGGCCTTTACCTTTAGTAGTAATTACATGCAAGAATTTTGGTCCTTTTACAGATTTTAATCGTTCTAACTCTTCTAATACTTTTGGTAAATCATGACCATTAATTGGACCTGAATAATCAAAATTTAAAGCTTTTATAATATTATTTTGAACAGCTAATCTTTTGTCTGTTTTAACCTTTGTTAAATATTCTTTTAAAGCTCCAACTGAAGGGTCAATTCCAATGGCATTATCGTTTAAAATGATAAGTAAATTTGCATTTGATACTCCTGCATGGTTTAGTGCTTCAAAAGCCATTCCACTAGCAATAGAAGCATCTCCAATTACAGCAATATGATGTTTTTCTGTTTCATTTTTTAGGTTAGCTGCAATTGCCATTCCTAATGCAGCAGAAATAGAAGTTGATGAGTGTCCAACTCCAAAAGCATCAAATTTGCTTTCTTTTCTTGAAGGAAAACCAGCAATTCCACCAAATTGCCTATTGGTATGAAAAATGTCTTTTCTACCGGTTAAAATTTTATGTCCATATGCTTGATGACCAACATCCCAAACTAATAAATCATTTGGAGTATCAAATAAATAATGCAATGCAATTGTTAATTCTATAACTCCTAAACTGGCACCTAAATGTCCTTCTTTTGTGGCAATAATATCTATAATAAATTCACGTAACTCCTTTGCCAATTGGGGTAGTTGACTAGGGTTTAGTTTTCGTAAATCTTCTGGATTTGATATGTTTTCTAACAAGTTTTTTGACATATTGTAAAAATACAATTTAAGATGGTATTTTATTAATAAAATGTTAAAATAGAAATAATAATTAAACTAAATATCTTTTTAAAGGTCATATTAATGAACAAACAAAAGACAAAAAATTATGAAAGCAATGATTAAAACAATGTTAGTTGTAGCTGTTATTATTGGCTTATCAACAGATGGATATTCTCAAAAAAGAACAAACAATTCAACTAAAAAAATAACAAAAACTTCTAAAAAAAATAACAAAGTAAAAACAATTAAAAGAACCAATGTTGTTTATAAGAATCAAAAAAGAAAAGTAACTACGATACGAAGTTTACCTAAAGCTACTAAAATTATTAAAAATAATAATAGAAATGTATATTATGCAAACAATAGTTTTTATGAATTAAATGGTGGAAGATATTTACCAATAGTTCCAAGAGTTGGGCTAAGAATAAGTAGATTACCAGTAGGTTTTAGAACTATAAATTATAATAATAGAAGATTTTACACATATAAGGGTGTTTTTTATATTCAAATAAATAATAGTTATGAGGTTGTAAATCCTGAAGTAGGTACTATTATATATCAATTACCTTCTGGAGCAGAAAAAGTAACGATTAATAAAGAACGTTTTTACGAATTCAATAATATTTTGTATGAAAAAATACAAATAAACGGAACAAGAGCTTATGAAGTTGTAGGTATGATTGAAATTAATTAATATAGAATAATCTATAGCGTCTAAAATCATCAATAATTTACTATTCTTTAGTTTTTATTGATGATTTTTTTATTAAAACTTCATGTATATTTGTCATAAAAAGCTGTGTATGATTACTCCTTTTGACGATGTTTATTTTATGAGAAAAGCTTATCAAGAAGCAGAATTTGCTTTTGATAAAGGTGAGGTTCCTGTTGGAGCAATAATTGTTTTTAAAGACCAGATTATTGCAAGAGCACACAATTTAACAGAAACGTTAAATGATGTAACTGCACATGCAGAAATGCAAGCATTTACTGCAGCAGCAGATTTTTTAGGTGGTAAGTATTTAAAAGATTGTGTGTTGTATGTAACATTAGAGCCTTGCCAAATGTGTGCAGGGGCAAGTTACTGGACACAAATTGGTAAAATTGTTTATGGAGCATCAGAACCAGAAAGAGGTTTTAAAAATTTAAAGACTACTTTACATCCAAAGACAAAAGTAGTAGCAGGCATTTTAGAAAACGAATGTTCACTATTATTAAAACGGTTTTTTATAGAAAAAAGAAACCTAAATTAATGGGTAACTGTTAAAATTTTAACAAACTCTTCTTAAAAAATTTGTAGTGTAAATTGTTTTAATGAACTTTAGAGTTCATTAAAATCTAATCAAACACTACAAATGAAAAATTTCATCTTGTTTTTTGTATTTTTATTGTCAACAACAATAATTACTGCGCAAGAAACTCCCAAACCCAATTACAGAGCTGCAGCTAAATATTCGCCTAAAAATTTAGCAAAAATGGTGCACTCTACCAGTGTAAATCCTCATTGGTTAAAAAAAGGAAATCGTTTTTGGTATTCTTATAAAACTTCAGAAGGGTCTAATTATTACTTGGTAGATGTAGATAAAAAAACAAAAAAACCTCTTTTTGATAATGTTAAAATGGCAAAATGGTTAACACAAATAACCAAAGACCCTTATGATGCTAAACACTTACCACGTTTAAGTTTTAAATTTAATAAAGCTGAAAATGCCATTCGTTTTAGAGTTACAGCAACTGAAGAAGTTGAGGTTGTTGATAAAAAGAAAGAGGATAAAAAGGAAGTAAAAAAAGATTCTACATCAACCAAAAAAGCAAAAAAGAAAAAGCCAAAAATGGAGAAAAAAACCTACTACCTAGAATATAAATTAGGTGGAAATGGGTTAACAATTATCGATACTAAAAAGAAAGAAAAAGAACCTTGGAAAAAATGGGCAAATATTGCTCCTGATAGTTCAATTGTATTATATGGCAAAAATCATAATATCTATTGGATGGATAAAATGAACTTTAAAAAGTTTGTTAAAGATCAAAAAGATACCACAGTTGTAGAAAACCAATGGACAAAAGACGGAGAAGAAAATTACGGTTACACTTGGGGAGGTAGAGGACAAGATAATGTAGATAAAGAGAAAAAGAAAGATGATAGAAAAGGAGTTTGGGGAACATGGTCTCACGATTCTAAAAAGTTTGTTTTTCAAAAATCAGATTCTAGGCATATTAAAGATTTATGGGTAATAAATTCTACAGGTAAAAAAAGACCTACTTTAGAAACCTATAAATACCATATGCCAGGTGAACAAGAATATTACAAATCAGAATTATTAATTTTTGACATTCCTACAAAAACACATATTAAAGTTCCTTTAGATACACTTAAACAACAAAGTATTTCTGTTTTTAGAGCTCCAAGAAAACAATCTAGTAGAGATGATGATTTTAAACCAACCTTACTTTTATCAAAAAAAGGAAAAGTATATTTTAGTGTAATTTCTAGAGACAGAAAAAAGTTAGATATTAATGTTGCTGATATTAATACAGGTAAATATAAAACCTTAATTGAAGAGCGTTTTAATACGTATATAGAATCTAGACCTTTGGTTTTATTTAATAATGAAACAGAAATATTGCACTGGGCAGAAAGAGATGGTTGGGCACATTTTTACTTGTATGATGCTGAAGGAAATTTAAAAAACCAAGTTACAGATGGTAATTATCATGTAGATAATTTTGAAGGTTTAGATGAAAAAACAAGAACTTTATATTTTACCGCAAACGGCGTTAATAAAGAGCAAGACCCTTATTATGCACATATGTATAAAATAAATTTAAATGGTAGTGGATTACGTACTTTAAATAAAGGAAATTTTACAACTAGAACTAGTATGTCTGATTCTAATAAATATTTTATTAGTAATTTTTCTAGAGTAAATACTGTACCAAAATCGGAAGTTAGAGACGCTAATGGAAGAAAAGTTATGGATTTAGAAACAGCAGATTTATCGCAATTATTTGCATCAGGATATAAATTTCCAGAACCTTTTAAGGTAAAAGCAGATGATGGAATTACAGATATTTATGGTGTAATGTACAAGCCTTTTGATTTGGATTCTACCAAAGTATATCCGCTTTTAGAATACGTTTATCCTGGACCACAAACAGAAGCTGTAAATAAATATTTTTCTTTTAGAATGGATAGAGTTGATAGAATGGCACAAGTTGGTTTTATTGTAATTACATTAGGAAACAGAGGTGGGCATCCAGACAGATCTAAATGGTATCATAATTATGGTTATGGTAATTTACGCGATTATGGTTTAGCAGATAAAAAATACGTGGCACAGCAATTGGCAAATAAACATAAGTTTATCAACATTGAAAAAGTAGGAATTTACGGTCATTCAGGTGGTGGATTTATGTCTACAGCTGCAATGTTAGTGTATCCAGATTTCTTTAAAGCGGCAGTTTCATCTGCAGGAAATCATGATAATACAGTTTACAATTCTTGGTGGAGTGAAACACATCATGGAGTAAAAGAAGAAATTGATGCAAAAGGAAAAATTACTCATAAATATAAAATTGATGTAAATCAATCTTTGGCAAAAAACTTAAAAGGACATTTAATGTTGATTCACGGAGATATGGATAACAACGTAAATCCTGCTGGAACTATTAGAATGGCAAACGAATTAATTAAAGCAAATAAACGTTTTAAATTTATGGTAATGCCAGGTCAAAGACATGGTTTTGGTAATATGACAGAATATTCTTTTTGGTTAAGAGCAGATCATTTTAGTAAATATCTATTGGGTGAAGAAAATACAAGTGCAGATTTTATGTTTATGAATTTAGACAAACCTATGAATAGATAATATTTGTTAGTTTAAGCGTAATAGAAAACTTATATTTTGCAAAAACTCCGAATGAAAATTCGGGGTTTTTGTGTTTTAATCTTGTTGATATTCTAAAATATCCGAAGGTTGACATTCTAAAGCTTTACAAATAGCTTCTAAAGTTGTAAAACGGATTGCCTTTGCTTTACCCGATTTTAGAACAGATAAATTTGCTGTTGTAATACCAATAATTTCTGCCAGCTCTTTACTACGCATTTTGCGTTTGGCAAGCATTACGTCTAAGTTTACTATGATTGGCATATTATATTGTTAAATCGTTTTCTTCCTGTAGTCTTTGTCCTTTCTTAAAAATATCGATATATGTATAAATTATAAGTGCTATACAAGAGTGAATAAAAAGATAAAAATATTCTTCTTCAAAACTACCCTTTTCATTTTCGATCCAACCCATAATTATAATACCAGTATTTAAAATTATTGGAATAAAATTTAGTCTAAAGAATATTTTAAGTTTATTTAAAGACTTTGTTGTAAACAATTCATCTTCTATAAAAATTTTAAAAAATTCTTTTAACACATAAAAATATATTGAATAAAACAACAACCAAAGCCACATAAAAATAATGGTATATGAAAACTGATATTTAACAACTCCTTTTATAAATGGAATACTCATTTTGGCATTAAAACCATTTACGTCATTCTCTAAAATATCTACAAAAGGAGCGTCAAATAATCGATACTGTTCAATTAATGATAAAATTGAAAATAAAAATACAAACAAAAAGAAAGTACTAAACATGTAAAAGAAAGACTTTGCACAGATGTAAATAATTTTTTTCATAAAGTTTTATTTTTTCTAAATTTATTAAATAAACTTAAGAGCGTTACAGTAATTTTACTTTTTCTAAAATGAATTTAAGTTCTTTACCATTTCTTAATACCTTTATTTCTATTTTATCCGTTTCTAAATCGTTGAAAAGACCATTTTGTACAATTTTACACCATTGTTCTTGAGTTACGTGGGAATAATTTATTTTATTTATACTTAGAATTTGATCTCTGTATTTTAAAAATTTGGAGGCATCAATATCATCATATATATAGTCAACAAAGAGTTTGTTTTTTTCAAATGTAGGGTTAAAACCAAAAGCGACTCCTTCATTTTTTTCTCTTTTACTTTGTTTAATCAGTTTAAGACTTTTTGTTTTCCAGTTAAAAATAACTCTATAATTTTTAAGAAATTCTAATCCTATATTATTGTCTAGATCCTTTACTATAACAATAGCATCGTTTATATCATAATCGCCTATTTTAAAACTTTCAATTCTAGCCAAATGTGATTTTCTCATTTTTGCACTTTTTCCAAAAGCTCCAAAACCAGAACCACCAGAACCTCTAATAGATTTGTTAATTTTTTTTGATTCTTTTTGTTCGTTAAAAACTTTATAGCTCAAATGAGTATTACCAGGATTTCCTAGGTCTATTACATTATTTAATACTTTTTCTCCATTTACTTTTGTAATAATTGATACTTGATACGCATCACCTACAAATATTTTTGATTCAGAATAATCTGATGGTATATTTAGTGTTTCTTCGTTATCAGTAATGGTTATCATTTTGTTTTGAAAATCAAAATCCCAAACTGCATGCCTCATTAGGTTAGAACCTATTAGTCCATCTACTTCTAAACAAGCTAAATCTCCTTTTTTAAGATCTAATATAGAACCTATAGTTCCTTTAAAATTTATTCCACCAATTTCAATATCATCTAATTTTACATATGCTAAATTCGCTGACTTATTATTAATATCAGCAATATCAGATGAACCTGCAGTAACAACCTTTAACTTATCTGCTAATTCATTAGAAATAATATTAGTAGCCCCTGTATCTAAAATGAAATCGTAAACTTCTCCTTTAATTGTTACTTTTAAAAGAATATGTCCTGTTTTAGTATATTCAAACGGAAATGTTACTTTATAGTTTTTCTGAGTAACTTCTCCCACTTTAAGGATGTTTCTTATTTTTGCTCCTGCACAACCACTTAACATTATAGATAAGATTACTAAATACAATACGTTTTTAAATTTCATGTTTTTTTCTTTAAATATTTTTACAAATATATAAAAATTATCGAAAAACAATAATAAAGTATTTAAAAATGATAATTTTAATCATTTTACAACAAAAAAAATCAGAAGAATTAATTTCTGATTTTTATCTATTTTATGTAATATTTATATTTAATATCTAAACTTTTTTAATAACACTTGTTACAATTCCCCAAATTACAAAATCGTTATCTTCTGTAATGTTTATAATTGGATAATTAGGATTTTCTGGTTGTAACCAAACTTCGTTTTTTTCTACGCGTAAACGCTTTACAGTAAATTCTCCATCTAAAAAACAAACAGCAATTTTATTGTTTTCTGGTTCTAAGCTTCTATCAATAACCAATAAATCGTTATCATCTAAACCAGCATTAATCATAGATTGTCCTTTTACTTTAGCAAAAAACGTAGCGTCTTTGTTATGAATTAACTCATCATCTAAAGAAATACGTGTTTCTCTAAAATCGTCTGCAGGTGATGGAAATCCAGCTGAAATTCCTGTATCTACAAAAATAGCACCATTTCCTGATGAAGCTTTTGGCGTAAAAAATGTAAGATTTTTAGATGTATTCATAATACTTTGCAAAGTAAAACTTTTCTTTAAATAAAAGAATAAAAAAGTTTCAGGCTATTTTATAGCTTTTACAATTAAAACATCGTTAATGTTGGTTGTAAATTTTGGTGATAATCGCTCTTGACGCATTTTCCAAGTACGTTTTAAATCTTGATTACCCAATTTAATTTTGTCTGCTTTAAATTTACGATTTAAATGATCAATTGCAGACATTAAAGGTTTGTGTTTAGGGTTTTCTTCAGAAAATAAGTTCAACTGAAAATTATCATTGGGTACCAAACCAGATACAATAACTCCTGCTCTTTTGTATTTAATTCCGGGTTTAAAAATACTCTTTACAGCTTCTACTGCAGCTTTAGAAATTGTTAAAGTAGAATCTGTTGGATACGAAAAAACCACTGTTTTACTTTCTCTATGTTGTGCTAAATCTTTTTGATGACGATCGCTAGAAAGTTGCACAATTAACATATGACAACTCGATTCTTGATTTCGTAATTTTTCTGCACAACTTGCTGCAAACGTAGAAATTCGTTCTTTTAGATTGTCAATATCAGAATATGTGTATTCGAAACTTCTTGTGGTTGCAATCATCTTTTTTGATGAAACTTCTTCTAACGGAATTTTAGAAATGCCTTGTAAATCTTTTTGCAAACGCCATTCTATAATAGAAAAATTCTTTAAAACCCAATCGCTTGGTAATTGTGTAAAATCATACGCAGTTACACAACCTTTGGCTTGTAAACGTTTTTTTAAACGACTTCCAATTCCCCAAACATTACCAATTTTGGTCCATTTTAAGGCTTTAATTCTGTTTTCTTCACAATCAATTACGCAAATTCCTTTTGATTGTTTTAGGTTAGAACGCGCAATTTTGTTAGCAACTTTACTCAGTGCTTTAGTTGGTGCAATTCCTACACAAGTTGGTATGCCTGTCCATTTTAAAATTCGACTTCTCATTTTGGTTGCATATTCTGTTAAATCATAATTTTCAAAACCATTTAATTGTAAAAAAGATTCATCAATAGAATACATTTCTATATCTGGCGAAAAATCTGACAGAATATTCATTACTCTTGCACTCATATCTCCATATAAAGGATAATTTGAAGATAAAACCGTAATATTATTTGTTTTACAAAATGCATCCCATTTAAAAATTGGCGCTCCAAAAGGTAATTGTAATTTCTTAGCTTCATCACTCATAGAAATAACACAACCATCATTATTGCTTAAAATAGCAACAGGTTTATTTTGCAAGTTTGGGTTAAAAACTCGCTCGCAAGAAGCATAAAAATTATTACAATCTACAAGTGCAAACATGCTATAAAAGTATCAAAAAATAGCAGGCAAAAGACAGTTGTTAATATCTTAATCTGTTAAAATCGTTAAGTGAATATTAGTCTAACTTAATGATAGGTTTTTATAAGCATTTTTTAATTTATGAATAACAATTTCGATTTCTTCTTCATTTAAGTGTCCAAAACCGAAGCGAATTGCACAAGTAATTTTATTCTGATATAAAATAGTTTTGGGTAAAAATAAATCGTTTTTTTCTGCTTGCTCTGCCAGTTTAACTAAAGGTATTGTTGGGGTGAATGTTAACCAAATTGCCAAACCACCTTCAGGAATTTTCCATGCTGCAATTTTACCAAAATGCTTTAATAATAATTGGTTTAAGTAATCTCTTCTTTTTTTATAAATAACGATATTTTTTTTCATCAAGCGATGAATTTCTCCTTCATTTATTAATTCTGATAACATTTGCTGCTGAATTAAATCTCCTTGTTCATCTAATAAATACAAATAATTTTTTGCTTCTTGAATTAAATTTTCTGGCGCAATTACAAATCCGGTTTGGAAACTAGGAAACAAAGATTGCCCCAATTTACCTAGATAAATGACCATTCCATTTTCATCAGAATTTATCATTGGTAAAACAGGAGAATTATCAAACTGAAAATCATAATCAAAATCATCTTCAATAATGGCAAAACCAAATTCTTTGGCAAGTTTTAATAATGCTGTTCTGCGTTTTTCGCTTAAGGTAACTGTGGTTGGGTAATCTCTATGTGCACAAATATAAACGCATCTAATACTATTTTTGATGAAATTTTTTCTGATAAAATCAATATCTAAACCTTCATCATCAACAGGAACTGTAATGAGTTGAGCTCCTACTTGCTGAAATATCATATTAGAGGCGTAATTGCTTAAATCACCAACTAAAACAACATCATTTTTTTGAATTAAAAGTTGAGAAACAATGTACAAACTCATTTCTGTACTTCTGGTACTAATTAAGTTTTTTGGGCTTACATATAATCCTCTTGTGGCATTCAAATAATTACACAGTTGTGTTTGAAACATAGAGAGTGATGCTTCTTGAGGTCTGTTCCATTTTTTAATTAAGGTTTTACGTTTCATAGCTGCACTATACCATCTTGTAAATTGGTTTACTGGGTGCAAACGCAAATCTGGTTTACCATCATTAACAGAATATTTAGTTTTTGTTAATTGTACAGTAGATGCTAAATGAAAAGATTTTTGAAATTCGAAACCAGTAGTTTTTGCTAAACTTTGGTTATTATTAAATTCAATTTTTCTGTTTTTATTAGTGAATCCTACTTTTCTAGTAGATACAAAAGTTCCGCTATTAGGTTTAATAACCACCCAACCTTGTGATGCTAACTCATCGTAAATAGCTACAGCAGTATTTCTGTGAATTTGTAATGTTTTTGCAAGAGCTCTTGTGCCAGGTAATTTTGTTTTTTCTAGAATGATATTTCGTTGAAACAAGGTTACAAAAGCTTGAGAGCCCTGAATGTAAATAGCTTGTGTTTTAGATTTATCAAAATTGATATTTTTCTGAATTATTGATAAAAGTGGACTATCTGACATTTGTAAACCGGACTATTTTAAGCGGTTATAAAGTTACGACTTTTGCAGTCTAATTAAATCACTATTTATGAAAATTAAAATTACTTTAATAGTTAGTTTATTATTAACTGCTTTTCAGGTAAAAGCACAAGAAAACTCAGTAAAAAGAGATACTTTAAAAGAAGTTATTATTACTTCTTCTAGAATAGATTTACCGTTCAAAGAAAATTCTAGAACCATCAACGTTATCACATCAACAAATATAAAAAATAGTGCAGCAACAAACGTTGCCGATTTATTACAACAAGTTGCAGGTGTAGATGTTAGAAGAAGAGGAACTGCAGGTAGTCAAGCAGATTTATATATTAGAGGAGGTGGTTTCGATCAAACATTACTTTTAATTGATGGTGTAAAAATGGATGATGCACAAACAGGTCATCATACTTTAAATGCGGCTTTACCAATAGAAGTCATAGAAAGAATAGAAATTATTAAAGGCCCTGCAGCAAGAGTTTTTGGTCAAAATGCATTTACTGGAGCCATCAATATTGTAACTAAAAAGAAGTTAGAAACAACTACCTCATTAAATGTAGAAGCTGGTTCTTTTGGGCAATTAAACGGTTCTGTAACTGTTGGTAAAGAGTTTGAAAATTCATCAATTATTGCGCATGTTGGTGCATTAACTTCTGATGGTTATCGTGAAAATTCTGATTATAAAAACTATAATTATTTATTAAAAGCTGTTTTTAATAAAGCAAAACAACCTATAGAAGTATTAGCTACTTTTTTCGATAAAAAATTTGGGGCTCAAAATTTTTACACACCAACTTCTTGGGGATTTAATGAGTATGAAGAAACTCAAAGTAGTTTAGTTGGAGTTTCATCAACATTTAAAAAAGAAAACTTAAAGATTACACCTAGAATTTACTGGAAAAGAGGTCAAGATATTTTTCAATTAAAAAGAGAAGATCCTAGTTTTTATAGAAACTTGCACATTACCAATAAAGTAGGTGTAGAAACCAATGCTGCTTACACATCTAATTTAGGTATTACTGGTTTTGGTGTAGATATTTCTCGAGTTTTTATCAGTAGTAATAACTTAGGAAACAGAAACAGAACAATGGCAAATTTGTTTTTAGAACATCGTTTTAAACTAGCTGATGATAAGTTAGATATTACTCCAGGAGTTGCAGTTACGTACTTTTCAGACTTTAAATTTCATGCATTTCCAGGTTTAGATATAGGGTATCAAATCTCAGATAATTTAAAAGCATATGGTAATTTAGGAGTTACTTACAGAATACCAACTTATACAGATTTATATTACAATGATAGCAGTACAACTGGTAATCCTGATTTAAATCCAGAAGAAGCCTTTGCGCAAGAAATTGGTTTAAAATATGATTCTGAAAGATTTACAACTTCTGTAGCAATTTTTAATAGAAATGCAACCAACTTAATAGATTTTGTAAGATCAGATGAAACTGCAACAAAGTATGAAGCAACTAATATTGCAGAAGTAAACACAAAAGGTTTTGAATTGAATGCTGATTATCATTTTACTATAAGTGATTACAAGCAAACATTATCTTTTAGTTATAATTTTTTAGATGATGATATTTTAGACCAGAATAAAGATTTATCTCGTTATTCTTTAAACACCTTAAAACATCAATTTATTACGCGTTTTACAAGTAAATTATTTAAAAATGTTCGTCAGAATATTATTTACAAACATGCAGAAAGAACTGTGGGTACAAGTTATAATGTTTGGGATGCTTCTATTATTATCGCTATAAATAAAATCAACTTTACAATTACAGCAAATAATATCTTTAATGCAGATTATATAGAATCTGGTTTTGTGCCAATGCCACCAAGTAATGTGTTATTTGGATTGCGTTATGGTTTTTAGCTAAGAAATACTTTAATAAATTGAAAAGTCTTGATATAAAAATATATCAAGACTTTTTTATTTTAAAAAAAGGTGTAACAATTTAGTTGTTTTTGCTACTTATAGTAGAAACTCAAAATTAATTTAGTACTTCAATATTTTTATTTCTAGAATAACAAGGTTGTATATTGAAGGTTAAAATTAACAAAATAGCGCTTTTTAAAGTTGATTTTACTAAAAGAGAGTTTTCCTTTTTATTGATAGAATAAGTTAAATTATTCAGTCAAAAAATGGTATATTTAATCACTTTTTTAAAACTAATTAGCTATGATGGAATGGTTTCAAGAATTGTCGTCTTTTCAGAAGACATATTGGGTAATTACAGGTATTTCTACTATAATATTTTTATTTGTTTTAATAGGCACTTTTGTTGGTGCAGATACAGATGATATTGGTGATATAGATGCAGAAATTGATGCAGATACAGGAGCAGGGTTTCAATTTTTTACGTTAAAAAACTTAGTTGCATTTTTTACCATTTTTGGTTGGAGTGGAATTGCAAGTATAGATGCAGGAAACTCTAAACCTTTAACCATTTTTATTTCTTTGTTATGTGGCTTAGTTATGATGGCTGTTATGGCAGCAATGTTTTACTACATAAGTAAACTAACTTCTAGTGGAACTTTAAAAATGAAAAACGCTTTAAACTCTATTGGTGAAGTCTATTTAACAGTAGGTGCTAAAAGATCTAAAATAGGTAAAATTCAAATAAAGATTCAAGGAGCGTTAAGAGAGTTAGAAGCTTTAACAGACGCCAATGAAGATTTAAAACAAGGAACAATTATTAAAGTAATTGAAGTAACAAATAACGGAATATTAATTATAGAACCTCAAAATTAAAAAAATTACGATGCTAAATTTTATTATATTACAAAGTAACCCGTTTGCGGGTTTAATAGGAATAGGAATTGCAATTCTCTTTATTTTTATATTGATAGTTGCCATGATAAAACGCTACAAAAGATGTCCTTCAGACAGAATTTTAGTAGTGTATGGTAAAGTTGGTGGTGGTGAATCTGCTAAATGTATTCATGGTGGAGCTGCATTTATTTTTCCTGTTATTCAAGATTATGAATTTTTAGATTTAACGCCAATTTCTATTGAAGTAAATTTAATAAACGCACTTTCTAAACAAAATATTCGTGTAAATGTTCCAAGTAGATTTACAATTGGTGTTTCTACAGAACCAGGAATTATGCAAAATGCTGCAGAAAGATTATTAGGTTTAGGACAGAATGAAATTCAAGAGTTAGCACAAGAAATCATTTTTGGTCAGTTACGTTTAGTAGTTGCATCAATGGATATTGAAGAAATTAACTCAGATAGAGATAAGTTTTTAACGAATATTTCTAAATCGGTAGAATCAGAATTAAAGAAAGTTGGTTTAAAATTAATCAACGTAAACATTACAGATATTGTTGACGAATCTGGTTATATTGAAGCTTTAGGTAAAGAAGCAGCAGCACATGCAATTAACGCAGCAAGAAAATCTGTAGCAGAAAAAAATAGAGATGGTTCTATTGGAGAAGCAAATGCTGTACAAGATGAAAGAACACAAGTTGCAGCTGCAAATGCACAAGCTGTAGATGGAGAAAATACAGCAAAAATTGCGGTTGCAAACTCAGATTCTTTGCGTAGACAAAGAGAAGCAGAAGCAGAAAGAGTGGCAATTGCATCAGAAAAAGTACAATCTGCAAAAGCTTTAGAAGAATCTTATGCAGCAGAAAAAGAAGCAGAATTGGCAAGGGCAGAAAGAGAACGTTCATCACAAGTAGCAGATGTTATTGTACCAGCAGAAATAGATAAACGTAAAGTTGAGATTGATGCAGAAGCAGAAGCAGAAAACATTAGAAGAATTGCAAAAGGAGAAGCAGATGCAATTTTATTTAAAGCACAAGCAGAAGCGCAAGGTTTGTATGAAGTATTAACAAAGCAAGCAGCAGGTTTAGATCAAATAGTAAAAGCAGCAGGTAATGATTCTCAAAATGCAGCCTTATTATTAATTGCTGATAAATTACCAGAATTAGTAAAAACACAAGCAGAAGCAATTAAAAACATTAAAATTGATAAAGTTACTGTTTGGGAAAATGGTGGAGGAAAAGATGGTAAATCATCTACATCTAACTTTATTTCTGGTATGTATAAATCTGTACCACCATTACAAGAAATGTTTAATATGGCAGGTATGCAATTACCAGATTATTTAAAAGGAAAAGAAATTTCTTTAGATGATAAAACAGAAACTATAGAGTCAAAAGATGTTGATTCTTAGATAATTAAAGTATTATTTTTTACTTAAAGCCATCATTCATAATTTAGGATGATGGTTTTTTTTGTTAAATATTCAAAAAATTAATATTTAAATTTCATTAATTATAAAAATTAGTATTACATAATTAAACAGGTATAATTACTTGTTTGTATTGTGTTGGTTTATAGTAAATTGCATCCGTTAAACAAATATTTTTCCCAGTTATGAAAGCATGTCCAAGGTGTAAGTCTGTTTCTAGAAATAGAATGAAAAGAAGCCCAATGGCTAAGTTAATTCCAGGTACAAAAGCTTATTCTTGTGATAAGTGTAATACTCAGTATACTTGGATTTCTTTTGTTAATCGTTCTTTAAGGATCTAAAAAAAAAGCCTCACAAAGTGTGAGGCTTTTTTTTATTTTAAAGAATTAGGTTTACTTAAATAACCTAAAAATATCGTTACCATTTGCAAAAAGCAACAAAGCAATTAGTAGAATAAAACCAACAACTTGAGCGTATTCTAAAAATTTGTCTCCAGGCTTTTTACCAGTAATCATTTCCCAAAGGGTAAAAACTACATGTCCACCATCTAAAGCTGGTATTGGTAAAAGGTTCATAAAACCTAACATAATAGATAAAAATGCTGTAATGTTCCAGAAAGATTGAGCGCTCCATTCAGAAGGAAAAATACTTCCAATAGAAATAAAACCACCTAAACCTTTATAAGCTCCAGTGCTTGGATTAAATATTTTCTTTAATTGCTTCATGTAATCTGTAAGAGTTTTTACAGACTTGTTCCACCCTGCAGGAATTGCTTCTGCAAAAGAATATTCAATATTTGCTAAATTATAATAACCTAATTTTTCTAAATCTTTAAAAGATAATTGTCCTAAGCCAACTCCTAATTTACCTTTATCAGTAACTTTAACAGCAATTTCTTTAGTTTCTATACCTCTTTTTACGGTAATAGAAATGTCTTGATTTTTAAATTTATCTAATTCAGTTTGAGCTTCATCAAAATAATTTATTGCATTTCCATTTATTGCAACAACAATATCTTTTGCTTTTAAATCAGAATCTAAATTAGGAGAGTCTTCAGAAATACCAGCAATTACAAAAGGATATCTAGGTAATAAAACAGCTCCTGCGTCTTTACCTCTATCTACTAATTGAGAAATAAAATTTTCTGGAATAACTTTATCTATTACTTCTCCATTTCTTTCTATTTGAAAATTATTTCCGTTTACAAACCCTAAGGTTAACTCAGAGAATTTTTTAATTTTCTCTCCATCAATCGTTAAAATTTTATCACCAGTCTGTACCCCTAAATTCATAGCTAAAGAATCTTGTACCCAAACACCATCTGTTACATTCTCGTTAGGTAAGAATTTTTCTCCATAAGCATACATTAACATGATGTAGATAAAAATTCCTAAAACAAAGTTTACAAAAACACCACCTAGCATAATAATTAAACGTTGCCACGCAGGTTTAGAACGAAATTCCCAAGGTTGTGGTGGTAAAGCCATTTGCTCAGTATCCATACTTTCATCTATCATTCCAGATATTTTTACATATCCACCTAAAGGAATCCAACCAATACCATAAACAGTTTCTCCTACTTTTTTCTTAAAAAGTGAAAATTTATAATCGAAGAATAAGTAGAATTTTTCTACTCTAGTTTTAAACAATTTTGCAGGGATAAAGTGCCCTAACTCGTGCAAAACAATTAATAAAGATAAACTTAAAATAAATTGCGATGCTTTTATTAATATTTCCATTCAGCGTTAAATCATAATTAAAATAGTGGCAAATGTACGTTTTTAAAGAGAGTATTAAAAGTACAATTTTAGGTACGTTTTTATTTTAACAAAGATTTTAGATAGTATTTGTTTTTGATTGTTTTTTTAAGGGGTTTATAAGTCGTAAATTTGTAGTTTTAAAAGTTGTTTTATGGAGTTAAAATTCTTTAAAAAGTCTATTCCAACACTAATTTTCTTAGTGGTGTTTTCTGCTGTAGGTGTAACTGTGTTTTATCATTTGTTAAAAGTAGATAATCGTCTTAAAATTTATAATCCTATAGATGTTAACCCAAGATTGGTAGATGAAAGTTTGGTTCATGTTAAAAAAAACCACACAATTGCAGATTTTAGTTTAATCAATCAAAATGGAAATCTCATTACCAATAATAATTATAAAGATAAAATTTACATTGCAGATTTCTTTTTTACACGTTGTCAAACTATTTGTATAGCAATGGCTTATAATATGAGTGAATTACAAGAGTATTATAAAACAGATAATGATATTATGTTTTTGTCTCATTCTGTAACGCCTGTTATAGATAGCGTTTCTGTATTAAAAAAATACGCAGATAAAAAAGGTGTAATTGATGGAAAGTGGAATGTAACTACTGGTAGTAAAAAGCATATTTATGACTTAGCTAGAAAAAGTTATTTTGCTGTTTTAGATGAAGGAAATGGAGATGAAAACGACTTTATTCATACAGAGCAATTTGTTTTAGTAGATAAAGAAAGACGTATTCGTGGGTATTATGATGGTACTGATAAAAAAGATATGGAAAAATTAAAAAACGATGTTGTTTTGTTAAAAGAAGAATATGCTTCTAAATAAGTTGTTTAGAATGATTCTAAATTCATATCTTTGTTCTCCAAATAAAATTAATTGAGCACAATAGCTACTTTACGAAAAGGAGAAATAGGTTATATTTCTGAAGAATCATTAGATATTATTCCTTTAAAATTACTAGAAATGGGTTGTTTACCTGGTGCAGAGGTGCAATTAGTGCAAATAGCGCCATTAAAAGATCCAATATATATCTGTGTAAACGGAAGTCATTTAGCAATTAGAAAAGAAACTGCTTCTCAAATACAAATCCTGAAAAGTTAAAGTTAAATGCCTAAAAACGATATAAAAGTTGCTTTAATAGGGAATCCTAACACAGGTAAAACTTCGCTTTTTAATCAACTTACAGGATTAAATCAAAAAGTAGGAAATTACCCAGGTATTACTGTAGATAAAAAAGAAGGTGTTAGTAAATTGTCTTCCACACAAAATGCAATAATTACAGATTTGCCTGGTACTTATAGTATTAACCCTACTTCTTTAGATGAAAGTATAGTTTTAAAAACCTTGTTAAAAAAGGATATTAAAGAATCTCCAGACGTTATTTTAGTAGTTGCAGATGTAGAAAACCTTAAAAGAAATTTATTACTTTTTTCTCAAATTAAAGACTTAGAAGTTCCAACAGTTTTGGCAATCAATATGGTTGATCAAATGAATAGAAAAGGAATTACTATTGATTTATCACTTTTAAAAAAAGAATTAAATACAGAAGTGGTTCTAATAAGTGCAAGAAAAAATGAAGGAATTAATGATGTGAAGGCAGCAATTATTAGGTGTCATGTAGCTGCAAAAGCATCTCCTTTGTGTGGAATTAATCATAAAATAGATCCAGATTATTTTACAAAATTAAAAGAAATTAGCCCCAACTATTCTTTGTATGAATTATGGCTAATGGTTACTCAAAATAATTATCCAGAAAAAATTACTAAAGAAGAGAAAAATAAATTACTTGCCTTTAAAGAAGATGTTTCTAAACTAAAAAAATATCAACATAAAGAAACTATTTATAGGTATCAAGAAATTAATAAAATTCTTAAGAAAACATACATTGTAGATAAAACAAAAGCAAAAGATTTACGCAGTAAGTTAGATAGAATTTTTACTCATAAAATATTTGGATACTTCTTTTTTATCTTTTTACTATTATTAATTTTTCAGTCTGTTTTTGATTGGGCATCTGTACCTATGGATTTTATCGATTCAACTTTTGCTGAGTTATCAGATTTTGCAAGAAGCAATTTACCAAAAGGCATCCTTACAGACTTATTGTCAGAAGGAATTATACCTGGTATTGGAGGTGTAATTATTTTTATTCCACAAATTGCCATTTTATTTTTATTTATAGCCATTTTAGAAGAAACAGGTTATATGAGTAGAGTTGTGTTTTTAATGGATAAGATTATGAGGCGTTTTGGTATGAATGGTAAAAGTATTATTCCGTTAATTTCTGGAACAGCATGTGCAATTCCTGCAATTATGGCAACAAGAACAATATCTAGTTGGAAAGAAAGATTAATTACAATTTTAGTTACACCTTTTACAACATGTTCTGCACGTTTGCCTGTTTATGCTATATTAATTGCATTAATTATACCAGATAAAAAAATATTTGGAATTTTAAATTTACAAGGTTTAGTGCTGTTATCTTTATATGCTTTGGGTTTTGTAACTGCAGTTTTAGCAGCGTATATTTTACATAAAACGTTAAAAGTAAAAACGAAATCATTTTTTGTGGTAGAAATGCCAAATTATAAACTACCGTCTGTAAAAAATGTGTTTTTTGAAGTTGTAGAAAAAACGAAATCATTTGTTTTAGAAGCCGGAAAAATAATTTTAGCCTTATCTGTTATTTTATGGTTTTTGGCATCTAATGGGCCAGCTTCTTTTAAAAATGCAGAAAAAAATACGATTGAAAACTTTGCAAATCAAAATTTATCTGATGTAGAGTTGCAACAAAAAATTGCATCAGCAAAATTAGAAAAATCATATATAGGAATCCTTGGAAAAACCATAGAGCCAACAATAAAACCTTTAGGGTATGATTGGAAAATTGGTATTGCTTTAATAACATCTTTAGCAGCAAGAGAAGTTTTTGTAGGTACCTTAGCAACAATCTATAGTGTAGAATCTGATGATGAAGATACATCTACTATTAAAGAAAAAATGAGATCAGAAATTAATATAGAGACAGGTAAAAACAGGTTTAATTTCCCTGTAGGAATGTCTCTAATGGTTTTTTATGCTTTTGCAATGCAATGTATGGCAACATTGGCTATTGTAAAGCGTGAAACTAAAACTTGGAAATGGCCTTTAATTCAATTATTTGGAATGGGTTTATTGGCTTATGTTGCTTCATTTATAACCTATCAAATACTAAGTTAATGCAAGAGGTTGTTACTTATTTATTGGTTGCTTTAGCAGTTGTTTTTCTGGTGAAAAAATTTATTTTTCCATCAAAAAAAAGTAAAGGTTGTAATCCAGATTGTGGTTGTTAAAAATTATAAAAAATATTATTATAACATTTGCTTTTTTTGTGTTTACCTTAATATCAACAACAAATACTCTTTCTCAAAAATTTCCAAGATTAGATGTGAGTCCTCTAGATGCAGCATTTTATCCTAGTCATAGGAAAGATTCAAATAAATTTGTAAAAGTTATATACGGTAGGCCTCAATTAAAAGGTAGAGAATTATCTACTTTGGCAACTGTTTCAGATAAAGGTGTTTGGAGAACAGGTGCTAATGAAGCTCCAGAAATTACTTTCTTTAAAGATGCTTTGTTTGCTGGTAAAATGGTAAAAGCAGGTACTTACACATTATTTACAATTCCTGCAGAAAAGGAATGGACATTAATTCTTAGTTCTGTAAGAAATGTTTGGGGTCATTATACTTATGATAAAAAAGATGATGTATTAAGGGTTAAAGGAAAAGTTACTGAATCAGAAAAAAGTATTGAATCATTTTCAATTACTTTTAATAAAAATGAAGACGAATTTATAAATATGTATTTAGGTTGGGGTAATACAATAGTTTCGGTTTCTTTAAAAGAAGTTGTAGAAAAAAACTAATTATTTACCCATAGGAACTACTATTATTCCAGAAAATTTTTCTTGAAATTTTATTAGGTCTTTATCAGCCTCTAGTTTCGTTTTGTATTTACCAACTTGTACTTTCCATTCTGGTGCAGTGTAAATCAATTTAGAAACACTTTCGGAAAATTCAATATTAAATTTTGCTCTAAACTTTCTAGCTTGTTCCTCTGTACCGTTATAAAGTTGAATTCTATAACCAAATCCATACTCTTTATTAAAACTTCTTTTTTTAGAGATAATACTCTTTATTTCTGCAGATTTATTTGTGCTGTTTTGTGAAAAAGCAGCATAATTTGTTGCTAATAAAACAATCAAAAAAGTAACATAAAATGATTTATTGTTCATGTAATTAAATATTTTCTACAAAAATAACGACTTGTTTAGTAATAAATTAGAAAATACGCTTATTTAGAACTATTATAAATTAAGTTTAACATTCCTTTAGCGTTTTAAATTTTAGGAAGAAGTAGTACTTTTGTCAAACCGAAAAAAATGACTTTTATCATTTTATATTAGATATTTTAACAAAGTTTAAATATGAAAAGTGTAAAATTACACAATAGACTAGCCACAATACTTCTAAAAAGTTTTACTTTTCTTTTAATTTTTGCATTCAGTTTATCATCTTTTTCTCAAGATGTAGATGAAGCTCGTCAAAAAGAAGGTAAGAAGTTGTTCAAATCTTTATGTGCATCTTGTCATAAGTTAGATAAGAAACTTATTGGGCCAGCTTTAGCAGGAGTAGAAGAGAGAAGAGAAAATGATTGGTTAAAAGCTTGGATTAAAAACAATGCAGAATTAAGAGCTTCTGGAGATAAAGAAGCAAACGCAATCTTTGATGAGTACAAAGGTTCTAATATGACTGCTTTTCCACAATTGTCAGATCAAAATGTCGACGATATTTTATACTATACAACTGTAGGTGAAATTAAAAAGAAAGTAGCTATTGTAGAAGGTGCTGTAAAAACTTCTTCTTCTGAAGCTCCAGGGTGGTTAATATATGTCTTAGCTGCTGCAATTATTGTTGCTTTTTTAATGATTGCGAGTTTATTGAAGCAGGTAAATGAGTTAAAAGGTAATACTGCCCCAGGAGAAAGTTCAAGTTTTAAAAGAGATTTACATGAACTTTGGGAAGGTTTAAAGAAAAATACATTCTTAAAAGTGTTAACTACAATATTTCTAATGTTAATTGGAGCATATGTATTGTTTGGTACTTTATTTAAAGTTGGTGTAGATGAAGGTTATCAACCAATTCAACCAATTGCTTTTTCTCATAAAATACACGCAGGAGATAATAAGATAGATTGTCAATACTGTCATACAGCTGCAAAACACAGTAAAACATCGGGTATACCTTCTGTTAATGTTTGTATGAATTGTCATAAAAATATTTCTGAAGTTGCAGATGATACTGTAGTAGAATTAGAAGATGGAGTTGTTCTTGGTAAAGAAGAATTAGATTTAGAAATTGCTAAAATTTATAAGGCTGCTGGTTGGGATGCTGATAACTTAGAGTATACAGGAGAAACTTCACCAATTAAATGGGTTAGAGTTCATAATTTACCAGACTTTGTTTACTATAATCACTCACAACACGTAACTGTAGCAGGCTTAGAGTGTCAAAAATGCCATGGACCTGTAGAAGAAATGGATGAATTATATCAATATTCTCCATTAACAATGGGGTGGTGTATAGATTGTCATAAAGAAACTAAAGTGGATTTAAAAGGTAACGAGTACTACAAGAAAATTCATGAAGACTTGGCAAAGAAATACAATGTAGATCAGGTTACCATTTCGCAATTAGGTGGTAAAGAATGTGGTAAGTGTCACTATTAATTGAGTATTAAAAATTAAAAGATTTAAGAGTTAATAAATTTTTAAATCTTTCAATCATTAAATAAAAAGTATAAATGGCTTCAGACAAAAAATACTGGCAAAGTGTTGAGGAACTAAAAGATAGTTCTATTGTTGAAACGTTAAGTAAAAACGAATTTGTAGAAGAAATTCCAACAGATCAGTTTTTAGGTGATAAAGAAACATTAGAAAACTCTTCTACTTCACGTAGAGACTTTTTAAAATATGTTGGATTTACTACTGCTGCAGCATCTTTAGCTGCTTGTGAAGGTCCAGTTAGAAAGTCTATTCCTTATGTTGTAAAACCAGATGATATCACTCTTGGTGTTGCAGATTGGTATGCAACATCTATAGCAGATGGATACGATTTTGCAAATGTGTTAGTTAAAACACGAGAAGGGCGTCCAATTCAAATTATGCCTAATAAAGAAGCAAACGGAACAACTAGCGCAAGAGTACAAGCTGCTGTTTTGTCTTTATATGATGAAAAATTACGTTTAAAAGAGCCTACTAAAGGAGGTGAGGTTATTTCTTGGGCAGTTGCAGATAAGGAAATTAAAGCCAAATTAAGTGTATTAAAAGAAGCAAATAAGCCTGTTGTTTTATTAACAGGATCTATTGCAAGTCCATCAACAGAGAAAATTATAACAGAATTTATTGCTGTAAATCCAAATACAAAGCATGTTGTGTATGACGCAATTTCAGAATCTGGAGCTGCAGATGCAATGTTAGCAATGTATGGTAAACGTGCTTTACCAAATTATCATTTAGATAAAGCAAAAACGATAGTTTCTTTTGGTGCAGATTTCCTTGGAGATTTTCATGGAGGTTTTGAAAAGCAATTTATTGCCGGTAGAAAACCAGAAACAGGACACATGTCTTACCATGTGCAGTTTGAAAGTAATATGTCTTTAACTGGTGCAAATTCTGATAAAAGAGTGGTTGTAAAACCTTCTGATCAAGTATTTGCATTGTTAAATTTATACAATGCTGTTACAGGAGCAAATGTTCCTTCTAAAGCAACTGCTGCAGACGCAGAGGTTAAGAAAATGGCTAAAGAATTAAAGAAAGCTGGTTCTAAAGGTGTTGTTTTAACAGGTTTAAATGATGTTAATGCTCAATTAGTCTCTTTAGAAATTAATAAAGCATTAAATAGTGAAATAATTGACACTGTAAATACATTAAATATCCGTCAAGGAAATGATGCAGAAGTTGCTCAATTAGTTTCTGAGATGAAAGCTGGTAAGATATCAGGATTAATTTCTTACAATGTAGACCCAATATATTCATTGCCTAATTCATCAGATTTTGTTGATGGATTAAAGAAATTAGAGTTATCAATTGCATTATCTACAGAGAATAATGAAACTGTAAACGCATCTAGTTTTGCATTACCAACTCCACATTTCTTAGAGTCTTGGGGAGATACTCAATTTGATGAGGTAACTTATGGTTTAATGCAACCAACAATTCAACCTTTATTTAATACACGTCAAGTTCAAGACACTTTATTAAATTGGTCTGGAGATACTACTAAATATTACGATTATTTAAAATCTTATGCTACTTCTAATGATTTAGTTGGTGGTTCTTGGAATACTGCTTTACATAACGGTTTCTTTAATAAAGAAGTTATTGAAGTTGTAGAAACTATAGAAACGTCAGTTGTAATATCTGATGTTGCTTCTAAATTAGCAAGTTCAGCAAAAAAAGCATCTGGTTTTGAATTAAACTTATATGCTAAAACAGGTTTAGGAGATGGTAAACAGGCTAACAATCCTTGGTTACAAGAATTTCCTGATCCAATTACAAGAGCTTCTTGGGATAACTACTTAACAATGTCTATTGCTGATGCAAAAGAATTAGGTTTCGAAAATCCAGTAAAAGATAATGGAGCAATAGATGGTGATTATGCAAAAATTACTGTAAACGGAGTTTCTGTAACTGTTCCAGTAATGATACAACCAGGG
Source organism: Polaribacter sp. (assembly GCF_039939415.1). Lineage (GTDB taxonomy): Bacteria > Bacteroidota > Bacteroidia > Flavobacteriales > Flavobacteriaceae > Polaribacter. Next base: position 169,592 of record NZ_JBDVJE010000048.1, read on the forward strand.
CAAGCAAAAGGTTCTGTTGGTTTAGCTGTTGGTTTTGGTAAAACTTTCGGATTAAAAGAAGAAATGCAAGTTGGTGTTAATGCTTATCCATTATATACAAATGGTAATAATATTCAATACGGAGTTACAATAGAAAAAGTTTCTGGAACTCATAAGTTTGCATGTACGCAAGTACAAAAAACGATTGCAGGTCGTCATGATATTTTAAAAGTAGCTTCTTTAAAAGAGTACAATAGTAGTGCAGATCCAAAACACACTTGGAATAAGCCTTCTTTTGTTTCTTATGATCATAACGAGGTTGAAGCTAATACTATAGATTTATGGGATGAGCACAATAGAGAAATTGGTCATCATTTTAATTTATCTATAGACTTAACATCATGTACAGGTTGTGGAGCCTGTGTTGTTGCATGTCATGCAGAAAATAATGTGCCAGTTGTAGGTAAAAAAGAAGTTAGAGTTGGTAGAGATATGCATTGGTTGCGTATTGATAGATATTATTCTTCTGAAGTAGAAACTAGAGAAGAAGCAAAAGCAATGGGCTTAAGTGGAGGAGACTTATATGAAGTTTTAGAAACTGAAGCAGAAAATCCAGAAGTTACTTTCCAACCAATGATGTGCCAGCACTGTAATCATGCTCCTTGTGAGACTGTTTGTCCTGTTGCAGCTACATCTCATGGTCGTCAAGGTCAAAACCAAATGGCTTATAACAGATGTGTTGGTACAAGATATTGTGCAAACAACTGTCCATATAGAGTTCGTCGTTTTAACTGGTTTAATTATGCAAATAATAACGAGTTTGACTTTAATATGAACAATGAGTATGGTAAAATGGTTTTAAATCCAGATGTTGTAGTTCGTTCTAGAGGAGTTATGGAAAAATGTTCTATGTGTATTCAAATGACACAAGCAACAATTTTAAAAGCCAAGAAAGAAGGTAGAGCTATTAATACAGATGAGTTTGAAACAGCTTGTTCATCAGCATGTACAACTGGCGCTATGGTTTTTGGAGACATTAATAACGAAAAAGATAAAGTAGCATCATTAGTAAAAGATAAAAGAGCTTATGGCGTGTTAGATTATTTGCAAACAAAACCAAATGTAATCTATCAAGTTAAAGTTAAAAATACAAACGAAGCGTAACAAATAGTAAAGTTTTAATGTTTTGCATTATACTTTAAATCAATAAAGAATAAAAACTAAGTAATAAAAATATGTCTCATTACGAAGCACCCATAAGGGAACCTTTAGTATTAGGTGATAAAAGTTATCACGACATTACCGAAGATATTGCTAAACCTATAGAAGGAAAAGCAAATAAGAATTGGTACATAGCATTTTATATTTCTTTAGCAGCAATGCTTTGGGGATTTGGATGTATTTTTTACACAGTAGGAACTGGTATTGGAGTTTGGGGATTAAGCAAGAACATAGGTTGGGCTTGGGATATCACTAACTTTGTATGGTGGGTTGGTATTGGTCATGCAGGAACACTTATTTCTGCAGTACTTTTATTATTCCGTCAAAAATGGAGAATGGCAATTAATCGTTCTGCAGAAGCAATGACAATTTTTGCCGTTTTTCAAGCAGGATTATTTCCAATTATTCACATGGGACGTCCATGGAATGGATATTGGGTATTGCCAATGCCAAACCAATTTGGATCTTTGTGGGTAAATTTTAACTCACCATTATTATGGGATGTGTTTGCAATTTCTACATATTTATCTGTATCATTAGTTTTCTGGTGGACAGGTTTATTACCAGATTTTGCAATGATTAGAGATAGAGCCGTAAAACCTTTTCAAAAGAAGATTTATGCATTATTATCATTTGGTTGGTCTGGTAGAGCAAAAGATTGGCAACGTTTTGAAGAAGTATCTTTAGTACTTGCAGGTTTAGCAACACCATTAGTACTTTCTGTACACACAATTGTATCTATGGATTTTGCTACATCAATTAATCCAGGTTGGCACTCTACAATTTTCCCTCCTTATTTCGTAGCTGGAGCAATCTTTTCAGGATTTGCAATGGTACAAACCTTATTAGGGATAATGAGAAAGGTTACTAACTTAGAAGATTACATTACTCGTATGCATATTGAATATATGAATATTGTAATTATTTTAACAGGTGGTATTGTAGCTGTTGCTTATGCAACAGAGTTCTTTATTGCATGGTATACAGGTTCTCCTTATGAAAATTATACATATTTATCTTTAGGTGCTGAAGCAGGTCCATATTCTTGGGCATTCTGGTCATTATTAATATTCAATATTTTTACACCACAATTATTATGGTTTAAGAAAATTAGAAGAAATTTTATTTGGACTTTCATTATCTCTATTGCAATTAATATTGGTATGTGGTTTGAGCGTTTTGATATTATTGCTATTGTATTAAGTAAAGGTCATTTACCTTCTACTTGGTGGCGTTTTGAGCCTACATTTGTAGATGTTGGTATTTTTGTAGGAACAATAGGATTCTTCTTTGTACTATTCTTATTGTATGCAAGAACTTTTCCAGTTATCGCACAAGCAGAAGTAAAAACAATTTTAAAATCTTCTGGAGAATTTTACAAGAAGAGAAGAGAACAAGGTATACCAACTAAACCAGCTATTGTTGTTGCAGAAGGTATATCAGACAAATCTAATAAAGAATAATTATGGAATCATCAAAAGTTATTCACGCGTTTTATAATGATGATGAAGTTGTGCTAGATGCAGTTAAAGCTGTTAAAGCAGAAGGTCATCACATAGAGGAAGTATTTTGTCCTTTTCCAGTTCATGGATTAGACAAAGCAATGGGGTTATCACCAACTAGATTAGCAATTACTGCATTCTTTTACGGAATTACAGGATTGTCATTTGCTATTTGGATGACTAATTATATGATGATTCAAGATTGGCCACAAGATATTGGTGGTAAACCTAACTTTTCTTGGTTTACTAATATGCCAGCATTCGTGCCAATTATGTTTGAATTAACAGTGTTTTTTGCAGCTCACCTTATGGTTATTACTTTTTACATGAGAAGTAAAATATGGCCTTTTAAAGAAGCAGAAAATCCAGACCCAAGAACTACAGATGATCATTTTTTAATGGAAATACCTGTACATAATAACGAAGCAGAAGTTACTGCTTTATTGGCAAAAACAGGAGCTGTAGAAATTAATGTAGTAGACAAGCACTAATATATAGATAATGAAGAATTTTAAATTAATTATCGCTTTAGTAACTCTTACAAGTATTATTTCTTGTAATGATAAAAGAAAACCTCAGTTACAATATATGCCAGATATGTATGTGTCTGTTCCTTATGATGTAAATGGAGTAGATGGGGTTAACGGAAAACCAGTTAATTCTAAACCTGTTGCAGGTACAATTGCTAGAGGAGGACATCCTGCTTATGATATTGCAGATACTAATGAAGGTTATGAATTAGCAAAAGCTAATCTAAACCCTCTAGAGGCTTCTGAAGAAAATTTAGCAAAAGGAAAAGCTATGTATGAAATTTATTGTGCAACATGTCATGGTAAAAAAGGTGATGGAAATGGAGTTTTATCTCAAAGAGAAAAATTTTCTGGTATTCCTAACTATAAAGATAGAGATATAAATGCAGGAACTATTTACCATGTAATTATGCACGGTAAAAATTTAATGGGTTCTCATGCATCTCAGGTAACGTATACAGAACGTTGGCAAATAGTACAGTACGTAGAAAAATTACGTACAGATTTAGCAAAATAATTACAAAAAGATAGAATACGAAAGATATGTATCAATTCTCAGGTAAATTAAAAATGTTCTCAATTGCTCTAATTATATTAGGTTTTTTGGGTATTGCATATGGTTTTTATTCAGCACCAAGTACTGTTGAAGAAGCTAAAGAAATTATTGCACATCAATCATCTCATGGAGATGAACATGGTGTATCACATGAAGCGAAAGCTGATTCTAATGTAGCACATCATGATGCAGATCATGATGAACACGTATTTCATCAATTACAAAATAAACCTTGGGCTGCAGTTTATGTAGCGTTATTCTTCTTTTTAGGAATTTCTTTATTAGTATTAGCCTTTTATGCTATTCAAAGGGTAGCACAAGCTGGTTGGTCTGTTGTTCTTTTTAGAGTGATGGAAGCTATAACTGCAAATTTAGTACCTACTTCAGTTATAATGCTTATAGTTATTATTACTGCAGTTATGCATATAAATCATTTATTTCCATGGATGGCAGAAGGAACTTTTACTCCTGGTCATGAGAACTACGATGCAATTGTAGATGGTAAATCTTGGTGGATGAATGTTCCAGGTTGGGCCATTAGAAGTGTTATTTATTTAGCAATATGGAATGCATATAGGTTCTTTATCCGTAGAAATTCTATTAAAGAAGATACAGCTAATGATGGAGGTAAAACATACAAATTAAACTATAATGTTTCTGTAGGATTTATTTTCTTATTCATGATTTCAGAATCTATGATGTCTTGGGATTGGATTATGGGATTAGACCCTCATTGGTTCTCTACATTATTTGGTTGGTATGTATTGGCAAGTTTATTAGTAAGTGCAGTAACAGTAATTGCTTTTGTAACAATCTATTTACGTTCTAAAGGTGCTTTACCAGCTGTAAATGATAGTCATATTCATGATTTAGCAAAATTTATGTTTGGTTTCTCAGTATTTTGGACCTACCTATGGTTTTCTCAATTTATGTTAATATGGTATGCAGATATTCCTGAAGAAACTACTTATTTTGTTGCAAGATTTAATGAATATAAAGTGCCATTTTTAGCAATGGTAGCAATGAATTTTATTTTTCCGGTATTAGTATTGTTAAATAGTGATTTTAAAAGTATTCCATGGCTTGTAGTTATTGGAGGTGTGGTTATCCTTGCAGGACATTATGTAGATGTTTTTATAATGGTAATGCCTGCAACAGTAGGGGCTCAATGGTCTTTTGGTTTAGCTGAATTTGGTGCATTATTATTTTTCTTAGGAATCTTTATTTATGTAACATTTAGTGCATTTGCCAAAGCAAATCCTATAGTAAAAGGAAATCCTTTCTTAAAAGAAAGTGAACATTTCCATTATTATAATATTGAACATAGAGGAGAAGGTTCAGGAGATCATCATTAATAAATAATTTAAACTAAAATAATTAAGACGAGATAAATATGTTAGCTCTATTTTATATTTTTATAGCTGTTGCAATCGGTGTAAGTTTCTGGCAAATTACCAGAATAATGAACTTAAGAAGCGTAATTGCTACTGATAAAGACAATGCTACTCAAGGTAAAAACGCCATCTATTTTATGGTTTTTTTATATGCAATAATGATTTATTGTTTAATTTTTATGAATGTAGTAATGTTACCAGAATCTGCTTCTTTTGAAGGAGAGCATGATGATAACTTATTTGATATTACGTTTTGGTTAATTGGTATAGTGCAGTTTATTATGCAGTTTTTAATCTTTTTCTTTACCTTTAAATACAAAGGAGAAAAAGGAAAAAAAGCTAAATTTTATTCAGACAGTCATAAATTAGAAGCAATTTGGACAATTACTCCAGCAGTAGTTTTAGTTCTTTTAATAGGTTATGGTTTATGGCAATGGAATAATATAATGGATTTATCAGATTCAGAAGATCCTGTTGTAATTGAAGTTTATTCTCAACAATTTAGATGGGATGCACGTTATGCAGGTGAAGACAATACTTTAGGTTTAGGAAACGTAAACTACATTAAAGGTATTAATACTTTAGGAGTTGATATGACTGATAAAAACGCTCAAGACGATAAACAAGTTACTGAATTGTATTTACCAAAAGGTAGAAAGGTACACTTTAAGTTCCGTTCTCAAGATGTATTACACTCTGCATATATGCCTCACTTTAGAGCACAAATGAACTGTGTTCCAGGAATGGTTACAGAATTTGGTTTTACTCCAAAGTTTACCACAGAAGAAATGAGAGGAAAAGAAGAAGTAATTAAAAAAACAGCAGGAATTAACAAAATTAGAAAAGCAAAAGGAGAAGATCCTTATGTTTTTGATTATTTATTGTTATGTAATAAAATTTGTGGAGCTTCTCACTACAACATGCAAATGAAAATTACTGTTGTAGAACCAGACGTTTACGAAAAATGGATTGCTGAGCAACCAACACTAGCATCAGTTATTAAATAATTATAATAAAAATTATACTACAAATTTATATATAAGATTATGTCAGAACATCATCATAAAGAAACATTTGTAACAAAATATATTTTCAGTACAGATCATAAAATGATTTCTAAGCAGTTCTTAGTAACTGGTATGTTTATGGGAATTATTGGAGTGTTTATGTCTATGTTATTCCGTATGCAAATTGCATGGCCAGAAAAATCGTTTTCTATTATTGAAGCTTTTTTAGGACCACATCAAACAGATGGAGTAATGAATCCAGATATATACCTAGCATTAGTAACAATACATGGTACTATAATGGTCTTTTTTGTACTAACAGCTGGTTTAAGTGGTACATTTTCTAATTTATTAATTCCATTGCAAATTGGAGCAAGAGACATGGCCTCTGGTTTCTTAAATATGCTATCATACTGGTTATTTTTTGTTTCTAGTGTAATTATGGTAATATCTTTATTCGTTGAAGCAGGTCCTGCATCTGCAGGATGGACAGTTTATCCTCCTTTAAGTGCATTACCACAAGCTATTCCTGGTTCTGGAGCAGGTATGACTTTATGGTTGGTATCAATGGCTATCTTTATTGCTTCTTCTTTAATAGGGTCTTTAAACTATATTGTTACAATATTAAACTTAAGAACAAAAGGAATGAAAATGACAAGATTGCCTTTAACAATGTGGGCATTCTTTATTACAGCAATTATTGGTGTAGTATCATTTCCTGTTCTATTATCAGCAGCATTATTATTAGTTTTTGATAGAAGTTTTGGTACATCATTTTATTTATCAGATATATTTATTTCAGGAGAAGTATTACATTATCAAGGAGGATCACCAGTATTATACGAACATTTATTTTGGTTCTTAGGTCATCCAGAAGTGTATATTGTATTATTACCTGCATTAGGTATAACATCAGAAATTATATCAACACATTCTAGAAAACCAATTTTTGGATACAGAGCAATGATTGGTTCTATCATGGCAATTGCATTTTTATCTACAATTGTTTGGGGGCACCATATGTTTGTTTCAGGTATGAATCCTTTCTTAGGTTCTGTATTTACATTTACAACATTACTAATTGCAATCCCTTCTGCTGTAAAAGCATTTAACTACATAACTACTTTATGGAAAGGAAATTTACAATTAAATCCAGCAATGCTATTTTCTATTGGATTAGTTTCTACTTTCGTAACAGGTGGTTTAACAGGACTAGTTTTAGGAGATTCTGCATTAGATATTAATATTCATGATACATATTTTGTTGTAGCACATTTTCATTTAGTAATGGGAGTTTCTGCAATCTTTGGAATGTTTGCTGGTGTTTACCACTGGTTCCCGAAAATGTATGGTAGAATGATGAATAAAACATTAGGGTATTGGCACTTTTGGTTAAGTATTATTTGTGCTTATGGAGTATTCTGGCCAATGCATTTTATAGGATTAGCTGGTTTACCACGTAGATATTATACAAATACTAATTTCCCAATGTTTGATGATTTATCTGACATAAACGTTGTAATTACCATATTTGCTTTAATTGGTGGTTTGGCTCAAATATTTTTTATTGCTAACTTTTTTATCTCTATGTATAGAGGTCAAAAAGCAACTCAAAACCCTTGGAATTCTAATACTTTAGAATGGACTACACCAGTAGAACATGTTCATGGAAACTGGCCAGGAAAAATACCAGAAGTTCATAGATGGGCATATGATTATAGTAAACGTGTAGATCCTAAAGATGATGATAGTGATTATTTACATGGACAAGATTTTGTATTACAAACAACGCCTTTATTAGATGGTGAAGATCCATCATAAAAAAATAAAAATTGTTTAAAAGCCTTTCCATTTCGGAAAGGCTTTTTTGATTTTTCTTTTTTATCATTTTGATTTATTATATTAGCTAATACTAACAAATTTCAAAAAAAATGGCTGTTTTAGATAAGTTTCAGAATAGTATAAGCTTTCTGTACAAACTTTTTGATATAGATGAGAAAAAGGAAATTTCTGTAATTGAAGAAGCTGAAGATAAAATTATACTTCCAGACGATTATCTAGAACGTTTTACTTTATATGCTATTCAAAATAAAGACTTTTTAAAAAATAGAGAAGAAGAATTAAAGAGTTTAGAACTCGCATATGACAATTGGAAAATTATAAATTCTCCTCTATTAGTAGTTAATGACCCAGGAGAAGGAGGAACTTCTTTATTACATGCAAGTACTTATATTTATCCCACTGCAAAAATTGTAGAAACCAATCAAGCAATAGATTCGTATAAGAAATTGATTAGTATTTTATCAAAAGTATTAAGGATAGACGAAGAATTTAAAACATTAAAAGATTTAGAAAAATATATTAATTCTTCTGAAGAAAACCATGTATTAATTCTTGAAAATATAGAAAGACTTTTTATTAGAAGAGTTAGAGGATTTGACCTTTTAGAAGATTTTTTACTTTTTTTACATGCTACAAAAGCAAAAGTATACTGGATCATTTCTATCAATAAATATTCATTCTATTATTTAAATAGAGTAAAATATTTTTCTTCACATTTTCCATCAATAATTCATTTAAAACCAATTTCTAACAACCAACTTAAAGAAGAAATTTTAAATAGGAATAATGGTTATAATATGGTTTTTTTAAAACCATCTAAGATTACCAAAAAAGTAGAAAAACAACTAAAAAATACTTCAAAAGAAGAACGTCAAATTATCTTAGAAAAGATTTTCTTTAAGAGATTATATACTTTTTCAAAAGGAAATATTACAAAGGCAATTTTATTTGCTAGAAATTCAGCATACAATGTAAAAGGTAAAAATGTTTTTGTTAAACCTATTGAAATAAAAGTTTTAGACGATTTGTCATTAGACGATTTATTTATTTTAGAAGCTATTTTTCAGCACAGATCACTTTCAATTAAAGAACTAAATATAGTATTAAGAAATTCTGATAGGCAAAGTAGATTAAGTATAGAAAAACTATTAGAAAGACAATTAATTAGACCAACAACTACTGTTAATAAAAAAGTAGAATATAGAATTAATTTAATGTTTTTAGACCTTTTAAAAGAGTTGCTAAAAGAAAGATTAAATAGAAATTTTAGATAAGATGAAAAGACTTTTAAGCATATTATTTTTCTTAGGTACTATTTCTAATTTTGCTCAAGAAAAAACAGTTAATGATGTAAAAAATAATGTAGAAAATACTATTTCTACAGCTACAGATGTAATTTCATTTACAAAAATTCTTACAATTATTGTTGTAATTATTCTTACTTGGGGTTTCATAAAACTTTTAGATTGGTTTTTTAAAAACTTAGTTAAAAACTTTAATAGACACAGATTAAAAATTCTAAGATTACAACCTGTTATAAAAATTTTAGTATGGACTTTGGCAGTTTACACTTTAATAATTACTCTTTTCAATCCATCTGCAGAAGCAATTTATGCACTAATGGGGTCATCAGCTTTAGCTTTAGGTTTTGCGCTTCAAGACATAGTAAAAAATATCTTTGGAGGATTATTAATCATCTTAGATAGACCTTTTCAAATTGGAGATAGAATTAATATCAAAGGTAATTACGGAGAAGTAATAAATATTGGTTTGCGTTATACAGTTGTAAATACTTTAGATGATAACACTGTAACCATACCAAATTCTGCAATTATTTCTGATAGTATTTCAAATGCAAATTCAGGCGCTTTAGATTGTATGGTTGTTATAAATTTATGGTTGCCAATTAATGTTGATGTTACAGAAATTCGAAAAATTGTACAAGAAGCAGCAATAACATCTAGATATTTGAATATTGATAAACCTATAACAATATTGTTTTTCGATCATTTTGATGATCATGCAGCCACAAAAGTAGTTGTAAAAGCCTATGTTTTAGATGCACGTTATGAAAAACTGTTTGAAGGAGATGTTACAGAAGCTTCTAAAAAAGCATTTATTGAAGCAGGGATTTATAAATAGAATTCAATACTTTTTGTGTAACAAAACATACAAAAGTGTAGTTTAAAATCAATTATCTTTGTAGTTATGAACGAAAACTTAAACCCTGAAAACAACAATTTATCTAATGAAGATTTAGATGTAGAAAAAAAATTACGTCCGCTTTCTTTTGATGATTTTACAGGGCAAGATCAAGCAATTGATAATTTAAAAATATTTGTTGAAGCTGCTAATCAACGAGAAGAAGCCTTAGATCATGCACTTTTTCATGGACCTCCAGGTTTAGGTAAAACCACACTTGCTCATATATTAGCTAATGAATTACAAGTTGGTATTAAAGTTACTTCTGGTCCTGTTTTAGACAAACCCGGAGATTTAGCAGGATTATTAACAAATCTTGATGAGCGTGATGTTTTATTTATTGATGAAATTCATAGATTAAGCCCAATTGTAGAAGAGTATTTATATTCTGCAATGGAAGATTATAAAATTGATATTATGATTGAATCTGGTCCAAATGCTAGAACAGTTCAAATCAATTTAGAACCATTTACTCTAATTGGAGCAACAACTCGTTCAGGATTGTTAACAGCACCAATGAGAGCTCGTTTTGGTATTAGTAGTAGATTACATTATTACAAAACGGAATTATTAACTACAATAATTCAAAGAAGTGCGTACATTTTAGGAGTTCCTATTTCAATGGAATCTGCCATAGAAATTGCAGGTAGAAGTAGAGGAACACCTAGAATTGCAAATGCATTGTTAAGAAGAGTTCGAGATTTTGCACAAATAAAAGGAAACGGATCTATAACAATCGAAATTGCAAAATATGCTTTAAAAGCATTAAATGTTGATGCACATGGTTTAGATGAAATGGATAATAAAATTCTAAAAACTATTATTGATAAATTTAAAGGAGGACCTGTAGGTCTAAGTACCATTGCAACTGCAGTTTCTGAAAATACAGAAACCATTGAAGAAGTGTATGAACCTTTTTTAATTCAGCAAGGTTTTATAATGAGAACACCAAGAGGTAGAGAAGTTACAGATTTAGCGTATAAACATTTAGGAAGAGAAAAAGGACGAAACCAAGGAGAATTATTTTAAGTAATGAATATTAAAAAAATAATACCAATATTAGAGTGGTTACCAAACTATAATACATCTCTTTTTAAAGGAGATTTAGTAGCTGGTATAACTGTTGGTATTATTTTAATTCCACAAGGAATTGCTTATGCACTAATTGCAGGTTTACCACCAATTTATGGTTTGTATTGTGCGTTAGTTCCACAGGTAATGTATGCAATATTTGGTTCTTCAAGACAAGTAGCAATTGGGCCAGTTGCCATGGATTCTTTAATTGTTGCCACAGGAGTTTCAACCTTAGCTTTAGCAGGTTCTGATAGTTATATTTCTATTGCTATTTTATTAGCCTTAATGGTAGGTACAATTCAGTTTTTAATGGGGGTTTTTAGTTTAGGATTTATAGTAAACTTCCTTTCTAAACCTGTAATTACAGGTTTTACATCTGCAGTAGCACTAATTATTGGCTTTAATCAATTTAGAAATTTATTAGGTGTAGATTTTGTACAAAGTGACCAACTACAATACGTTTTAGAAGATATATGGTTGCAAATTTCTAGTTATAATTATCACACTACAGTAATTGGATTAATTTCTGTTGTTGTAATTATCATCTTTAGAAAAATAAATAAAAAAATACCAAACGCTTTAATTGTAGTAATTCTTGGTATTTTAATAATGAAATATTTTGGACAATCTTTTAAAGATGTTTCTATTGTAAAAGACATTCCTTCTGGTTTACCATTATTTAGTATTCCAGTATTCGATTTTGATTTGTTAAGAGAATTGTTTCCTATTGCATTTACTCTAGTTATGGTGGGTTATTTAGAAACTATTTCTATCGGAAAATCTTTAGAAGCAAAACAAGATGAATACAGAATAAGACCAAATCAAGAATTAATAGCATTAGGATTAAGTAATATGGTTGGTTCATTTTTTAAAGCGTATCCAACAACTTCAAGTTTTTCTAGATCAGCCATTAACCAAGAAAGTGGAGCAAAAACAGGAATGGCAGCTTTAATTTCTGTAATAATGGTTGTTTTTACCTTATTGTTTTTAACACCATTATTTTATCATTTACCTAAAACGGTTTTAGCCGCAATAATTATTGTCGCAGTTTTTGGATTGGTGAATGTTAAAGAAGCTGCTTTTTTATGGAAAGCAAATCATTTAGATTTTTGGTTGATGCTAGCCACATTTTTAGGAACCTTATTATTAGGAATCGAATTCGGCATTATTGTTGGTGTTGGTTTGTCTTTAATAGTATTAATTTTTAGAACATCTAGACCTTATGTAGCAGAATTAGGAAAAGTACCAAATTCTAATTTTTATAGAAATAGAAGTCGTTTTGAAGAAGTTATTATAGAAAAAGAGATATTAATTTTTAGGTTTGATGCTCAAATATATTATGCCAACTCAAGTTATTTTAGAGATAAATTAGATGATATGGCTATTAAAAAAGGCGAGGCTTTAAAATTAATAGTTTTAGATGCAGAAAGCATAAATAGAGTAGATAGTACAGGTGTAGAAATGTTAAAAGAACGAATTAAGTTCTATAAAAAGAAAGGTGTAATTTTCTTATTTGCTGGAGTAAAAGGACCTGTAAGAGATGATTTATTTAGAAGCGGAATGCTATCTATAATAGATGTAAATCAATTTTTTATGCGGGCAAATGATGCTGTAAATTTTTATAAAACCGGAGACAGATCTCAACAAGAAAAGTATGCTAAATATATACATCAGGCATACCATTAAAAAAGGTTAAATTAAAAAGTTACTAGAGGTATTTTAACTTTTATGTTACTTAAAAAAAATAAAGAATTAAAATGATTATACAACAAATTTATACAGGATGTTTAGCTCAAGGAGCTTATTATGTAGAAAGCAATGGAGAAGTTGCTATTATAGATCCATTAAGAGAAGTACAAGACTATATAGATACTGCCAATAAAAATAATGCAAAAATAAAATACATTTTTGAAACACATTTTCATGCAGATTTTGTAAGTGGCCATGTAACTTTAGCAGAAAAAACAGGAGCAAAAATTGTTTATGGTCCAACAGCAAAAACCAATTTCGATGCAATAATTGCTGAAGATAATCAAGTTTTTAAAGTAGGAGATATTACAATTACTGTTTTACACACTCCTGGTCATACTATGGAAAGTTCTTGTTTTTTATTAAAAGATAAAAACGGAAAAGATTATGCGCTTTTTAGTGGAGATACTTTGTTTTTAGGAGATGTTGGTCGTCCAGATTTAGCACAGAAAGGAGATATTACAGAAAAAGATTTGGCTGGTTTTTTATATGAAAGTTTACGTAATAAAGTAATGACTTTAGCAGATGATGTTATTGTTTATCCTGCACATGGTGCTGGTTCTGCTTGTGGTAAAAACCTAAGTAAAGAAACTGTAGGTACAATTGGTAATCAAAAAGAAACCAATTATGCTTTAAGAGTAAATATGACTAAAGAAGAGTTTATTAAAGAAGTTACAGATGGATTATTACCACCTCCAGCTTATTTTCCTTTAAATGTTAAATTAAATAAAGAAGGATATAAAAGTATAGATGATGTTTTAAAAAATAGTGCAAAGCCTTTATCAGTTAAAGAATTTGAGCTATTGGCAAATGAAACAGAAGCCATTGTTTTAGATGTTCGTCATCAAACAGAGTTTGTAAAAGGCTTTATTCCTCAATCTATTTTTATTGGTATTGATGGAGGATTTGCACCTTGGGTAGGTGCATTAATTAAAGATATTAACCAACCAATTTTGTTGGTAACTCCAGCAGGAAAAGAAGAAGATACTATTACACGTTTGTCTAGAGTTGGTTTTGATAATGTTATAGGCTATTTAGAAGGAAGTTTTGATTCTTGGAGAAAAACAGGTAAAGAATTTGATACTTTAAAATCTGTTTCTGCAGAGGTGTTAGAAGAAAAAATTAAAGAAAATGCATTGGTTTTTGATGCGAGAAAACCAGGAGAATATGCAAGTGAACATATTGTGGTTGCAAAAAACACACCTTTAGATTTTTTAAACGAACATATTTCAGAATTTCCTAAAAAAGGAGATTTTTATGTGCATTGTGCAGGAGGATATCGTTCTGTAATTGCTTCTTCTATATTAAAAGCAAGGGGTTATCATAATGTAATTGATGTTGCTGGTGGTTATGCCGCAGTAAGAAATACAAATATTGAAAGAACAGCAGCAGTTTGTCCATCAACTTTAAAATAAAAATGATGAAACACTTAGTATTTATTTTTTTTACTAGTTTGCTTTTTACTAATTGTGTGAATGCACAAGAAATAAAAACAATTTCTACCTTAGAAGTAAAAGAATTATTATCTAAAGATAAAATTCAATTAGTAGATGTAAGAACACCAGTAGAATTAAGATTTGGTTATATAGAATCGGCTGTTTTTATTAATTATTTTGATAATAATTTTACAGAAAAATCCGTTAGTAAATTAGATAAAAATAAACCAGTATATTTATACTGTAGAACAGGAAATAGAAGTGAAAAAGCATCTAAAATCTTACAAGAAAAAGGTTTTAAAGTCTATAATATTTTAGGTGGTTATAATCAATGGAAAAAAGAAAATAAGAAATAATGAAAGCAGATATACAAATAGAAAATTTAAAATGTGGTGGTTGTGCAGCAACTATTAAAAAAGGAATTTTAGCAATACAAGGCGTAAATGAAGTAGATATTGATATAGAAAAATCAATAGTTTCAATAGCATCAGAAAAAGAAAATATTGAAGAAATTAAGACAAAACTATCTAAATTAGGTTACCCAGAAGTTGGAGATAAAAATACAGTAATACATAAAGCAAAATCATTTGTAAGTTGCGCTGTTGGTAGAATAGATTCTTAGAAATTATTTTATATAAAAAAGCGCTCATAAAAACGTTAATACTAGAGTTTTTATGAGCGCTTTTTAGTATTTTAGTTTTATGAAAAAAATATTAATTGCTGTGTTACTTGTGGCAAATTTTTGCTTCTCACAAGAAAAAGTTCCTTTTGTAGATTATAGTGAAATTGTTCAAAAAATATCTAAAGAAACTAGTAATGAAAATGTAATAACACTTATAAATCAAATACATAAAAACGATTCTGCATATTATTCTTTATTAGTTTCAAAATCTTACTATTTATTACAATTAAAGAAATATAAAGAAGCTTTAAGTGTTGTAAACGAGGGTATTAATTCTGTTCATAATTATTCTAAAGCAAACTTCTATGCAAATAAAGGTGTTGCTTTGTCCGCTTTAAAAAGAGACAATGAAGCATTAGAAAATTATAATGACGGACTCCAAATTTATCCAAAAAATGCTTTATTATGGTTTAATAAAGGGCATGCTTTAGAAACTCAAGGAAAGTTAAATGATGCAGTAAATGCTTATAAAAAAGCAATTTTGTTAAATCCTAGTTATACAAAACCTCACTTACAAATAGGAAACATATATTATAAACAAGAACGTTTTACACAAGCGTTAATGTGTTTTAATATGTATTTACTTTTAGAGCCAGATGCAGATAATGCTTTTACAGTTTTACAATCTTTAAACAATGTTGTACAAGCTAAAAATGCAAATAAAAGAAATAGAAATATTAAGTTAGATGATGAAGATGACTCTTTTGAAGATATAGATTTAGTGTTGAGTAGTAAAGTAGCTTTAAATGCAAATTACAAAATAAATAATCCTATAAAAATTGCTTTGGTAAAACAAAACCATGCAATGATTGAGCAATTAAAAAACTTTGAAGGTGAAAGTAATTTTTGGACAAAAACCTATGTTCCATTTTATAAATGGATTGCTCAAAACAATAAGTTTGATGATTTTATTTACACCCTAACCTATTCTATAGAAAATGAAGATTATAAAAAAATAATAAATAAAAAAACGAAAGAAATTATTGCTTTTTTAGCAGAATCAAAAAAAGAATGGTCAAAAAAAGTAGCGCAAAACAAAATAATATTTAACGGTAAACTACAAGAAGTTACTTATGAATATACAGATTCTTACGTAGATGCAGTTGGTAAGTTAGAATATGGTAAACCTGTTGGTTTTTGGCAATTTTATAATGAGAATGGAAGATTAACTGCAGAAGGTAATTTTGATGATTTAGGAGAAAGAACAGGAAAATGGATTTGGTATGCTGCCTTAAATAAAGTTAAAGAAACTGCTTTTTATAAAAATGGAATTTTAGAAGGTAAAAATCTAGTTTACTATAATAATGGTAAAAAATATATAGATGCAAATTATTTAAACGACTCTTTACATTGGAAATATGAGTATTACAATAATAAAGGAGCTTTAGTGCAAAGAAAATTTTTTAATTCTGGTGTTTTAGAAGGAATGTATAAATCGTATTTTGATGTTGGTGAAAAAATTCTTGAATTTCAAATTCCATATAAAAATGGAGAAATTGATGGGGAAGTTCTAGAGTTTTATGCAAATGGTGATGTATATGAAAAGACATATTATGTAGCAGGAAAAAAGAGTGGAATACAAACATCTTATCATTATAATAAAAAAATAGCTTCAGAAATAAATTATGTAAATAATGAATTAAGTGGAAGTTATAAAACCTATCATTCTAATGGTAAAATAAATGAAATAGGTCAAAGTTTAGATGGTGCTTATGATGGTTTATGGAAAACTTATTATGCAGATGGAACATTAAATAGCGAGTTTACTTACAAAAAAGGAAATTTAAATAATTTGTATAAATTTTACGATACAGATGGTAAATTATTTTACGAATATATCTACAGAAAAGGAGAAATAATAGCCTATACTTTTTATAAAAAAGAGGGTTCAATTTTAAAGAACGGTAAAAAGAAAAGTGGCGAGTTTTATTACGAAGGATTTTCTCCTAAAGGAAATAAAACAACAGAAGGTTTGTATGATATTTCTGGAGGAAAATCTGGAGAATGGACGTTTTACACAAATAATGGCGTGTTAACTAATAAAGGTAATTTTAAAGAGAATAAAATTATAGGAGAGTATTTTACCTACTTTAAAAACGGAAACATTGATAATATTACAACTTATAAAGAAGATATTATAGATGGTTATTATGTTGGTAATTATATTAATGGTAAAATGAAAGCACAAGGTTGGTATAAAGAAGGAAATCAACATGGTGAATGGAAATATTATAATATAGATGGAAGCTTAAGTGCAATTAATTTTTTTCATAAAGGAAATCTTAATGGTGTTCAAAAAACCTTTGGAGAACATGGTAAATTAATATCATCATCTTTCTATAAATTTGGTAATTTAATTTCAGAAAAAAACTTTCAGAAAGACGAAACTTTGTTTGAAGAAATAGTTTATACATCTAAAGAAAAAGAAATTGTTTTAGAATCTAAACATTACAATAGAAATGCAAGAACGAGAATCTCTTACGTTAATGAGGTAAAACATGGTAGCTATGAAATTTTTTATTATAATGGAAATAAAAAAATTACTGGTAATTATTTAAATGGAAAACAAAACGGACTTTGGACATGGTTTTACGAAAACGGAAATATAGAAAGTGTAACCAATTATTCTAGAGGAAATGCACAAGGAAAAATAACAAATTATTATAAAAACGGTACAATACAAGGAGAATACAATTTTGAAAATGATTTAGAAGTTGGTGTTAGTAAAAAATATTATAATACTGGAGCTAAAAAAGCAATTATAGAATATTTTGAAGGGAAAAAACATGGAAAACATGAGTTTTATGATCCTTCAGGTAAATTACAGTTAATTCGTTTTTACAATCATGGAGAATTAATAGGATATAGTTATTTAAATAAAAACGGAATAGAAATTGCAATGATTCCTTTAGAAAATGAAACTGGAAAAATTGAAGCCTTTTTCGATAATGGAAAACCGTCAAAAACCATGGAATACAAATTTGGAGATTTTGTAAATACTTACAAATCGTATTCTTATAATGGTGTTTTATTAGAAGAAATTCAATACTTATATGGTAATTATCATGGCCTTAGAAAAGAGTTTTTTTCTAATGGAAAAATAAAAAAAGAAACCAATTATTTTCATGGACAAAACCAAGGAAAACAAATTGTATATTATATAAACGGAAATAAAAAAGAAGAATTCATGTACACCAATAATCATAAACATGGAATGGCTTTCTTTTACAATGAAGCAGGAAAACTAATTACAAAAAAGGAATATTTTAATGGAAATATATACAAGGTTCAAAATTTATAGATTTGGTTTAATTACGTTTTTTTTATTTGTATTTATAAGTTTAAATGCACAGTATTCTACAGATTTTTTAAAGTATAAAAAACTACACCCAGAAGCTGCAAGAATTCGTTTGCAACAAGAAACTATTATTACAATAGAAGCCACAAAAGAAGGTTTAGAAATCAATCAAGAATTTATAGAAGAAGATTTGTATTTAAATGAAGCTGCTACTTATAACTCTAAAAACACCTTGAGTTTCTCTGCTTTTTTTGAGTTGAATGAAGTAAAAGCATCTACATTATCTTTTGAGAATAATGAATATGTAGAAAAAGCAGTAGAAAAATTTACCCAAAAAGACGATTTAAATAGCTCTTTTTATGATGATACAAAATCGTTAAACTTTGTGTATCCTAATTTAAAAAAAGGATCTAAATCAAAATTAAAATATTCACAAAAAATTAAAAACCCACGTTTTTTAACCCCTTTTTATTTTGGAGAGTACTTTCCTATAAAGAAAAATAAGGTAACTATTATTGCAGATAGAAACGTAAATTTAGAATTTAGAAAATTTAATATTGTAGATAATCAGATTAAATTTACACAAGAAGAAAAACGTAAGAAAATAATTTATACTTGGGTAGTAAATAATCAAAAAGAATTCGATTTTGAAGCAAATACGCCAACTTATAAAACTATTTTACCACACATAGTGCCTATTATAAATTCTTACAAAAATAAAAAGGAAAACAAACCATTATTAGGTGATGTATCAGAATTGTATAATTGGTATTATTCTTTGGTAGAAAACGTTAATACAGAAGCACCAAATAAAGAATTAGTAGCTTTAGTTAATAAAATTACAGTTGATAAAAAAACAGATTTAGAAAAGGTAAAAGCTATTTATTATTGGACTCAAAAAAACATAAAATACATTGCTTTTGAGTACGCTTTAGGAGGTTTTATACCAAGAGAATCTAATGAAGTTTTTAGAAAAAAATATGGAGATTGTAAAGACAACTCAAGTATTTTATATAGAATGCTAGAAATTGCTGGGGTAAAAGGAAACTTAACTTGGATTGGCACAAGAGATATACCTTATACCTACAAAGAAATGCCAACACCAGTAGTAGATAATCATATGATACTTTCTTATGAAAATAATGGAAAAACTTATTATTTAGATGCAACAGGTAGGTATATTAAATTCGGAATTCCAACTTCTTTTATTCAAGGAAAAGAAGCTTTAGTTTCTTACGGAAAAGAATTTAAAATTAAAAAAGTACCAATTATAGCTGCTAAAATAAATGCAATTATAGATACTACAGCAATAAAAATTAAAGACGGAAGTGTTTTAGGAGCATCTAAAACTAGTATCTCTGGTTATCCTAAAATAGACCTTTTTCATAATTTAGAAGATGAGAATTCTAAAACTAAAATAAAACAACTCTACAATAATAAATTTGTTAAAGGAAATAATAAATTTCTAATTAATAGTTTTAAAGAAATTAACAAGTATCATTACGATAATGATTTTATTGTTGATTATGATTTTGAAATTAAGAATTATTCAAAAAAATTAGGTAATGAGATTTACGTTAACTTAAATTTAAACAAAGATTTATCTTTTTACAAAACCGACAAAAAACGTAAAAATGCTATAGAATACGATTATCAAAGGTATTTTAGTTATACTACAAAACTAGAAATACCTAAAGGATATAAAGTAGATTATATACCAGAAGCTGTAAAAGTAACAAGCGATTATTTAACATCAGAAATTACATATTCAGAAAAAGAAAATTATGTAATATACAATCATACAATAGAATTAAACTTTTTGGTTTTAAGTTTAGAGCAACAGAAAATAGTAAATAAACAGATTAAAAAAATTGAAAAAAATTACAAAGAAATTGTAGTTTTAAAGAAAGAATAAAATAGAATTATGAAGATAAAATTTAAGGTATTATTTGCAGTATTATTTGCTTTACAGATTACAGTAGCACAAGAAAAACCTTTTTTTAAAAGTTATGATTGGGAAACAACCCCAAGTTATAAAGTAGCTAAAGAATCTACAGAAGATATGATAGCTGTAAAAGAAAAAACAGTTACAGAATTTTATTTTCAAGAGTCAAATTTAGTAGAGTATTTTTTAGAACATAAGGTTTTATGGCTAAATTCTGATGATGCAATAGAAGAGAATAACAAAATTTATTTACCATTTTCTGCACAAGCAGAATTACAGGTAAATAAAGCAAGAGTTATTACTCCAGAAGGTAAATTAATTAACTTAGATAAATCTAAAATTTTAACAGCAGAAGATGAAGAAACAGGTAGAACTTATAAATATTATGCACTAGAAGGTATAACCAAAGGTAGTTTTATAGAGTACATGTACGTGGTAAAAAGACCTCCAAACTATACAGGTAAAAAAGTATATATACAAGACTCTTATAAGAAAGAAAAAGTAGAATTCGATTTATTTTCACCAAAAAATTTAGTGTTTAAATTAAAGAGTTTCAACAATTTAAAAAAGGTAGAAAAAGATACCTTAACCACAGAAAAATTACATTATCAATTATATGTAAATAAAGTAAAAAAATTAGAAGATGAATACCAAGCAGCCTATAATGCATCTAGAAAATTTATTGTTTATAAATTAGATAAAAACCTTGCTACTAATGTTATAGATATTATTTCTTATAGTAAAATTTCTCAAAATTTATATGTTTCCTATTATCCAGATTACACAACTATAACTAATGGACTAATAAAAAAATTTATTAAAGAATTAGAACTTCCAGAAAATGCAGATAATGAAACCATTATAAGAAAACTAGATTTTTACATAAAAACAAATCTGTATTTACAAGATGTTTATAATGATGAATTACAAGATTTAGATAAAATTTTAACTCAAAAAGTAGCAAATGAAAGTGGTATTATAAAACTTTATATTGCTGTTTTAAGAACTCTAAGTATAAAACACGAATTAGTGTTAACTACAGATAGAAAAGAAATGAAATTCGATACAGAGTTTGAAGCTACAAACTTTTTAACCGATTTTTTACTCTATTTTCCAGAATCGAATAAGTATTTGTCTCCAAATGCATCTGGTACAAGATATGGTTTTCCAATGCCATATAAAACCGATAATTATGGTTTGTTTATTAAAGAAGTTGTTATTGGCGATTACAAATCTGCAGTTGGTAGAATAAAATATATAGAGCCTGTTAAAGTTGATGAAACTATAGATGTTATGAAGGTAACTATAGATTTTAATAAAGATGATTTAACAGAAAACAGTATTAATTTTAACAGAGCTTTCAGCGGATATTATGCAATGAATATTCAACCATTTATGCATTTAATTCAAGGAGAAGATAGAGATGAATTAGTAGAAGGAATAATGGAAAGTATTACTAAAGATTTAGAAATTACCAATAAAAAGTTGGTAAATGATGATTCTGAATTATTTGGAATTAAACCGTTACAATTTGTTGTAGACTTTACTACAGAAGCATTTGTAGAAAAAGCAGGTAAAAAGTATTTGTTTAAGTTAGGAGATTTAATTGGGCAGCAAATACAAATGTATCAAGAAAAAGAAAGAGTTTTACCTTTAGAAGAACAGTTTCATAGAAGTTATTATAGAACCCTAACTTTAAATATTCCTGAAGGTTATAAAATTACCAATTTAGATGATATTAATATTGATAATTCATATAGTAAAGACGGTAAACAATTATTCTCTTTCAAATCTTTTTACAAGTTAGAGGGCAACAAATTAACTGTAACTGCAGATGAACATTATAGAGAGAATTATGTTCCTGTTGCGGTCTATGAAGATTATAGAACCGTAATAAACAGTGCTGCAGATTTTAATAAAATAGTATTATTGTTAGAGCCTAAATAAGTTATTTATGTTATATGAAGATGTGTTTATGGTTTTTTGGAAACATGTAAACGAAAGTATACAGAATGGTGAATTTGCCAAATTAACAATGGCAAAAACTATTGGTAAACAAGAATTGAAAAATATTTTTGTAAGACCATTAGCTTCTAAAGAAAAAGTTTTACTTAAGTTTAGTTATAGACCAAGAGAAATAGAAGATATTGAAAAAGAAATGACCTTAAAAGAAGTTGTAGAGGTTATAAAAACGCACCTTAAAAACCCTTTTTTGTCTGTGCTTTTATTTACTACTTCAAAAGATATTACTTTTAAAATTAATAAAAAAGGAGCTGGAAGTATTACCGAAAATTCACCAACATTTCACAACGTTACAGAAGTATAATAATTTGTAAAAGCTAAAAAGAATTAGTTTTACTTACTTTTTTACCCTGTTTTTTTAGATTCGCTAACTTAAGATAGTTATGATCTTTGTTCTAACTACTTATAATTGTTGTTAGAGAAGTTAGTTTTTTTGGATGATTTTTTCAATTTTAAAAACACTTGAATTTAACAAAAAAAATCCCAAGTCTAAACTTGGGATTTTTATTCTTGATTATTTTCGAAATAAAATAAAAAATTATTGTAGTGCCATTTTTTCTTTCCATCGTTTATAACCTACAAAAGAAAAAATTAAGTAAACAACAGTTAAAATTGTATAAATATTTAAGTCTTTACCAAGGTATAAAATAATAGTGATACCGTTAATTACAATCCAAAATTTCCAAGAAGAGATATACTTTTTTACTTCTAAATAGCTTGCTATAAAACTAAATATTGTAGTATGTGCATCTAAATATGGAGCACTAGCATCTGTATAAGTATTAAAAATAAATCCCAAAATTAAAGACAGTACTTCTCCTGATAGAATAAGGAATAAATAAGTATTTATTGATAAATCTGTTATTAGAAAATTTTTGTTTTTTATAGATTTATTCCAATGTAAAAACCCAAATACTCCAATAATAACATAATAAACATACAAGATAACTTCCGAATATAAGCCAGTTCTATAGAATAAAAAAATACTTATTAATGAAGATGATACTCCAAAAATCCAACAAATAATTTGTTCTCTAATCAAAAAAAATAGGTATGCTAAACCAAATATTACAGCAAAAAGTTCTAGGTATAAGTTCATTTAAAATAACGATAAATATTTGTTGTAATAGAAATCACTTGTAAATTTAGTATTGTTAAAAATTAAATCTTGATTTGGTTTCGGTATCGAAAAAAAAGCAAATGAAAAGCGTTCCTCATTTTTTTGAGTAAAATCTACTTGATGTTCTAATGCTTTGTATTTTCTTTCAGTTAAAAACTCTAACAAATACCCAGGAAAAATAATGATATTATCTGTTGATCCTAAATTTAATTTTTCATTTAAACTATTTTC
Organism: Polaribacter sp.; assembly: GCF_039939415.1. GTDB lineage: Bacteria > Bacteroidota > Bacteroidia > Flavobacteriales > Flavobacteriaceae > Polaribacter. The sequence goes on from NZ_JBDVJE010000048.1 coordinate 193,382, forward strand.
GTAAGAAAAACCATTAGCTACACCAAATACAAAAACAGTAAATAATGAAACATCTTTGTGTTTAGAAAGCCTAAGTTTAGCGGTTTCAACTTTACGATTTATTTTTGGATAGTAATTACAAGAAACCATGTGTCCTATAGTATCTGTATAAAAATCTTTTAAATCAGGAATATTTAATTGTTTAATTACTTCTAATTCAATCTCTTTTACTTTAGCTACAATCGGTTTCCATTCATTTGTTAAAAACGACTGAAATTCTTTAGGAAATTTTTGATTAGTAGTAAATTTAGAGAGTACAAAAGAATGTAATAAATCTGTTTCATATTGATTTTTACTATCTTTTTGCCCTAAATAAGAATACCCATCAAACACATAATCATAGTGCGTTTGAAGGAATTCTTTTCTGTATTCTGTAGGTCTTTCTAAAAACCGTTTAAAAGCTTTTTTAAGAGACTCATCATTACTTTTTTTGATAGATGTAGTTTTTAAATCAAAAAGCATTTTTTATCGATTCATTATTTTTAGAAAATATTAAAACTTTAAGGTAACACCAAGTAAAAAGTTTCTAGTTGCTTGCGCATAGTAAAAATTCTCGGTTATAGCTGGATCACTAGAACCTGCTGGACGATAATAATAACTATACGTATAACCATTAGATTCATACGCTTCGCTTAAAATATTATTTACTAAAAGATTAAAAGAAACTTCTTTTATCCAAGAAGGCTTAATACTATACGAGGCATTAAAGTTATTTACAAAATAAGCATCAATTTGCTTAGAAGTATTCCCCGTGTTATCTAGATATTGATCTCCAACATATTTAGAGATCCATTTTAAATCTAAATTTTTAACCGGCGAATATGTTAATATCCCATTTGCAATGATACTTGGAGAAAAAGCAATATCAACATCTTTAAATTCTGTTACAACAGCTTCTGTTGATACCCAATTCCAAGTAGCATCATCATATTGAGTATCAAAAATAATATAATTAAAATTTTTAATTTTATTTTGGCTAAAGGTAGCATTTGCGTCTAGTCTAAATTTATCTGAAATTTTATATCCAACTTGTAATTCTATACCTGCACGGTAACTTTCGCTTACGTTTTCTCTAATAGAACTTCCAACATCATCAACAGCACCTGTTGCTACTAACTGATCTTTATAATTCATATAATAAACATTTGCAGAAAGGGTTAATTTTGGATTTCTGAATTTATATCCAACTTCTACATCTTGAAGGTTTTCAGGCTTAACAGCATTTGCTGTTATTCTTGATAAATCACTTCTGCTAGGTTCTTTGTTTGCAACAGCAAAAGAAGCATAAGCACTACTTTCTTTATTAAATGTATATGTTAAACCAACTTTAGGATTAAAGAAGTTAAATTTTTCATTAAAATTAACAGGATTCAAATCTGAATCAATACCATTAGATTCATGGTTTATAAACCTATATTGTACATCTCCAAAAGCATAAAAATGTTCATTTATTTTATATTCTGCTTTTAAGTAAGTATTAAAAGCAGTTTTTTGTGCATCACTAAAATAATATTCTTCTTCATAAGCTATTTGTGCAGTAGGAAAAGAGTCCCATATAACTTCACCAAAATGATCTCCTTTATACACATTTGCTCCTCCACCTAATGTTAGATTTAATTTTTCTTTTTTATAATTTAAAGAAGAAACTAAAGCGTAAAAATCATTACTCAACCATCTTCTTCTAATAACCTCTCCTTCGTCATCGGCATCTAAACTATTAGGGAAATAATCTCCAGCCTCTTCGTGTGGTTTAAATTGTTCAAAATAGCCTTCACCTTTAGTGTAATTACCTGAAATATTTAATGTGTAAAAATCATTAAGCTTTTCATCTAAATGTAATTGATAATGCTTTTGGTTATAATTATCCACTTCATTATCATATGTATAGTGATTATAAGTTCTATCAGGATTATTTTCTAAGTTAGCTATTTGGTCATCAGAAAATGAATATCCTTCATGAGCTAAAAATAACTGAATTCCGTCTTCATCTCCATTTATAACAGCTTCAGGTGTTCCATACCAAGCTTGTTGTGTAATTTCATGACCACCAAAAACCATTACTTTTAACTTAGTTTTGTCTGTAATATAACCTGCTTCTAAAAAATAAGAATTTAAATCAGCACTAGATCTATCAATATAACCATCACTAGCTATTTTAGATAAACGAGCTGTTGCATAAAAATTATTTATTAACCCAGATGAAACACTTACATTATGTTTTCTTGTGTTATAAGACCCAAATGTATGTGATGTTGTTGCATAAGCTTTTTCTGTAGGCTCTAATGTTTTAATGTTTAAACTAGCCCCAAAAGCACCGGCTCCATTTGTAGAAGTACCAACACCACGCTGTAATTGTATATCTTCAACAGAAGAAGAAAAATCGGGCATATTTACCCAATAAGTTCCTTGGCTTTCAGCATCGTTATACGGAATCCCATTTAGAGTAACGTTTATACGGGACGCATCAGAACCACGAACACGCAAACCTGTATAACCTACCCCTGAACCTGCATCAGATGTTGTTACAACAGAAGTAAGTTGGTCTAATAAAATAGGTAAATCTTGACCTAAATTTCTAGATTCTAATTCTTTTTTAGTAACATTAGTAAATGTAATTGGTGTTTTAGAGCTAGCTCTTGTTGCAGACACCAAAACTTCTTCTAAAATAGTTGAATTTGGAACTAAAGAAAATTCAATTTCGTTGTTTTTAGTTAACGAAATTTCTTTAGAAACTGTTTTGTAACCAATAAAAGAAACTTGAATAGTGTAGTTACCTTTCGCTAATGTTACATTAAATAAGCCATCAAAATCTGTTGATGTTCCTTGTTCTGTTTCTTTTACCAAAATAGTTGCTCCTGGTAAAGATTCCTTGTTTTCATCTACTACTTTTCCTTTAAGTGTAAATGTCTGGGCATTTGCAATAATACTTGCAAACAAGAATAAAAAAATGGTAATTTTTTTCATTTTAAAAAATTTAAAACGAATAAAAAGAGGTCATTATTCTTGTAATAAATATTGAATAATTAGTGTTTGTTGTAACAAGAAAAGTATAAAAAAATATTGATACTTTCTTTGGTAAAACATTCAAATCCCTAAACAGCATTACCTGTTCTAGGTTCATTGGGTATGATCTCAGCTTTTTAAAGCACCCCTTTATGAGAACGTTGCAAAGCTATAACAGAATTTTGAAATACAAAACAACAAACGTGTTTTTTTATTTCTTTTCTTTTATTAACTCATAACCTTGGTTTATTCCTTTCTCTATGGCAGGAACACCTTTTTCCATCCATACAGGTTTTTGAGCTCCTTTTAAATAATAATCAAAAAACTGAGCCATTCTTACATTAAAATCTTTTCTGTTTTGCATTTTTAATGGCCAATGTGGTTCTCCATTGTAATTTAAAAACCAAGAAGGTTTCCCTAATCTTCTTAATGCTGTAAAAAATTCAATTCCTTGGTACCAAGGTACATGTCCATCAGCATCATTATGTAAAATAAGTAAAGGGGTATTAATTTTGTCGATATTAAAAATTGGTGAGTTTTCTATATAACGTGAAGGGTATTCCCAAGGAGTTCCTCCAATTCTACTTTGTGTATGTTCGTATTGAAACTGTCTACTAAGACCTGTCCACCAACGAATTCCACCATAAGCACTAATCATATTTACAACTGGAGCACCAGATTCTACAGCTTTAAAAATATCTGTTTTAGTAACCAAATATGCTACTTGATATCCACCCCAACTATGTCCTTGTGCACCAATATTATTTTTGTCTATAAAACCTTTTTCTATTAAAGATGTAATACCAGGAATTACACAATTGTATGCACTTTCACCTGGGTAACCTTCTTTATAATAAACATCTGGATTAAAAATAACATAGCCTCTACTTGTATAAAAACTATAGTTAATTGTAGATCTTCCTGGAGAAGGAGCAATGTGTCTATGTAATCTATCTGAACTTTTTTCATAGAAATTCACAATCATTGGATACTTTTTTGATGGATCAAAATTTTCTGGTTTCACTAACATTCCTGTTAATTTTTTACCATCTAATGAGATCCAATTTACCAATTCATTAGTTCCCCAATTGTATTCTTTTTGTTGTGGATTAGCATTACTAATTACTGATGATTTTTTAAAATTAAGATTAGAATAACGAATATTTGGAAATTCTGTAAATGATTCTCTAGTATAAATAATAGCATCAGCTAAAGCTGCTTTTTGAATCTTTGAGAAATTATAATCACCTTCTATTAACTGTTTTCCTTTTTTATTTTTTGGATTGTATTGATAATATCCTGAAGCTTTTGTTTTTTCATTAAAAGTAGAAAACAGCCATTTATTTTTTGAATTTAAAAATTGCTCTTCTTTATCTAATTTAATGTATCTGTGCACGATGTTGTTTTCTCTTCCATTTGTAATTTTGGTTCCTTTGCCTGTATCAGGATTAAATTTCCAAATATCAAAACGATCATATAATACTAGTGATTCGTCATTTTTTGTCCAACCAGCAGCACCATAGGCTCTTGGATTAGAAGGAGTGTCATGCAATTCATTATAAAAAACTTTATTGGTAGTTAATTCTTTATATTCTGAAGTAGAAATCTTATAAGTAAACCATGTTTTTTTAACGTTATTGTATCCAAAAACATACGATCCATTTGGACTTATTCTTGTACTAGAAGAAGAAATTTTTGTTATTATTTTTTTTCTTTCTCCAGTTTCAATATTTACAATTGCTATGTCTTTTAAACGTAATGCATCCCATTGACTTTGTAATAAATAGGGAGTAGGATTTTCTAACAATGCATAGGCAGCATTTCCTTCACTACCTAATCTTGCATTAGGATAGGTTATATTTGCAATTTGTACTAAATTTTTATTTTTAAGGTTTATGGCTGTTAGGTAAGATTTCTTTTTGTCATTTTTTACTTGCAATTCTTGTACTGTATATAAACGAGGTTCGCTATAATTCCAAACTTCAACATTTACAATTTCATCAGAAATTAACGTGGTGTCTTTTACAATTTCTGGAGTAGCTAATCCAAAAAATAATTTTGATTCATCTTTAGAAAAACTAATTCTACCATTAGAAGAAACTTTATATCCTTTTGGAGTTTGGGTGTTATCAACCAATTTTTCTGCCAATTTAGAGTTTGTAGACCAATAATATAATTTATTAGGTCTTTGTTGAATTTTAGTAGTGTCTGTATCTACAACAAAAGCTAATTTCTTACCAGATTTACTAAAGTTTAGTTGATAATATTTTGCTTTTTTACTTTGATAAATATCAGTCAGTTTATTGTTTTCTATGTCATAAACATAAACATTAGATTCGTCATTTTCTGTTTTTCCTGTTGATGTAAAAGCAAGAAACTTTCCTTTTTCTGCAAAAGTATATTGAGTTACAAATTTAAAAGTATCTTGTTTTTTGGTAGCTAAGTTTCTTAAAACAAGATGGTATCCGTTTTTTGTACTAACCTTTTTTACTTTCTTTTTTTTGGTCTTTTTATCTTTTTTCTTTGTCTCTTTTTTCTTTGAGTTTACTTCAAATTGATAAGCAATAAAACCACTCCATTTTAAGGGAGTTTTATACGATTTTATGTTTCCAATCTTTATTAACGATTTCGATTTAATATCAAAAACACCAAGTGTATCTTTAGGAATTTTATTCTTTTTAACTTTTCTTCTTTTTAGTTCTGTAATACTATCTTTCCATGGTTTTATAGTGAAAAAGGCAAATTGAGAATCATAAGAAAATACTCCTTTAGAAGCACGATTATAAGTGAAAATAAGGTTAGACTTAGTATCTTTTATTTTTAAAAAATTGTCTTTTTCACCTTTTTCTAGCGAATACATTATGTGATTTCCATTTGGTGAAATTGTAGTATTTTTAATACTATTCCAGATTTCAAAATCAGCATGATCAAGGGTTTTTTTCTGAGAAAAAGAGAAAAAGGTAAAACAAAAAAGGAGAATTGAAAGTAAGGTTTTCATGATAGAATAATTAAAAAAATAAATATACTATAAAACTGATAAACCTTTGTTAAACAAATTATAACATTTTTCTACGATTGTTTTTCTTTTCTGAAAGTTTCTTTTTAGATTCTAGTCTTTTTCTAATAGAAGCTTTGCTCGGTTTAGTAGCTTTTCTATTTTTATTTTTAATAAGATTTTTAGAAATCAACTCTAAAAAACGTTTAATTGCTAGCTCTTTGTTTCTGTATTGAGAACGGGTTTCATCACAAAATAAGATAAGCTTATTTTCTTTGGTTAATTTAGATTGTAGTTTAATTATTAAAAAATCTTTTTCTCTTTCAGAAAGTGCAAGAGAGTTTTTTAAATTAAAAGTCAATTCAATTTTAGAAGACACTTTATTTACATGTTGTCCTCCAGCACCAGAACTTCTTGTAGCTTTAAAATTTAATTCTTTTAGAATTGTAGAAGAATTCATAGAATTAAAAAGTCCCAACTATATGCAAACCAGTATATTCATTAGAGTATTGAGGAACAATATTGAAAGAAATATTTTTTTCTTTTTTGATTACACCATTTATATTTCTTTTTTTCCAGCTACTTAAAACTATCGATTTTCCTATTAATGTTCCAACAATTCCACCAACAACTAAATCACTTACCCAATGATTGTGTTTTTTCATTTCCGCCATATATACAATTGACATAAAACTATAAGGAATCCAATAATTATCATATTCCATTTGAAAAACTTTAGCAATAGCAAAGTAAGCTGTTGTATGTAGTGATGGAAAAGCAGATGCTTCTGCACTTGCAAAAAGATATTCTTTTCTTTTATTAAAAAAATCCCAATTATTATTCGTCCAAGGCTCAATAGCAGTTTCAGACAAAGGTCTATTTGGTCTATTTCTTCCAAAAATTGTTTTTAAGCCTAACTGTGTAATAATTGTAGCGTATTGTATTGCTTTTAAAGCATTAATAGAAGCATATTGTCCCCTTTCTTTATTTGTGAAAAATGAAAATAAATAATTACCAATAATAGGATATGACATATATGCATTCTCGCCAACTAACCATTTATGATCTGTTCTCCCTTTTATAAATGAAATTTTTGGTAATTTATAGGTTAAGTGTGGTTCTAAGTGATTGTGTAGGAAGTTTGTAGTTACTTTGTCTACAGCTATTAGACCAACAATTCCACCTACATAATAACCTGTTTTTTTCCAATCATTCGATATTTCTTTTCCCATATAAACAAAATCACTCGGAATCGTTAAAATACTATTCTTTATAACTTTTCCTGATGTTTGAAAAATGTTATCCTTATTGATAACTTCTAATTTTTGAGCATTAAAGAAGAGAGAATAAAAGAGAAAGGTAATTATAAGTTTAGTTTTAATAGTTTTCATAGCCAGTTATATTTAGAACAAATGTATTTTTAATAATCATAAAAGTTTCCAAAATCATCAGAATTTTGATGCATAAAATGCATGTCTATATCTTGTAAAGAATCAGAAAAAGAATATAAGTTTTCTTTGCTAGCAATAATTTTATCAATAGCCTCAACCGCATTTTTTAATCGTGTTTCTTTATCCCCTTTTAACAAAATATAAGGTCTGTTATTGTTTATTAAAGATTTTTCAAAAGCATTAAACATTTCTAAACGTAATTCTGGTCTATCTCTTAAATCATCTTCTTCCCAAGGAGTATCTATATAAGTTAAAAGATATAAATCATACTGATTTTCAATTGCTGCTTTGTCTAGTTTTTTATCTACAAAACCGCCATAAAATTCTTCAGAATATACTTTGGTTTCTAACAAATCTGTGTCACAAATTAAAACTTTATCAGCTCTTTTTGCCAATTTATTTTCTAATTTCATTTGTCCAATTGCAATAGGAAGTAAATCTTCTGCTTCACACGTTTTACGTTCGTTATTCCATTTTTCCTGTAAATATTCACGAGCAAATTCTGGTGCCCAAACAGTATTATAATAACGTGCTAAATGACGAGAAAGGGTTGTTTTTCCTGTAGATTCTGGTCCGAATAAAACAACTTTTACTAAGTTTATAGGTTTTTGTTTAAGCTCTTTTTCCATGTTAAATAACCAGATATTGCTATAAAAGTAAATATTAAATATTGAAAACTAGTAAATGTGAATCCTTTGTAAAAATATAGAGGTGTAGAAATAATATCACCAATAATCCAATAAATCCAATTTTCTATTTTTCGTTTAGCCATTAGCCACATTCCTACGAAGAAAATAGCTGTTGTAAATGTATCTACATAAGCAGTCCAACTTGTCCATTTTTCGAAATAAGTATAAACTCCGTACACAAAAATTAGAGTTGCTATAAAAATTAAAATGCTTAGTTTTTTCTCTTTTAAAGTAGTTGTAGATATTGGTGTTTCGTGTTCGCCATCACTTTTATAAGTCCAGATATACCAACCATAAATACTCATAACAAAATAGTAAGCATTGATCATCATATCGCCTAAAAGTTCCCATTTTAAAAGTAGATACACAAAAATTAATGTGCTTACCATACCTGTAGGAAAAACCCAAACTTTATTCTTTTTAGAATACCAAACAGACAAAAAACCAAAAATGATGGCTACAAATTCTAAAACAACATCTATTGTTTCATAAGTTCTATAGTGTCCAAAAAGAGATTCAAAAATTTCTAACATTTTGTTTTAATTGTATTCGGTAAATTTAGTGCTTTTTAAATCCTCAAAAAAAGATTCATCATTTTCAAAAGCAGTTCCAATAACTACTAAATCTGAACCAGCATTGAAGGCAGTCTCAAGTTGTTTTTTAGAGCGAATTCCACCACCAACAATTAAAGGTATTGATAAATTATTTCTCACTACAGTAATAATTTTTTGGCTGACAGCCTCAGTCGCTCCAGAACCTGCTTCTAGATAAATTAGTTTTTTCCCAGAAAACTCTCCTGCTAAAGCAGTATTTAAAATCAATTCTGAATTTTCTTGAGCTATTGGTTTTGTATTGCTTACTTTTTGAGTAGCCGTTTCTTTTTTTCCATCAATTAAAATATAACCTGTTGGTAAAATTTCTAAATTGGCATTTTTTAATAAAGGAGCAGCTCTAATTTGTTGTTCAATTAAATATTCTGGATTTCTGCCAGAAAGTAAACTTAAAAATAGAATTCCATCTGCTTTTTGTGTGATTTGAGAAACATCTCCAGGAAATAAAACAACAGGCAAATGTGTTGCTTTTTTTATGGCAATTACTACATTTTCTGTTTGATGGTTATCATCTGTACTTCCACCAACAAAAATATGAGTTGCTATTGATTGATGTACTTTTTCAAAAAAAGACGGAACATTTTCTAATTCTATTTTTTCAGGATCAATCAAAACTGCCAACAGTTTTTTACCTTCTTTTTTTGCTGATAAAATGTTTTGGTAAATATTCACAATTGCGAAAATACGAATTTATCTATACTGATTATTTATACTGTGACTTCGATGAATTCTTTTCTTTAATTACCTAGTTTTTGTTCAATTTCCTCAACTTTTTTTAACATGAATCTTTTTAATTCAATGATTTTTATAATCCAAAATATTAAAATTGGTGTTGCAATCAGAAAGATTGAGATTAAAAGAGAGGTTTCCCACAATTTCCAAGTAATAAGTACACCTATTACTGATAAAATCAGCCAGAAAAAAAGTTGTTTTCTCAGGCTAATGATAAATAGTATAGAATAGTTATTTACAATAAAGTATCCAGTATCTCTAAAATCCATTTGTTTATGAATTACTTCTCGATAGTTTGAAAAAGAGTAGGTATACTGTTTTTTAATATTTAATCGCGAATCTGAAATCCTTATGAACTTATAAGCTCCTGCTAATTGTACCTCAATAATTGAGAAAATAGCTTCAGTAGTTAAACCAGATGGTTTATTTATTTGTTTTTTAATTATCATAAGCATAAGTACAAGTAAAACCCTCAAACTCTAAAAACTGAATCTTATAAGAAGTGGTTTCATTATTATATCTAATTTCTCCAGTAGTTTTTTTATCAGAAAATTTAAAATCTTCTATATAGATGTTTTCTAAAAAACGCAATTTCTTCTTTCCGTATATTTTGTACAAACTTTCTTTAGCTCCCCAAACAATGGTTAATTTACTTATTAAAGCATCATGATTTGCAATGGTATTATATTCTTTTATCGGTGTAAATTTATGCGCGATTTTTAAAATTTTATCACGTTGCATTTCAATATCAATACCAACAGGTTGTTTATCGTCAGAAATAATTAAGCCAGAAAATGTAAACGAATGCGTAATAGAAATTTGTTTTCCGTTTTTTAAATGCGGTTTCCCAAATTCATCATAGATTAAATCGGCATCAGAATAACCAACTTCTTTAAGTAAATGGCGCACACTTAAAAACCCTCTTTGATGTAAGTCAGATTTCATTCCGTCTAAACGACTCTGACTTTTATCTGTAAGTAAAATGTTTGTTTTTAATTGATTAAAAGATTCTTCAATCTTCCAAATCAGCACTTTAGTGTTTTTGTTAACCGTTAAACTTTTGTAAAGAGGCATACTTTTTTAAAATCTATGTTGTAACTTTGCAATCGCAAAAATTAGAATATAAAGATACATAATATGAGCACAACAACAGCTTACGTACCATTTAAAGTTAAAGATATTTCTTTGGCAGATTGGGGAAGAAAAGAAATTACATTAGCAGAAGCAGAAATGCCAGGTTTAATGTCTTTAAGAGAAGAGTATAAAGATGAACAACCTTTAAAGGGAGCTAGAATTGCTGGTTGTTTGCATATGACCATTCAAACAGCAGTTTTAATAGAAACTTTACAAGCTTTAGGTGCAGAGGTAACTTGGAGTTCTTGTAATATTTTTTCTACACAAGACCAAGCTGCTGCTGCAATTGCTGCTGCAGGAACGCCTGTATATGCTTGGAAAGGATTGTCTGAAGAAGAATTTGATTGGTGTATAGAACAAACTTTATTTTTTGGAGAAGATAAAAAACCACTAAACTTAATCTTAGATGATGGTGGAGATTTAACAAATATGGTGTTAGATAAATACCCTGAGTTAGCTCCAGGAATCAATGGTTTATCAGAAGAAACTACAACAGGAGTTCATAGATTGTATGACAGAGTAAAGGCAGGAACTTTACCAATGCCAGCCATTAATGTAAACGATTCTGTAACAAAATCTAAATTTGATAATAAATATGGTTGTAAAGAATCTGCAGTAGATGCAATTCGTAGAGCAACAGATATTATGTTAGCAGGTAAACGTGTAACTGTTTGTGGTTACGGAGATGTTGGTAAAGGAACAGCAGCTTCTTTTAAAGGAGCAGGTTCTATTGTAACGGTTACAGAAATTGATCCAATTTGTGCTTTACAAGCTGCAATGGATGGTTTTGAAGTAAAAAGATTAGAAACAGTTGTTGCAAATTCTGATATTATTATTACAACAACTGGTAATAAAGATATTATTCAAGGTCGTCATTTCGAAGCAATGAAAGACAAAGTAATCGTATGTAACATTGGGCATTTCGATAACGAAATTGATATGGCTTGGTTAAATGAAAACCATGGTAATACAAAAGATACTATCAAACCTCAAGTAGATAAATACAACATTTCTGGTAACGATATTATCATTTTAGCAGAAGGACGTTTAGTAAACTTAGGTTGTGCAACTGGGCATCCAAGTTTTGTAATGTCTAACTCATTTACAAACCAAACATTGGCTCAAATAGAACTTTGGAACAATAAAGAAGCTTACGGAAACGATGTGTACATGTTACCAAAACATTTAGATGAAAAAGTAGCAAAATTACACTTAGCTAAAATTGGAGTTGAGTTAACTGAGTTGCGTGAAGACCAAGCATCTTATATTGGTGTAACAGTAGAAGGTCCATACAAACCAGAACATTATAGATACTAAATAGTTGTTTTTTAGTTACTAGTAACTAGAATTTTAAACATCGCTGTCATTGCGAGGAAGTAATGACGTGGCAATCTCATTTTCAGATTGTAAAATATATATAAAACCCTTTCATTCATTTGAAAGGGTTTTTCTTTTTGGGCGTTTTAACAGGCTTTCACTACTCGCTTTTTTGTTGAAAAAACAAAAAGAGCTCAAACAAACCGTTCAATCCTTAACGCGAGCAACAAATTCTTAAGAATTACATTTAGTTAAGTACTTTATACAACTCCTATTTTGCAAATATTTTTTATATTACATTCAAATTTGTTTTATGAAAAAAATATTATTAAAAAGCTGCTTACTTTTTTTACTATCTATAACTTGTAATGTTTTCTCTCAATGGAAATATCCCAATGCAGAAAATATAAAAAGAGATGTTATCATTACATACGAAGTCGCTTATGAAAAAGTACTTACAGAAAAACAAAAAAAATCACCAAATTATAAAAAGAAAATAGTTGTTGTTTTTAATAAGAATAAACTTATAGAAAAGAGGTTTACGAATATTCTAAATCTAGAATACTTTTATATTTTTGATTATAATAAAGAGGTTTCTTATAACTGTAGAAGTTATAAAAATGATAAAGTTGCTATAAAATCAAAATTTAGAAAAGGCTCAACAAAGGTTGTTTTATTAGATGAACCAATAGAAAATATTCTTGGTTTTCCTTGTCAGATATATGAAACCACGTTAAAAGGAGAAATTAAAAAAATATATACTACAAAAAGTTTTGGATTAAAATATACCAAGCAATTTAATACAGAAGGTTTTCTTTTAAAATATTCTGGTATAAGTAAATATTTTGGACGTTATACTGTTACTGCAAAAAACATATCATATGGCAAAGCACCAAAATCTACCTATAGTATAGAAGGCTTTACAGTAAGAACAAAAGAAGAGCAAAAACAATATATTGCTAAACGAGAAGAAAAAGGGAATAAATATAAGGAATTAGCAAAAAACAAAGTTGGAGAAAAATCACCTAATTTTTCATTTAGAACTATCGATGGAAGAAAAATTAAAAGCAAAGACCTTTTAGGTAAAGTAGTCGTTTTAAATTTTTGGTTTACTACTTGTCCGCCTTGTAAAAAGGAAATCCCTGATTTGAATAGATTAAAAAAAGAATTTGAAGGAAAAGATGTTGAGTTTTTAGCAATTGCTTTAGATGAAGAATATAAAATAGCTTCTTTTTTAAAGAAAATACCTTTTACTTATGAGATAGTTGATAGTGGTAGTTGGCTTAAATCAAAATTTGATGTAACAGCATATCCATCAAACATAATAATAGACAAAAAAGGTGTTATTCAGTTTTATAAAGTTGGTTACAAATCAGATATAGTAAAATCTATGTCTTATCAAATTAATAAATACTTATAATACTAAATACTAACAATATAAATTCTGAATGAAAACTATAAACATTTCAACCTTAGAAAACAGATTAAAAACTTTAGAAAGTTATATTCCACATAGTAAAAGCATAGATGTAACTATTTCTAAAGCAGCTGTTGCATGGCATATAGACCATAGTTTAAAAGTAATAAATGCTGTTGTAATTAGTATGAAGAGTTCAGACCCAACATTATTTCGAAATAACTTTAGTTTTCTCGGAAAATTATTTTTTAAACTTGGTTTCTTTCCAAGAGGAAAAGCCAAAGCACCAAAATATGTAAAACCACCAGAAGTTATTTTAGATTCTGCAATTATTATACAATTAGCAGAAGCAAGAAAACATATTAAAGAAATTAAAGAATTAAATGAAAACGCTTATTTTAGACATCCAATATTCGGTCATATACAAAAGAAAAGAGTAATCCGTTTTATTGATATACATACAAACCATCATTTAAAAATTATAAAGAGTATTTTAAAAAAGTAGATCCTACTTTTTTACTTCAATATCTTTGCTACAATTAAGAATCACAAATAAAATCATCTTGAAGAAAAAACAACTACTTTCTATAATTGCAATCATCATTTTAATAGCTGTTTTAGGTTCTGAAGAACTTTTAGATGCTAAAAAAGAAAATGGTATAATAGAAAATGGTGAGCTACCAAAAGCAACTACAAATCAATATTTTTTACCAACAAGTACAACAAACCAAGTTGTGCATCATCAAAATTATTCATTATCCTATAGCGAGAAACACGAACAAGCAGAATGGGTTGCTTATGAGTTAAAAGCAAATCATTTAAGCAAAACCAATTACAAAAGACCTTATTTCGAAATTGATAAAGCTGTAGAAACAAAAGCTGCACATTGGCGTAATTATAAAAAATCGGGTTATGACAAAGGACATTTATGTCCTGCAGGAGATAGAAAATTTACCAAAGAAGCACATGATGAAACTTTTTTAACAAGTAATATCAGTCCGCAAAAACATAGTTTTAATGCTGGTATTTGGAATCGTTTAGAACAAAAAGTACGTTATTGGGCACAAAAAAATGACGGTGTTTTTGTAATTACAGGAGGTGTTTTAGAAAATAATTTAAAAACAATTGGTAGTGAAGCTGTTTCTGTGCCAAAACAGTTTTACAAAGTAATTTTAGACAAAACAAATGGGCGAATTAAAATGTTGGCATTTTTAATGCCTCATAAAGATTCTAATTTTCCTTTGTATAAATTTGTGGTTTCTGTAGATAAAATAGAGGCATTAACAGGTATTGATTTCTTTAAAGAATTAGAAGATTCTTTAGAAAATAAATTAGAAAGCTCTAACAGTTATAAAAATTGGAGTTTTAATTAAAAATAGCTTACAAAACAATACCCTTTCATTATAATGAAAGGGTATTGTTTTGTGAAATTGAATTTCTGACATTTATTTATCTGTCATAAACTGAATGTTATTTTCTTTAATAATTGATTTATCCTTTTTAGAAGTAAAAGTTAGGTTCTTTTTAATTTTAGAAATTATTGGAAAAATAATTCCAACTAAAAATAAAATTCCTCCTAATATTAAAATTGAATTAATTTCTGCAAAAGTATTTCCTGCAGTTAGAATTCCAAGAATTAGTAATACAGAAATTGGTAAAGAAAGTGCTAAAATTGACAAAGCAAAATTAGGATCGAAGGTTCTATCTTCTGTATTTTCTTTTTTCTCTTTAAAATGAATTGCAGAAATATGAGCAAAAGGCCAAAAACTAGCAGAACTCAACGTAAAAGCAATCATTACTAAAATGTCTTTTTGAATGGTTAAATCTACAAAGAAAATAATACCAGCAATTAAAAATAATGTAAAAGATGCTCTTAATAATAACAATGAGAGAATTTGAAAAAATTGTTGCTTTTTAATTTTTACAGCCAATCCTATAAATATTAAAACTAAAGGCGTCATAATAAAACTTAATCTTGTTAAAGTTATTGATAAGAAATTAGGTAATTTATCTATAGTTATTCCAAAAGAAACCAAAACTAAAGCTACTATTATAAACATGTTTACAGGTTCGTAAAGCAATGTTTTAAAAAGCATTTTTAGTTTAGATTTTAAAGAATTCGCTTCAAAATCCGCATTTTTATAATGCCATTTTAAAGCGACTAGGTATAATAAAAACAGCACAAAAAACTTATTTCCTAAATCTGCCATTGCAGTTTTTGCTAGTGCGTCATCGCCTAAAAACTCTAAAATAAAAGGAAAGCAAGATAACCCAGGAGCTAATGAAGGTATTAAAAGTTTTGCACTTCTACCTTTAGCTGAATGTATATCTACACCAATAAATTTTAGTAAAACAGGTGTAATTGCAAATAAAATTACATTAAAACCTAAGGTTAAAATTGGGTATAAAATTAAATTTCCATCAACTTTTACTTTTAATAAAGCAATAAAAATGGTAGCAGGTAAAGCTAAGGTTAATATTAAACTTTTTAATCCATTTGTTTCATCACCTGTAGAAATTTTCTTCTTTAAAATTATTCCTATAATTATAAATAAAATAAATGAAATAGATTTTTCTAAAGCTCCATCCATAATTTAGGCAAAAATTTCTGTCATTGCTTTGGTAAATAATTTCATTTCATCCATTGTACCTATACTTACTCTACACCAATTTTTATCCCAAAATTTAAAAGATTTTACAGCAACGTTTTTAGCGTAAATTTGTTTTAAAAATTCTTTTACTTCCATCGGAATTTCAAAAATAATAAAGTTGGTTTCTGATGGTAAATAAGAAAAATTCTTTTTGTTTAAATATTTCATTGTATAAGCTCTTGCATCAGCAATTTTTGTTTTACAAGAATCTAAAAAGTCTTGATTATTTAAACTAGTAGCTGCTGCTGCAATAGAAGGACCTGTTATTCCCATTCCACCACGTGTAATTTCGCTAATAATATCTAGCGTTTCTTTTTTACCAATAGCATACCCAATTCTTAAACCAGCCATACCGTGTATTTTAGAGAAAGTTCTGGCTACAATTACATTTTTACCTTCTGCAACTAACGTATTCATAGAATCTCTTAATCCGTTATCAGATAATTCAAGGTACGCTTCATCAACAAAAACAGGTACTTTTTCTGAAACTCTACTACAAAAATCTTTCAATTTTTTTGCGTCTGTTATAGATCCTGTTGGGTTGTTAGGGTTACAGATGTACACTAATTTGGTGTTCTCATCAATACCAGCTTCCATAGCATCTAAATCGTGCTGAGAGTCTTCTAATAATTTGTATGATTTCCATTGTCCACCAACAGATTTTGCAACCACAATTAAAGACATATAGCTTGGGTCTGCACTAATAACGTTACCTCCTTCTTGAAAGAAAACCATGGCAACTTTTTCTAGCAAATCAGAAGAACCAGGTCCCATTAAAATTTGATTGGTATGAATGCCTTCATTTTCGGCAATTTTCTCTTTTAATTCTCTTAAAGTTTTCCATGCATATCTATTTCCTTTAAATACTTCGTCTTGAAAAGCTTTTGCAGATTTTGGTGGCGGACCATATGGGTTTTCATTAGATCTTAATATGGTTAAAGCTTTTTCTTCTTTTACTACAGGAGGTGTAAATTCATTAAAGAAATTATTAGAGTTATATAAGAAAGTTCTTCCTTCTTTTTGAGCTGCTATTACATTGCTACTCCAGATATCATGAGGAACTAAAGCCAATGCACCTAAAGTCAATGTTCCTTTTTTTAACCATTCTCGTCTACTAATATTTGTTGATTTCATTTGTTTGAATTTGTTAAGAATTTACATCAACTAAATTAAAAAACTAATTCTTTTTTAAGGTGTTATATATTTAATAATAATCATAATTTTTTGTTTTTTTGATAATTATTATTGTTTTTAATGGTTTTTTTAATCAAAAAATCATTAAAAACAGAGTATTACTGAATATTATATAATACAATTTTGTTCTTTTGATGAGAGTTGTTTCTTAAAAAAGATAATTACTTATTTACTTCTAAAGTTTCTTTTTTATGGTATTTTTGATTATTCTTATAATTTAAATTATAAAGTAAAAGTCTTTTATGAAAAGCTCTACAGCAATTCTTTACATGATATTTAGTGTTATAGCATTTTCATTAATGAATGCTGTTGTAAAATATTTAGGATCTTTTAATGCATATCAAATAGTATTTTTTAGATCTATAGGGACCTTATGTTTTACGGTACCTTTAATTTTAAAAGCTAAAATTCCTATTTTAGGAAATAATAAGAAATTATTGTTTTTAAGAGGATTATTTGGGGTTGTTTCTCTAACCTGCTTTTTTATGTCTTTAAACTATTTAGCAGTAGGTACAGCAGTTTCTTTAAGATATACATCGCCTATTTTTGCGGCAATTTTTGCATTCATTTTTTTAAAAGAAAAAATAAAACCAATACAATGGTTGTTATTTCTAATTGCTTTTGTAGGAGTTTTAATTATAAAAGGTTTTGGTTCTGATGTGAACTCAATTGGGTTGCTTTTAGTTGTTTTTTCTGCCATTTTTTTAGGATTAATTTTTGTGGTTATCAGAAAAATTGGAGATTCAGAAAATCCATTAGTAATCATCAATTATTTTATGGTAATGGCTTTTGTATTTGGAGGATTAATGTCTGTAAATTACTGGAAAACTCCTAATCTAACAGAATGGTTATTGTTATTAAGTTTAGGTGTTTTTGGGTATGTTGGTCAGTTATATATGACAAAAGCATTGCAATCTCACGAAACCAATGTAATTGCTCCGTTAAAATACTTTGAAGTTGTTTTTATGATTATAATTGGCGCTTTTTGGTTTGATGAAATCTATAACCTTTGGACGCTTTTAGGAATCTTTTTAATTATGTTTGGCTTACTTTATAATATCTATTTGAAGAGAAAAAGAGGATAAAAATTATTTTCTTATTAAACTAAAGTGACCAACTTTTCTTTGTAACTCATCTTTCTGATTTATTAAAACAACACTAAACCAATAATCATTTGTTGGTAAAACGTTCCCATTATAGGTTCCATCCCAACCATTTTCATTTAAATTAAAGGTAGAAACCAGTTTCCCAAACCTATCATAGATACTTATTTCTGCACTTTTATATACACTTTTATTGATACCTTTTATTTGCCAATAATCATTTTTACCATCATTATTTGGAGTAAAGTATTTAGGAAAGCTAATTAAGGCAATTTCAAATTTTATAGAACCACAATTATTTATGTCATTCACCTCCAAAGTATAAAGCCCTCCATCAAGATTATCAAAATAAGGATTTTCTGTATAATCTTGAACAATGTTATCATTAGTATCTAAAAGTCTAAATTTATAATCTCCTAAACCTAAATTAGAAGTATTAATTTTGATATAATTATTATCAGAATCATCTTGCACTTCAATATCATTTATATTAATAGTTGAGATTGAAGATTCTTTTATTACAATTTCCTCCTTATCAGAATCACATCCATATTTTGATGTAGCTATAACATTATAAGTTCCTCCTTTAAAAACAGTTGTAGAAAATGAATTACCAACAATATTATTATTATCATCTCTCCATGTATAAGAATTATCAGAATTAGGATTTTCTACTTTAATTTCTAGTTGAGAATTATTACCCATACAAATAATATCATCAGTAATTAAATTTACAGTTGGTTTTTCTCTTACCACAAAATTAATAGTAGTTTCTTCGAAACAAATATCATAAATAGGGTTTTCTAAACGAACTCTTATTGTTTGAGAATTTGTATTAAAGGGATTGGGTAATGGGCTTGGTAGAGCAACATCATTTTCATCAAAATATGTAATAATTAAACCAGTTTGACTACCAATAATTGTACTTTCTATTGATGAAGTATCAAAACTATAAACACCATCATAATCATCATCACATTCTTCTAATGGAGCAATAGAGTTTGCAATTGGAACTGAATTTACTACAAAGTTAAGAATGGTTTCTTCATAACATTTTCCATCTAAATCTTTGGATATAGAATTTTCTACTCTAGCAGTAATTTTTTGTGATTTTGTTACAAAAGGATTTGGTAACGGACTTGAAAGTTTAGTACCACTTTCATCATAATAACTAACAGTAACATCAGTTTGATTACCAATTATTGTGTTTTGTATGTTTGATGTATCAAAAGCAAAAAATCCATCTCTATCATTATCACATTCAGGATCTATTGTTACTACATTTGCTATAGGTACTTTTTCAACATTTAAAGAAATATGAGCACCTAAACCCAAACAGTCATTATCAAATTTGCTATCTACTCTTATGTATATATTTTGCTGATTTGGGTAATCTATATTTTGGTAACTTGTTATATCTGCAATTGGATTTTCTTCTGATAAAGCATCAGCTTCATTTTTATAATAGTTGATAATTAATTGTTGATTAGCAGGAAAAATGTTTTCAATATCTGAAGTAACTGCACTAAAATTGAAAGTTGCAATTCCATCTGTTGTATTTGTTCCATCATCACATTGATAAAAAGATTTTATTAATGTTGCAGGAATTTGAGTTGTAGAAACAAATAAGTTTACTTCACTTGTTCTATAACATCCATTTTCGTTTTCCACTCTTGCCCAAACTTTATCTACACTTACTGTTTCGTTTTCATAAGTTGTAACATCTGTTATAAAAACTCCATTATTTTCTGCCTCAATTTTTTTTTCATGAAAAGTGATTGTATAGTTTTCTGGATTTGTGATAATTTTCTCTTTTACTTCGTTTAAATTGAAAAAACTAAAACCGTTAATATCACTATTGTCACATTGTTTAAGTTCTACAATTGGATTGATGTTTGGAGCATCAAAAATTTCTATTTCTTTTAGAATTGTATAACTTGTGTTATCTATATGAACAACTGTTGCAGTAACATTATAGGTTCCTGGAGATGAAAATTGATGAGAAACATCTATAGATGTTGAGGTGTTATTTGTACCAGAACTTGGGTCATCAAAATTCCAAACTACAGATTGTATTTCAGATTGATTTGTAAGACTTAGATTGTTTGAAAAGTTTTTGCAATTGTTGTCGTTTGTAATTTCAAATGGGAAGATTGTTTTTGCTTCACCATTTACGGTAATAAAGAAATTCATAGAATTTAATGGGTAATACGTTGTTGAGTTACCTGAATAACCACAACCTTTATACCAAGAATCACCTGTATCATTTTCTGTACCTGCTATAAAAGCTGTGGCGCTTCCGTACGAAACTCCTTTGAGAACTTCAACTAAAATCATTTTTACATCGGCAGGAACCACAATTGGTGTTTCAAAATCAATTAGCATAATTCTAGCATTATTTCCTGAAAAAGAAAAATATGGAAATTCTTTTGTTTGACTACTGCCTATTAAATCTAATTCAGAAAAGGAATTAGGGAAATTTTCGTCTATACTATAAATATTAAATTTAAAATCAGGTTTCCAATCTGCTGCACTTAAACCTACAAACCCTTTATTAATAATGTACTCTTCATTTTCATTTATTCCAAAATCCTTAAGCACAAATTTCCTTGCCCAATATTGATAAGCTGAACTACAAGAATGCATTTGTGTTTTTTTAACATCATCACCAATATTATTAGATAAAGTAATATTTTCTTTTGTGTTAATTAGACTATGTTTTTCTCCTGTAACATTAATAAAAAAATTAGCATTTAAAACAGGTTTGCTTAGGTTCTCTGTAGAGGTGTATGTATAAATTTCTCTACACCCTTGAAACCAAGAAATATCATTATCTTGCTCTGTGCCTGCAATCAAAACTTTTTTATAATCAGCATTGTAAATATCATCTGATTGAGTTGCTACAACTAAGATTCTTTCAGTATTTGAAGGAATCACAGCAGGAGTACTAAAGTTTATTTGAATAATTTCTGGAGTATCATCAATTTTTGGAGCAGTTGTAGAACTTCCACCAATATAAATTGCTGTAGAATTAGGGAAGTTAGAATCGATTGCATAAATCCTAAGATTTAATCTAGCTCCATTATAAGAATTACTAATAGCTATTTGACCAGATCTAACAATAAATTGGTCAGTTGTCTCTATTCCGAAGTCAGCTAGTGTAAATGTTCTAGCCCAATATTCATCATAAACACAAGACTCCCAATCTGTTTTTATAGGTGTATTTCCAATATTATGGGTTATTGTAATCTGAGATAAAAGGTTTGAACAAATAAATAATATAAGGGGTAAAATCAATTTTTTCATAGAATACAAAAGTATAAAAATTACCCCAACCAACCATCTCTATCTAAACTTCTGTATTGAATTGCTTCTGCAATATGATCTGGTAAAATATTTTTAGAATTCGCTAAATCAGCAATGGTTCTAGATACTTTTAAAATACGGTCATAAGCTCTTGCAGAAAGATTCAATTTTTCCATTGCAGTTTTAAGTAAAGTTAAACTCTCTTCGGATAATTTACAGAATTCACGAATCTGTTTTACACTCATTTGTGCATTGTAATGTATGTTTTCAAACTCTTTAAAACGTTCTGATTGTATTTCTCTAGCAGCAGTAACTCTTTTTCTAATTTCTACAGAAGATTCTCCTTTTCGTTCTTCAGATAATTTTGCAAACGGAACAGGGGTTACTTCTATATGAATATCAATTCTGTCTAACAAAGGACCAGAAATTTTACTCAAATAACGTTGCATTTCTTGTGGAGTAGAGGTCATTGGGCTATTTGGGTCATTAAAAAATCCACTTGGACTCGGGTTCATACTTGCAACCAACATAAAACTACTAGGATAGGTAACTGTAAATTTTGCTCTAGAAATGGTAACTTCTCTATCTTCTAAAGGTTGACGCATTACTTCTAATACATCTCTTTTAAATTCTGGTAATTCATCTAAAAATAAAACACCATTATGTGATAAAGATATTTCTCCAGGTTTTGGATATTGTCCTCCACCAACTAAAGCAACGTTTGATATGGTGTGATGTGGGCTTCTAAAAGGTCTTGCATATAAAAGACCTTCATTTTTAGTATTACCAACTACAGAATGAATTTTAGTAGTTTCCAAAGCTTCATGCAAAGTCATTGGAGGTAAAATCGATGGCAATCTTTTTGCTAACATTGTTTTTCCAGATCCTGGAGGTCCAATGAGTATAATATTATGTCCTCCTGCAGCAGCAATTTCCATACAACGTTTTATAGATTCTTGTCCTTTTACATCAGAAAAATCAAATTCTGGAAAATCTATGTTTTTATAAAACTCTGCACGAGTATCTACAATTGTTGGTTCAATTTTTTTATCACCATTAAAATGATTGATGACCTCTAAAATATTATCAACTCCAAGAACTTCTAAATTATCTACAATTGCAGCTTCTTTGGCATTTTCTTTCGGAAGAATTAAATGTTTAAAACCTTCCTCTCTTGCTTTTATGGCAATTGGCAAAGCACCTCTTATGGGTTGTAAACTTCCGTCTAAAGAAAGTTCGCCCATAATTACATATTCATTTATGTTTTCTGATTTTATTTGATTTGAAGCGGATAAAATCCCTATAGCTAAGGTTAAATCATAAGAAGCACCTTCTTTTCTAATATCAGCAGGAGCCATATTAATAATTATTTTTTTACCAGGGAGTTTGTAGTTATTGTTGTTTAAAGCAGCAGAAATTCTATAAGAACTTTCACGAACTGCATTATCTGGTAATCCTACCAAATGATAGCCAATTCCTTTATCAATATTTACTTCCACAGTAATTGTAGTGGCTTCTATACCAAAAACGGCAGAACCATAGACTTTTACTAGCATTTTTTTCTTTTTTCTAAAGATAAAGAAAATTAATTAAGGTTTGGTTGTTTAAAATTACAGGGCTGCCATCTTGTAGGATCGTACTTTTGTAAAAAACCTTTTAAAAGATTTTCATCTCTATAACTTTTATAATCGTCAAAGATGAAAATTGTAGCCTTTGTAATGAGATTTTTATCAGAAATTAAAAATTGTCCACTGTCTATATCTTCAAAAGAAATAGTAGAAAATTTATAATAATTTTTGAAGTTTAAATTTTTCTTAAGAGAAGCATAAGAAGGGTTAATGTCTGTTTTAACAGAAAAAGAAGTTGTGTATATACTAACTGGAATAAAATTATTGTTGGTAGTTTTTGTTTTTCACAACAAAAAACTAACAACAAATAAAATTAAAAGTAAAGAAGCGTATTTTTTCATAGTACGGATTGTTTTTTATTGAGGATTTTATGAATAAATACAAAATCATAGATTTTAATGATAATTTTTTCCCTCACTGAAAACAGTGAGTTACTTCACTGTTTTCAGTGAGGGGAAAAATACCCCATTTTTAGTGATAAATTTATTGAAAACAATGCTGTACATTTACAGTGAAAGAGAATTATTATATGATTTTTTATGTTTCGGTATAAATGAAATAAATTTTTATCAAAAAATTCTTGAAAAGAATAATTGCTATGTTAATTAAAAAGCTTTCCAAATAATGAAAGACACACTGTTTTTGTTAGTACAAAATTTGTTATTAAAAAATAGAATTTCTTTTGACAAGAAAGAACTTTCTTTTCAAATTCAAAGTCATCCTTCTTATCCCAGTTTACATGCTATTACTGGAGTATTAGATCATTTTAATTTAGAAAATGTTGCTGCAGAGGTTCCTATAAATGTAGAAACACTTTTGCAATTACCAGATTGTTTTATTGCTCAAATTAATACTGTGAATGGGACTGATTTGGTTTTAATAGAAAGGGAAAAGTTAGATTATATTATTTATAATTCTTCAAGCGAAAAAGAAAAAGTAACGGAGAGTGGATTTTTAGAAAAATTTACGGGAATAATTTTAGTAGTAGAAAAAAATGAAGATCAAAAATCAAAGCTATTTGAAGCCAACCAAATAAATAAAGTTTTCTATTTTTCAACTATAGTTTTATTAGGAGTAGTTTTTGTTTTATCAAAACCAACAATTATTTCATCAATATATTTTTTATTAGCTCTAATTGGTACAGTAATCAGTATTTCTGTTTTTAATCAAGAGCTGGGTGTTCAAAACACAATTGGGAATGCGTTTTGCTCTTCTTCTAATGAGAAAAAAGATTGTGATGCAGTTTTATCTTCAAAAGGAGCTACAATCTTTAAAAACTATAAGCTAAGTGATTTAAGCTTGATTTATTTTTTAGGATTAGCGATTTCTACATTTTTATTTTCCATAGGAAACATTAGTTTAGAAATTGTCTACATTATTAGTCTTTTAGCTTTACCAATAACAATATATTCAATCTATTATCAATATAAAATTGTAAAAAAATGGTGTTTTTTATGTTTAAGTATAGTAGGCATTTTATTGTTGCAAGGAAGTATTTTCTTTTTTACAAAAAAAACAAACATTGTTTTTTTGTTTGATAAATTAATAATTACATCCTTTAGTTTTAGTCTTATTTTTACTATTTGGAGTTATATAAAACCTAAATACATAGAATTGTTAGATGGAAAGAAAATTAAAATTGACGCTGTTAAGTTTAAGAGAAATTTCAATCTTTTTTCAACATTGCTTCACCAATCACAAAAAATAGAAACTAAAATAGTAGGTGCTTCCGAAATCGTTTTTGGTAATGAAACTTCAAAATTATCTATTGTTGTAATTACAAATCCGTTCTGTGGTCATTGTAAACCAGTACACCAAATAATCGAAGATATTTTAAAGAAATATAATAAGGAAGTTAAAATTACAATACGCTTTAATATTAATATTGATGATCGTGAAAGTGATGTAGTAAAAATTACAAGTAGGTTGTTAGATATTTATAATATTAAAGGTAAAGAAGATTGCTTAGCAGCAATGGGAGAAATTTATGGAGGACTTTCTCCAAAAAATTGGTTAGACAAACGGAAAGAAACTGATACAGCTCAGACCTATATTTCTGTCTTAGAAAAGGAAAAAGAGTGGAGTAAAGAAAACGCAATTAATTTTACACCAGAAATTTTAATAAACGGAAAATCATTTCCAAAAGAGTATGATAGAAGCGATTTAATTTATTTTATAGAAGATTTATATGAAGAATGTTGTAGTACAGAAGACATAAATAATATAGGAAAAATAAAAGAAGCACAAACGGCTTAAAATAGCAAAACCCATTTTAGAATGGGTTTTGCGTTTAGAACAAAATTCTCTCGCGAAGAATAGACACAAACTGTGAGTGTCTCAAAATGTTCATGGCAAATATAATTTTTTAATTTATTAATTATGAAAAAACAAATTTTAAATTTAGGAAAAGCTTTAAATAAAGCAGAACAGAAAGAGGTTTTTGGGGGAAGTCCAAAGCCAATAAATTTCGACTGTCTAGTTAATTTTGGTGACCCTAGTTGTTGCACATCTAACGAATGTGGAAATACAGGAGGTATTTGGCAGCCTAATGCATTTGGATATGGTACTTCTGAAAACTGCGCATGCTTTTAATTTAATAAGAAATCGGTCTTTTTAGGTGTCAATTTTTGACACCTAATTTTTAAGAAGAATAGACACAAACTGTGAGTGTCTCAAATTGTTCACGGCAAATGTAACTTAATTTTTTAATTATGAAAAAACAAATTTTAAACATTGGCAAAGCTTTAAACAAAGCAGAACAAAAATCTATTAATGGAGGAATTGGTGGTGGACCCTTTTTTGGAGAAAACTGTGATACAAGCCATGATTGTAATTTTACAAATACAGTTCCTTCCGTTTGTTGTTCAGGTATTTGTATATATGGTTGGAAAACTTGTTAATAGAAAGTATAGTTATAAATATTAGCGTAATTTCAATTTTTAGGATATATATTAAAATGAAAGAAAGCACTCTATAATTAAGAATAGACACAAACAGTGAGTGTCTTTAAATGTTCGCTGCAAATATAATTTTTTTTGAATTTATTTATTATGAAAAAACAAATTTTAAACATCGGTAAAGCTTTAAATAAAGCAGAACAAAAATCTATTAATGGAGGATGGATTCCAGACTTGTCAAAAGCTTGTGGCTATGTGCTTTTTAATTCTATTGAATCTCAATGTTTAGGACTTGGATATGTCTATCAGCCAATATGGAATGCTGCAACAGGAAAATGCTCTGCTCTTGGTCAAGGTAAAAATTGTGAAGAACTTGACCCAGTTTTGATTTAGAATATAATCTCTTAATTTTTTTAAAGGAGAAGTTTTAACTTTTCCTTTTCTATAATAACATTTACTTGAAAAATTTTCCAACATATAAACAAACAGAGTCTAAAGATTATGGATCAATATGTATTAAAATAATTTCCAAATACTATACTAAATGTAATTAATACATAGCAATTACTAGTAATCTGGTAAACAATATTTTCTCGCGAAGAATAGACACAAACAGTGAGTGTCTTTAAATGTTCACTGCAAATATAATTTATAAATATTTGAATGATGAAAAAACAAATTTTAAATGTAGGTACAGTTTTAAACAAAGTTGAGCAGAAATCCATTAAAGGAGGTCTAGGAGGAAGTTGTGTTACCGAACAAGATTGTAGATTAAGTCCTTTATATTCAGGAGGTCCAGTTGCTTGTATACAAGGAGGATGTTCTTTTGCTTGGAGTGAATAATAATTTAAGGGTTAGATGTTTTTGTCTAACCCTATAAATTTAAAAACTAAAAACTAAAAACTAAAAACTGAAAAAATTTCCAACATACAAACAAACCGAATCTAAAGATTGTGGTCCAACGTGTATTAAAATTATTGCCAAACATTATGGTAAGTTAATTAACACACAACAATTACGTAATTTAAGTGAAACAACCAGAGAAGGAAGTAGTTTACTAGGTTTAAGTGAAGCCGTAGAGTCTGTAGGCTTTAAATCTTTAGGTGTAAAATTAAGTTTTAAAAAGCTACTAGAGGCACCTTTGCCTTGTATTGTGCATTGGAACAAAAACCATTATGTTGTTGTTTATAAAATTAAGAAAGACACTATTTATATATCAGATCCAGCACACGGATTAATCACTTTTACAAAAAAAGAATTTATAAAACATTGGATCGGTAATAATGCCGATGAAAATACAGAAGAAGGTATTGCTTTATTAATAGAACCCACTCCTAAATTTTATCAATCAGAATTTGAAGAAGACGAGAAATTTGGTTTTCGTTTTATTTTTAAATACTTGTTTAAATACAAGAAATTTGTAGTTCAGTTAATAATAGGGTTACTAGCGGGAAGTTTATTACAATTAGTACTACCATTTTTAACACAAAGTGTTGTAGATGTTGGTATTAAAAATCAAGATTTAAATTTTGTTTATTTAATTTTAATTGCTCAATTATTTTTATTTGTAGGTAAAGCAGCTTTAGAAATTATAAGAAGTTGGATTCTATTACACTTAAGTACACGAATTAATATTTCCTTAATATCAGATTTTTTTATCAAATTAATGAAACTACCCATATCTTATTTTGATGTAAGAATGACAGGAGATTTATTACAAAGAATAAATGATCATAAAAGAATAGAAAGAATACTAACCACTTCTTCTTTAACAGTCTTATTTTCATTTTTCAACCTCATTATTTTTAGTCTTGTTTTAGGCTATTACAGCCTACAGATTTTTGCAGTATTTGTAATTGGAAGTGTTTTGTATTTTGGATGGGTTTTGTTTTTCTTCAAAAAACGTAAAGAATTAGATTATAAAAGATTCTCAGAAGTAAGTCAAGAACAAAGTAAGGTAATAGAACTTATTAATGGAATGCAAGAAATAAAATTGCACAATGCAGAGAAACGTATGCGTTGGAACTGGGAATATGTACAAGCCCGTTTATTTAAAGTAGCCACAAAAAGTTTAGCATTAGAACAGACCCAAAGTGTAGGATCTAATTTTATAAATGAGCTTAAGAATATGTTTGTTACAATTCTATCCGCCAAGTTAGTTATAGACGGAGATATAACCTTAGGAATGATGATGGCAATAAGTTATATCGTTGGTCAATTAAATGGCCCCATAGTTCAGCTTATCAATTTTATGAGAGATGTACAAGATGCCCAAATCTCTTTAGACAGGTTGGGAGAAATCCATAATATGGAAGATGAAGAAAAACCAGGAGATAAATATTTAACAGAGGTTCCAGAGAATGCCACTATAAAATTAAACAATATCTCATTTAGATATACAGGAGGATTAGAACCTGTTTTAAAAGATTTGTCTCTAGAGATTCCAGCCAATAAAACCACAGCCATTGTAGGGGTTAGTGGAAGTGGAAAAACCACATTAATGAAATTACTGTTAGGTTTTTATCAAGTTGATACAGGAGATATTATGATTAATAATTTTAATCTTAAAAACATTTCACCTAGAGAATGGAGGCGAAACTGTGGCGTTGTAATGCAAGAAGGCTACATTTTTAATGACACGATTGCTAAAAACATAGCCGTTGGAGAAGATTATGTAGACAAAGAAAAACTAGCACATGCTATAAATGTTGCCAATATATCAGATTATATAGAAGGTCTTCCTTTAGGCTATAATACTAAAATTGGGTCAGAAGGTTCAGGATTAAGTACTGGACAAAAACAACGATTATTAATCGCAAGATCTGTTTATAAGAATCCAAAATTTTTATTTTTTGATGAAGCAACGAGTGCCTTAGATGCCAATAATGAAAAGGTAATTATGGAGAATTTAAACACGTTTTTTACAGACAAAACAGCGGTTGTTATAGCACATCGATTAAGTACAGTACAAAATGCACATCAAATAGTAGTTTTAGAGAAGGGAAAGATTATAGAAAGAGGAAATCATAAAGAATTAATAAAATTAAAAGGAAGCTATTATCATTTGGTAAAGAATCAATTGAATTTAGGTAAATAAATGTCATTCCTGCAAAAGCAGGAATCTAAAAGTATTTCTTTCGCGAAGAATAGACATAAACTGCAAATGTCTTAAAACGATTGCGGCTTTAATAAACAATAAATTTTTTAATTATGAAAAAACAAATTTTAAATTTAGGAAAGGCTTTAAACAAAGCAGAGCAAAAACAAATTAATGGAGGTGGGCCTGTAGGAATTCCTATACAAATATGTGCGGGAACTGGAGTTGGAGGTCATTGGAATCTTGGTCATTCAGAAGCTTGTATTGGACAGGAAAGCGGAACTAAATGTACTATAAACGGTTATTTGGCAGCTTGTACTGGAAGTGGAGATGGTTTTTGGTTTTACTAAAAAATTAACTCCTGTTTTGGGAATTAAAATTCAAAAAAAGAAAAATGAGATTTTATTCTTTCGCGAAGAATAGACATAATCTGCAAGTGTCTTAAAATGATTGCAGCTTTAATAAATATTTTAATTTTTAATTATGAAAAAACAAATTTTAAATTTAGGAAAAGCTTTGAATAGAGCTGAACAACTACAAATTAATGGAGGTAAAACATGTATTGTTCCTGGCTTTGGTAGTTACCCTGTTGAGGATTGTAATGAATGTGTTAATGATTTAAATCCAGGAGGTCCTGCTGCATGTGTTGGTTTTTAATAAAGGAATTATGAGGAGAAAACAAATTTTAAATTTAGGAAAAGCTCTAAATAAAGTTGAGCAAAAAAGAATTCTTGGAGGAACAAGTAGAACAGTTTGTTCATCAGATTTCTACTATGGTGGGCCAGATTGTCCATGTGATTGCTATTATGATGCAGTAGAAGCAACGTGCTTTGCTATTGATTTTTTTTCTCCTAGTTGCGATTAATTTTATTAACAAAAAACAGAGATACAAGAGTGTCTCTGTTTATTTTATCAATTGATACAAACCTTGGGTGCCTTTATACAGTTCAAGGCTTTAAATAAAGCTGAACAAAAAGAAGTTAATGGAGGTGATTATTCTCCTTTTTGTAATACTAATAGTTACTGTCCAGATGGTTTATTTTGTCATGGATGGGCATGTTTATAAGCAAACAAGAGATATAATTTTTGGTTAAGAATTTACTTGTAGACTAACCTTAATCTGAAATTAAAATTAATGAAGGTGTTATATATATAGCACCTTCTTAAAAATTAAATTTTATGCCACAAGAAAATCAAGATATAGAGATACGCAGTGAAGAGGTACAGGAGATATTAAGTTATGTACCTAATTGGATGATTCGTTGGGGAAATACGTTGTTTCTGTTATTAATTATTATGTTGTTGTTTATTACTTGGTTTGTAAAATACCCAGATGTAATAGCATCACAAGTAATGATTACAACAATAAATCCACCAGAAAAAGTTTATGCAAATTCACCAGGAAAGTTTGATGCTATTTTGGTAAAAGATGGAGATTCAGTAAAGACAAATAAAGGTCTTGCTATCATTGAAAATTCGGCACTTTATAAAGATGTTTTTTTATTAAAAAGAGTACTAGATACATTTACTGTAAATAGAAATAATTTTTCATTTCCAATAAATGAATTACCACCATTAATCTTAGGGAGTATTTTTAATAGTTTTAATGAGTTTGAAAATAACTATTCAGAATATATATTAAATAAAAAGTTAAATCCTTTTCAAAATCAATCATCAGCAAATCAGTTATCACTAATAGAGGCGAGAGGAAGATTACAGATCTTAAATTCACAGAAAGAGCTTAATTTAAAAGAATTAAGTTTTAAAGAAAAAGATTTAGAAAGACAAAAAAGCTTGTTTGATAAAGGAGTTATTTCGGCAAAAGATTTTGAACAAAAACAAATAGATTTTTTACAGGTAAAAAAAGGCTTTAAAAGTTTAGAAAGCTCTATTTCTCAAATAAGAGAATTAATAAGTAATTCTAATAAAGTTTTACGAGGAACTTCTATAGAAAAAACACAGCAAGAAAGTAGGCTTCTTAAAAGAACGGTTCAATCTTTTTATCAATTGAAGAAAGCGATAATAGATTGGGAAAAGCAATTTTTATTAAAATCATCAATAAGCGGTAAAGTCTCTTTTTTATCTTATTGGAATAAAAATCAAACTGTAAAACCTGGAGACTTAGTTTTTACAATAATTCCAGATAATAAAGATTCATTTATAGGTAAGATAGTAGCTCCAGCAGCAAATTCAGGGAAAATAAAAATAGGACAGAAAGTACAAATACAGTTAGCAAATTACCCCTCAGATGAATATGGAGAGTTAAATGGAGAGGTGAAATTAATTTCTTTAGTTCCAAATCAAGAAGGTAATTATTTAATAGATGTGGCATTATCAAAAAAATTAATTACAACGTATGATAGAGAAATAGATTTTAGACAAGAAATGAAAGGTACAGCAAACATTGTAACAGAAGATTTACGCTTGATAGAACGTTTCTTTTATCAACTAAAAAATATAATAAAATAAAAATATTCTTTCGCGAAGAATAGACACAAGCTGTAAGTGTCTTAAAATGATTGCAGTTTTAATAAATATTTAAATTTTTTAATTATGAAAAAATCAATTTTAAATTTAGGGAAAGCTTTAAGTAAAGTAGA
Source organism: Polaribacter sp. (assembly GCF_039939415.1). Taxonomy (GTDB): domain Bacteria; phylum Bacteroidota; class Bacteroidia; order Flavobacteriales; family Flavobacteriaceae; genus Polaribacter. Next base: position 225,246 of record NZ_JBDVJE010000048.1, read on the forward strand.
ACAGAAAAGTATTAATGGAGGAGAAGGATTAGAATGTGTTGAATGGTGTAATGATGGTATATGTAATTGTTGGTCTAGGTTTTCATTTTGCACTATAGAAACTTCACCTTGTCCAGAATAGAAAATTAGATAACAAATTTCTGGTGTAAAAATTATTCAATTATTTAATCAATAGAATTCCTCGAGATTCTACCTAGGGATAGTTTGTTAAAAATTTTAATTATGAAAAAACAGATTTTAAATTTAGGGAAAGCTTTAAATAAAGCAGAGCAAAAATCTATTAATGGAGGAGATTGTTTTACACCATATTTATGCTATGGTGAAGCTAACCCTTTAGTGACGTGTGGTACTTGTGAAGAGTACAATCAATTATCTCAATACTGCAAAAGCAGAGTTATAAATAGCTGTTTTTAATCATAAGATAATACAAAAATAAAGAGGGAGTTTTCTTCCTCTTTTTTAATTCACCTTTATAAATGCCAGAAGAAATTAAAAACATACAATTACGTAGTGAAGAAGTTCAAGAGATATTAAGTTTTGTTCCCCATTGGATGATTCGTTGGGGAAATACACTATTTTTTCTATTAATTATAATGTTGTTATTTATTACTTGGTTTATCAAATATCCAGATGTTATTACAACAGAGGTAATGAGAACCACTGTAAATCTTCCAGAAAAATTATTTGCAAATTTAACGGGTAGGTTTGATCCTATTTTAGTAAATGATAGAGAAAAAGTTAGCACAAACCAAACACTTGCTGTATTAGAAAATTCATCTATATATCAAGATGTTTTATTACTCAAAAATGTAATTGATATTCTATAACAGTAAATCGTAATAATTTTTCATTTCTAATGAAAAATTATAGCACCTGCAGCTAATTCTGGTAAAATTAAGAAAGGGTAAAAAGTACAAATAAAGCTAGCAAACTATCCATCTGACGAATATGGTGAATTAAATGGGAAAATAAATTCTATTTCTTTAATTCAAAATCAAGATGGCAATTATTTAATTGATGTAGAGCTACCGGACAAATTAACAACTTCTTATAATAAAACAATTGAGTTTAGACAAGAGATGAGGGGAATTGCAGATATTGTACCTGAAGATTTACGCTTGATAGAACGGTTCTTTTATCAACTAAAAATATAATAAAATAAAAATATTCTTTCGCGAAGAATAGACACAAGCTGTAAGTGTCTTAAAATGATTACAGTTTTAATAAATATTTAAATTTTTTAATTATGAAAAAATCAATTTTAAATTTAGGGAAAGCTTTAAGTAAAGAAGAGCAAAAAGAAATAACAGGTAAAGGAGGTCATTCACCTGAATTTTGCTCAGCTAATTCAGACTGTTCTCCTGGATTAGGTTGTTGTGAGGGTGAATGTATGACAACTTTTGACTGGCTTAATGTTTGTGGTTAAGATTATTTATTTAAAATAGTTAAATAAGGAGAGTTTTGACTCTCCTTATCTTAATATTATCCAGAGTTTCTACTTAGGTTTATATCAATAAATAAAGAACGTTTATCAATATTTACTTCCACAGTAATTGTAGTGGCTTCTATACCAAAAACGGCAGAACCATAGACTTTTACTAGCATTTTTTTCTTTTTTCTAAAGATAAAGAATCTTAACGAATAAAAAAATGCAACCAAAAGATTGATTGCATTTTAATATATAAATAAGTTTAGATAAAATTTTAAGCAGAGTTTCTACTTGCGTTAATATTTCCAAAAAGAGAACGCATAACCATTTTTTCATAAACTTCAATCTCTTCTGTGTTACCTTCAGTTTTTTGAAGTTCTTGAATTTTCTTTAGCGCAAACTGTTGTATTGTTAATAAAGGTAATACTATTCGTTCTCTTATTTCTATAGATGCTTTTCCTACAGGGAAATTTTCCATTAATTCAGAATGTCCAGTAAGTTTTAAAAGTAATCTTTTAGTTGTTTCATATTCGGCAAAAATTAATTTCCAAAACTCTCCAAATTCAGGATCATCAGCCATATAAGAAGTTAAACCAAAGAAAGATTTTGTTAAACTCATCATACTGTTTTCTAACAAAGTTCTAAAGAAATCAGAATTATTATAAAAATCTTTAACCTCTTCAAACCTACCTGCATCTTCATATTTTTTAAGAGCTGTACCCACACCAAAAAAACCAGGAACGTTTTGTTTTAACTGGCTCCAACTTCCTACAAAAGGAATTGCTCTAAGAGCAGAAAAATCTAAAGTATCAGAATTAGAACGTTTACTTGGTCTACTACCAATATTGGTTTTTGCATAATATTTTAACGTACTCATTTTTTCTAAATACGGTAAAAATTGAGGATGATTTTTAAAGTTTACATAAGTTTGATAACTTGTGTTAGCCATGTCATTTATTAATTCTCTATGCTTATCGTTTAATTGGTCTTTAGTAAAAACATCATTTTTAATACCAGAACTTATTAATTGCTCTAAGTTATATTGAGATGAGTTTTTTGTACCAAAATTAGAACTAATAGTTTGTCCTTGTATTGTTAATTGAATTTCTTTGTCTTCTATAGTAGGTCCTAATGAAGCATAAAATTGATGAGATTTTCCTCCTCCACGTGCAGGTGGTCCTCCACGTCCGTCAAAGAAAATTACTTCAATATCAAATTCTCTAGAAATTCTTGTTAAAGCTTCTTTTGCTTTAAAAATACCCCAGTTTGCCATTAAGTAACCACCATCTTTAGTTCCATCAGAAAAACCTAACATAATGGTTTGTTTGTCTTTTCTTTTAGATAAATGGTATCTATAGGTTTTATTAGAATATAAAGTTCGCATAACGTCTTCTGCATTTTCTAAATCTTCTACAGTTTCAAAAAGAGGAATTACATCTACAGGTAATTCATTTTCAAAATCACATAAGTTTAGCATTGCAAATGTTTCCATAACGTTTAACGCAGTTTGGTTGTTGCTAATAATGTAACGATTTGCACCACGCTCTCCATTTCTTTGTTGAATTTCTTTTAAAGCATAAATAGATTCTATGGTTTTAACAGAAGTTTCGTCTGTTAAAATACTTGGGTCTATTTTTCCTTTAACAACAGATAAAATCTCAACTTGTTCTTCTTGAGAAAGGTTTAGATAGTTTTTTGGAAAAGTAGTGTCTCCTGTTTTTAACAGGTCTTCTACAATTTGTGTAAATGCTTTGTGATGAACTCTACTATCTTGTCTAATATCTAAAGTTGCAAAATGGAATCCGAAAATTCTTACTTTATTAATAAAGTCATTTAATTCTTCTACAAACAATCCTTGGTGCTTGTTTACAATTATTTCTCTTGCAGCATATAATTCATCTAAAAGAATTTTTTGAGAGAAATTTACTTTTGCATAACTTCTTACTACATGCTTATACAACCTCTTTTCTAAACGCGCTAAAATTTCATTAACTCCATCAAAAGTGAAACGTCTTTTTAAACGTCTTACATCTCTGTAATAAACTCTTAAAATTGTTTGACGCAATCTTTCTGCAACATCTAAAGTAATTTTAGTAGTAACAAATGGGTTTCCATCTCTATCTCCACCAGGCCAAAAACCAAGATCAATAATTTCATTATCTATTGGTTTACCATCATAAATATGATGTTGTATGTAATTGTAAATTTTTGGTATTGAGTGATAAAATACATGCTCTAAGTACCAAACTAAACTAACAGCTTCATCAAATGGAGATGGTTTTTCTTTTTTGTAAAATGGAGTTTTACCTAGTTGAGCCAGTAATTTTTTAATTAATAATAAATCATCATTTTGAATGGCTTGGTCTAAATCTGTAATAATTCCTAAAACAGAACCAGGGTAAAATTGTGTTGGATGTGCAGTTAATACAATACGAACTTTAAAATCTTCTAAATGTGCTTTTAATTCGTCTTTTTTATTACTAAGAGCAGCAACTTCTTTAGAGTTTCTAAGAGTACCAAAACCATCCATATTGTTTACAACAGGAAAAGCAGCATCTTCTATTGCATCAAATAATACTACCTGGCGTTCTATAAATTGTATGAAACGAAACAGTAAATCTGTTTTTTCTTTTTCAGTTGGTTCTTCTTGATATTTTTTAAAAAAATGTTCTACAATTTCTGTAGGATTTTTTCCTAATTTAAAACCTTTGTCACATACTTTGTGTAACAGAGGTAAGAGTACTCCAGTATCGTCAATAGTATCAAAAGGAAGTGTTGTAAAAATACTGTTATAAATTTGATATTTAGACAGTACGTTTTCATTAAATCGTTCTAACTTAGGTAAGTTGTTCATTGTATATTGGTTTTTACGGAATAAAATTACAAAAAAGCAAAAGGATAAAACCTACCTTTTTAAGAAAAATTTCTTATTTTATTTACGAAAACGATATAAATTATGTTATTATTTAGTAATATAGTATTTTTTGTAATCAACTATTGATTTTATCTTTGTTTTTGAGCATTGTTTAATTTATAAATTTAAAGACTTTAAAGTTGTAACTAATTTTTTGCTAGAAGGTCTTGGTGCGTTTGCGTTAACAATATTACCATTTGGGTCTATTAATATAAAACGCGGAATACCTTTTATTAGGTATTCTTCTATAAATTGAGATTCCCAATTGTTATCAGCAAATAATTGTATTCCTTTTAATTCTTTATCAATAATCATTTTTTTCCATTTTTCATGATCTTTTACTTTATCAATAGAAATGCTTATAAACTCAATATTTTTATCATGGTATTCTTTTTCTAGTTTCTTTAAGGAAGGTATTTCTGCAATACAAGGTGCACACCAAGTTGCCCAAATATCTAAATATAAATATTTTCCTTTTAAATCATCTAAAGAAGTTGTTCCGCCTGTATTGTTCTCATAATCTATAAATTTAGGAGAGGGTTTTCCTTTTGCTAAAACCTTTAATTTATTATAAGAAGCAATTATTGTTTTATTGTTTTCTTCGTTTGTAGAATTTGCAGAAAAAAGCGAAAAATATTCTTCTAAATGATTTGTATAAGTAATTCCGTATTTCGCATCGTCAAACAATAACTTGTTTTTAATTTTAGTGTTTTTAATTTTAGCTAATGTTTTTAAATATAAAATATCAAAAGGAATAGAGTCTTTGTTTGTTTTTGTATTGAATTCAGATGCTACTAATTCTTTGTATTTAGAGCGAACGAGAGCTCTATAACTTGTAGAAAAAATAAAATCATTTACATTATCTAAATCGAGGTTCTTTAATTCATCTAAGAGATTTTCTGATGCTTTAAAATCTTTATTTTTACTATAATGTGCATAATAACTAGGGTATCTGTTTAAGTAATATAAATAGTTGTAATTGATATTTTTAAGTTCGTTTTTTTTAAATTCTTTAGAAATACCTTTTGTTTTAGCTAATAGATTCTCTTTACTTGTTTTAATTTTTAGAATAGAAGCTTTAAAATCTTCTTCATCTTTTATGTACAGTTTATCTTGATCAATACTTATAGAATCTATATTTTTAGATTTATCTAATAAATATCTATTAATAATACTTTCACTACCTAAAAATTGTATTGTAGAATCTTTCTTTTTTGAGTTGTATTCAATTTTTAGATCAGCTCCTTTTGGAGTGTAAAGTTCTATAAAGTTGTTGTTTTCTCGTAAAGTATAAAATTTTGCAGGCATTCTTAAAGTATCTTTAAAAGAACCATCTTCTGTTATGTTTATTTCAATACTTTTAGACCTATCAAATTGACTATAAAATGTGATTTTTTTAGCATCTGTATTTTCTATTTTACCAGAAACAATGGCGTAATCTACAGCTTTTTTAACTTTAGGTTTACAAGAGATGATTGATGTAAAGGCAATTAAGAGTAATAATTTTTTCATGATTATGAGGGTTTAAGGTTTTATTGTGATTTTTAAAAAGTTGCTTTTTGATTTTTTTTGATGAAAACGATTGTCTTTTCTATGGTTAACTACCCAAATAATATCATCATTCTTAGAACAAAGTAGCCACGTATTTTTTTTTTCTAAAAGCGAAAATTTTTCGTCCTTAAAATATTTGCTCAACTTCTTTTTTCCTGTCATTCCTACTGGATAAAAGAAATCACCATTTTTCCATTTTCTTAGTCTTAGCGGAAAATCTAAACTTTGTTTATCAACATAAATAATTTGTTTATTTTTTGTTGATTTTTCTGCTACTTCTTCAATTTTTAAATGAATAGGCTTTGTAATTTCTGTTTGACTTTCTTTAATAAGAAAAGACTCTTCTTTAACATCAACTTTTTTTTCTTTAGTTAAAATAAGAAAGTTTCTGTCTTTTAATAAAACATGTGTTTTAGAGTGAATTTGTTTACCAGATTGAGCAGAAAGTAATTGATAAACATCATTCCATTCTGTAAAATTATACTCTTTTAAAAGTTGATATAAATAAGCTTTTGGGTTTGATAATTCTTCTATTTCTTTAATATGTAACTTTATAATGTCTTTTTCAGAAGAAATTATTTCTTTAGAAATATCGCTAATTTTATCTTCAATAATTTGCTGACTCTCTTTTAAATGAGCGGTTGTATTTGCAAAAGTTTCTAATAAACTAGGATTGATTTCTTTTAAAATAGGTACAATAAGATGTCTAACTTTATTTCTTGTGTATTTTGTAGAGGCATTACTTTTGTCTTCTCTCCAATCAATAGTATTGTTTTTAGCAAAAGCCAAAATATCTTCTCTAGAAAAAGGTAATAACGGTCGAATAATGTTTCCGTTAATTTCTGGAATTCCAGTAAAACCTTCTAATCCACTTCCTCTAGTTAGGTTGATTAAAAATGTTTCTAAATTATCATCTGCGTGATGTGCCGTTAATAAGTAATTAAATTGATGTTGCGCTATTAATTGATTAAACCAATTGTAACGCAAATTTCTAGCAGCTATTTGTGTAGATTGCTTGTTTTCTTTGGCAAATTCTGTAGTGTTAAAATGAGTTGTAAAAACAGGAATATTTAATTTTTCTGCTAATTTTTTTACAAAATCTTCATCTAAATCACATGCTGTTGGTCTTAAATTAAAGTTGCAATGCGCTAAAGAAATATCAAAATTTAAAGAAGATAAAAGATGTGTTAAAACCACAGAATCTACTCCGCCAGAAATGGCTATTAAGAGTTTTTTATCCTTTAAAAAAGGAAGATTATTTATAATGTGATTTGATAATTTCTGTAGCATTTTTATACTTAAAAATGTAAATTAAACTTGTTTTCTTAACCAAGTTCTAATTTCTTTTCTTAAAGAAACTTCTGGTTTAGGCAATGGTATTGTTTTACCAAATTGTTTACTTCTATTAAATTTAGAAAATGTAATTTTTAGTTGTTTCCATTCTGTCGGATATAAATCTAAAAATGTATTGAACATATTTTGTTCATTCGGTTTTTCGTCTAAACTTTCTAAAGTTTTTTTAAATTTTTCTTCTTGATCAATTATCATTTAGTAAATATAAATAAATCTGTTTTTAATCTTTTATAGCTTTATAGAAAACCTGTTGCAATTTAGGTCTAATATTTAAGTTGTAAATATTTCTATGATTTCTGTTAGGATAAACCCTGTTTGATAAGAAAATAAAAATCAAATCATTTTTAGGATCTGCCCAAACAAAGGTACCTGTAAAACCACTATGGCCAAAACTTTCTGGACTTACTTCTGGTGCAGGATACGCTTCTTTTATAGATAATTTAGAATTCCCAATCATAGGTTTGTCAAATCCAAGACCTCTTCTGTTTTCATTTTCTGGATACTGAATTTTTGTAAATTCCCTTAAAGTATTTTCCGAAATATATCTTTTTCCATCGTAAATACCATAATTGGCGTACATCTGCATCACTTTTGCTAAATCTAAAGCTGTGCCAAACAAACCTGCATTACCAGAAATACCTCCTAAAAGTGCTGCATTTTCATCATGAACCCAGTTTTTAGTCAATCCTTTTCTAAAAATAGTATCTATTTCTGTAGGGACAATAAAGTTTTTGAAGTTTTTATCTTTTGGTCTGTAACCTAAAGTATTTGCATCTATAGGTGAGTAGAAGTTTTTTTGTAGATAATTTGTATATCTTTTTTTTGTAATTTGTGATATTAAGTCAGGATAAATTAAAAAGCTTAAACCAGAATATTTATATTTTTTTATATCAGAAACTTTATATCTATTAATTTGTCTAAATACTTTGTTTTTGAATCGGTTTTTTACAAAAAAGCTGTCATAAGCTTCATTTTTAAACCTTTTACTTGCTTTCTTTTTAATAAAACGCTTTTTAAGTTTTCCGTTCTTTTTGTAAACTTCATTCAAAAAAACGATGTAAGGATTCAAGCCTGCTTGATGAGCTAAAACCTCTCTAATGGTTAAGTCTTTTTTATCCTTTCTTTTTTTCCAAGGTTTCCAATAATCACTAAAAGGGTTATCTAAATCTAATTTACCTTCGCTATGTAATTTCATTAAAGCAGGTAACGGACCAATAATTTTTGTTACCGAAGCTAAATCATAAATATCATCTAAATTTACTTTTTGTAAACTATCATATGTATGGTAACCGTAAGCTTTATCAAAAATGATTTTGTGGTTTTTTGCGACTAATATTCGAGCCCCAGGAAATGCTTCTTTTTGTATACCTAAATTTATAATAGAATCTACTTTTGTGTGTATGTAAAGAGAATCTATATTTACTTCAGACGGATTTCCGTATGAAAGTTTCTTGTTTTGCGAAATTGTAAAACTAGAAATAAATATAATTACAAACAGCGTGTATTTATGCTTGGGCATTAACATTTTAATTTTATAAAGATGTAAAGAAAAATCTAATTTAATTATAATTTTGTAAAACATATTTCATTGCCTTTGCTTTTAACAAACATTCTTCGTATTCTTTTTCTACAACCGATTTAGCAGTAATTGCACCTCCAACAGAATAAGAAACATATTTTTTAGCTTCATTATATAAAATGCTTCTAATAATTACGTTAAAATCAAAGTCGTTTTCTGGAGTAAAATAACCAATTGTACCAGAGTACAAACCTCGTTTTGTTTCTTCTAGATTTTCTATAATTTTCATGGCAGAAACTTTAGGTGCACCAGTCATACTTCCCATAGGGAAAGTACTTTGTAGAATATCTATTGGATGTGTGTTTTCATCAACATTAGAAACGACAGTAGAAATTAATTGATGTACTTGCTTAAAAGAATATACTTTACATAATTCTTCTACTTTTACACTTCCTATTTTTGCAGTTTTAGACAAGTCGTTTCTTACTAAATCTACAATCATTATATTTTCTGCACGTTCTTTTTCATCTCTCATTAAATCATTCGCAATTTTAGCATCATCAAATTCGCTAATTAATCTTTTGGCAGTTCCTTTTATGGGTTGAGAAATTACTTTTGTACCTTCTTTTTTAATATATCTTTCTGGTGATGCACACAAAGCATATTGATTGTCTAATTTTAAGAAAGAAGCAAAAGGTGGTTCTGATATTTGGTTGAGGTGTTTGTAAACTTGAACAGGATTTATAGTTGAATTTTCTGCATAAAACTCCTGACAAAAATTGGTTTCATAAATATCTCCTTGATGAATATGTTCTAATATTTTATTGATTTTAGAATGATATTCATCTTTATGAACTCTTAGTTTTATTTTAATATCTGATGCTATCTTTTTAGAAGTTTCTTGATTTTTATATTTTTTTATTTCTGTATAATCGCTTTCAATTTCATCATCTACCATTTTTAAATAATGAAATTGAACATTGTTATCTTTAATAAAAACAAGTTTTTTTGGTTGAAAGAAATACAAATCTGGAAAATTTAATCCATCAAAATTTTTAGATGAAAGTTGTTCTATATCATTTTTAACATCATAAGTGATATACCCAAAAATATAATCTTTTGTAATGGTTTGGTATTCTTTTAACTTTTCAAAAGCATTGTAATAATCTGTCTTAATTGAAGTAAAATCATCTGCTGCCAATGCACAATCAAAACTAGAATAGTTTTGTTTATAGTTGTTAGAATCTAACCAAATAACAGTTTCAAATTGTTGAGACCAACACAGTAAATTGTGTTTAAAGTCAACAATGTTTTCTACAGAAAAAGTACGAATTGTTCTTTGCATATTTGTGCCAAAAATACAATTCTTATTGGTTAGAGCTTAAAGAAGTTTAAAATGTTTTTCCTAATGTAAATTGAATTGGAACTGCAACTCCAGAGTTTTGAGGGAAATTATTTCCGTTAGAATAATGCATAATTCTAAGTTCTGCATTATAACTACGTTTTTTTCCGAAGAAAACTCCAAAACCCATGGTGTCTTGAAAGGTAATTTTTGGTCCTGTATTTAGTTTGTCAATATTTTTTACAGTTAAGTAAGTAGGACCTATTAACGAATAATTTGCGTAAAAATCAAACCCTTTTTTTCTCATTAAATAAAAACGTATAGAAGGAAAAATAGAAAATGCCAACACTTTTTCATTAGTTGCTTCTGTATTAAAAGCTGTAATACTAACTCCCCAATCTAAAGAAAAAATCTTTTCGGTTCTAAAAGCTAATTTTTGATAGGTAACAGAAAAAGTATTTGCAGCTTTTACTTCACCAACCCAAAAAATTGGGATTCCAAAGCTTTCGAAATTACCAACTTTTAAACTCATTCCAAAAAAACGATTCACTCCAAAACCAATTTTACTTGTTCCGTAACTTACTTGAATTAAATTTTTTGGAAAGAAATATCCGTTATTTTCGTGTTTTTTAACAACTTCTTTGGACAATTTATTAAGATGATACTCAAAACCAAATGAAACTTGCGAAATAGAGGGCTGATTTTCTTTTTCTGATTCCGGTAAAAATGTTCCGTTTAAATTCAATCTAAATTTATTATTTAATTTATAATTAAAGCCAAAACCATAGAGTAAACTTCCAAAGTGAGCATCATTATAAATTACTTTATCATTTATAGAAAACCCAACTCTAGTAACATTTGCAATACCAGCTTCACCATAAAGTGATAGCTTTTTATTTAAGTTTATCTCTTGTTTAAGAGATAAAGACCAAGCATTTATCCAAACACTTCTGTCGTAACCAATATTATTTACATTGTCGTATTTAAACCAAGAAGCGGGTCTAATTGTACCAAATTGAATGGCTAAATTTGGTTTAATTTTATATCCTAACAACATTCTTCCAGAAAACGAATTTTTACTGTAAGAATCTGTTTTATAACCGTCAATTAAATTATCATTAGAAAAAGGATAAAAAATACCGCCAAAATTAATGCTGTAATAAGTTTTAGATAAAAAATCTGATGGTTGAGATTTTGAGTAATTTTTTTCTTGACTGAGTAAGTTTAAAGAAAATAAGAAAGTAAAAAATACAGTAGCAATTTTTTTCATGTGCTAAAAATAAGAAACTTTCTAAAAAGAAAAAGAAATGGCATAAAGGTTGTATTTATTTAGACAATAGTATATTTACATTATGGAATTAATTATTTTAGGATTAGTAGTTGGTTTAGGGGTTTCTTATTTAATTTCTCAAAAATTCTCTTTATCAAAGAAAAAAAGTTTAACAGAAAAACAATCGGTTATTTTGTTAGATAAAATTAGAAAAGTATCAAAATTAATTACTGTTGAAGGAGATTTTTCTGAAATTTATCATCATGAAAACACCAAAGAAAAGTTTTGGGGAAGCATTGTAAGTAAGAAAAAAGCAATTATTTTAATTACCGCGAAAGCACATATTGGTTTCGATTTTAGAAAGATAAAATTACAATCTGATACTAAGAGAAAGCAAATTATTTTATCAGAATTTCCTGCCCCAGAAATACTATCAATAGAAACAGATACAAAGTTTTACGACATACAAAATGGTTATTTAAACAAGTTTGATACAGAAGATTTAACAATTTTAAATAAAGAAGCTAAAGAACATGTGTTGAATAAAATACCAGATAGTAATTTAATTCAATTGGCAAATAAAGAAGCTTTAGAGGCTATTTTGTTAATGGAAAGTTTGGTTGAAACCATTGGCTGGAAATTAGATTATACAGCACTAGAAACCACTGAAGCGCATAAAAAAATCTCGAAATAAAATTTATTTCGAGATTTCTTAAATTAAATATTTTCAATACTTTTAAGCATTTAAAGGTTTTCCATCCCAAGCAGCTTTTGCAGCTTCTTTTACAGCCTCAGAATAGGTTGGGTGACCATGACAAATTCTTGCTAAATCTTCTGCAGAAGCTCTAAATTCCATAGCAACAGCAGCTTCCATAATTAAATCTGCAACTCTTGCACCCACCATATGAACTCCTAAAATTTCATCCGTATTTTTATCTGCTAGAACTTTTACAAAACCATCAATATCTCCACTTGCACGAGATCTACCTAAAGCTCTCATAGAAAATTTACCTGATTTGTAATCAATTCCAGCATCTTTTAATTCTTGTTCCGTTTTTCCTACTGCAGCAACTTCTGGCCATGTGTAAACAATTCCAGGAATTAAATTATAATCAATATGTGGTTTTTCTCCAGCCAAATATTCAGCAACAACAACGCCTTCTTCTTCAGCTTTATGTGCTAACATTGCACCTTTTACAACATCTCCAATTGCATAAATATTTTTAATATTTGTTTGTAAATGGTCATTTACATCAACTTGTCCACGTTCGTTAACTTCTACACCCACTTTTTCTAAACCTAAACCTTCTGTATATGCTTTTCTACCAACAGCAACCAAACAATAATCACCTTTAAATTCAACTTCTACACCTTTTTTATTGGTAGCTTTTACAATAACTTCATCTCCATTTCTTTCAACAGAAGTTACACCATGACTTACATTAATTTTCATACCTTGTTTCTTTAAAACTTTGGTAAGTTCTTTAGAAACATCAGCATCCATAGTTGGTGTAATTTTCGGAGCATATTCTACCACAGAAACATGTGCACCTAAACGTTTATACACAGACCCTAATTCTAAACCAATAACGCCACCACCAATAACAATTAAATGTTTTGGTACTTCTTTTAATTCTAAAGCTTCAGTAGACGTAATTACACGCTCTTTGTCTAAAGAAATAAAAGGTAAAGTAGATGGTTTAGAACCTGTTGCTATAATTGTATTTGTTCCTTCAATAATTTCTGAAGAACCATCACTTTTAGTAACTTTTACATGTGTGGCATCTTCAAAAGAACCCAAACCTTCATAAACATCAATCTTGTTTTTGTCCATTAAGTATTTAATTCCTCCAGTTGTAGTTTCTACAACTTTTGCTTTTCTGTCAATCATTTTACTAAAATCGAAAGTTGGTTTTTCTATAGAAATTCCATGTTCTTCAAAATGATGAACAGCATCATAAAAATGATGCGAAGAATCTAACAAAGCTTTAGATGGAATACAACCAACATTTAAACATGTTCCTCCTAACGTCGGATATTTTTCGATAATTGCTACTTTTTTTCCTAATTGAGAAGCTCTTACAGCAGAAATGTATCCTCCAGGACCAGATCCAATTACAATAATGTCGTATTTCATTTGTGGTTAAGTTTTGCGTATAATGTAACCTTTCGGTTTGTTTTTTATTGATAGTTGACAAAAATACGGATATTTTCACAGAATAAAGTAAGAATTTAGTAGTTTTACTAATTGGAAAAATTTAAAACTTACACAATGAAAATTATTAAAAAAATACTGCTAATACTACTTATTATTTTATTGATTTCGCAATTTTTTGGACCAGATAAAAATGAAGGCTCTTTAACTTCTTTAGAAACTTTTATATCAGAAACCAATCCGCCAGAAAATGTACATAAAATTTTAAAGGAAAGCTGTTATGATTGTCATTCTAATAAAACTGTATACCCCTGGTATAGCAATATTACACCAGTTAATTATTGGTTAGCAGACCATATAAAGGATGGTAAAAAGCATTTAAATTTTTCTAATTGGAATAATTATTCTTTAAAGAAAAAAGAGCACAAAGTGGATGAATTATATGAAGAAGTTGAAAAAGGAGAAATGCCATTAAATTCTTATACTTGGACGCATTCTGAGGCTAATTTAACACAAGATCAAATTGAAGCAATAGTTTCTTGGGGTAAAAAAGTACAAGCAGATTATAAGCAACAAATAAATTCTAAATAGTTGAATAAACAGCACTTGTTAATTATTGGTTATGTCTGGGTAGAGCCTAATTCTTCTGCTGCTGGTAGTAGAATGTTGCAATTAATTGAGCAGTTTTTACAGCAAGATTTTAAAATAACTTTTGCTTCTCCATCTCAAAAAAGTGATAAAACTTATAGTTTAAAATCTTTAGGTATTGATGAAGTTTCTATTCAATTAAATTCTTCTTCTTTTGATAATTTTATAAAAGATCTACAACCAACAACTGTATTATTCGATCGTTTTATGATGGAAGAACAATTTGGTTGGAGAGTTGCAGAAAATTGCCCCAAAGCAATACGTATTTTAGATACTGAAGATTTACATTTTTTAAGAAAAATACGTCATCAACAATTAAAAAAAAGTGAAGAGTTAACAACAGAAGCATTATTAAAATCTGATGATGCAAAAAGAGAAATTGCTGCTATTTTACGATGCGATTTATCTTTGATTATTTCAACTTTTGAAATGGATTTATTAAAATCTGTTTTTAAAATTGATAAAAGCATTCTTTATTACCTACCTTTTTTATTAGATAAAATTGATGAAAATCAAATAGAAAGTTGGAAGCCTTTTGAAGAAAGAAATCATTTTGTATTTATTGGTAACTTTTATCATAAACCAAATGTTGATGCTGTTTTAACTCTAAAAAAACAGATTTGGGGGTTGGTAAAAAAACAACTTCCAAATGCTGAACTTTACATTTATGGCGCTTATGCAAGTCAACAAATAAATCAGTTACATAATAAAAAAGAAGGTTTTATCATTAAAGGTTTTGCAGAAGATGTAAAAGAGGTGGTTTATAATGCAAAAGCAGTTTTAGCTCCGCTACGTTTTGGAGCAGGAATAAAAGGGAAATTAACCGAAGCAATGGTTTGCGGAACGCCAAGTGTAACAACAAAAATTGGAGCAGAAGGAATGTATAATAATTTACCTTGGAATGGTTTTGTGACTGATAATTACAATGATTTTTCAAAAAAAGCCATTCAATTATATACTGATGAAAATTTGTGGAAAACTTCTCAAAAAAATGGAGTTGAAATCATCAATCAGATTTATAATAAAGAAAATTTAGGTTTGCCTTTTATCAATAAAGTAAAAGAGATTCAAGAAAAATTAGAACAACACAGAACTCAGAATTTTTTAGGAAGTTTATTACAACATCAAACCCTACAAGCTACAAAATATATGAGTAAATGGATTGAAGCTAAAAACAAGTAGATATTTTTATAATTATTTAATAGGAATTTCTTCTACAATACTTTCGTTTCCATATTTGTCGATAGCAGAAATAGCAATTGTATTTAATGTTTCTTTAGAGTTGTCTGATACTAACGGAATTTTTTGTGAATTTGTAAATCTGCCATGAATGGTATAACTCCATTTATCGTTATATTTATGATGTATAACCCAATTGGCTATTTTATCAATGCTTTTATGAGTCCAGGTTATTGATAAACTATCTTTTTCTATAGAATAATTAAGTGTCGGTTTTTCTGGTTTAGTTTGGTTTAACCAGGGAGATTTAGGTACAAGTGCTTGATTTTTATAAGGTCCGCTAGCGATTTCTTTAATAAGATCTGGAGAATTAATTAAAGGAGCAATACTCCAATGAACTGCTCCAGGAGAATTTGGTAACATCCCTTTTGTAATCATAATTTGATTGATGACTTCGTCAATAGCTTCATTTCCTTTTTTCTTACCAATATTCATCCCTGGCCAAAGATGTCTTCTTTTTTTGTTTTCTTGTTTCCACCAATTAAGCAAAACAGGAAAACTAAGATCTATCCTGTTGATTGGCCAATACAATTGTGGGGTGAAATAATCTACCCACCCTTCGTTAAGCCAAAGTTTTGCATCTGCGTAAAGCTCATTGTATTGGTCAAAACCAGAGGTTACTGATGAAGGGTGATTTGGTCGCCAAAAACCAAAAGGACTAATTCCGAATTTTACATGTGGTTTTACTTTTTTAATGTTTATGTAAACCGTTTGTATAAAATCATTTACATTTTGACGTCTCCAATCATTTCTTTTTAAATTTCCACCAGAATTTAAGTAGGTTTTCCAACTTTTTTCGTCTGGAAAGTTTTTATTGTTGTTGTAAGAAGGGTAAGGATAAAAATAATCATCAAAATGAATTCCATCAACATTATATCTTTTAATAATGTCCATGACAACTTTGTAACTATGATCTTGCGTTTTTTTATTCCCAGGATCTAACCACCAAAAACCAGTTTCTAGTTTTACTGCTAATTCTGGGTGTTTACTTGCAATAGATGTTCTTGTTATTTTTCCGCCTGCGGTATGGTGTGCTCTATATGGGTTTAGCCAAGCATGTAGTTCGAGACCTCTTTTATGCGCTTCTTTAATCCAAAATTCTAAAGGATCATAATAAGGAGATGGCGCTTTTCCTTGAGTACCTGTTAAATAATAAGACCAAGGCTCTAAATTACTTTTGTATAAAGCATCAGCTTGGGGTCTAACTTGTAGTATGACTGCGTTAAAGTTATTTTTTTTAAGAAGATTTAATAATGTTATTGCTTCTTTTTTTTGCTGTTCACTAGAAAGTCCACGTTTACTGGGCCAATTTATGTTTGCTACAGAGGCTATCCAAGAAGCTCTAAATTCTCTTTCGATAGGCAGCGTCTTGTTTGTTTTAATTTGAGGAGTATATATTTTTTTACTACAATTAATTAAAAGAAATGCGGTAATTAAAATTAAATATTTTATTTCTTTTTGAAAATAGCTTTTTAGAGAAATCATATTTTTACAATTCTTAATGTTTAAATTTAAAGCTGATTTTAACTAATTGTAGAGGTGTAACGTTAATTTATTTAAATTAACGTTACACCAGAATCGATATAAGGTTTTAATATAGGGTCATCTACGTCTAAGTCGGTAATGGCAATGTCAATTTCCTTAAGACTACATACATCGTAATTAAGTCTCATATTTAATTTGTTTGAAGTAGATAAATAAATGTTGCGTTCCGATGAGTTAATCATCTGTTTTTTTACTAAAGCTACTTCGTAACCTTCACCTGTAATTCCTTGTTCTAAACTAAATCCACTTACGCCAATAAAACAAAGGTTTGCAGTTATTTTTGATAAAAATTGAATTACATCAATGCCAGTTGTTACCATTGCGTTTCTTTGTATTCTGCCACCAATAAATATAGTTTCAATAGTTGGGTGTTCTGCTAGTTGCATGGCAATTGGTAAACTATATGTATAAATAGTTGCTTTTAATGTTTTAGGAAATAATTTAGCTAGCATTAAATTTGTGGTTCCTCCGCTCATTATAATAACCATTCCGTCTTCAACTAATGTAATTGCTTTTTTTGCAATGATCACTTTTTCTTCTCTTTTGTAAATTACATCTTCATTGTAATGATAGAGTTTTTGCATTGTAGAGATTGCACCACCGTGAACTTTAGTTAATAAGCCTTTTTTGTCTAATTCTTTTATATCTCTCCTTATAGTGTCTTCTGATACATTTAATTTTTCGGATAAAAAACTAGAGCTAACCTGTCTATTAATACTTACTTCATCTACTACTTTTTGCTGTCTCTCTTTCTTCTTCATAAAAGTTCATTTTTTCAAAAATAAGATTTTATTAAGGAATTATGCAAATAATTTTTTATTAAAAAATATATATTGCAAATTTTTGCATGTTTTTTTAATAAAACTGCAATAAATAGTGATTTTATTTTTTATATACTTCTTTTGTAAGTGTTTTTTGGTTTTTTTATTGCGTTTCAACCCTATTACTTGATTAAATAATGCAATTTTTTGCATTTTTTTTGCATGTTTTTATTTTTTGTTTATCTTTACCTTAATTAATTTAAATTCAAACTAGATGAAAAAAACAAATAACAACGTCTCTTATGTTAAGAGATTTAAATTTTTAAATATCTTTTTGATGTTTATTGTATTTGGCTTTGCTTCTTATGGTCAAACTACTTATAAGTTACAAGGTGCTGTGACTGATGCGCTTGGACCTGTTGTTGGAGCTACTATTCAGATTAAAAATACAAGTTTTGGAACAACAACAGATTTTGATGGTAATTATGATTTTAATGCAACTGTTATTGAAGGGGATTATGTATTTATTTTTAGGTCAATTGGTTTAGCAACTAAAGAAGTAAGGGTTGCTTTGGGAGCAAAAAAAGTCGTAGTTAATAATGTTACTATGACAGAAGATATTTTAGGGTTAGATGAGATTGTTATTACTGGTGCAGGTGCCCTGACCTCTAAAAAACAGCTAGGTAATACAATTTCTAGTATAAAAGGAGGAAAGGTTGCAGAAGCTGGATCTGTAGATATAACGGGAGCTTTGTCTGGTAAATTAGCTGGTATTCAGGTTTCTCAAAATTCAGGTGATCCTGCTGGAGGAATAAGTGTTAGGTTAAGGAGTTCTAGTACGGTTAATGGTAGTTCAGATCCTTTATATATTATAGATGGGGTTATTGTTAATAATAATTCTACAGATGTTTTGGGTTCAGCCAGTGTTGTTCAAAATAGAATGTCAGATATTAGTCCGCAAGATATTGATAGAATTGAAGTTATTAAAGGGGCTGCTGCTGCTGCTATATATGGTTCTAGAGCGAGTAATGGTGTTGTTCAAATTTTTACTAAAAGAGGACAGTCTGGTAAACCTGTGATTACACTTTCTTCAAGTATGAACTTTAATTCTTTAAGAAAAAAACGTGATTATAATGATGAGCCTTTCGAGTGGGCATCATCTGATATTTCTGTGTTAGATAAAGTTGCTGTTACAAGATATGATTATCAAGATATGATTTTCGATAACTCTACAGGTACAGATAATTATGTGTCTATGTCTGGTGGTAAGGGAAATACTAATTATTTTGGGTCATTTTCTTATTTAAAAAATGATGGAATCCTTAAAGGGACAAATTATCAAAGACATTCTGGAAGAATTAGAGTTAATCAAATTATAAACGATTGGATTTCTGCCTCATTTGGAACTTATTTTTCTACAAGTAAAAGTCAAGATCAGCCAAATGGAGGTTATGTAGCTGGGGTGTTGCCAACAATTTTATTTTCAAACAATACAATAGATCCTACTCTGGATGCAGATGGAAATTACCCTACAATGACTTTTTATCCAAATATTTTAGAATATATAAATACTTTTGATTTTACTCAAAAGAGTAATAGAAATATTAGTGATTTGCAAATTACGCTAAAGCCAGTAGATGGTCTTAAAGTGAATTATATTTTAGGTTATGATAGTTCCGAAACTACAGGTAATACTTATATTCCAATAGGAACTACTACTATTAACTTAGGAAGTGCTAGTACAACATCTATTACTACAACTCAATTCAATAGTGATTTAAATGGGTCTTATAATTTTGATATTAATAATATTTTATCATCTACTACTACATCAGGATTTTCATGGCAAGCTGATAAGACAGATTTGAGTTCAATTTCAGGAACAGGATTAGCTTTAGGTGTTAAAACAACCAATGGGGCGGCTTCTATATCAACGAATGAAAGTAGAAGTGAGCGTACGTTTTGGGGAGGTTTTTTACAGCAAACATTTGGTTTTAAAGATAAGTTATTTCTTACTGGGGCTATTAGATTAGATGGTTCTTCAGTATTTGGCGAAGATGAAAGAAATCAATGGTATCCAAAAGCAAGTATGTCTTATTTGGTTTCTGAAGAAGACTTCTGGGAAGGTACTTTTGGAAGTACACTTAATAGTTTTAAAGTTAGAACAGCTTGGGGGCAAGCAGGAAACCTTACGGCTATTGGACCCTTTGATAGATTATCAAACTATTCAGCAATTAGTATTGATGGAACCTCTGGTTTAATTGCTCCAACAGAGTTAGGAAATGCGGATCTTAGTCCAGAAAGACAAACAGAATTAGAGTTTGGTATTGATATGGGTTTATTTGATAATAGAGTAGGGATTGAGCTTACTTATTATAAACAAGATATAGAAGATTTATTATTAGCAAGAACGTTGTCTCCTTCAACAGGTTTTGGTTCTAGGGTAGAAAATGTTGGAACCATGACAAATAAAGGTTTTGAGGCACTAATTACAGCGACACCAATACAAAATAACGATTTTAGTTGGATGGTAACTGGTACTTTTTCAACAAACAAAAATGAGGTAAATGATATTGAAGGAGATCAATTTGGTATTGGAAATTTTGGTTTTTCAGTTGCTAAAAATGGAGAAGCATTAGGTGTTTTTTATCAAGGGTATTATGCTAGAAATGACGACGGAAGTTTATTGTTAACTGCAGGAGGTTTACCACAAAGAGAAAAAGGGTCGTATGATACAGATGGTAACCCAATAGCAGAAAGGGATGCATCAGGTCAACCTAGTGGATCAAATTTAAGTAAGGTTATTGGAGATCCTAATCCAGATTTTATAGCATCACTTACAAATGAATTTAAGTATAAAAACTTTTCTTTTAGAATGCAATTTGATGCAGTACAGGGTGTAGATTTATTAAGTTGGGATACTCGTATGCTTTATCGTTTTGGTGGTGGAGAGCAAACGGCTAAAGAATTAAGAGGAGAAAGTACAAGAGGTACAGGTGCAGCTAATTTTGGTATTGCAGAATCTTATATTGAAGATGGATCATATATTAAACTTCGAGAATTATCAACATCTTATTTATTAAATAAGCCATTAAAAGGAGTTAGTAGTATGAAATTTACATTAACTGGACGTAATTTGTTTTCTATTGATAATTTCTCTGGTCACGATCCAGAAGTTAATATGGATGGACAAAGTAATGGTTCTAGAGGTGGTATTATGGGATTGGTTCCAATTCCTAGAGTTATAAAATTTGGTGTTGTTGCTACTTTTTAAGCATGTAAATAAAAAATAATAAAAGATGAAAAAAATAAAAATATATATAATAATTGGAGTTGTTCTACTTAGCACTGGTTTGTTTACGGCATGCGATACTGAGTTTGAAAACCCAAATAACCCAACAGAGGATGTTGTTTTAGAAACAAAAGAAGGTCTTTTTGCATTGGCAACAGGAATTAGACAATATTATTCTGTAACAGCATTAAGACAAATAATAGAAGCGCCAGGAATTACCACAAGAGAGTTAGGTGTAACAAATACTTTTTTAAATATAAATGAGTTGGCAAAAGGTGGTGCAGAGCTTCCTTCTGAAAGTGGTGGAATTACAAATCCTTGGTCAAATATTATAAAGGCTAAAGGAATGGCAGAATCTTTAATAAACGGTGCAAATACGGTAACATTAGCAGGTGGTACTAAGAGCGGTCTTTTAGCTTATGGTAATTTAATAAAATCCATGTGTCTTGGTTCATTAATAGAAATGTTTGAACAAGTGCCAATAGACAACTCTCTAGACGGAGAAGCGATATTTAGCGATAAAACTACTGTATTGACAGAATGTATTTTGTTGTTAGAAGAGGCTAGAGATGAGTTGGCTTCAGAGCCAATGTCGGATGATTTTGAAACGACAGTATTATGGTCTGATATGAGTTTAGAAAAAACGATCAATGCTTTTTTGTCTAGATATAACTTAATGGCTGGTAATTATGAAGAGTCTATTGTGTCTGCAGATGCTGTGTTAGATTCTAGTGATTCAACAAATTCAATGTGGGTTTACGATGCTAATAACGAAAATCCTATATGGAATAGAACGGTTAATTCTGCAGATTTAAATCCACAATCAAATTTTGGGTTAACAGGAGATTATATTCCAGAAGTAGGAGATGGTAGGATAGATTTTTATTTAGGAGCAGATTCTGGTTTTGCAAATGCAGATGCAGGTGGTCAGGCACTTAGTGAATTACTTGGTTTTTTTAAATCTAGCACTGCATCTATTCCAATTTATCTTCCTGGAGAAATGATACTTAATAAAGCAGAAGCATATGCTAAACTAAATCAATTAGATAATGCTGTAGCTCAGTTGAATTTAGTGAGACAAAAAACGAACGATCCTTTAGGTGTTAATGCAAATCTTTCTGCATGGTCTGGTGATGAATCTGATGCAGATGCTGTATTAGAAGAAATATATAAAAATAGAAGTATAGAATTATTTCTTACGGGACTGAGATTTGGAGATAGTAAAAGGTTTCATCCCAATTACGTTGTTCCATCTGAAGCGAATACTACAAATGAGAGAAATAGAAATTACTATCCTTATCCGAGTATAGAAAGAGAGAATAATCCTAACACTCCTGTAGATCCAACTATATAAATCAGTGAAATTTAATTTATTTGGTCAGTTTTATTTTAAGGGTAACAAAAATGTTACCCTTAAAAGTACTGAAAATAATAGAAATATATTATAATTTAAATAAATATTATGAGAGTACTAACAGGTTTAGATGTGCTATTAAACGATAAAAAACTTCAAAAAACATTTAAAGGAAATGTTGCTTTACTTTGTCATAATGCCTCTATAGATTCAAAATATACTCATGCAGCTTTAGGTTTTAAAACAGCATTCGGAGAAAGATTTGTTAAATTATTTGGGCCACAGCATGGTTTCTCTACAGATGTGCAAGATAATATGGTGGAAACCGATCATGTTATTCATCCGTTTTTTAAAATACCTGTGTATTCATTGTATTCAGAAACACGTATTCCTACAGATCCAATGCTAGAAAATATTGATCACTTATTTGTTGACTTACAGGATGTAGGGTGTAGAGTGTACACGTATATTTATACATTAACTCATTTATTAGAAAAATGTAGTAATAAAAATATTGAAATAGTTGTTCTTGATCGTCCTAATCCTATAAATGGAGTAGATATTGAAGGAAATATTCTAGAGTCAGGATTCGAGTCTTTTGTAGGTAGACATCCAATACCAATTCGTCATGGAATGACCATTGGAGAAGTTGCTTTAATGCATCAAAAGTTTTGGGTTAAAGAAAAAGCAAATTTAACGGTTATAAAAATGCAGCATTGGCAGCGAGGTATGTTTTTTGAAGACACCAAATTACCGTGGTTATTACCGTCTCCAAACTTATCAAGGATAGAGAGTTCCTATACTTTTCCTGCAACAGTTTTATTTGAAGGAACAACTTTAAGTGAAGGTAGAGGAACAACACAATCTCTAGAAATAATAGGGCATCCAAAAATAGAACCTTTTTCGTTTTATGAAGATGTGCTTTCGGTTGCTAAAAAACAATCTAAATTAGAAGGGTTTAAATATCGACCAATTACATTTTTACCAACATTTCAGAAACAAGGAAATAAAGTCTGTGGAGGGATTCAAATTCATGTAACAGATAAATCGATTTATAAACCTTGGCGTGCAGGACAATTATTAATGCGGGAGTTGTATCATTATTTAGGTGATGATTTTGGGTGGAAAGAACCACCTTACGAATATATTTATGATCAAAAACCTATAGATGTTATTAATGGATCCGAAAAAATGAGGCACTGGGTTGTTGATAATAATTCTATGGAGGAATTAGATGTTTTTGAAGATTTAAAAGATTACAAATTAAATCTTGATGATATCAAGATTTATTAAAAATAGATTTTAATCTCAGGGGACACCAAAGGATTTATGCCCCCAGACGCAGGCGTCAAAAAATGAACTCTCTAAAATTCCTTCTGGATTAGCCCCGAGATTATTTATTATGTAAAAAAAATAGTGTAAAATGAATTCAACAATAATTTTATTAATCATAGTATTTTATTTTGGGGTATTAATGTTAATATCACACTTTACCTCAAAAAATACAAGTGATGATTCTTTTTATACTGGCGATAAAAAATCTCCCTGGCAAGTAGTTGCTTTTGGGATGATTGGAGCTGTAATGTCTGGTGTAACATTTGTGTCTATACCAGGGATGGTGAGTAATAATTATTTTTATTATTTACAATTTGTTTTTGGTAACGTAGTAGGCTATGTTTTTATAACCTATGTGTTAATTCCTATTTATTATAATTTAAAATTAGTTTCCATATACAGTTATTTAGAAACTAGGTTTGGTCCTAAAACCTATAAAATAGGGTCATTATTTTTTCTAATATCTCAATCATTTGGTGCCGCTTTAAGATTATTATTAGCAGCAAAAATTTTACAGTATGCAGTTTTTGATGCATTTAATATTCCTTTTTACTTAACAGTAATTATTATATTGATTTTAATATGGATGTACACAAATAAATCTGGAATTAAAACAATTGTTTGGACGGATACACTTCAAACATTCTTTTTATTAATGGCTGCAATTGTATCTATATTTATTATTAAAGAATCTTTAAACTTAAGTTTTTCAGAAACAATATCATCTATCACGCATCATAAATACTTTAAGGTTTTTAATTGGGATTTTAATTCTGGAAGCAACTTTTTTAAACAGTTTATCTCTGGAATTTTAATTTCTGTTGCAATGGTGGGATTAGATCAAAATATGATGCAAAAAACACTAACCTGCAAAAATAAAAAAGAGGCCCAACGTAATATTTTAACATTTAGTTTGTTTTTAGCGTTAGCTCAATTTCTTTTTTTAGGATTGGGAGTGATGCTTTATTTGTATGCTGAAAAATTTGGAATTCAATTAGAAATAGAAAACGGAAAATTTATCAATACAGATAACTTATTTCCAATGCTTTCTCTTGGAAGTTTTGGAAACATTGCTGCTATTAGTTTTATTTTAGGAATTACTGCAGCTTCATTTTCAAGTGTAGATTCATCCTTAACAGCTTTAACTACATCATTTACATTTGATTTCTTAGATGTAAAACATAAAAAATCAAAAGAAAAAAAGCGCCTCAAAAATTATGTTTTACTAGGTTTTTCTGTAATTATTTTTATTATTATAATGTTGTTTTCAGGAAGTAAAGGAGATGTAATTACAACAATTTTTAAAGTTGCAGGATATACTTATGGACCTTTATTAGGACTCTATTTATTGGGAATTTTCACTAAAATAAAAATAAAAGATGCAGTTGTACCTTATATCTGTGTTTTAATGCCATTACTAACCTATTATATAAATTACATAGTTAAAGATAAGTTTTCATTTGATTTAGGTTTTATGAATATTTTATTAAATGCTTGTCTTACAATTTTATGTTTAATTCTTGTACGAAAAAAAAATGATTAACAAATTAACTACAGAGCAATCATCAGATTATAATAACTTAGAGCAGATGAGTACTATAGAATTGCTCAATAATATGAATATAGAAGACAAAACGGTTCCATTAGCTGTTGAAAAGGCAATTCCTTCAATAAATAAACTTGTTGATGTAATTTATGAAAAAATGAGCAATGGAGGACGACTATTTTATATTGGAGCAGGTACAAGTGGTAGGTTAGGAGTTCTTGACGCTTCTGAATGCCCACCAACATATGGTGTTTCTGATGATTGGATAATTGGAATAATTGCAGGAGGAGATTCTGCTCTAAGAAAAGCTGTTGAAAATGCTGAAGATAATACAGAATTAGCTTGGAAAAATTTACAAGAATATTCTATTTCTGATAAAGATGTTTTAATAGGGATTGCAGCTTCTGGTACTACACCATACGTAATAGGTGGTTTACAAAAAGCAAAAAAGCAAAACATAATTACAGGTTGTATTACTTGTAATCAAAATTCACCACTTGCATTTGAAGCAGATTTTTCCATAGAATTAGTTGTAGGGCCAGAATTTGTAACAGGAAGTACAAGAATGAAAGCAGGTACTGCACAAAAATTAGCTTTAAATATGATTTCTACTGCAGTGATGATTAAGCTAGGTAGAGTAAAAGGGAATAAGATGGTTAATATGCAATTATCAAATAAAAAACTTGTAAAAAGAGGTGTTAAGATGATAGTTGATGAATTAAATATTGATGAAAAACTTGCTGAAAAATTATTAATAGAACATAAAAGTGTTAAAGAAACGCTAGATTTTTATAAATCAAAAGTTGTTGAATAATATTTCATAGATATTGTATAAAAGTAAAAATTTTAAATGAAAAATATAATTATAGCTGGCGTCCTTTTAGTTTGTATTACAATTAATGCACAACATAATAAGCCACTGCAAACTCTAAATATAGAAAGTCAAAAAAGGTGGGTAGATAATGTTTTTAAGAATCTAACTTTAGATCAGAAAATAGGTCAGCTTTTTATGATTCAAGCCTATTCTAACAAAGATAAAAAGCATACTAATTTTATCAAAAAAATGATAAAAAAGTATCATATTGGAGGACTTATTTTTATGCAAGGAACTCCAGAAAAACAGGTGAACCTTACTAATTTATATCAATCGAAATCTAATATTCCATTACTTATAGGATTTGATGGAGAATGGGGATTAGACATGCGATTAAAAAACACATTTCGATATCCTTGGAACATGACCTTAGGGGCTGTTCAAAATAATACTTTGATTGAAGAGTTTGGAAGACAGTTAGGTGTGCATTGTAAACGAGTTGGGATTCATATTAATTTTGCTCCTGTTGTTGATATTAATACAAATCCGGAAAATCCTATTATAGGAAACCGTTCTTTTGGTGAAAATAAATACAATGTTACCGAAAAAGCAATTGCATTTACTAAAGGCATGCAAAGTACGGGAGTACTTGCAAATGCTAAACATTTTCCAGGACATGGAGATACCGCTACAGATTCTCACAAAACCCTACCTTATTTAAATTTTAGTCTAGATCGTTTAGATTCTATTGAATTGTACCCTTATAAAAAGCTGTTTAAAACAGACTTGGCAAGTGTTATGATTGCACATTTAAATGTACCCGTTTTAGAGCCTGAAAAAGGAGTACCAACATCCGTTTCGTATAATGTGGTTACCAAACTTTTAAAAGAGAAGATGAATTTTAAAGGTTTAATTTTTACGGATGCTTTAAATATGAAAGGAGCAGCAAATTATGCGCAACCGGGAGATATTGATTTGGCTGCATTTGTGGCGGGTAATGATATGCTTCTTATTCCAGAAGATGTAAAAGCAGCTGTTAAAAAAATAAAACAAGCATTAAAAACCAACGTAATTACAAAGGCACGTTTAGATGCATCAGTACGTAAAATATTAAATGCAAAATATTGGGCAGGATTAAATCATTTTACACCAATTGAAGAAGTAAATATCAAAGAAGATATTATAACTCCAAAAGATAAATTATTGTATAGGTCTTTAATGAAAGAAGCGGTAACGCTTGTAAAGAATACAGATGCAATTCTTCCTCTACAAGATCTCTCTGAGGCTAAAATTGCTTATGTAAAACTAGGTGATTCAGATAATTTTAACTTTACAAATACATTAAAAAAATATACAGAAGTTACTATTGTTTCCGATGAAAATCTTACCAGTTTACTTAAAAAATTAGAATCATATAATACTGTAATTGTTGGTTTTCATAAATCGAACGCTACTCCTTGGAAAAGTTATAAAATGTCTGACAAAGAACTTACATGGTTGCAAGAAATTTCCAAAAATAATAAAGTAATACTAGATGTATTTGCAAGTCCGTATTCTCTTTTAAAGATTTCTGATTTTTCTAATATAGATGCTGTAATGGTATCTTATCAAAATAGTGAGGTATCACAAGACATTTCAGCTCAAATGATTTTTGGAGCATTAGAGATTAAGGGGAAATTGCCAGTTTCAATAAATGAAACATTTAAAGAAGGTACAGGGATCACAACACCTAATTTATTAAGACTTTCATATTCAATTCCTGAAGATGTTGATATGGATAGCAAAGTGCTTGCTAAAATAGATTCTATTACACAAATGGTTGTAGACTCTACAATTGCTCCTGGCGGACAAGTATTGGTTGCGAGATATGGAAAAGTAGTATATCATAAAAATTTTGGTTTTCAAACCTATGATAAAAAACAAAAAGTAAAAATAACAGATCTTTATG
>NZ_JBDVJE010000049.1:0-6131 GCF_039939415.1 Polaribacter sp.
CAAATTGTATTTTCATTATCGTTAAAAATACTATTTACAAAGAAAGAAGTATCTTTATTTTGAATCTTTATTTTTTTTACTAAATATTTTGATTTTAAATCTAAATTAGAGTTGTACAAACCCTTTTTTGTACCAATCCAATAGATATTATCTACTTTAATTATTTCAGTAATTTCTATATCTTTAAAAAAACTAAAATCTTCTAAATTAGAAATATTTGAGGTTAATATGGATGCTTCTGATTGATAACTAACTTTTTTCAATCCATTATTAGTTCCTAAAATTATAGAAGAATTCAATCCAAAAGAAAAAGTATTGATTTTAATATTTTTTACCTTTTCTTCAAGAATATTATCAGACACTTCAAAAATAGCCTTACCAATATCTTTTAACTCACACCTTATCAATTCTTTAGATGAAGAAACCCAAACAAAACCATCATTTTCAGAATCAATTTTATTGACATCAATATTATATTTAAGCGGCACTGTAAAAAAACGTTCTAACCAAGGAACATATATATTTACACCTACTTTTGTACCTATCCAAAGAATTCCGTTTTCATCATTAAACAATGATGTAATATTATTGCTTGAAATTGCACCTATACTTTCAGACTGCGTAGTAAAAGTTTTAAATTCATAAC
The DNA here is from genome assembly GCF_039939415.1 of Polaribacter sp. Taxonomy (GTDB): domain Bacteria; phylum Bacteroidota; class Bacteroidia; order Flavobacteriales; family Flavobacteriaceae; genus Polaribacter. Next base: position 647 of record NZ_JBDVJE010000049.1, read on the forward strand.
CATCATATCGAATTAATCCATTAGGAGTTGCGTACCATAAAAAACCATATTTATCTTGTTCTATGGCATTTACAGTATTTTGATTGAACCCTTCTTTATTAGAAATTCTTTCAAAATTTTGAGAATAAATTTGTTGAGTAAAAAATAAAATTACAAAACCAATAAAAAATACAACCCTGCGCATATTAATTCTTAAATTAACCCTAAATATATAGACTATACTTTATTTTTCAATAAATTCTTGTAGTTTTTTTATCATAGAACTACTACCACAATAAAAAGGAGCTCGTTGATGAATATTAGTAGGAGAAATGTCTAAAATATTTTTTTTACCATTTGTAGCGATACCATTTGCCTGTTCAGTTAAAAAAGCGATTGGATTACATTCATAAAGCAATCTTAATTTTCCTTCTTTGTTAACTGTACTATTTGGATATAAATAAATACCTCCTTTTATCATATTTCTATGAAAATCTGAAACTAAAGATCCAATATATCTATGTGAATATGGCCTATCTTCTTCAACTTTTTGACAGTATTTTATATACTTTTTAACGGGTCTTGGAAAGTGGCTATAATTTCCTTCATTTACAGAATAAATATTTCCTTTTGATGGAAATTTCATATCTGGATGAGAAAGATAAAAAGAACCAATTGCTGGATTTAACGTAAAACCATTTACACCATCTCCTGTTGTATACACCAACATTGTAGAAGTACCATAAACAATATAACCAGCTGCAACTTGCTCTCTACCCGGTTGTAAAAAATCTTTTTCTTCTACAGGTGTTCCTACTGGTGTAATTCTTCTAAAAATAGAAAAAATTGTTCCTACTGAAACGTTTACATCTATGTTAGATGACCCATCTAAAGGATCCATTAAAACTACATATTTACCATTAGATTTTTTATCTAATCCTTCTATAGTTAAAAAATCATCATTTTCTTCAGATACAATTCCACAAACAATATTTCTATTTTTTAAAGATTGAATAAATGTTTTATTTGCAAATACATCTAATTTTTGTTGATGTTCTCCCTGCACATTTACATCGCCAGAATTTCCAAAAAGATCTACTAAACCTGCTTTATTTACTTCATGATTTACAACTTTTGAAGCTAAACGTAAAGCATTTAAAAGACTAGATAATTCTCCACTAGAATAAGGGAAGGAAGATTGATTTTTAATAATAAATTCACCTAAAGTACTTTTTTGATTACTCATAGATTTCTAATTTAATCGTTTTTTAAAATTATAAATAAGATACATCAAGAGTTGAATACTCTAAGTGAATATTACTTTTACTTAATATGATTTACTACATTGCTGCCCTGTAAAGCTCAATAGTGTCTTTAATAGTCACATCTCTAGGATTACCTCCAGTACAAACATCTGCTATAGCATTTTTAGCCATTTCTTCAAAGTCATCTTCTTTTACTCCTAACTCTCTTAATCCAGAAGGAATTCCAACAGATTTAGATAGTTTTTTAATGGCCTCAATAGCAGCATTAGCACCCTGTTCATCATTCATATCTAAAACACCAACACCCATTGCACGTGCTACTCTTTTTAATTTATACGTACAAGATGGAATATTAAATTTTTCAACATGTGGTAAAAGAATTGCATTTGCAACACCATGTGGTAAATCATACATACCACCAAGTTGATGCGCCATAGAATGTACAAAACCTAATCCAGCATTAGAAAATGCTTGACCCGCGATAAATTGCCCCCAAGCCATTTGGCTTCTAGCTTCAATATTTGAACCATTATGAACAGCTTCTTCTAAACTTCTAGAAATTAACTTTATAGCTTCTAAGGCTAAAGCATCAGACCACCCAAAAGCTCCTTTTGTAACGTATGTTTCTATTGCATGAGTTAGCGCATCCATTCCTGTAGCTGCTGTTAAATCTGCAGGTTTTCCTAACATTAATTCAGGGTCATTTACAGCAATGGAAACTAAACAATTTTTGTCTACCATAACCATCTTTACATGTCTTTCAACATCTGTAATTACATAATTTATAGTTACCTCACTAGCTGTTCCTGCAGTTGTATTTATAGCTATAATTGGTAATGATACTTTCTTCGATTTATGAATCCCTTCGTAATCTTTAATATCACCTCCATTAGTAGCTAAAACTCCAATAGCTTTTCCACAATCTTGTGGAGACCCACCTCCTAATGTTAAAATAAAATCAGCATCATTTTCTTTTAATTTTCTCAATCCATTATTCACGTTTTTTACTGTTGGATTTGGTTGAACATTGTCAAAAAGAACTACTTCAATCCCTGCTTTTTCTAAAACGTCAATAACTTTTTTAGCAACTCCAATTTTCACCAATATTTTATCGGTTACAAAAAGTGCTTTTTTATAAGTTAGTTCTTTTAATTCTTCTCCTAAATCATTTAATGCTCCTGGACCAATTAAACTTAATGGAGGTAAATAAATTCTTCTACTTTGTAACATAACTCTAGATTTAATTATTTTTATAATTCTATTATATATATGATTTCATCATTAATGCAGCACCTAGTGCGCTTTCGTTTTTACAGTCAGAAATTTTTATTACAATATCATTTTTTAATAATTTTAAAAATGATATAAATATTAGATTTTTATTAAATCCTCCAGAAATATAAATTTCTTTGATCGCAGCATTTTTATCAGAAATTAGTTTAATCCCATTGATTACTTTTTTACTAATTTCAAAAACTAACTGGTAATACGCAGTTTCGTAATTTGCATAGTATTTTAATAAATTTGGATGTGCTTCAAAATCTTCATCAATTCCTTCGGATAAAAACACGCGTGAATTTTCATGAATTAATTCTTGACACAACTTTTTATTTAACTGAAGGTGAAGATGTTTATCAATATCAACTTTAAAATGGTTGCTTAAAGCTGTTAAATAAACTTCATGAATTTTTCCTAAAAATTGCATTGAAGATTTTATTTGCTGCTTTTCTGGAGTCATAAAACACAAACAATTATTTTTTAACTGATGTTGTGTTAATGTTTCTTTACTAAAAGGGTTCATTGCTATTATCCAAGTTCCTGTAGATAATAATATAAATTCTTTATTTTTTTCTTTTTCTAACAAAGGAATAATAGATGAAGAACTATCATGTAAACCTGTTCCTATTGCTATTTCTTGACCATTAAAATTTGTTAAAATTGCTTCTTTACCATTTTGAGGTGTTGGTAAGTTTAATTTATAATCAGCAACCCATTGATGGTATTGCATGTTATCAAAATCCCAAGTGGCAGTATGAGCACCAACAGAAGTAAAATCTGCTGTTATTTGTTTTGTAAAAAGATAACTTAAATATTGTGGGTAATGCAAAATAGCAGCTACCTTGTTCCAAAATTCTGGTTTTTCTTTTTGTAATTTTAATATTTGAAGCCCCGTATTTAACATTCCATATGCAGGAGAAGCTGTTTTTCTTGAAAACTCTTCTTTTCCTCCATAAGATTCATAAGGTTCTTTGTATTCTTCTATGTTTAATGGTTTTAAGTAATTATATAGAGGTGTAATTCTTTCTCCATTCTTATCTAAATAAATTAGACTAGCTCCATGAGTTGAGAAATTAATTGCTTTTATACAATACACTCCTTCTTTTTGTATTCTTTTTATTTCACTCAGAATCCAATTTTCTATTGACTCAATATCATCACATGGATAATTATCTTCATCTAAAACTTCATCAAATCTAGTTGCATTTCTGTATACTACATCAAAATCAGCATCAAACAAGAGTATTTTTTTATTTGTTTTCCCAATATCTATTACAGCAATTACATTTACCATCACAGTTTAAAATTAAAAAAGGGTTTTGGTTTTATAGCTCCAAAAACCCTTTTATGTTATTCTAATTATTCTTTAAATCCATATAAAGGCCCATAATTTTTACAAGCTCTATAATCTGCACCTTCTAAACCTTCTCCAAAAGCAGACCATGCACTTGGTCTAAACACATCACTTTCTGCTACATTATGCATATTTACAGGAATACGTAACATGGCAGCTAAAGAAATTAAATCTGCACCAATATGTCCATGAGATATTGCTCCATGATTTGCTCCCCACTTTGCCATTACTGTATACACATCTTTAAAGAAACCTGTTCCTGTTGTTCTTGGCACAAACCAAGTTGTTGGCCAAGTTGGATTTGTTCTTTCATCTAAAATTTCATGAACATCATCTGGTAACTCAACACTCCAACCTTCTACAATTTGTAAAACAGGTCCAATCCCTTTTACAAGGTTAATTCTACACATTGTTAATGGAATAGTTCCTTTTGTTTTAAATTGTGATGAAAAACCACCTCCTCTAAAATACTCAGCAATTGCTGCTGGCCATTTTGTATTGTCTAAACATTTTTGAACTTCTTCTTCTGTAATTTCCCAGAATGGTTTCATTGTAGGATTTCCTTCTGCGTCTGTTTGCTGTGCAGTTGCATCTAGTGTTGTAGAACCAGAATTGATTAAGTGAATAATTCCATTTTCTGCAATTCCTGTTAATTTTTTACCTGTTACTCTTTCTACAGACTCAGGACTCCAATATGTACGTACATCTGAAAATAACTGTGCTTTGTTAGTTAATAAGTGTCCAAACAACATAGAAATTGCATTTAAACAATCGTTTTCAGTTGCAAAAGTATATGCTTGTCTAATTCCATTCCAATCAAATGAAGAATTTAAAATAGACTCTGTATAATCTGCATTGGGTTGGTAATCTGTCCACTGACGTTGCCCTTGGAAACCTCCCATAATAGCATTTCTACCTTTAGACTCTTCACCAAATCCCATTTCTTTTAACTTAGGATTTCCGTTCATTAAATCTTTACAGATTAAAGTCATTTTTACAACTTTTTCCCACTCAGCATCTTTTACTGCTGCCGATTTTTGTGCTTCAGGACTATTGTAATCTTTTCCTTCTTTACAGTTTTCTTTGGTCCAAGCTAATGCTTTTGCATATTCTTCTTGGTCAAAAATGCCTTCATCTATACGTCTTAAAATCTCTACAGATTCTACAAATTCTGCTCTAACGCCTAAGTAATCTTGTAAGAAATTTACATCTACCATAGAACCTGCAATTCCCATAGAACTATATCCTATTGATAAATAAGATTTACCATTCATTTGAGCAACTGCTAAACCTCCTTTTACAAAACGAAGAATTTTTTCTGATACATCTTGAGGTATCGTTTGATCACCACCATCTTGCACTTCTTTCCCATAGATTCCAAAAGCTGGCAATCCTTTTTGAGAATATCCTGCTAAGGCAGCTGCTAAATATACAGCACCAGGTCTTTCTGTTCCGTTAAATCCCCAAACTGCTTTAGGAGTTAATGGATTTGTATCCATCACTTCTGTACCATAACACCAACAAGGAGTTACTGTTAATGATACTTCTACACCTTCTCTTTTAAATTTATCTGCACAAGCTGCAGCATCTGCAACACCACCAATAGTGG
>NZ_JBDVJE010000050.1:0-9410 GCF_039939415.1 Polaribacter sp.
AATAAATAAATAAATAAATAAATAAATAAATAAATAACAACTACTCCCTTTTGAGTCTGTTAATTAATATATAATACCCCACGTATTATATATATAAAGAGTAACCTTACGGCTACTCTTTTATTTTTTTAGAAATTCTACTAAGGTATCTAACTCTTTTCTTGTGTTAAATTTAGAAAAAGAAAATCTAATAGAAGTATTTATAGCTTCAGAATCTTTTAATATTTCATCTAAAACATGAGAGCCTTTATTACTTCCACTTTGACAAGCACTTCCTCCTGACACTGCAATTCCTGCCATATCTAAACTAAACAAAAGCATGTTATTTACAAAAGGAAAACGCACACTTAAAATAGTATAACTGCTTTTTTGCAAATCAGATGAATGTCCGTTAAACTCTATATTTTCTAAAGTTTTAGTTAAACTAGAGATTAAATATGATTTTAAATTTTCTATATATACTTTATCTTTATCTAAATTAGAAATAGCAATATCTAAAGCCTTTTCCATTCCTAAAATTGCATGTACATTTTCTGTACTTGATCTTGCACCTCTTTCTTGATCTCCGCCATGAATCATAGGAACAATTCCAAACCCTTTTTTAAAATATGCAAAACCAACACCTTTTGGTCCATGAAATTTATGAGCACTAGCAACCATAAAATCTATGGGTGTTTTTTTTAAATCTATAGAATAATGAGCAATTGCTTGTACTGTATCTGAATGAAAAAGTGCATTATGTGTTACACAAATTTCAGAAACTTTTTTTATATCTAATAGGTTTCCAATCTCATTATTAATCATCATTAAACTAACTAGTGTTTTAGTTTCTGAATTAGAAAGTAAATCATTTAAATGATCCATTTTTACAGAACCAAAGTCATCTAGCTCTACATATTCGATAACTATATTATATGCTTTTTTAAGAAAAGTACAAGTATGTAAAACAGCATGATGTTCTATTTTAGAAGTAATAATTCTTTTTATATCTAAATTTAAAACTGCATTTTTTAATATTAAATTATCTGCTTCTGTGCCACCTGCTGTAAATACAATTTCACTTGCAGACACATTAAAATGTTTTGCAATATTTATCCTTGCAGTTTCTACTGCAGATTTTGCTTTTCGTCCAAATTGATGTGTAGATGATGGATTTCCATAATTCTCTTGCATAGAAGAATGAATTTTTTCTATAACATCTCTATCCATTTGAGTAGTAGCAGCATTATCTAAATAAATAGTTTTCATAAGTTAAAAATACAATTAATTAGCATTCTGATAAATATAAACTTCTGTTGCTCCTAAACCATATTTCTTATAAGAAGCATCATAAAACTTTATTGGGTATTTACTTAACAATCTTTGAAGTTCAGATTTTAAAACACCTTCTCCTACTCCATGAATAAAAACAATTTTAGAAATTCTTTTAGAAATAGCAAACTCAACTTTATTTTTTGCTGTATCTAACTGAAGGTTTAACATATCATAATTATCCATATTTCTAGTAGATTTTACTAATTGATTAATATGTAAATCAACTTCTAAAATAACTTCTTTTTTTTCCTTTTTAAACAAACTTTTTTTAGGTAAATTATCTGCTATTTTTTCTTTTAAAAGTGAGTTATTAATATCATTAAATTTAGTTAAGTCATGTTGTTCAACATCAATTTTCACCAATTCAGAAGAATTGAATTTAAAAATCATACCATCAGTTGTTTGCACGGAAATATCGCCATTATTAATATTAATAATTTTACCTTTAAGCACATCATCTAAAACTGCTACTTTACTACCTATTTCTAAACACATTCTTAACCTTGTATTAATTTGTTTTCTGTATTGAAGGTATTATCTTTGTGCAAAAATAACAAGGATGATGAATACTTCTGCCATTTCTACTGAAAATTTCTTTTTAAATGCTTTTAATGCATTAACGTTAACTAACGACAGAAAAGAATTACTTGTTAAGATTTCTAAAGGTATAGCAGTAGAATACAAAAATGAAGGTATTGTTAATTTAAACTTTATTTGCACACATAACTCTAGAAGAAGTCAATTAGGACAAGTTTGGGGCTTTTTTGCAGCAAATTATTTTAATTTAAATATAAATAGTTTTTCAGGTGGAACAGAAGTAACTGCTTTTTATAGAAATACAGTAAAAACACTACAGAGTGTTGGTTTTACTTTTCATTTAGCAAATTTTTCTCATCAGAATCCTAAATATGTGATTTCTTTTAAAGGAACTTCTAAGTCTATTTTTGGTTTTTCTAAAAGGTTTGATAACAAAGAAAACACAAAACCTTTTATAGCCATTACAACTTGTAATAATGCAGATACTAACTGTCCTTTTATACCTGAAGCAATTTATAGGTTTCATTTACCGTTTGTAGATCCAAAATCTTCTGATGGTACAGAATTACAAGATGAATCTTATTTAAAAACCAACCAACAAATTGCTGCTGAAGTATATTTTATTTTTGCTGAAGTTAAAAAACTACTAGTTTAAATTTCTAAATTTTTATCGTAAGGAATTCTATCTAAAATGTGATTAATCACATTTATACGAGCTTCTGTTTTTCTGTTTGCCCTAATAATTTTCCAGGGAGATAATTCTGTATCTGTTTTTTCAAACATCGCTTTTTTGTACTCTGTATATTCATCCCAAAAATCTTGTGCTTTTTCATCTAATTTTGTCATTTTCCATTGTTTTAATGGATCACTTTTTATTTCTGCAAAACGTTTAGCTTGTTCTTTTTTAGAAATAGACATATAAATTTTAACCACATGAATTCCAGATTCTAAAATCATTCTTTCAAAATCATTTACTTGATTCATAAAAATAGTATACTGTTCTGACGTACAAAAACCGTTAACAGGCTCAATTACAGCTCTATTATACCAACTTCTATCAAAAAAAACAATTTCACCTGCTTTTGGTAATTGTTCTATATATCTTTGAAAATACCATTGTGTTTGTTCATCTTCAGTTGGTTTTGGCAAAGCTACAATACGCATATGACGTGGATTAATACGATCTGTTAATCTTCTAATTGCACCTCCTTTTCCTGCAGCATCTCTTCCTTCAAAAATAACAATTATTCTTTCTTCTTGGTTAATTGCCCATGTTTGTAGACGAATTAATTCTATTTGTAGTTTTTCTAATTTTTTTTGATAATCTACATATCTAATTGCTCTATCAATATTTAAAGGTTGTTTAGATAAAAGTGCTAACAACCCTTTTTTAGAATTTAGTTTTTTTAAATTTTTTGGTGATATTTCCATAATAACTTAATCTATTTGAGTGTTAGATCTATAATAACGCATTACAACATTAGGGTCTGGGTTTAAAACCGTTTTTGCTTCTTCCTTGCCTTCATAATCAAACTTAGACAAAACATGTCTTATTGCTTCTAATCTTGCAACCTTCTTGTCATTAGTTTTTATCATCATCCATGGACTATAAGATGTATGTGTTTTAGAAAACATCTCTTCTTTGAAGTGTGTATATCTATCCCAAAGAATTTGTCCTTGTTTATCTACAGGACTAAATTTCCATCTTTTTAATGGATTTTCTTTTCTTCCTTCAAAACGTTTTAATTGTTCTTCTTTAGTTATAGAAAGCCAAAATTTAATAATAATAACTCCATCTTCATACATCATGTGCTCAAACTCAGGAACTTGCACTAAAAACTCTTTATATTGTTGGTCTGTACAAAACCCCATAACAGGTTCTACAACTGCTCTATTATACCAACTTCTATCAAAAAAAACAATTTCACCCGGGTTTGGTAATTCTTTAATATATCGCTGAAAATACCATTGTCCTTTTTCTATTTCTGTAGGTTTATTTAAAGCCACTAATCTACTAGAACGTGGATTTAAATGCTCCATAAATCTACGAATATTTCCCCCTTTTCCTGCTGCATCTCTTCCTTCAAATATGATAGCAACACGTTTATTGTTATTAGATATCCATCTTTGTAACTTAACAAGTTCTATTTGAAGTAAACGTAATTCTTCATTATATAAAACTGTTTCTTTTACTTTTTTACATGCAACATTTTTTTCTTTAATAAGCGCAAACAAATCTTCATTTGATTTTGCATTTATAAAGTCTTCTAAACTTAATCCTTTTTTAGTATCCATTAACTTATTTTACTTGCTCTAAATTAACTACTTTTTTTTTAGAAAGCAATAAAAAAATCATCATTTTAATGGAGTTCTATTATATTTGTTGTTTATGAGAAAAATTATCTTTACGCTTTTTTTATTTGTGGCTACACTAACAATTTCTCAAGAAAAATTTTCTAAAGAAATTAGTTTTATTACAGATAACGATTTATATGTTTCTATTATAAGAGACCGCTACTATACAAGTGGTATTTTTTTAGGATATAAATACCTTTCTAAAAACAAAAAAGAAGCTTTAGAAAAAAAAATTATAGAATGGCAATTAAAACATGAAATGTATACACCATACAAACCTACAGTTACAAACATACTTGAACACGACAGACCTTTTGCAGGTTATTTATATGGTAATTTTGGGGTAAATAGAGTTTATAAAAATGAACAAATTTTAAAAACTTCTATACAATTTGGGGTCATTGGTTCTAATGCAAAAGCCAAAGAAGTACAACAATTTATACATGATATTTATGGCTTTAAAAAAGCAGTAGGATGGCAATATCAAATTGAAAATGCCCTAGCTATAAATTTTAAAGCTAATTATGTAAAACAATTATATAAAACTCAAAATAACTCATTAGATATTTCTTGGGTTAACAATATTAATATTGGTACTGTTTACACAAATGCTTCAACTGGTTTTTACTCTAGAGTTGGCTTAAAACCACTACAAAAACTAACAAACTCTATAACTTTTGGTACAAATTTAAATAATGAACAAAATAACTCTTTTAGAGAAATAGAATCTTTTTTCTATATAAACCCAATGATTAGATATGCTTTATATGATGCAACAATAGAAGGAAGTTTCTTAAACACAACTAGCCCAGTAACTAAAGGTTTAATGCCTTTTATTTTTAATCTTGAAATAGGAATAAAATTTACTGCTAACCGATTTAATTTTGGTTATGCTTTTATTTACAATACAAGTAAATCTGAGGGTTTAAGATATAAGTATGGTCATAAATACGGGGCAATTTCTATTAACTATTTATTACGTTAATCATTAAAAAACTCTTCTTTAAAACCAATTAAATAAAGTTTTTCTTGAGTTCTTGTTAAAGCTGTATACAACCACCTGTAATATTCTTTAGAAACCCCTTCTGGTAAATAAGGTTGCTCTATAAAAACAGTTTGCCATTGACCTCCTTGAGATTTATGACAAGTCATAGCATAAGAAAATTTTACTTGTAAGGCATTAAAAAAAATATTCTTTTTAATTGCCATAAATTGTTTGTATTTAGATTTTTCATCAACATAATCTTCTTTTACAGCTTGGTATAGTTTATTAGATTCTTCATAAGTTAAAGACGGTGTTTCACTTGTTAATGTATCTAAAAGTAAAACCGTTTCAAAAGGTTGCATTTCTGGATAATCTAGCATTCTTACCTCTACTTCTGCAAATTTAAAACCATACAATTCTTTAATAGAAAATATTTTTAAAACCTCACAAATATCACCATTTGCAATAAAAACAGCTGCAGAATTCTCCTTTAACCAAAAATAATTATTTTTAACAACCATTATATAATCTCCTGCAGAAATTTCGTTTTCTTGTCCTCGAATTTTCATTCGAATTTGTTGATTGTATTGATTAGCTCTTTTGTTAGAACGTACTATAAATGCAGTATCTTCTACTCCATCATTATCATAAGCTGTTACCAAAGCATCTTCTATATCATAACCATCCTCTAACCTAAGAATATCAGGAAAATCAAGATCAAATTTAAAATTAGTTGAATTATTCTGAATCATTAATCTTAATAAGGTAGCATTTGCTAAAATACCAGAACTTTTATGCTGACGCATAACTTCATCTAACTCTATTTCTGTTACATTTTTATGATAATCATACGTTAATGTATCTTGCTCTAAAGCAGGACTTACATCTAACTTTACAGGAGGAAGTTGAGCTGTATCTCCAATAAATATTAATTTACATTGATGACCAGCATATACATACCTAATTAAATCATCTAATAAAGAACTAGAATCAAATAATTTCTGATTTTGTCTTCCATCAGGTATCATTGAAGCTTCATCAACAATAAAAATTGTATTTCTATGCTTATTTGGTTGTAAAACAAAATCTACAGATCCATTTGCTTGTTTTTTTGGAAAATATATTTTTTTATGGATTGTAAAAGCAGGTTTTTTAGAATAAACTGCAATTACCTTTGCTGCCCTACCTGTAGGGGCCAACAAAACTGCTTTTCTTCCTGTTTTCCATAAACTATTTACAAAAGCACTAATAGAAGTTGTTTTACCTGTACCAGCATATCCTTTTAATAAAAATAATGCTTCTTTATCTTCACTAAATGTAAAATCACTTAAAAAGTGTAAAAGTTCATTTTGCTTTAAAGTTGGTGAAAATTGAAACTTTTTTAACAATTCTTGGTAAAATTCTGCTGTTTTTTTTTTCATAAAAAAATTAATGTAACAAAGATACATTGATTTGTAAATAAAAGTTTTTATGATTAAAAAAAAATTGTAAATTTGCTTAAGACTATTAAAAAAACATAATAAAATGGGATTACTCGGAATGATTTTGGCAGCGGTTGTAGTTGCAATACTTTTAGCTATTATTATAGTTAAATATTTACCATTAAAACTAAAGTGGATTGCTTCTATTTTACTTTTAGGTTTAACAGTATTTTTAGTTTATAAAATTTACTATGGTATTATGCAGCCAATAATCTTTAATAAAAACAAAGTTGTAAAATACAGCAAGGTTATTAATAATTTAAAAATTATTAGAGATGCAGAAGTAAAGCATTTTGAAGTAACAGGAAAATACACAGACAATAAATCTAATTTAATTCAATTTATTGATACTGCTCAATTAGCTTTAACAGAAACTAAAACTATAGTAGAAAAAGAAGATAGAGGTGGTGGAATTGTTATTGATGTTGAGAAAAGAATTACAGATACTATTGGTTACGAACCTGTAGCAAAATATTTTAAAGGTAGAGATTACCAAAATATGTTTAAAGTTCCTGGTGTTGCCGGTAAAGAATTTGATGTTGAAATAGGAACTGTAGAAAAAGTACAAGGATTAGTGGTACCAACTTTCTTTGTTAAAACCGAAAAAGCAGCCATTTTAAAAGGAATGAATGAGTCTTTAATTAAACAAGAATTAGAAGCTGTTGCTACTGACCAAATTAAAGGTGAATTTGTTTCTGTAGGTTCTTTAGAAGAAGTAACAACTGGTGGTAACTGGCCTCCTTCATATGATAAAAAAGAAGGTGATAAAAAAGAATAGCAATATTACTTTATCAAACACAAAAGATACAAAGTTATCCATCCAATTTAATTTGGATGGATTTTCTTTTTGTATTACTAATACAGCAGAAACACTTTACTTTGCAGATTATATTTTTGAAGAAAAACAAATAACTCCAGAGAAGTTATTATCTAAAATAGAACATATTTTTAAAACTGATTCTATTTTACAAAAAGACTTTTCTTCTGTTTTAGTTGTGCATCAAAATAATTTATTTACGTTGGTACCAAATAGGTTCTTTAACCAAAATAAATTAACAGAATACCTTAATTTTAATATTAAAACATTAGCTACAGATTATATTACATTTGATGATTTACCCTCTATAGCTGCAAAAAATATTTTTGTCCCTTATGTAAATATTAATAATTACCTCTTTCAAAATTTTGGAGAATTTGAATACAAACATCATCTAACTATTTTAATTGAAAAATTAATTTTTATACATAATTCTAAAGAAAAAAATGTATTTGTTAATGTTAGTAATGATAATATTGATATTGTTGTTTTACAAAACAAACAATTAATTTTTTCAAATTCATTTTATTTTGAAACCAAAGAAGATTTTATCTATTATATCTTATTTACTTTTGAACAACTAAAATTAAATGTAGAAGAAATAGAGTTATATTTTACGGGTCTTATTGAAAAAGAATCAGAAATTTACAATATTACATATCAATATATTAGAAATGTTTTCTTTTTAGAAAGTAAAAACAACATCTTTAAAACTTTAGAAGCTTCTAAACACACAAATTATATACTTTTAGGATCATGAGGATAATTTCTGGAAAATACAAAAGTAGACGTTTAAAAGCGCCTAAAAATCTACCTGTTCGTCCAACAACAGATATGGCAAAAGAATCTTTGTTTAATATCTTAAATAATACTTATTATTTTGATAGCATTTCTGTTATGGATTTATTTACAGGCACAGGTAATATTAGTTATGAATTTGCTTCTAGAGGTACTAAAACAATTTATGCAATTGACGCTCACTTTGGTTGTATTAAATTTATAAATAACACAGCTAAAGAGTTAGACCTACCTATAAATACTTATAAAAGTGATGTTTATAAATTCTTAGAAAAAACAACATTAAAAACAGATATTATATTTGCTGATCCTCCTTATGACTTTGAAGAAGAGCAGTTTTTAAAAATTGTAGATTTAGTTTTTACAAAGCACCTTCTACATGAAGAAGGTGTTTTAATTGTAGAGCATTCTAAACATACAGATTTAACAAAGCATAAAAATCATAGTTATGATAAACGTTATGGAGGAAATGTTTTTAGTTTCTTTGAATATTAAATCTTTTTAGTTCTTATCTAAATATTCTTGTGATTTTCTTTTTAATTCTGACATTAACTCAGTGGGTAACTTTTTAGCACATTCTATAAAGTATTTTTGATGTTTGTTATTTTTAGACATATAAACATCAAACAAAACTCCATCTTGTTTCTTATCAATTAACTTTAATATTTCTGTTATTATTTTTCTACCAGATTCTTTATCTTTAAAACCAGAACAAACTTTTGCCATAGAATTATAGAAAGTAACAAAGCATTCTGCATCTTCGCAAGCATTAATCTTATTCATTATTTTAGTGGCTAAATCATCAGTATCTACATTATTATTTGTAGTGTTATTTACAGGCACTCTATTTCCTCCTTCAGATTGTGCTTGTGATTGCAATGAGATAAAAAATATCATTAAAGCTGTACATAAAATTTTCATAATTAACGTGAGTTCGACGTAAGATATTTAAAAAATAAGCAATAAAAAAGCAGAATATTTCGTAAATTAAAGTACTGAATTTCAATTTACTAATAAATATTCTGCTTATGATTTCTGATGATAAAATTATAGAAATTTTCTGTTCTTTAGATGATTTTATGAAAGAATTTGATTCAATTCTTCAAAAAAACAGTATTTCTGA
>NZ_JBDVJE010000051.1:0-12981 GCF_039939415.1 Polaribacter sp.
AATTTGTAATATATATTAACTTCCCCCAAATTAAATATATTAAAATAATATTTTACAAATATAGTTTAAGTTATTGATTTGTACAATAGTATATTGTTTAACATCTATATAGTAAGACACGTTTTTTTTGCAATGTCACAATTTGTATGTATCTTTTTTATTTTTAGTGTTTTAAGAAAGTAGAAACTTTAAATTATTGACTTGTATTAGTAGGTTCTATTTTTTTGATTTTTCAACCAATTCTAATTTATCTGTTGTAGTTTTTGTAGTAAAGATTCCATAATTAATAGTCACAGATTTTTTATCTATTTTGTCTATAGTTCCTACAGAATTTGAGTCTAAAATTCTAACTTTATCATTTAACTTAAAAATATAGAGTGCTTTTTCTTTAGCAATTTTAGCTGCTTCAATTTTCTTTTCTTTTCTAACTTCAACAACTTTTTCTAAAACTTCTTTTTCTACTTTCTTAATAATTTCTTGTACTTTTTTTTCTTGAACTTTAGCTTTTTGTTTTTGAGATTTAGTTTTTGGTTTAACAGGGTTCTTCTTAATATGTCTTACCTTTTCATCTGCAACCCACTTGTTAAAGTTAGCATTTAGTTCTTTTTTATTATTAGTTTGAAAGTATTTATTAAGTAGCTCATTTGTTTTTCTACCTAAAGAAAGCATTTTTTGATTTTGATCATACAACTCTTGAAAACCAGAGAGTTTATCTTGAATTTTTTGCTCTTTTTCTTGAAGGTTATCTAAATGCTCTTGTCCTTTGTGCTTTTGTTTTTCTAAATTGTCTGAATTTTTTTGTAATCTATTTCTTTCTTTTTGGAGTTTAGAAATTGTTTTGTCTAGACGTACTTTTTCGGTTTCTACTCTTTTTTTTGCTTTGTTGATTAAGCTAAAAGGAATTCCGTTTTTCTGTGCAACTTCAAAAGTAAAAGAGCTACCTGCTTGCCCAATAAATAATCGATATAATGGTTCTAAAGTACGTTCATCAAACTGCATGTTTGCATTGGTAACATGCTCTAATTCGTTTGCTAAAACTTTTAAGTTAGAGTAGTGGGTGGTAATAATTCCGAAAGCTTTTTTATAATAAAATTCTTCTAAGAAAATTTCTGCCAAAGCACCCCCTAATTCTGGGTCAGAACCTGTACCAAATTCATCAATTAAAAACAATGTTTTTTCATTACATTTTCTTAAAAAGTAACGCATATTTTTTAAACGATAACTGTAAGTACTTAGTTGGTTTTCAATAGATTGATTATCTCCAATATCAGTAAGTATTGTATCGAAAATATATGTTTGACTGCGTTCATCTACAGGAATTAAAATTCCACTTTGCAACATTAATTGCAATAAACCAATGGTTTTTAAAGTAATACTTTTTCCACCCGCATTTGGCCCCGATATTACGATGATTTGTTGTTGTTCATTTAACTCAATAGTTTGAGCTATAGTTTTTAAATTTTGTTCCTTATTTTTTTTCCATAAAATAGGATGAAAAGCGTTTTTAAAATATATTTTTTTCTCTCTTGATATTTTAGGTAAAATAGCATTTATTTCATTTGCATATTTAGCTTTTGCTCCAATAACATCTGTATGGATTAAGAATAAAATATATTCTTCTAAAAGGTAAACATAAGGTCTTATGGTTTCAGATAAATTACGTAGAATTTTTACTATTTCTTGTTTTTCATCATATAATAAATTTTGAAACTCTCTAGAATAAGATAATGTTGCTTGAGGTGCAATATAAACGATGTTACCAGATTTAGAAGCACCTAATAAGCTACCAGCAACTTTTTTTCTGTGCATTGCAGAAACAGCTAAAACACGTTGATTGTCTACAATAGTTTCTTTTATGTCGTCTAAATAACCAGAAGATATTGCTCTTGATAAAGCACTAGAAAAACTTGCTCCAATTTTTCCTCTTACATTATTAATATCTTTTCTAATTTGTTTTAAAACTGGTGATGCATTGTTTTTTACTTCTCCAGAAATATCAATAATCTTCTTTATTTCATCATCTATTAAGGTGCTAAATTCTATTTCTTGAGAAAGTTCAAAAAAAGTAGGAAACTGAACTTTAAATTTTTTAAAAAATTTAATTAATTCATTTACAGTAAGTGAAGTTGTAGCAATTTTTAAAAAAGCATCTGTTTCTATAAAACTATTTTCAATAGCTAACCTTTTTACACTTTCTGTTATATTATCAAACCCATGATTTGGAATTCTATTTTCACTCTCAAAAGAAGAAACATATTCGTTTACCAAATTCAACTCTTTAAAAAGTGTTTTTTTATTATGAATAGGTTCGATTTCTAATGATTTTTCTTTTCCTAAACCAGAAATACAAAATTCTGCAACATGTTGTAAAACGGTTGTAAATTCTAAATCTTGTAATGTTTTATTTGATATCCTTTTGTTCAAAATAGTATCTTTGATTTTTAGCAAAAATACTAAAGTATGCAAGTAAAAATTAATTCTAGTTGGAAAAATATTTTACAGAGTGAATTAGATAAACCTTATTTTAAAGAATTATTAAAATTTGTTGATGATGAATATGCAAATAATACTTGTTTCCCAAAAGAAGAAGATATTTTTGCAGCTTTTAATTATTGTGATTTACAAGATCTTAAAGTTGTAATTATTGGTCAAGATCCTTATCATGGAGAAGAGCAAGCAAATGGTTTGTGTTTTTCTGTAAAAGACGGAATTAAACATCCACCTTCTTTAATTAATATATTTAAAGAAATTTCTACAGATTTGGGTAAAGAAATACCAGAAAGTGGAAATCTTGAAAAATGGGCAAAACAAGGTGTTTTGTTATTAAATGCTACTTTAACTGTTAGAGCTCATGAAGCTGGAAGTCATCAAAAAAAAGGATGGGAAATGTTTACAGATCAGGTTATAAAACTTATTTCTGAAGAAAAAAAGGATGTAGTGTTTTTACTTTGGGGTGGTTTTGCAAAGAAAAAATCGAAATTAATTGATAAGAAAAAACATACTATTTTAGAATCTGGTCATCCTTCTCCATTAAGTGCTAATAGAGGTTACTGGTTTGGAAATAAACATTTTTCTAAAACAAATTTAATTTTAGATGAATTGCATAAAACTACGATAAAATGGTAGGTGGTAATGTAGAATGATTATAGTAAGGTAATAAAAGTGCTTCAATAATTTCTTCAGTAACATCTGGGTAATCAATATCTATTGTATTATCGGATAAAATCCATTTAGAAATATTTTGAATTCTTTTTTTACCAAGTTTTTTTATTACTGAAACGCCCATTTCTTTTAAAGCTAAAGCGTTACATTTTTGTTCATATTGATTTTTCATAGGAATTACCATTAGTTTTTTCTTTAAATAAAGTGCTTCAGAAGGTGTCTCAAACCCTGCACCACAAAGAACTCCGTTTGAAGTGGACATACTTTTTATAAAGTCAAATTCATTTATAGGGTAAATTGTAATATTTTTTTTAAAAATTAATTTTTCTACTTCTTTCGAAAAAATATGCCATTTTACTATTGGTATTTGAGATAATACTTTTACAGTTTTATCTACAGAATATGAAGGTAAATAAACTGTTATATGACCTTTATTACTAATCTTTGTTGTTCTTATTTTTTTTCTAATTATAGGAGAAAAAGTGTTTGAACTATAGTTTTTAAAATGAAAGCCAAAGCGATTGTTAGAAGGAGCATAATATTTTAAAATTAGTTTTTCAAATTTATATTTACCAAATTTTGGTGAAGCTGCATCTAATACTGCATTTTGATGGCTTAAAGAAAGAATGTTAATGTTGTTTAATTTGGCAGCCCAAGCAGAAACTGGTTCGAAATCATTAATTATTAAGTCGTAATTTTTAATAGGAATATTTTTTATTTCATTATAAAAATTAGAAAGTTTCATTTTTTTAAAACTTTGAAAAAAATCGATACCACCTTTTTTACCAAAAGTAAAATTTAATCCATGAAGTTTGTATTTAATTTCAAAGCCTAAATCTAAATTATTTTCTTTACCGCTAACAAGAATATCTAAAGATCCTTTTTGTTGCAATACAGGAATAATTTCTTTTGCTCTAGTTAAATGGCCATTTCCTGTACCTTGAAAAGCATATAATATTTTCATATGGAATTATTTTAAAGGTTTATTAATGTCGAATTCTTTTAGTAATTCATTAAAAATAAAATTGTTTGAATCTTCTTTTTTTATTTTTTTTGATTTTTGTTTCTCTTCATTTTCTTCAATAAACTTATCTTTTGAATATTCGTATAAACTCCATTTTTTGTTACTATATTCTAAGGCAGTTAAATTTTCAATCCAATCTCCAGAATTTAAATAAATAGTTTTTCCTTTATTGTTTTCTATTTCTCTTATTTCGGGTTGATGAATGTGCCCACAAATAACATAATCGTATTTATTTTCTATAGCAATATCCGAAGCTATTTTTTCAAAATTATTTATAAATTTTACAGCAACTTTAACGCTGTTTTTTATTTTTTTTGATAAAGATAATCGCCCATAACCTAACAATTTACTAAACCAATTTATAAGTGTATTGATTAAAATTAATAGGTCGTAACCTTTACCGCCTAATTTTGCCAACCATTTAGAGTGTTGCATGGTTACATCAAAAACATCACCATGAAAAAACCAAGCTTTTTTACCATTAAGATTTACAATTAATTTGTTAACTATTTTAAAACTCCCTAATTGAAAGCCTTTAAATTTTCGTAACATTTCATCATGATTCCCAGTTATATAATATACCTCAGTTCCTTTACTTAAAAGACTTGTTATGTGTTTTATTACACTCATGTGAGATTTTGGAAAATAACGTTTATTAAATTGCCAAATGTCGATAATGTCTCCATTTAATATCAATACTCTTGGCTGTATTGTTTTTAAATAGTTTAATAATTCTTTGGCTTTACAACCATATGTGCCAAGATGTACGTCAGAAATTACAACGTAATCTAATTTGCGTTTTTTTTGTTTTTTCATTTTTTAAATTGAAGGAGAAGAATTGGTCTTTGCAAAAATGTAGATTCTTTGCAATTTGTTTTGTTATAATAAATGATACTTTGTTGCTAAACAATAATTTATCTTCTAAAGTTTTATCAAAATTAGAATGTAAATGTTTTGCTATGGTAAACTTAAAATAAAAAAAAGGTAAGAAAAACTTTATTAAAAAGTTTAGAAATAGTAAGGTTAATGTTTTATTTGATAGTAAATTAACATAAAAAAATCCGCTAAATAGCGGATTCATTGAATTTGAAATTAAGAATCAAGAAGACTTTAAGAGAAATCTGCTTGATTTAATGTTGTTTGAATAGTTGTTGTATTGTCTGCTAAACCACAAGATTTAGAAGTACTTCTACAAGAAGAAAAACAAATGATTCCTAAAATACAAACTGCAATAAATACTACTTTTTTCATTGTTAAGGGTTTTATAGGCTAAATGTACATATTTTTTATGAACTCACCCGAATTTTTCTTCTCTTGTATAACGTTAAATTGTATCATTTTATTTTGAATGCGTGTAATTAAATTTTTAGTGATGGGTTTACTATCATTCCATTCAGTTATTTTTAACCATTGCTGAATATCTTGTAATTGTTGGTTATAATTATCTGCTAAAATTTTGTCTAAATCAGGTGTTTTTTTGAACTCTGAAGTTTCATTATTAATAATATCTAAAACCTTTTTAACTTCATTAAAATTATTTTCTAAAACTTCATTTCTTACAGCAATAACAAAACAGGGCCATGGAGTAGGGCAGTCATCAATTCTTCTAAAAGTGCCATTATCTACTAAGGGTTTTGTGGTAAAATGTTCCCACATAAAATAATCTGCTTCACCATTTATAAGTGCATCAATCCCTCCTTGTAAATTACCAATAACTTTAAACTTTAGTTTAGAAACATCCCAACCTTGGTTGTAAGCGTTTACAATAGCCATTAAATGAGAGCCAGAACCAAACCTACTAATTGCAATTGTTGCATGTTCTAAATCTTCAATTTTTTGAAAAGAAGATTTTGCGCCAACATGAATTCCCCAAATTAAAGGAGTTTTTACAAATGTTTGTACAATTTTAGATGGATTACCAGCAGCAATATCTTTAATAATACCTTCTGTTAAAACAATAGCTATATCCACTTCTCCAGAACGTAGAGCTTTACACATTTGTCCTGTTCCACCAGGAAAATCTTGCCAACTTACTTTGATGTTTTGTTTGCTATATTTTTTGTTTTTTAAAGTGATTTTCCAAGGATAATTAAAATGCTCTGGAACTCCACCAATTTTTAGATTTGCCATTTACTGAATTAATTTTTCTAATGTATATTCTATTAATTCTGCAACTACTTTACCAGGGTTATTACTAAATGTTCCATTGGCTCTGTTGGCAATAATTGCATTTATAGAGCATGCATTATGACCTAGTAATGCTGATAAACCATAAATAGCTGAAGTTTCCATCTCTAGATTGGTAATTCTATTTTTATTAAAATTAAAGCTGTCTATTTTATGGTTTAAATCATTGTCTTGCAATGCTAAACGTAATATTCTACCTTGAGGTCCATAAAAACCACCAGCAGTTGCTGTAATGCCATGAAAAGTTTTTTCTGATTTTAATTTATCTTCTAATTCTTGGCTATTTTTAACAATAATTGGATATGCTTTTTTAGGGCTCCAATTTGTATGTTTAACAAAGGCTTCTTCAATATTAGGGTTTGAGATTGTATTTATTTGATAGGAGTGAAGCATTCCATTTAAATCTAAACCATGAGAGCCTATAACAAAAGAATCTACAGGAATATCTGCTTGTAATGAGCCAGAAGTACCAATTCTTACAATGTTTAAAGAGGTTAATTCTTTTTTTGGTTGTCTAGTTTCTAAATCTATGTTTACAAGTGCATCTAATTCGTTTACAACAATATCTATATTATCTGGACCAATACCAGTAGACATTACAGAAAACTGTTTGCCTTTATATGTACCTGTAGTTGTTTTAAATTCGCGTTTTTGAGTTGTAAATTGTATAGAATCAAAGTGCTTAGAGATTTTATCAACTCGATCTTGATCGCCAACAAAGATTATATTTTTGGCAATATTTTCGGGTCTTAAATTTAAATGATAAACACTACCATCTGGATTTAAGATTAGTTCAGATTGTTTTATAGGCATTTATGATGTAATTTGTAATAGTTTTTCTGTTTGATTATTAAATAAAAAACTATATTTTTTTGCTCCTCCAAGATACGAATTTTCAGTGCGAATTTCACTATAAAAATTCATTTGGTTTTCCAATACTTTTTTTCCTTTTCTAGATAACTTTACAGGGTTAAAAGAAGTAAATAATTTTTGAAGTTGGTTTATAGAATGTTGGTATTGTATGTCTCCAAAACCATATTTTTCTTGATTTTTAAGAAGTTTTACAATTAATTGATTTTTAGATGAGAAGCTATTTGAATTTGCAGTTTTAAGTATTGTGTTTTCAACCTGATTTAAGCCATTATCTATAGAAGGAAATCTTAATAAATGAGCCTCTAAAGCAGATGTTAAATATTGAAAAGGAGACATTGGATTAAATTTATAGACGGTTTCTAATCTTAAGGGACTATCAGAACAATATAATTGCCAAATATAATCTGCATATTCAATATCATCTTGTGTTAAATCGATTCTTTTTTTAAAGTGTTGATGAATTTGATTTTCAGTCAATTCTCCTAAACCTTTTAGTTTTTTAGAACCTTTTATTTTTCCACTACAAACTAGTGAAATATGATAACCTTTTCTATATGTTTTTAACCAACTTATTACAGCAAGCATGTTAATTTGACAAAATAAATCATACTCAAACCATAATACAATTTCTTTACTTTCTTTTTTATTGCAAAGATTTCTATATTCTTTAAGTGTAAAATCTATAAAATTTTGTTTAGACACTTTGTATGAAGATTTAAAAAAATCAAATCTATTTTTCCAAAAGGTTTCGCTTCCAACATCTGGTGTTGTTTTGCCTTCGCACAACATTTCTCTCCAAGTTATAAAATCTCCAGAAAAATGTAGTTTTTTAAGGTAGTTTGTAGTACTATCTCCATTTGTAATATGTAATATTGGGGAACTCATAATTAAAAAATTAACGTTTTTTTTAAATTAATACTTGGTCATAAAAATACTAACCACCTACACGTTTTACTTTAAATCCTTTTTCTTTTAACATGGTCATTATTCGATCTCTATAATCTCCTTGAATAATTATCTTGTCATCTTTAAAACTTCCTCCAACAGAAAGTTTTGTTTTAATTTCTTTGGCTAGAATTTTAAAATCGGATGTTGCTCCTGTATATCCTTCTAGAATAGTAATTGGTTTTCCTTTTCGTTTTTCGTATTTGCAAATAATTGGGTCGTCTTGTAACCAAATATTCGATTTTTCTTTAACAGGTTCAACAGTTTCTTCGTGCTCTGGAAAAAGGTTTTTTAGTTGATCTTTTAAGTCCATTCTGTTCAGTTTTCAGTTTTCAGTATTCAGTTCTCAGTGAGCAACTAACTATAAGTTTTAATTATTTATTATTCTATTTTTTGGCAATTAAGTCTAGCCCTGATTGAAACGGCATCCTTTTTTTATTTTTCTTAAAAAAAGATATAGTGAAAAGCAGGAAATAGCTTCTTATAATTTTTTTAAATTTCAGTTTTCGGTCTATAACTAACTACAAACCGCTATTGAAAAACTGCCTGCTATTTTTTTAAACCTAATTCTCTTAATCTTTCATCTAAAAATTCTCCAGCAGTAATATCATCAAATTGTTTTGGATTTTTAGCATCAATACAATTTTCTAAAACATCTAGTTTCATATCTGACACTGGGTGCATAAAAAATGGAATTGAATAACGAGAAGTTCCCCACATTTCTTTTGGTGGATTTACAACTCTATGAATCGTAGATTTTAATTTGTTATTACTGTGACGTGATAGCATATCTCCTACATTTATCATTAGTTCATCTGGTTCTGCCATAGCGTCAATCCAATCTCCTTTATGATTTTGAACTTGTAAGCCTTTGCCTTGCGCACCCATTAATAAAGTAATTAAATTAATGTCTCCATGAGCTGCAGCTCTTTCTGCTCCTTTAGGTTCTGTTTCTATTGGTGGATAATGAATTGGGCGTAAAATACTATTTCCGTTTTTAATATAATTGTCAAAATAAGTTTCTTCTAAACCTAAATGTAATGCTAAAGAGCGTAACACATATTTAGCTGTTTTTTCTAGCATTTGGTATGTTTTTTTACCAACTTGATTAAACTTAGCTAGTTCATTAACAGTTACATTTTCTGGATATTCGTTTGCGTATTTAGAATCTTTATCTACATACTGACCAAAATGCCAAAATTCTTTTAAATCTCCTTCTTTTTTACCTTTGGCAGATTCTTTACCAAAAGATACATAGCCTCTTTGTCCTCCAATTCCTGGAATTTCATATTTCTCTTTTGTATCAATAGGTAAATCAAAAAAGTTTTTTATTTCTGCATATAAATCTTTAACCAATTGTTCATCTAAAAAATGACCTTTTAAAGCTACAAAACCAATGTTTTCATAAGCATGACCAATTTCATCAATAAACTGTTGTTTTTTGCTGTCATCAGAAGATAGAAAGTCTGCTAAATTTACACTTGGTATTTTATTCATGATGTTTTAATTTAATAATAGGGTTGATAAAGTTACTAAAAATTCGATAAAGCCAAATTATTATTTCTTTTTAAAAGGAATTAAGTAAGTAATTGTATAGTTAAATCCAAAACCTGTGTTACTATCAAAAATTCTATTAAAACCTGGAGAATATAAGGTTTTAAAGTCTTTTTGATCTTTTACACTCATTAAAATTTTATAAGAACCTGTAAATGTTAAAAAGAAATTTTTGAAAGTTTCTGCTCTAAAACCTACTACAAATTCAGACCAATGTGCGTTTAAACCTGTTTCGGTTATTGGCGTGTTTATTGTGTATGTAGGAAAATAATTTCCACTAGTTATATTTGTAACGTTATTTGCATTAGATACATTTGGTGTATAACTATTTAAGGTTTGTTCGAAAAGGCTAAACCCATAACGATATCCTAAAATAACTTCGTTATTCATGTCTAACCAATTCTGGTACGCATTAAAATTGAATCCTAAACGTAAATAATTTCCTTTTACAGTTGAATTAGAATAATCTTCTGCTGTTGTTTCTTCTTCATAACCGATTTCTGCAGCTAAATAAAAGTTTTTCTTTATTCTGTAATCTCCTACAATTTCAAAACCACTATAAGAGCTGTTAAACTGAGCTAAAATAGGTTTGCTAATATCTACACCTAGCCTTAAGCCGTAATTAGTTTTGTATAAAATACTATCTTTTTTAGAGTTTGTAAGTGTGTCTTTTTTTTGTTCTTGAGAAAATCCATCAACAAAAACAAAAAATAAACATATACTAATAATATATTTTAACATGTGCTGCATCTTGATTGTCTATTGTTGTTAAAGTAGAAGGTGTAAACTCTGTAAACCACGTGTTGTCTGTGGTAAAAGTAACATTGTTAAAAAGAATTCTATAACCACAAGAACGTGATACATATTCTTCTTCTGTTGTGTAGTTTATGGTAAAAGTTTCTACATCTGTACCATTAGAAATTTTGTACACAGTTTCTGTAGCTAAACTATTTAAAGGAATATAAATAGAGTCTGTACTTACACCATTAAAAATAGTGTCTTTTTCATCAGCCCAAACATATAATTCATTTACACTTTTTGTAGTTGTTTTATCTATGTCATCATAAAAACGTAAAACTAAATTAGGTGTAACAGGGTTTTGTAAGCAAAAATCATCTTTTTCGCAAGAAGTAATTGCGAGTATAATAATTCCTATAATTAAGAATGTTTTTTTCATATTAATCTTCTTCTTCAACTTCTACAATTACATTAATAGCTTTTGCTAATTTAAAATCTAATTCTGTAACACCCTCAGCATCATGAGTAGTCAATTTAATTTCTAAAATATTGTATACATTTGTCCATTCTGGATGATGATTTAAAGCTTCACATTCAAACGCAATTCTGTTCATTGCAGACATACAATCTTTAAAATTATCGAATTCAAAATCTGTATGTAAAGCATTGTCATAAAAATCCCAATCATGTAGAGACTCTAATTTTCTTTCTATTGCTGAATCTGATAGTTTTATCATTTATATTAAAAAGTTATTTATTTTCTTGGACTAATATATGATGATTCATAAAAATAAAGTTCAATAATTTAAAAATTATGACTTCATTTAACATTTCTCAAACAAAACTACAGTTTCTATATGACTTGTATGTGGAAATTGATCTACCAAACTAATTTTTTTAATAAAGTAACCAGCTTCACTTAACAATTCTGTATCTCTTGCCTGAGTTGCAGGATTACAAGAGACGTAAACCATTCTGTATGCATTTAAATCAATGATTTTTTTCAAGGTTTTTGGCGCAATTCCTGCTCTTGCAGGGTCTAAAATAATAGTCTTAATTTTGTTTTTATATTCAGGGTGTGCAATTAAAAATTTTCCAACATCAGCAGCATAAAATTTTAAGCCTTCAATATTATTTCTTTTGGCATTTTTTTCAGCATCTTCAATGGCAGAAGCTACAATGTCTACACCTACAATTTTTGCATTTTCACTTTTAGAAGCAACAATTTGACCAATAGTTCCTGTTCCACAAAATAAATCCATAACAACAGTGTTGTCTACTTTTGTTTTATCTTCTAAAACATATTCTACTACTTTAGAATATAGTTTTTCTGCACATTTTGGGTTGGTTTGAAAAAAGCTTTTCATACTGATTTCAAAATTTAAACCTAATAATTCTTCTACAATTTTATCTTTACCATAAACAAGATCTAAACTTCCTGCAGTTGCAATAGTTCTATCTCCTGTTTCATCGTTAATGGTATGCAATAAACCTGCTAAACGTTCTCCAAAAATATCTTTTAGAAAAGCTGCAAATTTTTGTAAATCGAATTTATCTAAATCTGGAGATGTAGTTACTAAGTTGAATAATAATTCATCTGTTTTGTATGATTTTCTAACAATAAAGTATCTAAAAAATCCTTCTTTTCTAGGCCCATGCCAGGGATCTAATCCCGTTTCAATACAGTGTTGACGAATGTTTTTTAGATTGTCTTCCATTTGCTTATCAAACAAACCAGAGTCTTTTTCTAAATTATCTCCCATCCACCAAACTCCACGTCTTTTAAAACCTAAAGTAAACTCATCTTTATCAGTTTTATGTACTCTATCATAACCAATTGCAGAGAAACCATATTCCATTTTGTTTCTATAATGAAACACGTTTGGAGATGCTATAAACTCATCAAATAAATCTTCTATATTTTCTACTTTACCAATTCTTTTGAATAAAGAAAGTGTACTTTCTTTTTTGTATTTATGCTGTAAATCTATTGGAAGTTGAATGTAAGGCGCTCCAGGAATATCTTGAAAAGGAACTTCTACTTCGTCTTCTGATGGTTCTAAAACATCAATTAACTTCGCTTCAGCGTACTTTTTACTAGACTTACTAATTTGCGCTTTTACCAATTGACCAGGTAAAGTATTTGGAATAAAAACGACAAAACTTCCTTCTTCAGAATGTATTCTTGCAATTCCTTTTCCGCCAAAGGCATAATCTTCAATTTTTAATTCTAAAACTTGATTCTTCTTTACAAACTTATTTCGTTCTCTACGTGGCATTTTTAATTGTTTTGGACTGCAAAATTAAGGAAAAGTTATTGATAGATTTGCTGATATTGAATTTAAGTTTTTTCTCTTTTAACGTGAGTTCGACTTAAGCAATAGCATTATTAGGTAACATATTCGGGATTTTTATAGAAGGTTTTTTAGGTAAAAAAGAATATGCAATTAGCCCAGAGATCATATTTGTTATGAAATTATCAAAAGATCTATGTCTAG
>NZ_JBDVJE010000052.1:0-83792 GCF_039939415.1 Polaribacter sp.
ATCTGTAAATGATGTCCTTAAAAACACTTGCCAAATTGAACACTCTAGACATAGATCTTTTGATAATTTCATAACAAATATGATCTCTGGGCTAATTGCATATTCTTTTTTACCTAAAAAACCTTCTATAAAAATCCCGAAGATGTTACCTAATAATGCTATTGCTTAAGTCGAACTCACGTTGTATTTATTATATTACTTGGACTCAATATTAATAAAAGCCTCCAAATACCATATGTAAACATTCCAGGAAGCATTATAGTAACTAATACCCATAAATTCTTTGCTATAGAATCAATCATAATCCCAATATTTTTGAACGCACTCTCAAAGTTAACTCTCTGAAAATCAAAAAAACAAATTAAAACCTATATTTATACAAGAGTATTATAAAACAAAAAAACTTTCAATATTATATTGAAAGTTTTCTAATTATTTATTTTTAATATTGCAGAAAGGAAGGGATTCGAACCCTCGATACCGTTGCCAGTATACTACCTTTCCAGGGTAGCTCTTTCGACCACTCAGACACCTTTCTAAATATACAAAGCTATCAACCCTTCTGGAGCCTCAACTTGTATTACTTTGTTTTCTCTATCTACTTTTTTAATGAAATCATCAACCATAGGAATAAAAATTTCAGTTCCATCTCTGTCAATCTCAAAAAGTGGTTGTGCAGCTTTATCATTAATATGAACAATTTGTCCAACTTCTCCAAAATTAGCATCCACAACAGTAAAACCTATCACTTCATGATAATAAAATTTATCACCAGTTAGTTTAGGCAACATTGTATTTGGTAGATAAACATTACTTTTTAAAATAGCATCTGCTTCTTCTTCAGAATATACATCTTCAAACTGAACACGTAATTGATTTCCTTTATGAAGCGAACTTTTATCAATAAAAAATGGAACCAAATTTGCGCCAAACTCGACGTAAACTGATTCCATATTTTTGTACAACTCAGGTTCATCAGTATCTAATTTGATAATAACTTCACCTTTAAAACTATATTTAGTTACGATTCTGCCTAAATAAAAACAATCTTCTTTACGCATGTGTTCGTAGTAATTTATAATTTACTCTGCTGCTTTTTCTGCTGCCTCATCAATAGTTTCTGCTGCTGCTTCAACTTCTTCAGACGCTTCTTCAGCAACTTCTTCCACAACTGGTTTAGCTGCTTCAATTCTTGCTTCGTTTACTGCTTTTTCTGCTGCTAAAGCTGCTGCTTTTGCTTCAGATTGAGCTTTAGATAATCCAGCTTCTTTATCAGAAATTTTAGCTGCTTTTTCTTCTAACCAAGCTGCAAATTTAGCATCTGCTTGTTCTTGTGTTAAAGCTCCTTTTCTTACACCTCCAGCTAAATGATTCTTTAACATTGCACCTTTATAAGATAAAATGTTTTTTGCAGTATCAGTTGGTTGTGCACCATTTTGTAACCATTCTACAGCTTTATCAACGTTTAAATCAATAATTGCAGGGTTTACATTTGGGTTGTAAGTACCTATTTTTTCTAAGTATCTACCATCTCTTTTTGCACGAGCATCAGCAGCAACTATCCAATAGAAAGGCTTACCTTTTTTTCCGTGTCTTTGTAATCTAATCTTTACAGACATAATTTGTTAATTTTTTAAGGTTCTCGACCTTGATTATTAATAATCTTACCATCTCGTAGTAAGTGGGCGCAAAAGTACTAACTTTTTTTTAATTTTAAACCACTAATATTCTTTAAATTATATAGTATACTCGTTTTTTATTTTTTAAACTCTTCAAAAGTTTTTAATTTTAATTCGTCTAAAAATCTAACCTTCTTTTTAATTTTTGCATAGTCTTTTTTAGCTTGTGTAAAACGTTCATTTATTATTGATAAACTTTCTAATTCAGAACTAGATGGTTTATCATAACTCGTTGCAATTTTACTATATAAATCAGTCATTTTTTCTCTTAACTGAGGTTCAGCAGAACCAACATAATTATCTCCAGTTGTAATGACCAATGTTTTTTTAAGTTTTGTAAGCTTTTCTATAATTTTTCTCTTTTTAAACTCTTTTGATTTTTGTAAAACAGCATCTAATTCATATACCATATATGCTAATTCCTCTATCATGTTATACATTTTCATAGTAGTCTTATGCTTAAATACTCTATTTTCTTTTGTTAATTTAGATTTAGGATCATAAATAAGTTTAATCTTTTGAGTATATGTATCTTTTCCTTTCTTTAAAACAACATTGTAAGCTCCTGCTTCTGCTAAAGGAGATGTAAATCCTCCAAAACTAAATGTTTTTCCTTTGGCTACTTTAGGGTTTTTTAATCTGTAATTCCAATTTACAATATTAATTCCTTTAGATTTTCCTGGTCCTAACTTACTTATAGTTTTTCCATTTTCATCCTGTATCTCCAATGTCATTTTACCAAAAGTATGACGCTTACTTAAATGATATTTAATTTGCGCTGCTCTACTTGGATTTGCCCCAACAAATTGAGTTTCCGCTCCAAAACCTCCAGAGAAACTCCCTTCTTCAAAAATTACTGTAGGTTTTGTTTTAAAAAAGTGAACTTTTTTCTTTAAAACCTCTTTATTTATTTCTCTTAATGGTGAAATATCATCTATAATAATTATTCCTCTACCATGAGTACCCATTACTAAGTCGTTAGTTTTCTTTTGTAAATCAATAAAATGAACAGCTACCGAAGGCATGTTATTCATAAACTTATTCCAGTTTTTCCCCCCATCCATGGTAATGTATAAACCAAACTCTGTTCCTAAAAATAATAAATCTGGATTTACATAATCTTCTTGAATATTTCTTACGAAACCAACAACATCATCAGTAATTATACTTTTCCAAGTTTTACCAAAATCTGTAGTTTTATAAGCGTAAGGCTTCATATCATTCATTGTATGACCATCAAAAACAGCATATGCTGTTCCCTTATTAAAAACACTTGCTTCTATATGATATGTCCAAGTATTTTTTGGTAAATCAGGTATATTCACAGAAGTGTTTACCCAAGTTTTTCCTCCATCTTGAGTAACTTGCACATTTCCATCATCTGTACCCACCCAAATTATATTTTGGTCTAACGTTGACTCTGCAATTGTAAAAATAGTTGTGTGATTTTCTGCACCAGAATTATCCATAGACAATCCTCCAGAACTACTTTGATCTTGTTTTAACGGATCATTTGTTGTTAAATCTGGTGAAATAATTTGCCAAGTATCTCCCATGTCTTCAGATTTATGTAAGAATTGACTTCCCATATAAAAACGATCAGGTTGATGTATACTAATAGCCATAGGAGCATTCCAATTAAAACGTAATTTCGGAAATCCTTTTTGAGGCAAAGGCTGAATTGTTTTTACTCTTTTAGCATCTACATCATATCTCCAAACATTTTCTGCACCTTGCATTTCCGAATAAATAATATTCTTGGTAGGATGTTTTAAAACCCTAAAACCATCACCAGCTCCAATAGAATTCCAATCTCTAGCTTCGATTCCACCAGGAGAAGAAGAAGGTCCATACCAAGAACCATTATCTTGTAAACCTCCATAAACATTATATGGTTCTGCATCATCTACACTTATATGATAAAACTGTGACAGTGGTAAGTTTTCAACTATCTCCATAGTTGTTCCTCCGTTTAAAGAACGATATACACCTCCATCTGTACCTGCATACATTCTATCTGAATCATTAATATCAAAAGTGATATCGTGAATATCACTATGCATATTTCCTAAATTTTTAAATGTTTTTCCACCATCTCTAGAAATCGAACCTGTTAAACCTCCTTTTACAACAACATCAGGGTTTTTTGGATCTACAACAATTCTTGAAAAGTAAAAAGGTCGAACTGTTATACCAAAATCGTTATTTAATTGTTTCCAATTTTTACCTGCATCATCACTTCTATACAATCCTTTTCTTTCGTTTTTTTCTGCTTCAATTACTGTATATAAAATATTAGAATTAGAAGGCGCTACTGCAATTGCCAATCTTCCTAATTTTCCTTTAGGAAAACCATTATGAATTTTATTCCAAGTTGCCCCTCCATCAACAGATTTATATAATGCACTATTTTCTCCTCCAGATTCAAAAGACCATCCTGTTCTCCTAAATTCCCACATAGAAGCATACAAAATATTAGGGTTATTTGGATCCATTGTTAAATCTGCACAACCAGTTTTTTGGTTCGTATATAAAATTTTATTCCAAGTAGCACCTGCATCAACAGACTTGTATACACCTCTCTCTTCACTATCACCCCATAAAGCACCTAAAACTCCTACATAAATTTCTTTTGAATTTTTAGGGTTTACAATAATATTTGCAATATGTTCAGATTTTTCAAAACCAATTCTATTCCAAGAAGATCCACCATCTATAGATTTATACATACCATCTCCAACAGAAATACTGTTTCTTGTCCAAGTTTCTCCAGTACCAACATAAATAACATTATCTGGATTGTTAGGATCTACTTCTACAGCACCAATAGACTGACAATAATCATCAAAAATCGAATTAAAAGTTACTCCTCCATCATTAGATTTCCATACACCTCCACCTGCAGTTCCTGCATAAATAATTCTATTATTTGTTGGATGGTTTTCTAAATCATTAATTCTTCCACTCATTAAGGCAGGGCCAATATGTCTTGCGCTTAAATCTCCAAATAATTGTTTCCCTTTAAAATTATTTTTTTGTTGAGCACTTACTTCCATTTGAAAAGTAAATAGTACAAGTGCTATTAATAAAAGTTGTTTTTTCATACTGTTTGGATTTATTGATTAAAAAAACCTCTAAATAAATTTGAGGTTTTAGTGAAAAATATAATTATTTTTTTTCTTCAGGAAATAAAAATGCTGCTGCATCAACCTTAGGGCTTAACTCTATTTTAGTAATAGTGATTGGTTGTCCTCCTGGTTGTCCTTTTATGCCCTGAGTCATAGAAAAAGGAAAATACAACCCATCAACTTCCTGGTAATCACTCATTATAACCTGAGATATCATTCCTTTTGCTTGACCAGATTTTATTTCTGTTTGTATTGCTATTGGCACATAATTCTCTGTATCAAAGAAATAATAACTAACATCATCTTCTTTTTTACCATCTACAGTAACTGGTTCTTTAGTTAGCTTTATTTTAAAAGTTTCTGCCCCATCAATTGTTTCTTTTCCTAAAAACTCTACTTTATAGCCTTTCTTTTTGTAATCTATAAAAGAATCTGGAAAATCATTCATATTCAATTTCATATTTTCAGTTGCTTCTGCATCGCTTTTCTCTGCTTTCATTGTCATAAAATTATGCCCCCACAAAGTTTCACCATCAAAAACACCTTGCTTAATTTCTTTTCCTTGGAAATTAATAATAGTCATCTGTTTACCATCAGATAATTGATAAATTTCTAATGGAATTTCCATTCCTTGTTGGTTAACACTTGCAGTCATTTTAACTCCAGTAATCTTTTTTAAATTTTCTACTCCTCCAATGTTTTCATAATAAGTAGATAAAATTTCATCTACAGATTGAGCATTTGTAACAAAGCCAAAAAACATAACAGTAACTAATAATATTTTCTTCATTTTTAAACATTTTAAGTAATAATTCTTTTATATGTATGCCAATTTACAAAAATGTTACAGTTTATTTAAATTAATTTTTTTCTAATGTTAGAACAGGCTTTCATTACTCGCTTTTTTTTTAAACTAAATTTAGTTTAGTATCTGCTCAATTTTAAGGTGGAATTAAATTTTTATAAAAGATACTGAAAGTTTCACCACTTGAACTATTAACATCCGCTTTTAATTAAAAAGCAAGCAACTCATGAAATTAGATTCAAATAGCAAATGAGCTAAAATTCAAATCTTTTGCATCAATCAAAAATACTAAACTACTATAGTTTTGTGGTATCAGATAGATGTGAAACAATACGCATCTCAAAATAATCTATTGAAATTTAAAATGAAAACGATACCATGAAGTACACAGAAAAAATTTCGAACAAATTAAACGAATTATTAGAAAAAAATTATGATGCAGAAAAAGGTTATCTTAATTCCGCAGAAAATGTAGATAGTACTACATTAAAAATTTTCTTTAAAAGAAGAGCTTCAGAAAGAAGTCAATTTGCAAAAGATTTAAGAACAGAAATCTTATCTTACGGTCAAATACCAGAAGATAATGGTTCTTTTAAAGGTACAATGCACAGAAATTGGATGTCTTTAAAATCTTTGTTTAGCTCTAACAACGAAGAAGCAATTTTAGAGGAAGCAATTAGAGGAGAAAAAGCAAGTTTTGATGAATATGAGGAAATTTTAAAAGAAGATTCTTTTGCTCCATCAACTAGAAAAATGTTAGAACAACAAAAACAAAAAATACAAGCTGCTATTAATACATTAATTGTAGAAGAAGAATTATCATAAATAGTTGTAATTTAAATACAGTTAATTAATTTAAAGTCAGCCCTTAATTGGGTTGACTTTTTTTTATTTAAAATTCTACTCATTTTATCAATATAATCCTCTGATGTTTTTGTATTTTTAACTTTCCAAATTTATTACCCAAAAAGTCTCTTTTATGTACTTAATTTTTGATACAGAAACTACCGGTTTACCAAAAAGCTGGAATGCTCCAATTACAGATACAGACAACTGGCCTCGATGTATTCAAATTGCATGGCAATTGCATGATGAAATGGGAAATGTATTAGAACACAACGATTTTCTTATACAGCCAGATAATTTTAACATTCCGTACGATGCAGAAAGAATTCACGGAATTTCTACTGAATTAGCAGAAGAAAAAGGAATTTCTTTAGACAAAGGGTTACAACTTTTTAACGAAGCTTTAAAAAAAACCAAATTTATTGTTGGACAAAATGTTGGTTTTGATATTAATATTATGGGATGTGAATTCCATAGATTAGGTGTAGAAAACAATTTAACTACGCTCCCACTTTTAGACACTTGTACAGAAAAAACGGCTACCATGTGTCAAATTCCTGGAGGTCGTGGTGGAAAATTTAAATTACCAACTTTAACAGAATTACACAATCATCTTTTCGGTGTTGGTTTTGGTGAAGCGCATAATGCAACTGCCGATGTTGAAGCTACAACAAGATGTTTTTTAGAGTTAATTCGTTTAAGAGAATTTACCAAAGAACAATTAGATGTTGATGAAGATTATTTTAAAAATTTCTCAGAAGCGAATCCGAAACCAATTCAGGTAATTGGTTTAAAACACATCAATCTAAAACAAGAAAGTAACAAAATTCGTAAACGCCTAGAAAAGTTAAAAGGTGTTGAAGAAACAAAATCTACTTCTGATGGTTTAGCTGAATTAAAAAATGTTCAGTTTGCGCATTTACACAATCACACACAGTTTTCTGTCTTACAATCTACCATGCAAATTGGCAATATTGTAAAAGCTGCAGCTAAAGATAATATGCCAGCAGTTGCCATGACAGACACTGCAAATATGATGGCTTCTTTTCATTTTGTAAATGCCGTTTTAAATCATAATAAGAATGCCGAAACTCCCATGAAACCAATTATTGGTTGTGAGTTTAACGTGTGTGAAGATCATAAAAACAAATCTCAAAAAGACAATGGATATCAAGTTGTTTTGTTAGCAAAAAACAAAAAAGGGTATCATAATTTAGCTAAAATGTCTTCCATTGCTTTTGTAGATGGTTTTTATTATGTACCAAGAATTGATAGAGAAATCATCAAAAAATACAAAGAAGATGTTATTGTTTTAACGGGTAATTTATATGGTGAAGTTCCTAGTAAAATTTTAAATCTCGGAGAAAAACAAGC
Source organism: Polaribacter sp. (assembly GCF_039939415.1). GTDB lineage: Bacteria > Bacteroidota > Bacteroidia > Flavobacteriales > Flavobacteriaceae > Polaribacter. Next base: position 7,833 of record NZ_JBDVJE010000052.1, read on the forward strand.
TGAAGAAGCTTTACTTTGGTGGAAAGAGCAATTTAAAGATGATTTTTATATTGAGTTGATGCGTCATAATCAACAAGATGAAAAAATTGTAAATGAAACTTTATTAAAATTCTCTAAAAAGCACGATATTAAAATTGTTGCCACTAACAATACTTTTTATTTAGAGAAAAAAGACGCAAATGCACACGATATTTTATTGTGTGTAAAAGATGGAGAAAAACAAGCGACACCAAAAGGTAAAGGTCGTGGTTACAGATATGGTTTACCAAATGAGGAATATTATTTCAAATCTTCGGATGAAATGAAAACCTTGTTTGCAGATTTGCCAGAAGCCATCATCAACATACAAGAAATTGTAGATAAAATCGAAATTTTTACGCTTGCAAGAGATGTTTTATTACCTGCTTTTGATATTCCTGATGAATTTAAAGACGTAAAAGACGAAGAAGATGGAGGAAAGCGTGGAGAAAATAATTTCTTAAAACACTTAACTTTTGAAGGTGCTAAAATTCGTTATGGAGAAATAACTGAATCCATTAAAGAACGTTTAGACTTTGAATTATCAGTTATTGAAAAAACGGGATACCCTGGTTATTTCTTAATTGTAGAGGATTTTATTCGCGAGGCAAGAAAAATGGATGTTGCTGTTGGTCCTGGTCGTGGTTCTGCTGCAGGTTCTGTAGTTGCCTATTGTCTTTGGATTACAAATATTGATCCTATTAAATACGATTTACTTTTTGAGCGTTTCTTAAATCCAGAACGTGTTTCCATGCCAGATATCGATATTGATTTTGATGATGAAGGTCGTGGTCGCGTAATGGATTATGTAATTGATAAATATGGCGCAAATCAAGTTGCACAAATTATTACATACGGAACAATGGCAGCAAAATCTTCTATTAGAGATACTGCCAGAGTTTTAGACTTGCCGCTGTTTGAAGCCGATAGAATTGCAAAATTAATTCCGGGAATTAAGTTAAAAAATATTTTTGGAGACGACCCAAAAAGTAAAGGTAAAGTTGATGGTTTACGTGCCGAAGAAAAACAACTTGTAGAAGAATTAAAAAACATGTCTTTCGGTACAGATTTAGTTTCAGAAACGATTAATAAAGCAACTATATTAGAAGGTTCTGTTAGAAACACAGGTATTCATGCCTGTGGTGTAATAATTACTCCTGGTGATATTACCAATTACGTACCTGTTGCTTTGGCAAAAGATTCTGACATGTATGTTACCCAATTTGACAACTCTGTAGTAGAAAATGCAGGTTTGTTAAAAATGGATTTCTTAGGATTAAAAACGCTGACTTTAATTAAAGACACCGTTAAAATTGTAAAAGCAAAACATGGTGTAGAATTAGATCCAGAAAATTTTTCTTTAGAAGATGAAAAAACCTACGAATTGTTTCAAAGAGGAGAAACTGTAGGTGTTTTTCAATATGAATCTCCTGGGATGCAAAAACACATGCGTTCTTTAAAGCCTACTGTTTTTGCAGATTTAATTGCAATGAATGCATTGTACAGACCTGGTCCAATGGAATACATTCCTAGTTTTATCAACAGAAAACACGGTACAGAAGATATTGAGTACGATTTACCTGCCATGGAAGAATATTTGGCAGAAACCTACGGAATTACAGTCTATCAAGAGCAAGTAATGCTTTTATCGCAAAAATTAGCAGATTTCACCAAAGGTGAAGCCGATGTTTTGCGTAAAGCCATGGGTAAAAAACAAATTGCGGTTTTAGATAAAATGAAACCAAAATTTATAGAACAAGCAGGTAAAAATGGTCATGATGAAGAAAAATTAGAAAAAATCTGGAAAGATTGGGAAGCATTTGCTAGTTATGCTTTTAACAAATCGCATTCTACTTGTTATGCTTGGATCGCATACCAAACTGCTTATTTAAAAGCCCATTATCCTGCAGAATATATGGCTTCTGTACTTTCTAATAACATGAATGATATTAAATCTGTTTCATTTTTTATGGAAGAATGCAAACGAATGGGATTAGAAGTTTTAGGTCCTGATTTAAATGAATCGTATTTAAAATTCTCAGTAAATAAAGAAGGTGCTGTTCGTTTTGGAATGGCAGCTGTAAAAGGAGTTGGTGCTGGAGCTGTAAGAGCCATTATTAAAGAAAGAGAAGAAAACGGAAATTATAAATCTATTTTTGATTTAGCAAAACGTGTAGACTTAAGAGCAGCAAACAAGAAATCTTTTGATAGTTTGATAAAAGCAGGTGCTTTTGATTCTTTTACAGACACTCATAGAGCTCAATATTTTGCGACAGATGAAAAAGGTTTGACCTTTTTAGAACGTGCCATGAAATTTGGAAGTAAACATCAAGAGAACCAAAATTCTGCACAAGTTTCTATGTTTGGAGAAGCTTCTACCGTTCAATTTCCAGAACCAGATATTCCAGAATGTGAAACTTGGGGAACTATGGAGCTTTTATCACAAGAAAAAGAAGTAATTGGAATTTATATTTCTGCACACCCATTAGATGATTTTAAAAATGAAATGATGTTTTGCAACGCATCTTTAAAACATTTTAAAGATGATTTATCTAAATATGTGGGTGCAAATTTAACTTTTGCTGCAATTGTTACAGATGTACAACATAGAGTTTCTAAAGCAGGTAAAGGTTGGGCAATGTTTACTATGGAAGATTATGGAGACAGCAATGAATTTAGAATTTTTGGTGAAGATTACCTTAGAATGAAACATTTTTTGGTACCCAATTCATTCTTATATGTTAGAGCAACTATTCAACCTGGTTGGACAAATAAAGATGGTGTTACTGGTGAACCTAGGCTAAAATTTACTGAGTTTAAGCTGTTACATGATATTATGGATGAGTTATGTAAAAAAATAACCATAAAAATGCCATTACAAGAAATAAAAGTAGAAACTATTTTAAATTTAGAAACTATTTTAAAAAATAATCCTGGAAAACAAAGCTTGTACTTTACAGTTTGGGATGCTAAAGAAAAAATTGAAGTAAGTTTACCTAGTAGAAATACCAAAATTAATATTTCTAATGAATTGTTAGCTACTTTAAAAAGTCAGGATATTGATTTTAAGTTGAATTAAATTACATTTGAAAAAAAAATATGAAAAAGCTTTACATTAAACCCCTATTACTTTCTATACTACTTCTTTTTTCTACTTGTGAATATAAATTTTCTGAAGATTTTTTTAATGAAATAGAAATAATAGACCCTTCTATTTCTTTTGTTTTACCTAATTTTTCTAATGGAGAAACATTAACAAAACCAAAATATATAGAATACAATTTTAGTTCTGAAAACAATCCATTAAACGTTATTAATTTTTATATTAATAATGAATTAATCACACAAAGTTATAACGAAAAAGATTCTTTTTTCTTAGATATTTCAAATTTATCAGAAGGAAATCATACTTTAAAAATTGAATTAATTATTAGCTCTAACACTGGAAGTTTAGCTGAATTATCAGGTGGTGAATTTTATATTGCTTCTGATGAGTTTAGTTTTAATGTTAATAAAGATGCTACCCCTTTAATAATTGAATCTGTAGAACATGTAGATGGTTCTATAAAAGTTAATTTTAACCCTTATGAGTTAGTAGATGAAATAGAAGACTCTATTTCACCCTACTTAATTATAGTAAGTGATGGCAGTTATAATAGCATAATGTTATCTAAACAAGATGTTGCAAATGGGTATTATTTAGATACAAATACAATTGGAACAGATATTGAATATAAAACTCTAATTGAAAATTATTATAATAATATTTATAGTGAAACAAAATCTATAAATATACCAGATACTTTTAATTTACAATTTGAATTTATTGACAAAAATAACACAAAAATAACTTGGTCAAAACATGCTTTATATAACAATATAGGTAGTATAGAATTCTTTTTAGATAACTCACATTTTTATTCAACTCTTGATACTAATGGAGGTGAAAAATTATTGACTACTTCTATTAATTTTGGTATAGAAGTAGATTACTCCTTAAATTTTAACTCAAAAAACGGATATTCTTCTAAAAACCTTTATAATAAAATACAAAGAGGTCAAAAATTTGAAATTCCAGAATATTATTCTTACAAAAAATTTGTTTACTTACCTCTGTCAAATAAAATTTATGCTTTATTAATTGAAACAAAACAATATTACCCTGGTAATAATCCTGTAAAAATTATTGAATTTAATCCAGATACTTTTGAGATTATTAATACTACAACAGTAACAACCACAACAAACTATTTTGGAGATTTCACTGTAGATAAAGACGAAAACTTAATCTTAGATTTAAATTCTAAATCTATTGTTTTAGATGGTATTTCTTTATCAATTTTATCTGAACATCATATTTCTGATTATGCAGATAGAGAATATGGAAGCTTAGTTAGATATAGAGAAAACACAATAGTTATAGACAATACACAATCATACAGTACTATAAAAATATACGATGTAATTTCTAAAAAAATGCTCCTATCAGAAACAAAAATAGAATATTTTGGTATTTCTTTAGATGGAGGTTTTTTTAGTTTAAATGATAAAATTTACAAAAAAGAAAATGAAGTGCTAACACAAGTTTATCAAAACCCTACAAATTCAAATATTATTAGTTTTCAAGAAAATCCTCAAAACAATTCAATTTATTTTAATACTTATAATAGTAAATTAAGCAAATTTAATACGCAATCTAACGCAGTAACAGAACTTTCTATTTTTGATGATTTAAACCCAAGGTATTTTAATTATTTACAAGACCAAAACAAGTTTTTAGTTTATACTAAAACTTATGGCTCTGACACAGAGCTCCACATTATTGATGAATTTACACAAGAAAAAAAATCAATTAACCTTTATAATTCACTAATAAACGGGCAAGACTACTTTTATTTTAACAATACACTTATTTCTATAAGGGGTTTTTACTTAAAAGATTATTTTTAATATGAAAAACATAATTATCTTATTTGCATTTATTGTATCAATCAATATATATTCTCAACAAGGAAAAATATTTATTGAAACAAATTACAACACATTTTCTCATTCGAGTTTATCTAATTTTCAACAAGAATTTAAAAATGATTTAGCTCCTATTCAATTAAAAACGGTTGATGATTTCCCTGCTAATATTGGTTTTACTATTGGTTATGAAATTGTAGATTCTAGTACTGCACTTTTTTTAAGTTACAATTCTACTGGAGGAAAATTATCGTATTCTGATTATTCTGGAAATATAAAAATCGAAGAATCACTTAATGCTATTACATTTGGAGCTATCTACTTTTTAAATCTTACAGATAAAAAAGATTTTAGAATTGGATTTAGAGGGTTTTCAATGTTTTCTCAATTAAATTTAAATAGCTTTTCAGAAATTTCTAATAATATCCAACAAGATAATTTCGACTTTCAATCTACTGATCTTGGATTTGGAGCTCAACTAAATTATGAATATCCTTTATCTTTTTTAATCTTAAAAGCAACTATTGGTTTTGATATTACTTTTGGAGGAAAACTAGTATTTAAAGATAATAATGAAGCTTATTTAACAAGCAATTCTAACAACAAAGTTACAACAGGTTGGTCTGGTTTAAGAACAGGTTTAGGAATTATAATACCTATAAATTGATTCTCGATTATAAAAATAAATGAAACAAAATAAAAGCGGAGTTTGGACAAGTTGGAATGAGAATTTATCTTATGATTACAAATCTCTCTATAAGGTATCTACTGAAGAAGAGCTGCAAGAAGTTGTAAAAAATTCTGAAAAAATAAGAGTTTTTGGTAACAAGCAATCTTCTGCAGATATTGCTTCTGGTGTAGAAACATTAATTGATATAAAATCATATAACAAAATACTTTCTTATAACGATTCCGAAAAAACGATTACGGTTCAATCGGGTATTATTTTAGGTGATTTTATAGAAGCTGTAGAAGCAAAAGGTTGGTGTATTCCATGTTTACCAGACATTAACACCATTACAATTGGTGGTGCTTTAGCAACAGGTACACATGGTACAAGTGGTCAATTATTATCAGAATATATTACAAAATGTAACCTTATTTTAGCTGATGGTTCTGTTAAAGAAATAACAGATAAAGATGATTTAATAAATGCTGTTAGAGTTTCTTTAGGTGTTTTAGGAGTTTTATCAACCATAACTTTTAAATGTGAATCTATTTATACTTTACATGTAAAAGAAGGTCCAGAAAACGACAGTGTTTGGTTACCAAAAATTAAAGAACGCTTAAAAAAACACGATTTTTTAAGAATTCTATGGATTCCTCACACAGACAATGGCTACGTAATTACAGGTGATAAAATACACCCTGATAAAGAAATTAATGAAAACTTGGGTGCAGAATTTTTAAAACACCGAAGAAAAGCTTCTAAAATATTATACAAATACACGCATATTTTTCCGTGGTTTACTTCTATTGCAAATAAAATTTTATACAGAGGTTTTTTTAGCGGAACTAAAGAATACAAAGGATCTTTATACCAAGCTACGGTTACAAAATCTAGAGGTTCTACTTTAGAATTAGCAGAATGGACAATTGGTTTAGATGATTTTCCTAAAGTTTTTGAAGAGCTAAAAACAGAAATCAACAAATGGTCTAACAAATCTTTTATACACATTCCTATGGATGTTCGTTTTGTATATAAAGACAACACTTGGTTAAGTTATGCTTACAAAAAAGATGTTGTTACTATGGGTTGTGTTTCTAGAAACGCTACTACTGCAGACACCTATGAAGCATTTAAAAGTATTGAAAAAATATTTTTAAAATACGGAGGAAAACCACATTGGGCAAAACGTTTTATGGCAAAAGATGCCGAACTTACTAAAGTATATAATAAATGGGAAGATTTTAAAACTTTAAGAAGAGAATTAGACCCAACCAACAAATTTCTAAACCCATATTTAACAGAATTATTCAACGAAAAAACATACAATTAATGGAATTACCTAAAGGATTTTTATTTGATTTTGACGGAGTTATAGTAGATAGTTTTAACAGTCATTATTCAGCTTGGAGTTCTGCTTTTAGAGAATTGTTTCATACAGAAATTGCTCCTTTTCCTAAACATCTTTCCGGAAAATCGCCAATGATAATTGCCGAATATTTTTGTAGTGTTATTGGTAAAGAAAAGCAAACTGCAGACTTATATCATTTAAAAGACGATCATTTAGATAAATACTTTACAGTGCCTAAATTATTACCTGGTATTCGTGAAATTACCCAATTTTTATCCGAAGAAAAAATTCCTTATGGAATTGCTAGTAATGCTACAAAACAGTTTTTAAAAAACAGTATTCATCATTTAGATTTAAACTTTACCACCGTTTTTGGGTTACAAGATTACATAAAACCAAAACCTGCACCAGAAGCTTATATTTCTTTAGCAAAAGCATTGGATTTTAAAGAAGAAGAGTTTAAAAATCTTTGGGTTTTTGAAGATAGTTTAACAGGTACTAATGCCGCTAAACTAGCAGGAATGAAGCCTATTGGAATTACAACAAATTATTCTGTAGAAGAACTAAAAGCTGTAGGTAGCATTTTAACATACCCTAGTGTTTTAGATGCTTATCAATATTTAACAAACAACTAATATCTGTAACTTAATCAGATGTTACTTCTCTAAAAAGGGTCTCTAAATTCTTGTTTTCTGTATTTAAACCAAGAATTTTTAGACCGTTTTCTTGTGCAAAATCAAAAATTATTGGTCTCATATCTTTATCACTTTCAAAAGTAATATACCAAGTATTGTCATAGTTATTCTTGTATGAAACTATGTTTGGTAATCTATTAATAAACTGCTCTTCTATCTTATAATCAAAAGTAACAATTATTGTTTGTTGGTTATTTTCTTTCAATTCAGAAAGCTTTTTATCTACCAATAATTCTCCTTTTTTAATAATGATTACTCGATCACAAACAGCCTCAACTTCTTGCATAATATGAGTAGAAAAAAGCACTGTTTTATCTTTACCTAATTCTTTAATCAACTCTCTAATTTCTACTAATTGATTTGGGTCTAAACCAGTTGTTGGTTCATCTAAAATTAAAACGGAAGGATTGTGTAAAATTGCTGCAGCTAAACCTACTCTTTGTTGATATCCTTTAGATAATTGATTGATTTTTTTGTGCGCTTCAACAGTTAAACCAACTTTTTCTATACAAGTTTCTATTTGATTTTTATCAATTTTAAAAATTGATGCTTGAAACTGCAAATACTCTCTAACATACATATCTGCATATAAAGGATTGTGTTCTGGTAAGTATCCTATGGTTTTTTGCGCTTCAATTGGATTTTGTAAAACATCAATTTTATCAACTAAAACATCACCTTCATTAGGTTTTATAAAACCTGTTAGAATTTTCATCATAGTTGATTTTCCTGCGCCATTTGGACCTAAAAAACCTATAATTTGTCCTTTTTCTGCAGAAAAAGACACCTCATTTAATGCTTTTTGAGTATTATATAATTTAGAAACTGATGTAACTTTAATAGACATAGAACAAAAATAGTTTGTTTTAAATTGATAACGAATTTCTACCTAATTTAGTTTAAGATTTAAAAGTGTTTAATCTTATTTTTCTAACATTTTTCATTCTTTTCCAAGCAATTTTATGCCTTTTTTTATAAAAATACAAACATCCTAAGTCTAATCCGAAGTAAAAAAAACTTATTCCACTTGGTGGATTTGCACTTGGTAAAAAAGAAAGATTATTCCATGCAGTTGTTGGCCACCACCAACACTCGTAACTTGTGCCAATAATTTCTAAATATACTACTGCTAAAAACATTGTTAGATAAAACATTCTTTCTCTTGGTTTTTTCATTAATATTAACAAGGTTAAAATTGCTAAAACAAAACCAAAAACATCATTTTTAAAAAATAAAAAATAAGAAGAATATAAAATAATAATGGATGTAAATATTTTTTCTAATAGTTTGGTGTTATTCTTTACATAAGAGGTTTTTGTAAAGTACAAAACACCTGCATAAACCAAAGCATGTCCCATAGGAATGTAATGTGGTATGTTTTCTAATCTGTATGTATACATACCCATACCCAAAGAAAAAGCATACTCTCCTGCAATTGCAATAAGCACTGCATAAACCATTTGTTCTCTTATTCTTTTATTTACTTTAAAGAGTGTAATGCCAAAAATAATTACCATGATTAAGTTTGCCAACCACTGTAAATCTTGATAATTATCTACTACATAAACACTATCAATAAAAAGGCCTATGAAAATATATAAAAATAGAATTCCTAATGTTTTTAAAAATGCGGGAAAAAATATTTTTGTTGTAGAAACACTCATAAATTAAGAAAAGTTGCTTTTTTTTTTACAAATATATTGTTTAAAAATGATAATTATTTGAGAATAAAAAAACCTTTCAATAAAATGAAAGGTTTTTAATATTTAATAGGTATTCTTTATTAAAGTTGATAAATCATTCTTAAAGTTAAGAACCTTGGTTGTATATAATAATCTACAGTATTTACAGAAAAGCTACCAATGCTGGCATTACTTTGAGTTCTAGTATCTAAAATATTTGTTGCTTTTATTTGGTATTCCCATTTGCTATCTTTATTAGTTCTATATATTAAAGAAGCATCCCAAAAATCGAAACTATTTAAAGTATCTGTTCCATCTGATAGACTAGAATATTCATATTCTGTTCTAAATGTTAACTTTTCCCAAATATAGGCATCAAACTGAATTGATGGTGTATTTGTGTACCTTTTTGTATTTCTTTCTCCTAAATCACTGTCTTGTAATCTAAAAGTGTAATTTAAAGTTACGTTTGGTGCTTTTGTAAAGTTTGTTCCAAAACTAGATTTATAAGTTTGTGTAAAACTTTCGTTGTTAGAAACAATGTTGTTTAATTCTTGTGAATATTTACTAAAAGATAAATTTGCATTTACAGATGCTCTATATTTTCTATATGTTTTTTGAAAACGACCACTAAAAGTTAAAGACTCATTAGCAAATTGAGAGTTTTCTGGAGAACGAACACTTACTACACTTCCTGGGCTAAATTGAGCATTTGTAGTAACTTGATCCATTCTTTTATTATAATTAATAAATGCAAAAACATTGGTATAATTAAACATATTAAAACTAAAATAACGAAGATTTACGTTATGAGAAAGTGCATTTTCTAAATATGGATTACCTGAAAAAATTGAATTATAATTATTTAAAACTAGTCCTTTTGCAAACTGATTTACATCTGTAAATTGAGTTTGCATTTTGTAAGTAAAAGAAATATTTTCACTTTGTTTTAAACTAATTCTCATATTAAAATCTGGCAATAATCTAAAGAAATTATCTGTAGTATTTTCTCCAAACTGATCATTCTTTACATTATAAAGATGTGCTGTAAAACCTGGGGTAATTGTAAATTTTCCTGTTTTAAACTGATAATGAGTACCTAAATATAAATCTGTAAACCTATAATCTATATCATTAGAATCTAAGCCACTATTTATTGTTGGTGTAGCATCATATACGGTTTCATTATCTAAACGCTGAAAGATATCTGATTCAAAATTTTGTTTACTATAAATAGTACCAAAAGTTAAGTTGATATTACTTTTATCATTTAATACATTCCAATAATCTAGTTTTGCATCTATTTGATTTGTTTTTACTCTTTTTCCTTGATTAATATCATATCCTGTTTGTAAATCATCTAAACCTAAAGCGTCTCCTGTATCTGAATAACTAACTTTATCTTCTAAAATAGCATTATATAAAGGATCTTCATCTTGTATTAAAGATTGTGCAGAAATCGCAAAGATATTTTTCTCATTTAAAGTATAATAATAGTTTAGGTTTTGACTAACACTAAAAGGTGTTGCTTTTTCTGTTTGTTGAATAACCCCTAAATTAGAAGAGAAAAAATCTTGATCTTTAGCATCATTAGAAGTTCTTGCATAAACATCATACTCTAATTGATTATTTAAATTAGGCTTATAATTAGCACTAAGTTTAAATAAACTTGTTTTGGTGTCTTGTATTGTATTATCTGTTGTAGTTTCATCTGGTATACCTAAACTTGGATCAGTGTATAAAACAGAACTATTTTGCAATGTTTCTACCTTGCTACTACTAAAAATTGCAAATCCACTTAAATCTAAAGTAGGTTTTGGCGAATAACTAAAATTTGTTGCTAATAATTTAGAATCTATAGAATTTGCTCTATTATTTTGAAGCGTTAAAAAACCGATATCATTATTTCCTAAACTGATATTAGTTCCACTATTTGCACTTGGGTTTCTAAAACCTCCAGAAAAATTTCTTGCATCACTTCTATTAAAAACAACCTCTCCAATATTATTTAAGTCTCCAATTACATTTATACTATATTTAGGACTGTAATAAAATAACTTTGGCTGAACAACATATAAAGATTCTCTTTCAGAATTTCCTCCACCAACAGTAATATCTCCAAACCAAAAATTCTTTTTTCCTTTCTTTAATTTTATATTTAAAGCAATATTATCTTCATTGTTTTGTACACCTCTCAATTGACTTACTTCTCCATAATTTTTTAAAACTTCTACTTTATCAATAGCATTTGCAGGTATATTTTTGGTTGCAAGCTTTGTATCTCCATCAAAAAAATCTTTACCATCTACCATTAGTTTTCCAACCGTTTTTCCTTCTACCTCAATTTCTCCATCATCATTTACTTCCATTCCAGGAATTTTCTTCAAAACATCTTCTAATTTTCTTTCAGAACCATTTTTAAAAGAATCTGCATTATAAATAATTGTATCTCCTTTTATGGTTACAGGCATTTTAGACACAATGTTAATTCCGTCTAAAGCATTATCAAAATCTAAGGTTACATTCTTTACAATATCTTCAGACTTAGTTTCTACTTCAAAATCTGCAGATTTCATACCTACATAACTAATCTTAATATTAAAAACTCCGTTTTTATCTAAGTCTAATTTATATCTTCCTTTTGAATCTGTAAAACCATATGAAGCCATTTTTTTTGTTGTTTTATTAATAGCTAAAACATTGGCCATTTCTAATACATCTCCTATACTGTCTTTAACAACACCTGTAAGTTTTACTTGTGCATTAGAAATAATTGTAACCATAAAAATGGTTAGTAATAGTATTTTTTTCATAAATGTAATTTATTATTTTGCTTTTATAATAGCTCTAGTTACGTCTACCTCCACCACCATTTCTTCCTCTACCTTGAAATCTTTCTCTCATTTCTTCCATCTTCTTAGTAATAGTTTCTGTGTATTTTTCTCTTGTTATTTTTTTACCTTTTGTTGGTTGTTTAATTTCTTCTTTCTCAGAAGGATTGATTACAATTTCTGTACATAGTATAGTTGTTCTGCCAGAATTTACTTCTAATATTAAACCTGGTAACCCCCAATATTCTGCAGGACCATTACTAACAGGTATTTGTGGTGTATACCAAGCTGTAATTTCTATTTGTTTTGGTTTTTTATCTTTTTCTGTTTCTTGCTCTTTTTTATTATTATTGTCTCTTCTTCCTCTAAAGTTTGAAAAATCTAATGGATTTACATCTTTCATTAATGTAGCTTTAAAACAAGTATAGTTCCCTATTTGCTTTGTTTCGCTACCTAATTCCCATTTTGGTTGCTCCATTGTATCTGAAATCAAAAACTTTTTACCAAAAAACTCAGTAGCTTCTAAAGCTACTTTATCTTTTGTGTTTTTATACTTTGTACCACCACTAGAAAAGCCACCAAACCTTGGACCTCTTCCTGTAGAAACTGAAGGTGCTGCCAATTTTGCATCTTCTTTATAAATAGATGATGTTTTATTAAAGTCTAGAATAAATGTTTTCTCTAACTGAGATTTCATTCTTTCCATAAATTGTTTTTTTTGAGCTTCAGATATTTGTCTTCCTCCTCTATTTCCAAAGTTTGTCATGTCTATAGTAGTTTTAGACATATAGGTTGCTTTTCCTTGAAAATCTTTTTGGCCAAAAGTTGTAATAGTTATTAAAGCTAATACTAGTGTAAATAATGATTTCATATTGTTTTCTTAAGTTTTTCTATCAATTGTAATTATTAATTACATTAAGACTTAAAACTAAAACAAAGGTTTAATCTAAAATCGTAAAAAAATAGTTAAATTTATTTCTACTATTATCCACCTATATTTATTTCAATCCCTTTACCATCTTTACTTCTAAAACGCTCTAACATTTCTTTTTCTTTCTGCGCACTTATCTCATTGTACTTAACCTGATTTACAATCTTACCTTTTTTGGGTTCTTCAATCTTATTTTTTTCTGAAGGATTAATTACAATTTCTGTACAAACCATTGTTGTTGTTCCGTCATTTATTTCTAAAATTAAACCAGGCAAACCATAAAAAGTACTTGGACCGTTACTAACTGGTATTTGTGGTGTGTACCAAGCAGTGGTATTAATTGTTACTTTTTTCTTTACATTTTCTAATTTTCCATCAATAAGTTCTATCTTGTTTTTATCTATTTCTTTAGAAAAAGTGGCTTTATAACAAGTATAATTACCAATATTTTTTGTTTCTGATGATAGCTGCCAATCATAATTTTGTAAAGAATCTTTTATTAAAAAAGCTTTTCCCATAATTGATGTTTTATTCGCAAATCTTTTTTCTTTAATATTTTTGTAATAAACACTATTTCCTCCAGAGCCAGTATGTATCATTATACCTCCACTTGCTTTTGGTTGAGGTGCATTCAATTTTGCTTCTTGTTTATAGGTTGATGTAGATTTATCAAACTCTAAAACAAATGTCTTTTGATTCATTTTACGCATTCTTTCTTCAATCTGTTTCTTCATTTTATCATTCATTGTAGACTTTCCTCCAAAGCTAATGCTAGACTTTCTGTTTGTTTTATAAATTGCTTTCCCGGTAAACTCTTGTGCATTTACTAAAACAATAAAAAATAAGGCAATTGTAGTTATAATTATTTTCATTCTAAATTTTTTAATTTTATTAGACAAAGATGTAAAACCTTTTTATTTTTTAAAGTTAACGAGTGTTAACGAATGTTAACCAACTGATTTTATAATTTTTACTGATTATCTTTGATGCATGAATACCAAAAAGTACAAGTGGATTTTTTACTTAATAACTGCAACAATTATAAGTACAATTGCGGTTCAGTTCTATTGGAATTATAAAAACTACAAAGAAAACAAGCAACTCCTTGCCAATGAAATTCAATTAAGTTTAGACAATGCTATAGAAGAGTATTTTTCAACTTTGGCAAAAAATGATTTTCTAACCATTATAAAGTCTAACAATAACGACAAAGATGTAAAAGATTCTGTTGACAATTCTTTTAATGCAATAATTAGAAAATTAAATAGTGGTACTGACACTAAAGACCAAGCAAAATTTACCATTAATAGTATTCAAATTTCTTCTGATGAAGATTTTTCTAAAAAAAAGATAGATTCTATAATATTAAACACAAAAGAACTGATAACTAACTTTAATGATAAACAAGATTCTATTATATATAATTTAAAAAGCAAAAAAATAATAGGAGATTTTAACAAACAAGATTCCATTAAATTAACAGAATTTAATACTGGTAAAACTGAATCATTTACCCAATTTATAGATAATGAAAACGGAGTTCATTTTGATGAAAATGGCAAAAAATCTTCTGTAAAATACTACAAAGGAAAAGCTGCTGCAGATAGTTTAAAACTAATTACTAATCTAAAACCAATTTTTATTTCTTTTTTAGACCAATCTTTAGATTACTATAAAATTGATTCTTTAATAGAAAATCAATTAAGCACAAAAGGCATCAACTTAAAAACAAGCTTTTATCATTTAAAAAAAGATACTATTTTTAAAAGAACAAAAGATACTATTTTAGTTGATGAAAATTTTTCTGTAAACTCAAAATCTACTTATTTAAAAGACAATCAAGCATATAAATTATATTACAGCAACCCAAGTTACGAAGCTTTAAAAAGAAGTTTTGGAGGTATTTTTCTATCGTTAATTTTATCTCTTTTAATTATTTCTTGCTTGTTCTATTTGTTAAAAACAATTAATCAACAAAAAGAATTAGCTGCCATAAAAAACGATTTAATTAGCAACATTACACACGAATTTAAAACACCAATTGCCACAGTTTCTACAGCCATAGAAGCTATAGAAAATTTTAATGTTTTAGATGATAAAGAAAAAACAAAAAAATACCTTTCTATGTCATCAATTCAGTTAAAAAAATTACATCAAATGGTAGAAAAATTGCTAGAAACCGCAACTTTAGATAGCGAACAATTACTATTAAAAAAAGAAACTATTGATGTGGTAGAAATGACAGAGAAATTAGTGCATAAACATCAATTACTAGCCAACAAAAAAACGCTTAACTTTTCATCGAACTTACAACCTATTTATTTAAATGTAGATGTTTTTCATTTTGAAAATGTAATTTCTAATCTTATAGATAATGCTGTAAAATATGGTGGAAACACAATAGACATCAATATAAATTCAATTTTAAACTCAACAGAAATAACAATTGCTGATGATGGAAATGGCATTGAAAAAAATCAGCAAGAAAAGATTTTTGATAAATTCTACAGAGTTCCAAAAGGAAATACTCACGATGTAAAAGGTTTTGGAATTGGTTTGTATTATTCTAAAAAAATCATAGAAAAACATACTGGGAGTATTTTTCTTTCTTCGGATAAAAACCAAACCATTTTTAAAATAACCATACCCAATGTCTAAAATAAAAGTACTTTTAGCAGAAGATGAAGCTAGTTTAGGAATGATTGTAAAAGAAAGTTTAGAGACTAGAAATTTTACAGTCTATTTAGCTAAAAATGGTGAAGAAGCTTTTGAAATATATCAAACAGAAAATCCAGATATTTTAGTTTTAGATGTAATGATGCCTTTAAAAGATGGTTTTACATTGGCAAAAGAAATAAGAGAAGATAATAAACATATTCCTATTATTTTTTTAACAGCAAAATCTCAAACTGCAGATGTTTTAGAGGGTTTTAATCATGGTGGAAATGATTATTTAAAAAAACCTTTTTCTATGGAAGAATTAATTATTAGAATTAAATCTCTAGTAAATAGATTTGAATTGAACCCTAATTTTAATGCGATTAAAATTGGTAATTTTTCTTTTAATTACACAAAACAAACTCTTCAATATTCAACAGAAACACTACAACTAACACATAGAGAAGCACAATTACTGTTTTATTTACATGAAAAGAAAAACCAGGTATTAGACAGAACTTATATCTTAAATAAATTATGGGGAAATGATGATTTTTTTAATGCAAGAAGTATGGATGTCTTTATAAGTAAACTTAGAAAAAAATTAAAACAAGATTCTAATATTCAAATTATAAATGTAAGAGGTTTTGGATATAAATTAATCTGCTAACCCATTTCTATCTATTATTTTTACTATTTTAGCAACCCTTTTTAATCTTATTAGAATTTAAAATATGCACGTTGCAATTGCAGGAAACATTGGCGCAGGTAAAACTACGCTAACCAAACTTTTAGCCAAACATTATAAATGGAAACCTCATTTTGAGTCTGTTGATGAAAATCCTTATTTAGATGATTTTTATACAGAAATGGAACGTTGGTCTTTTAATTTACAAGTTTATTTTTTAAACAGTAGATTTCGTCAAATTTTAGAATTAAGAGAATCTGGCAATAAAATAATACAAGACAGAACGATTTATGAAGATGCTCATATTTTTGCACCAAATTTACATGCAATGGGATTGATGACTAATAGAGATTTTAGTAATTACAGTTCTTTATTTGAGTTAATGGAAAATTTAGTAAAACCACCAGATTTATTAATTTATTTACGTGCAGATATTTCTACATTAGTTGGTCAAATTCATAAACGTGGTAGAGATTACGAAAACTCTATAAGTATAGATTATTTAAGTAGATTAAATGAACGTTATGAAGCTTGGATATCTAAATACACAAAAGGAAAATTATTAATTATAGATGTAGACAACTTAGATTTTGTAGACAACCAAGAAGATTTAGGATATATAATAGATAGAATTGATGCTCAAATTAACGGGCTTTTCTAACAAAATAAAAAAGAGTATAAAATTTAAAAGAGACCGTAAATACGGTCTCTTTTTTTGTGATATAAATATCACTAATGATAGATTGTCCCCCAACTCCCTATCAAATATTTATCAAATCAATTTAATTATTTACTTGCTTAGATATTTCTTCGCGTATATAAAAATCAGATAGTGTATTAGGATATTTCATTAAAAACAAATCAGCAATATCAAACGTTTGTCTAATCATGCTAATATCTTCTAATATTTTATTTTTTACAACTTTTGGAACCTCATGGGTAGTGAGAATTTTCTTAAAGGGATTTTTCATTTTTTTTACAGATCATCATATATTTTAATCACTTTAGCCTTTGCTCTTTTAATTCTCATTTTAACTGCACTTTCACCAACTTGTAAAGCTTCCATAATTTCTTTAATTCTCATATCATCTTGATATTTCATTAATAAAATCATTTTTTCATCTGGTTCTAATAAAGTTAAAACTTTTGCTAATTTATCAGACTTTAATTCGAATAAAGTAGCATCATCAATTTCTTCAAAAGCATCATCTTTTATTTGATCTGTAACAACCGTAATTTTTTCTTTCTTCTTATAGGCATTTCTTTGAACATAATTTACACAGAAATTATACGTAAAAGAATATAACCAAGTAGAAAACTTAGA
Source organism: Polaribacter sp. (assembly GCF_039939415.1). Taxonomy (GTDB): domain Bacteria; phylum Bacteroidota; class Bacteroidia; order Flavobacteriales; family Flavobacteriaceae; genus Polaribacter. The sequence goes on from NZ_JBDVJE010000052.1 coordinate 25,646, forward strand.
ATTACCTTTAAAGGTTCTTAGTTTCACAAATAGCCTAACAAAAACATCATGTGTTAAATCTTCTGCTTCTTCTTTATTTTTAGAAAAACCATAACATTTATTAAAAACAATTTTAGAAAATCTGTCATACAATTCAGCAAATAATTTATCATTATTTGTTTCAATAATTTTAAAGACTAAATCTTCGTCCGTAAGTTTTTTTAATACAAGTGTTTTCAATTTCGGTTATATTTATGACACAAAGAAATATAATAAGTCACATTAAAAAGAAATAAAAAGATTAGTAGTCATTTTAGTTCGTTGAATGGTAAAAAACGAGCTTTAAAAAAAAATATACTTTTTTGTAACATTTACTTAAACTCTTACGTATAATAAAATGTGACATCATATTAATCCTTAAATCTATATAGATAATTAAATGAGACAACTTAAAATTACCAAGCAGGTTACCAATAGAGAAACTGCATCATTAGACAAATATTTACAAGAAATAGGTAAAGTAGACTTAATTACTGCAGATGAAGAAGTAGAATTAGCACAACTAATTAAAGCTGGAGATCAAAGAGCATTAGAAAAGTTAACAAAAGCCAATTTAAGATTTGTGGTTTCTGTAGCAAAACAATACCAAAACCAAGGATTAACTTTACCAGATTTAATTAATGAAGGTAATTTAGGTTTAATTAAAGCAGCAAAACGTTTTGATGAAACTAGAGGTTTTAAATTTATATCATATGCTGTTTGGTGGATTCGTCAATCTATATTACAAGCATTAGCAGAACAATCTAGAATTGTACGTTTACCTTTAAATAAAATTGGTTCTATTAATAAAATTAACAAAATGTACGCTTTCTTAGAACAAGAAAATGAGCGTCCTCCTTCTGCAGAAGAAATTGCTAAGAAATTAGACATGACTGTTAATGACGTAAAAGAATCTATGAAAAACTCTGGACGTCATGTATCTATGGACGCTCCTTTAATTGAAGGTGAAGATTCTAACTTATATGATGTATTAAACTCTGGAGAATCTCCAAACCCAGATAGAGTTTTACTACACGAATCTTTACGTATAGAAATAAACAGAGCTTTAGAAACACTTACTCCAAGAGAAGCAGATGTGGTAAAATTATACTTTGGTTTAGGCGAGCACCAACCAATGACATTAGAAGAAATTGGTGAAACTTTCGATTTAACTCGTGAGCGTGTTCGTCAAATTAAAGAAAAAGCAATCAGAAGATTAAAACACACTTCTAGATCTAAAATATTAATGACATACTTAGGTTAGCAATCTCAGATTGCATTAGGTATATCACTCATGCTTCATAAAAGTATGAAAAACTTAAAACTCTCAAATTTAATTTTGGGAGTTTTTTTTATTTGAAGCTATTTCCTGCTTTCACTACTCGCTTTTTTTATCCTAAAAAGGAATAAAAAAGAGCTCAAACAAACCGTTCAATCAGGGCTAAACCTATTTATATACTTTTTGCTTTACCACAAACACTCTATTTTCTATGTACCTATGTGGTCAAAATTTATTATTATATTTAAGAGATTGCTTCATACCTCACAATAACAATTTAATTACCTTTGCAACCTAAAATAACAACACAATATCTAACTAATGAGTAATTTAATTGCACCTTCAATTTTAGCAGCAGATTTTGCTAACTTACAAAGAGACATAGAAATGGTAAACAATAGTGAAGCAGATTGGTTTCATATTGATATTATGGATGGTGTTTTTGTACCAAACATTTCTTTTGGAATGCCTGTTTTAAAAGCAATTGCAAAACATGCTACAAAAACAATAGATGTACATTTAATGATTGTAAATCCAGATCAGTACATACAAACTTTTGCAGACTTGGGTGCAGATATTCTAACAGTACATTATGAAGCCTGTACTCATTTACACAGAACCATACAAGCAATAAAAGCTACAGGAATGAAAGCAGGTGTTGCGCTAAACCCACATACACCAATTGCAGTTTTAGAAGATATTATTGCAGATTTAGATGTAGTTTGTATTATGAGTGTAAACCCAGGTTTTGGCGGTCAATCTTTCATAGAAAACACCTACAAAAAAGTAGCACAATTAAAGCATTTAATAGATTTTACAAAATCTGAATGTCAAATAGAAATTGATGGAGGTGTTACAAATAAAAATGCAAATAAATTAATTGAAGCTGGAGCAAATGTATTAGTTGCAGGTAGTTATGTTTTTGGAGCAGAAAACCCAACAGAAACAATTGCAGATTTAAAAAATATTATTGCATAATTGCTATATACAGTTATAGACATAGAAACCACAGGAAATGGATATAAAGGTTCTAAAATAACCGAAATATCCATTTTTGTTTTTGATGGAAAAACTGTTATTGATGAGTTTACTACTTTAGTAAACCCAGAGCAAAACTTACCTCCTTTTATTACAAATCTTACAGGCATTACAAATGCCATGGTTAGAAATGCACCAAAGTTTTATGAAATAGCAAAAAAGGTAGAAGAAATTACAAAAGATACTATTTTTGTAGCTCATAATGTAAACTTCGATTACAATATTATTCATGAAGAATTTAAAAATTTAGGGTTCGATTTTAAACGTAAAAAATTATGCACTGTTCGTTTATCAAGAAAAATTATACCTGGTTTAAATTCTTATAGTTTAGGTAATATTTGTACTATAGAAAATATTCCTATAAATGGAAGACACAGAGCAAAAGGAGATGCAGAAGCTACCACAGAATTATTTAAAAGATTGATAGAAAGAGATGATAATTTTACAATCAATTCTTTTTTAAATCCAAAATCTAGACAAGCTACATTACCACCACTTTTAGATAAAAAAGTAGTTGACAATTTACCTGAAACTTTTGGTGTTTACTATTTTAAAAATTTAGCAAAAGAAATTATTTATGTTGGTAAAGCCAACAATATTAAACAACGTGTAATTAGTCATTTTTACGATAAAAAGAAAAAAGAACAAACCATGTGTTTAGAAACTGCAGATATTTCTTACACAGAAACTGGTAGCGAATTATTAGCACTTTTACATGAATCTGCAGAAATAAAACATCTTTATCCTAAATTTAATAGAGCTCAAAGAAGATCTGGAGAAGCTGTTGGTTTATTTTCTTATGAAGATCAAAAAGGAATTATTCATTTAGCTTGGAATCGATTAAAATTGATTTCTAATCCGTTAATAAAATTCTATTCGGTTGCAGAAACTAGAAGCTATTTAGAAATCATTTGTAAAGAGTTTCAACTTTGCCCAAAATATTGTCATTTACAAACCAATGTTTCTAGTTGTTTTCATTATCAAATTAAAGAATGTAAAGGTGTTTGTTGTGATAAAGAATCTATAGAAGATTATAATTTAAGAGTACAAAAAGCAATAAAATCAGTAGGAATTGGAGCTGAAAATTTAGTACTTAAAGAAAAAGGAAGAACAGAAAATGAAATTGGTTTTGCTTTAATTTTAGATGGGGTTTACAAAGGTTTTGGGTATGTAGATACTCATCAATCTCAACAATTAGAAAATCCAGAAGATTATCAATTTTATGTATCACCTAAAAAGGATAACAGAGATATTCAACGAATAATAAATTCATACATAAAGAAAAGAGAGGCCTAACATACCTCTCTTTTACTAACTAACCAATATAAAAACCACTATAATTTCGCGACCAGATATTTTACTAAATCCCTTGTAGTAACTATTCCTACTAACTCAGAATCTTCAACAACTGGTAAAGCGTGAAATCCTTTTTTTGTAAGCAATTCTCCAGCATCTTTTATAGATGTGTAAGGAGGTACTGCAATAATATTTTTTGCCATTACTTGTTCTATAGTAAATGTATTATATACAAAACTATCAATAGATTTTTCATCTTCACTTACATCAGAATAACTAACTCTCTGTAGATCTGTGTAACTCAACATACCTATAATTTCTTTCTCTTTAACTACAGGAATGTGCTTAATTTTTTTTTCGATAAATAATTTCTCTGCAGTCACTAAATTATCGGTAACACATAATGTAACTAAATCTGTTGCCATTATTCTTGATATAGGTTCTTCTTTTCTCATAATCTATGGCTTTAATTATAGTACAAATTTCAACATCTTTTTAGGTTAAAAAGATGATTTTTGTCATCTAATTAAAATAATACTTATTTATTTTTTTAATCTATAACTCCTAAACTTTTCCCCACTTTTTTAAAGGCTTCAATAGCCTTATCTAAATGTTCTTTTGTGTGTGAAGCCGATAATTGAACTCGAATTCTTGCTTTTTCTTTTGGCACTACAGGATAAAAGAAACCAATTACGTAAATCCCTTCTTTTAACAATGCGTTAGCCATGTCTTGAGATAATTTGGCATCATACAACATTACAGGCACAATTGCAGCATCTGCTCCCACTAAATCAAACCCAGCTGCTTCCATATTTGTTCTAAAATATTTTGTATTCTCTTCTAATTTATCACGAAGGGAGGTATCTTTTTCTAATATTTCAAATACCTTTAATGAAGCTCCTATAATGGCTGGTGCTAATGAATTTGAGAACAAATAAGGTCTAGAACGCTGACGAAGCATTTCTATAATTTCTTTTTTACCTGTAGTAAAACCTCCCATTGCTCCTCCTAAAGCTTTACCTAGAGTTCCTGTAATAATATCTACTCTACCTAAAACATTTTTTAGCTCAATAGTTCCTCTTCCTGTTTTTCCTATAAAACCAGAAGCATGGCATTCATCAACCATAACAAGTGCGTCATATTTATCTGCCAAATCACAAATTTTGTCTAATTGAGCCACAACTCCATCCATAGAAAAAACACCATCAGTAACAATAATTTTAAAACGATGATTTTGTTTATTTGCTTCTATAAGATTTGCTTCTAGAGCTTCCATATCATTATTAGCATATCTATAACGTGCGGCTTTACACAAACGTACACCATCTATAATTGATGCGTGATTTAAAGAGTCTGAAATGATAGCATCTTCCTTTGTTAAAAGCGGTTCAAAAACACCTCCGTTAGCATCAAAAGCAGCAGCATATAAAATAGTATCTTCACAATGAAAAAATGAAGCTATTTTTGCTTCTAAATCTTTATGTATATCTTGCGTTCCACAGATAAAACGAACAGAAGACATTCCAAAACCATGCGTATCCATTGTATCTTTCGCTGCTTGAATAACTTCTTTATTATCTGATAATCCTAAATAATTATTTGCACAAAAATTAATCACCTTTTCTCCTGTAGATATTTTAACTTCTACATTTTGTGATGTTGTTATAATACGTTCTTCTTTAAATAAACCATCATTTTTAATGGTTTGAATTTCTTTTTTTAAAACTTCTTTAATATTTCCGTACATACTATTTATTTTAAATGCTTAGTAAGCTATAGTGTTTATTTAATTTTTTAATCATTTCTTTAGACATTGCATCTAAATCATATGCTGGTTTCCAACCCCAATCTTGTTTTGCTTGAGAATCATCAATACTTTTTGGCCATGAATTTGCTATTTCTTGTCTAAAATCTGGCGTATACGTTATTTCAAAATCTGGACAAATACTTTTAATAGACTCATAAATTTGTTTAGGATTAAAACTCATTCCTGACAAGTTGTAAGAAGTTCTTATTTTAATATTTTCTTCTGGCGCATCCATTAACTCTAAAGTTGCCCTAATAGCATCATCCATAAATATCATTGGTAAAGTTGTAGAAGGCTCTAAAAAGCAATCAAAATCTTTATTTTTCACTGCATTATGATAAATACTTACAGCATAATCTGTTGTTCCTCCCCCTGGTAAAGATTGATAACCAATAACCCCTGGATATCTTACTGAACGGATATCTAAACCATATTTTTTATAATAATAATTTGCCCAATTCTCTCCTGCAGCTTTACTCATACCATACACCGTTAATGGCGTTAAATTTGGCGATTGAGGTGTATTTATATATTCTATTTCTTCTCCAAAAACAGCAATAGAACTAGGATAAAAAACTTTTTTTACACCATTTAATCTAGAAGCTTCAAATACGTTAAACAACGTATTCATATTCACATTCCAAGTATTTAAAGGTTCTTCCTCTCCTTTTGCTGATAAAATTGCAACTAAATGGTAAACTTGTGTTATTTTATGTCTAGAAATACAGTTATGAACAGCATCGTAATTTGTAACATTTAAGGTTTCAAAAATACCATCAAAACTATCATTTTTACTGATATCTGAAGCTATTACATTTTCTATTCCGTACTTTTTTTGCAACGCTTTGGTTAATACAACACCTAGTTGACCACTTGCTCCTGTTATTAAAATTTTCTCCATAATAAAGATATATGAGAACAAATTTAAAAATAAGCAAACCAAATCGACCAAAAACACTTCTATTTAAAATAAATTAAGTAATTTTATCTTTATTAAACAAAAATAACAAAAAAAATCACTTTTAACATTATAATTTACACTCATAAAAAGTGAATTTTACTGCGTATATGGATAAACTAGACGAAATTGATCTTAAAATTTTAAGAATTCTTCAAAAAAATTCTAAGCAAACTACTAAAGAAGTTGCAAAAACACTAAATTTAACGGCATCTCCTGTATACGAACGTATAAAACAATTAGAAAATAAAGGATACATAAAAAAATATGTAGCTATACTTAACAAACCTTACTTAAACAAATCTATTACAGCAATTTGCATGGTTTCTTTACGCTATCATAATGAAGGTTTTATCGAAAAATTCGAAAAACAAATTAAAGAGCTTAAAGAAGTTCAGGAATGTTACCATATGGCAGGTAAAGTTGATTTTTTTCTAAAAATAAATTTAGAAAGTTTAGAAGAATATCATGAATTTGTTCGACTTAAATTATCTAAAATTGAAAATATAGGAATTCTAGAAAGCTATTTTGTTTTAAAAGAAATCTTATCTACAACAGAATATGATATATAAAAAAATCACCTAAATATACTTTAGGTGATTTTTATTACTTGTGACTCCAGTAGGATATAAACCTACAACCCTCAGAGCCGAAATCTGATATTCTATTCAGTTGAACTATGGAGCCTTTATTATATTAAACTTACAGTAAATTCTTTTTTACTAATGTAGAAATAGTACCACCATCAGCTTGTCCTGCTAATTCTTTAGAAACAACACCCATTACTTTCCCCATATTTTTCATACCAGAAGCCCCTAATTTACTTATAGTAGCAATAACTACTTTTTCTATTTCTTCTTCTGATAAAGCTTCAGGTAAAAACTGTTCTAAAACGGCTAATTCTGCCAATTCTGGCTCCGCTAAATCCTCTCTTCCTTGTTTTATAAAAATTGCAGCACTATCTTTTCTTTGCTTAACTTGCTTTTGTATTATTTTAATTTCTTGTTCTTCAGATAACTCTTGTTGAACACCTGTTTCTGTTTTTGCTAATAAAAAGGCAGATTTAACAGCTCTTAAAGCTTGTAAAGCAACTGTGTCTTTTGCTTTCATTGCTTCTTTCATTTTATCCATTACTTGTTTTTGCAAACTCATATTTCTATTTTTTAATTATTTCTTTGTTTTTTTTAAATACAAAACATTTTTATTATAATCTATAAATGCTTTTCCTTTTTGTAAAACATCTGCACCTATTATACCATGAACTTCTTTTGCTTTATGTTGAACTAAAGCAGTATTTACATGCCCTAAATTAAATAATACTAAATGACATTTTCTTGTTTGCCAATCTCCAATATTTAAAAAATTATTTTTAGATTGTAATGTTTCCATATCTGTTGCTCCAGCTCCTGCAGCTTTAGTTTCACTTTCTTCAGCATCCAAATTAAAATATTCTATTAAATCTAAACTCACACATGAATTTGAAGCACCAGTATCTAAAATAAATCTACCTTTAACACCATTTATAGTTGCTTTTAACTCCAAGTGATTTGTAGCCATTTTTTTAAGCTTTATTTTGATGTATTTCTTCTTTTTAAAAAACTTATTTAGTCTTTTCATACAATTATTTAGTTCTATAACTCAAAAATACAATTTATAAAATTTAGAAAACACTAACGTTCTAAAATTTCTTTTAGCTTTTCTTTATAAAGAAGGAAATTTCTTAAGTTATGATGTGTTCCTCCATCAATTTCAATGTAAACGTTTGTTTTTAATTTATTCAATTTCAATAAAGATTTAGAGTCTTTAAAGAAGGTTGTATCATCATTATTACCATGAAACATAGTTATTGGTGATGTAATTTTAGGAATATCTAAATCTGATCTAAACTTATACTTCAACAAAAAAGTTGGAATAAATTTAGATTTATATTGAACTGCTTTTTTAAAATTAAAAAAGGGCGCTTCTAAAATAAGTTCTTTAGGTGTATTTAAAGAAGTTATTCTTATTGCAAACGTGCTTCCTAAAGAGTAACCATAAACAATAATATTTTCTTCTTTAAAATTATTTTTTAAATAATCATAAATGGTTGATGCATCAGAATACATATTCTCTTCATGAAAATCGCCTGTACTTTTTCCATAATTCCGATAATCAAAAACTAAAACTTCATAATTATAAGCTAAAAGATAAGAAACTCTATTTCCCCATTTAGTTAAATTTCCTTTATTCCCGTGACAAAATAAAATAACTCCTTTTGGATTTGATAATTTAAAATGAAGCGCATTAATCTCATTGTTATCATCCGTTTTTATAAAAATTTCTTCAAATTTATTTGAAAAACTATATTGATGATTTCTGTTTAACTTTTCATCATTTAGAAAAATAAATCTTTCTTGTAATACATAGAGAACGATACTAAATATAATAATAACAAAAGAAAAATAAATCATTAAAATTATTCTTATTAATTAGCCACAAAGCTAATAAATTATAAAAACAATTACCTAATAACAAACGTTTTATAAAAAAAAGTGAATTTGTAACTCTTTTTTTTACACCTTAAACAGATATATCTTTTACTTTTTGATATTAATTTTTGTAAAAAAGTTCTCCTTACTCTAATTTTTAAGTGGTCTTTACTACAATTAGAACAGCTCATAATTTTATATTTGGTAGCAAATCAATTTAAAGAAAGTTAACATCAACCATTAAGCTTTTAATCCTTTTATAAGCTCTTTTTTTAGTTCCTTTAGAAATTTCAAAAGGTAACAGAATAAAAAGTATAAAAATGTTTAAAATTTGCAGTATTTTTTTCATGATTTACTTTTATTGAAAACAATATTTTAACTTAATAAATAAGTTTCCAAAAAACCGATTCACTTCTGAATCGGTCTATAAAAAAATCTAAATAATAATAATTTTACTTATTTTAAGTGAAACATTTTTATTTGATAATTTCTTTTTTTGGGGGACTATTTAATAATAACACTCAAATTTAAAAAAGAAAAAAAAAAAGAAAAAAAAAATGTCGTGAACTGACTTGTTTTTGTCGTGAATGACATTTTTTATATTAAAATAGAATCAAAAGTAAATAAACTAAAATTACTTTTTTACATTTGATAACATTTCCCCTTAAAATCAACATTTTGAAAAAAATATTTTTTATAATTTTCCTTTCTAATTTATCTCTCTGGTCTCAAGATGAAGCTTTTTTATCTATTAATAAAAAAACAATATCTTCTAGAGAAGGATACTTAATCTCAAATCCTTACCATTCGATTTATGATAACACTGGTTGGCTTTGGATACTAGGTGAAAGTACTTCATATAAAAATAATATTTCTGGTAAAAATACCATTTTACAACGTTTTGATGGTGTAAATTTTTTCTCTTTAAAAATGCCTAATATTTCAGGAAAAAAAGTTAGAAAAGGTTATTTTTTAAAAAATAAAAAAAACATACTTTATTTAAAATTATATTACAAAAAAGCAGAGACGGAATTATTTTTTATTGATACTGAAACCTTAGAAATTAAAGCTGTTGATGAATATAATAATTTAACTAAAAAATACAGACTAACAGAAGAGTACATTGCAAACGATAAAATAAGATTAGTACTTGCAAATGGAAATAAATTGTATAGTGCAGAAATTAATAAGTTAAATATAACATTTAAAGATTCTATCACCATAAAAAAAATAGCTACATCACCAATATTTAAAATAATAAAAGCAACAAAAAAACAAACAATTGTAAGACTGTTAACTGCAGAGAAAACCTATTTATTAGATAAGGATGGAAAAATATCCAAAAAAAATACTGAAGTTACTTTTGTAGATACTAAAGGCAACTATTTTTATCCAAATAAAATTTACAATACATTTAAAGTAAAGGATAAATTTTACCATTATTTTAATAATTATAAAAATCTATTTAAATATAATGTAAGTACTAATCAATTCTTAGAAATACCAAACACAAGTAAAGATTACAAAAAAAACAAATTACTTAGATTTAGTTCTAATTATAAAACTGCTTATTCAAATGAGTTTTTTAAAGATTACAATGAATTTAAATTATACCATTTTAATAATTTTGAAGCAAAACTAATTACCAAAATTAAAACTAAGAAAAAGTCTAATATCCTTTATAATACTATTGATAAAAGTTTACTAATTTTAGATTCTAATATTATAGATATTTATCGAATTCATGAAGATAAGACAAGTGAAAACAATAAAGATAAACAGCCTCAATTTACATCTATTTCTTTTTTTGATCATAAGAATGGGCACTGGAAAACAAATAATTCACCTCGTTTTTTAAACAATGTTAAAACAATAGAACTACCATCTGAATATCGCAGGTTTACTGCAACCATATCCTTTTTAGGGCAAACAATACCAAAGGATGCTCACTTAAGATATCGTTTATTAAATAATAAAAATAGTGATTCAAATTGGTTTTTAACTAATTCTGGAAATAAATTATTATTCGCAAATTTAGCATCTGGCTCATATTTATTACAAATAAAAGCAACAAACAATAAAGGAGAGTTAATAGGAAAAATTGTAGAGTTAAAAGTAATTTCACAAGAAGTATTTTACAAAACTTGGTGGTTTATAACATTACTATTTTTAATTGCATTGGGTATTATTGGTTATGTTTTTTATCAATATAAAATAAAAAGAGACTTAAATACAAAAAATAAAATTGCAGTAAATGAAGCTGAAATTAAAACTACAATGATGTTAGAAATTCATCATAGAATTAAAAACAACCTTCAAATAATTTCTGGCCTTTTGGGCTTGCAAATGGCAAATAGTAACAATGATGAATTAAAATTGAATTTACAAGACAGTCAAAGTAGAATAGAATCTATTGCAGGTATTCATAATATTTTATATCAGTCGAATAATCAATATGATGTTTCTTTAAAAAACAATATTAATAGTATTACTAATTACTACAAAACCTTATTCCCAATAAAAGATATTACTTATAACTTAAATATAGATGCATCTATAATTAGTATAGATAAGGCTACACCTCTTTCTCTCTTATTAAATGAATTGATAAACAACTCTAACAAACATGCTTTTAATAATGTAAAGCATCCAGAAATTACGATCAATTTTAATAAAATTGATGAAGAATACCTACTAGAATATTTTGATAATGGAAATTTTCAAAAAATAGAAAACAGAAAAGAATCTATGGGAATGAAAATAATTGGTATGATGAACAAACAACTAAAAGGAAACCTAAAAATTGAAGATTCAAATGGTTTTAAATTAACCTTATTTTTTTCATAGATGAATCATATAAAAGTTTACATTTTAGAAGACGAAATAATAACACAAGAGTTATTAAAACAAACCTTAGAAAACCTAAATTTTAAAGTTTGTGGAACAGCAACAAATGCAAAAAAAGCATTAGAAGAGATAGAATTTTTAAAACCAGATATTGTTATTTTAGACATAAGAGTAGATGGAAAAGAAACTGGTATATGGCTAGGTAATCAATTAAACGTCCCTTTTATATATTTAACAGCTTTTAATGACGTAAACACTATAAAACAAGCTATTAAAACAACACCAACAAACTACTTAGTAAAACCTTTTAATAATAAAGACTTATTTATTGCAATAGAATTAGCCGTTAGTAAAATAAAAAATGCATCTCAAATTATAATAAAAGAAAAAGATAAAAATATTAAGATTTTAGAAAGTGATATTTTATTTGCAAAAAAGGATGATCATTATCTAACATTATATTTAAAAGATTCTAAAAAATTAATTCGTTCTAGTATTAAAGGTTTTTTAGAACTAGTAAAATCAAATTCATTTATACAGGTACACCGTTCTTTTGTTATTAATAAAAACTATGTTTCTGCATTTAATATTAAAGAAATTATTATAGAAGATAATTGTATTCCTATATCAAAGACATATGCAAAAGCTTTTTTAAAAGAAATTTCTTAAAATATAGTTTCATTTAATGAATTTAGAATTACTTTCTATTGTCATTATAAAAAATAATTATAAAAAAACCGATTCATTTCTGAATCGGTTTAAGTTATCTATAAATTGAAGTCTATCCTCCAAAGTCATCAAAACGGATGTTTTCATCAGCAAGACCAAAATCTTCACCCATTTTCTGAACTGCCTTATTCATTAATGGAGGACCACAAAAATATAGTTCTAAATCTTCTGGTGCTTCATGATGATTTAAGTAGTTTTCAATCACACAATTGTGTATAAATCCTACAAAACCATCTCCTGCTTCATCATTAATATCTTTTTTCTTTGTCCAATTATCTGCTTCTGTTGGATCAGATAACGCTATGTAGAATTTAAAGTTTGGAAAATCTTTTTCTAAAGCTCTAAAGTGTTCGATATAAAATAATTCTGCTTTAGAACGTCCACCATACCAATAAGTAACTTTTCTACCAGTTTTTAAAGTTCTAAATAAGTGATATAAGTGAGAACGCATTGGAGCCATACCAGCACCACCACCTACATAAAGCATTTCTGCATCAGATTCGTTAATAAAGAACTCACCATAAGGACCAGAGATAACACATTTATCACCTTTCTTTAAGTTAAAAATGTAGGAAGATGCAACTCCTGGATTTACATCCATCCATCCACCTTTTGCTCTATCAAAAGGAGGTGTAGCAATACGTACATTTAACATAATTTCTCTACCTTCTGCAGGATAAGAAGCCATAGAATATGCTCTTTCTACAGTTTCAGCATTTTTCATTACTAATGGTCTTAAGTTAAACTTATCCCATTCTGCTTCAAATTTATCAGCAACATCATGTTCTTCTGGATGTGCAGTAATATCCATATCTGCATAGTTTACTTCACAAGCTGGTATTTCAATTTGAATATATCCACCTGCTTTGTATCCCATATCTTCTGGAATTTCTACTACAAACTCTTTAATAAAAGTTGCAACATTATAATTCCTTACTACAACTGCATCCCACTTTTTAATTCCAAAAATTTCTTCTGGAATAGAAATATCCATGTCTTGTTTTACTTTTACCTGACAAGATAAACGTACTCCACTTGCTAATTCTTTACGTGTAAAATGAGGTATTTCTGTTGGTAAAGCTTCTCCTCCTCCAGAATTTACATGACACTCACACTGTATACATGTTCCACCACCACCACAAGCTGATGGTAAAAATATTTTTTCATTTCCTAAAGTAGATAATAAAGATCCACCAGAAGCTACTTCTATTGTTCTTTCTCCATTAATGGTAATCTTTACAGGACCAGAAGGAGAAAGTTTTTGTTTAACAAATAATAACAATGCAACTAATAACAAAGTTATTACTAAGAATGCAGCTACTGTAGCTACAATTGTTCCTAATGTACTTGCCGCTAACATCATTATTTTATAATTTCTTTAGTGTTATTTGCTAATTCTTTTTTTGTCAAATCTTTAGCTTTTACTTCTTTATTCATCTCTTTAACAGCTTCTGTTTTTGGAGCTTCTTTTGCTTCTTCATCACCACCAGTTAACATTCCTCCAAAACTCATAAAACCAATTGCCATTAAACCAGTTACAATAAATGTAATTCCTAATCCTCTTAAAGGAGCAGGTATGTTAGAGTACCTAATTTTTTCGCGAATTGCTGCAATAGCTAATATTGCTAAAAACCAACCAATACCAGATCCTATACCATAAGTTGTTGCTAACCCTAAAGTAGCTATTTCACGAGATTGCATAAATAAAGATCCTCCTAGAATTGCACAGTTTACTGCAATCAATGGTAAGAAAATACCTAATGAATTGTATAATGAAGGTGAGAATTTCTCTACAATAATCTCTACCAATTGAACCATTGTTGCAATTGTTGCAATAAATAGAATAAATGATAAGAAACTTAAATCGTATTCTGCATACTCTTCACCTAACCAAGATAAGGCTCCAGGTTGTAATATATATTGATCTAACAACCAGTTTAAAGGTACAGTTACAGCTAATACAAAGATTACTGCTGCTCCTAAACCTACTGCTGTTGTTACTTTTTTAGATACTGCTAAGTAAGAACACATTCCTAAAAATGTTGCAAATACCATGTTATCTATAAAAATTGACTTGAAAAATAATTCTAAATGTTCCATATCTTTTTAGTTATCTTCAATTAATGCTTCGTTTCTACTACGTTGAATCCAGATGATAATTCCAACCACAATTAATGCCATTGGTGCTAATAGCATAAATCCGTTATTTTCATAACCAATTGCGTATAATCCTGTTTTTTCAATAGGATCGCCTAAAACTTTAAATCCTAATAAAGTACCAGAACCTAACAACTCTCTAAAGAAACCTACTAAGATTAGAATAACTCCATAACCAATTGCATTTCCAATTCCGTCTAAGAAAGATCTCCAAGGTCCGTTTGCTAAAGCAAAAGCTTCAAAACGTCCCATAATAATACAGTTTGTAATAATTAACCCAATAAAGGCTCCTAATGTTTTACTTAATTCGTATTGAAAAGCTTTCAGCACTAAATCAACAATAATTACTAATGTTGCAACAACAATTAACTGTACAATAATTCTAATTTTAGAAGGAATAATGTTTCTCATTAAAGAGATTACTACATTTCCTAAACCTAACACAAACAATACAGAAACTGCCATTACAATAGAAGCTTTTAATTCTGCTGTAATTGCTAATGCAGAACAAATACCTAATACCTGAATTGTAATTGGGTTATTATCTGCAAATGGGTCTGTGATTAATGCTGCGTCTTTTTTTGATAAAAGTCCCATATTAATTTGTTTTTAAAGTGTTAAAGTAAGCTACGTATTTTTTCAACTCAGATTTAATCATTGCTGAAACTCCATCACCAGTAATTGTTGCACCAGCAATAGCATCTACTTCGTTATCAGTTTTATCTTCGTTCTTTGGATCGTTGTTTGATTTAGAGATTGCAATTCCTTTAAAAGATCCATCTTTTAATAAATGTTCACCAATAAAATCATCCATAAAGTAACGTTGTTTAATGTTTGCACCTAAACCTGCTGTTTCTCCTTTATGATCAAAATATGCTCCTTGAACAATCATATTAGCATCCATTGCAACATAACCCCAAACTGCATCCCAAAGACCTTTACCTCTAATTGGAGCGATGTAAAATGTTTTACCACCTTTTTCACCAATAAATAAAGGTAATCTTCTAACATTTCCTTCTTTTGCTAAAGTTTGTTCTTTTTTAAGATCGATTAAATAAGCATTTGCATCTTCAGAAACTTTTGCTCCTTGAATTACTAACTGCTTTTTAATATATTTAGAAAACTCTGCTGCAACTTTATCTTTAGAAACAAAGATTGCACTTGTTTCATCATTTTCGTTTACGCCCATTGCGTATAATATATTCTGTTGCTTTTCTATGCGTTTATTCTCATCAATTGTTGGCTTCAACGCAGATGCGAAAAACGCTAGTATTGCTCCTACTATTATCACCATTCCTGTGGCGAATAATAATGTATATAAATTACTATCTGTTTTTTTAGACATAACTAGGCAGTTTTGGCTTTTAAACGTTTTTTTCTTCTATTTACATTTCCTTGAACCACATAATGGTCTATTGTTGGAGCAAAAACATTCATTAATAAGATTGCTAAAAATACTCCTTCTGGATATGCAGGATTAAATACACGTATCATAATTGATATAAAACCAATTAAGAATCCGTAAATCCACTTACCTTTATTTGTTTGTGATGCTGTTACAGGGTCTGTAGCCATATAAACTGCTCCAAATGCTAAACCACCAATCATTAAGTGTTCCCACCAAACTGTGTTCATTAATCCGTAAAATTTGCTAGATTCTGTAATGATATCTGCTGCTACAATTTGATTAAAAATGAACCCCATTACTGCTGCTCCAATAAAGGTTGAAACGATTATTCTCCAACTACCAATCTTTGTAAAGATTAAGAAAGCGGCTCCTAAAAGGATTAAGAATGTTGATGTTTCTCCTACTGATCCTGGAATAAATCCAAAAAACATATCCCATTGATCATAAATAGGTGTTGTGTTTTGTGCATAACTACCTAAAATAGTTTCTCCAGAAATTGCATCTGCAGTTCCTGTTCTATTTACAGCATCATAAACCCAAACTTTGTCTCCAGACATCCAAGTAGGATATGCAAAGAATAAGAAAGCTCTAATTGTTAAAGCAGGGTTTAAAATGTTCATCCCTGTACCTCCAAAAACTTCTTTACCAATTACAACTCCAAAAATTACTGCTACTGCTAACATCCATAAAGGAGTATCTACAGGAACAATTAAAGGAACTAACATACCTGTTACTAGGTATCCTTCTTCTACTTCATGTCCTTTAATGATAGCGAAAATAAATTCAACCCCAAGACCAACTGCATAAGAAACAATTACTAATGGCAATACTTTTATAATTCCAATCCAAAGATTATCAAACGTAAAAAAGTTAGCTAATACATCTGATCTTAAAGTAGCATCTATTGCTGCATGGTGTTGATACCCTGCATTAAACATTCCAAAAATTAAACAAGGAACTAAAGCCATAATTACCGTATTCATGGTACGCTTTAAATCGTCTGCTGCTTTTATATGAGTTCCTCCGTGAGTAACTTCATTTGGTAAATATAAAAAGGTATGGATTGCGTTAAACGCAGGTGCCATTTTTGTTCCTTTATATTTTTCTTTTAAATTATGTAAATTTTGTTTTAAGCCCATAATCTTATCCTAATTCTTCTCTCATTAAATCTAAACCTTCACGAATTATTTTTTGGTGAGGTTGTTTAGATACACAAATAAATTCTGTTAGTGCAAAATCTTCTGGAGCTACTTCGTAACCTCCTAAAGCTTCCATTTCATCTAAATCTTTATACATAAATGCTTTTAACAATTGCATTGGATAAATATCTAAAGGAAACACATCTTCGTAAGAACCAGTAACAACAAATGCTCTGTGTTCTCCGTTTGTATTTGTATTTAAATCGTATTTTTTCTTTGGTGTTAACCAAGAAAAAGTTAATGCTCTAGATGTAGAAATTTTATTAAAAACAGGAGCTGTCCAACCAAAAAGTTCGTAATCATTTCCTTCTGGAATTGCTGTAACTTGATTGTCATAATATCCTAAGAAATCATCTTCTTTTACTTCTTTTCCAGAAAGTACGTTTCCGCTAATGATTCTAGTATTATCGTTTTCTAAATTACTGGCAGTTATATCAGAAATAGTTGCTCCTGCAATTGCAGTTACATATTGTGGCTTGCTAAATTTAGAACCTGTTAACGCTATTGTTCTTGTTGCATTAAACTTACCAGTTAAAAATAGCTCACCAATAATTACTAAATCTTGTGGAGTTATTACCCAAACAACTTCTCCTTTATTAATAGGATCTATGTTTGCAATTTGTGTGCTTACATTTCCTGAAGGATGTGGTCCTGAAACTTTATGTACTTCTACACCACTTAAATTAGCTAATGGAGAGTTAGAACTTGCCCCAACAGAAACATGTACTTTACCTTCTGTAAGTTTTGTTACAGCCGTAATTGCTGCTTGTAACTCTGCTTCTTTACCCGCTAAAGTATAATCTAAATCTGCTGCTAAAGGTGCGCTTGCATATGCTGAAATAAAGATTGATTTTGGTGCTTGGTTTGGGTTTGCAACAACATCATAAGGACGTTGTTTTACAAATGACCAACAACCTGAAGCAAATAAATGATTCTTTACTTCTTCAGCAGACATTGATGCTGCATCTTTAGTTCCGAAATCTTTATATTCTTGCGTTGAGTCTGCAGAAATTTTAACTGCTAATACTTTTCTTCTTGCTCCACGAATTACCTCAACTACTTTACCAGAAACAGGACTTGGAAATAAAATGCGTTCGTCACTTTTTGAATAAAAAAGTACTTCTCCTGCTTTTACTTCAGTCCCTTCTTTTGCGATAAGTTTAGGTGTAATTCCATGGAAATCTTCTGGCTTAACTGCATAAACACTACTTAAAGAAACAGTAGTTGTTGTTTTTTCTGCACTGCCAACAAGCTTAATATCTAAGCCTTTTTTAATACGAATGTCTTTTGACATAGTAAATTGGAATTGTTAGTTATCTTAAAAAATCATGCAAATTTAGGTTTTTTACTATTTATGACTGATATATTTTAACTTTTATCTTGGATAATTTTTATTATTTATAACAATTCTAAATAATAATTTTGTTAGAAAACGTTATAGTAATAAGTTTTGGCTTAAATATTGATGAATCAAATAAATGTATCCTATTTTTGTAATATGATTAAAAAGTTTTTTATCCCTTTTTTTATCTTCTTTTGCTTAAGTTTTTTTGGGCAAAACATAAAATCTGTTCAATTAAGGCCTTTGCAAGAAAATAGTTTTTCTTCTATTGTTCCTTTAGGTACTGTTTTAAAATTATCTTTTGATGATTTAGATGCAGATAGTAAAGATTATCAGTATAAAATTGAGCACATGAACCATAATTGGGAATCTAGCAGATTGTCTTCAAGTCAATATATAGATGGTTTTGATCAAAATACTATTATTAATGTAACCAACTCATTTAATACTTTTCAAAATTACACACATTATTCTGTTGAAATCCCTAATGTTAATACAATTATTACAAAAAGTGGCAATTACCTTTTATCTGTTTTAAATACTTATGATGAAGTAGTTTTTACAAGACGTTTTGTTTTATATGAGAAAGCAACAACAATTGGGGTTTCTGTAGAAAGAAGCAGAAATACAAAAACATTAAACACACAGCAAACTGTTCAGTTTTCTGTAAATCATTCTAATATTACAATCAACAATCCAAATCAAGAAATTAATGTTGTTATTTTAAAAAACAATAATTGGAATGAGAAAATAGAAAATTTACAACCTACATTTTATAAACCAAATCAACTTCTATACAAATACACCAAAAAAACTAATTTTTGGGGAGGAAATGAATATTTTAACTTTGATAATAAAATTATTAGAAATAGCAGTTTAAATGTAGTTAAAGTAATAAGGAAGGATATTTTTCATCATTACATATATCCTTATAGCTACAATCCTTTTAATAATTACAAATACAATCCTGATATTAATGGACAATTTACAATTAGAACTTTAGAAGCTACCAATAATGAAACTGAAGCAGACTATGCAATGATGCATTTTACATTAGAAGCTGATGAACCTTTTATAAACAAAGAAGTATATATATATGGCGCTTTTAATAATTTTGACATAAATAATGAAAACAATATGCAGTATAATTATAAAGAGAAAGCTTATTTAGGAAGCATCCTTTTAAAACAAGGCTTTTATAATTATACTTTTGCCACTATTGATTCTAAAAATAACGTAAACACAAACGATGTTACTGGGTCTTTTTACGAAACTGAAAACGAATATTGTGTAATTGTTTACTACAAACCTTTCGGCAGTTTTTATGAACGAGTAATTGGAGTTGGCACTGGTTATTACAATCAAAATAGATAAAAAGAAAATCATTTGTCATTTAAAAACAAAAAAACTACATTTACTTTCAATGACAAACCAAATTACAAAAGGCATAAAAGTGTCTGTAGACACAAAATATAATGGTACTAGTTTTAGAAACCAAAAAAGGTTTCATGTCTTTATTTATATCATTACAATAGAAAATAAATCTTCTGAAACCGTTAAACTTACAGATAGGTTTTGGTATATTTTTGATACTTTAAATGAACCAGAAATAGTTAGTGGAGAAGGTGTTGTTGGACAAACACCTATATTAAAACCTAATGACATTTACACTTATAGTTCTGGGTGTTTTATAGAATCAGATATTGGTGCAATGAAAGGATTTTACACTATGATAAATACAGAAACCTTTGAACAATTTAAGGTAATAATACCCATTTTTCAACTTTCAAATTTAGCGATATCAAACTAACTAAATCCAAAAAAAAATTAATAAAAATTAAAGACCCAGCATGTTTAAATTGTGGGCATCCTTTTAGTGGACAAGAAAAATTTTGTCCAGATTGTGGGCAAGCAAACAAAGGCAATAAAATTACATTTCTTAATTTTATTCATGAGATCTTTAATGGCTTTTTTAATTCTGACGCCAAATTTTGGAAAACAATTATACCTCTTTTAATAAGCCCTGGAAAAGTATCTAAAGATTATAAAGCAGGAAAAAGAAGTAGATACTCTAATCCTTTTAGATTCTATATAACAGTGTCTATTCTATTTTTTTTGGTACTAGGTTTATTAATGAGTAAAAATAAATTTGATGAATTAACTAAAAACAGCAAGGAAACAGTTTTAGAAACAGTTAAAAAAGACAAAAACAAAGAAATCACCCAAAGAGAAATAGATTCTATAAAAAAAATTGTTTCCAATAAAATTAATAATTCATTTATACCTATACCTAATTCTGCCAAAAAAAATATTTTAAAAGAAATAGAAAAAGAAACCAAAGACACAACTTCTATTAAATTATCTAATGGAAATAAAATTTCTTTTAACGGTAGCTCTAGAATAGACAAGTTTGTTCAATTTCAAAAAAAATATCCAGACGCTAAAATAGACCATGCACTAGATAGTTTAAATTATGATAAAAACTTTACAAATAGATTTTTATATACCAGAGCTAAGGCAGCAAACTCACTTGTAAAAAAAGAAAATAGAGATAAATTTGTTGGTGAGTTAATTTCTTACGCCTCCATTTCTTTGTTTATATTCTTGCCAATTTTTACTTTATTTTTAAAACTATTTTACATTAGAAGAAAATACACCTATGTAGATCATTTAATATTTGTATTTCATACACAAACAGTTTTATTTATGTTGTTAACTCTGTTTTTAATAATCACACTCTTTATTACTACAGAAAGCTTATGGGTTTTAACACTTTTATTTTTGTTATATCTTTTTTTATCAATGAAAAAATTCTATCAACAAAGTTATTTTAAAACATTTATAAAATTTATAATGCTAAATTTTGTTTATATTTTTTTAGGAATTCTAGGTACAACTATTGTTGGTTTAATTTCTTTTGCGCTGTTTTAGTTGCATTTTAAAAGCACATCAACCTATTAGTAAAACTTATTTTACAAACTTATTGTATAATAAAAAATCATACAACAAACATCTTGTATCCAGTTAATTAATTTTGTATTTTTGGTTTACCAAATTGGTTTACCAAAATTTAAAATAATTAACACTTAATAAAATGAAAAAAAAGTACCTTATTTTAGCAACCCTATTTTTAATAGTTGCTCAAATTTCCATTTCACAAAACAAAACTTACGAAATTGATGACCCAGAAGATTTAAGAAATGTAATTTATAAAGCTGGAGATGTCATTATTTTAAAAAATGGAACTTACACTACAGATGAAAGAATGATTTTTCTTGGTTCTGGTACAGCAGAAAATCCAGTAACTTTTAGAGCAGAAACACCAGGAGGAGTTATTTTTACTGGTGGACCAAGATTAACTATTGGAGGAGAATCTGATGGTAGTGAAATAGCTACAGGAGAATATTTAGTTGTAGATGGTTTTCATTGGAAAGGTGGTGCAGGAGCTAGTAATTTTATCGAATTTAGAAACGGATATGATTATGCACATCACAGTACAATTCAAAACTGTGTAATTGATGGATTGGTGCCAGAAGCAGGTGAATTAGAAGAAGATTTAGCAGATGATCAAATTACAAAACACAGATGGATTGTTTTATACGGAACATACAATAACGTAATTAACTGTTCTTTTTTAAATAAAGTAACAGCTGGTGCAATAATTTTAGGAGAATATTCATATAATGCTTTTCCAAATGTACCAGATGGAGAACCAGAAATTAACAATAGTTGTGCAATTGTAGGGCATACTATAACTAACAATTATTTCTATAATTTTGAAAAACTAACAGAAAAGTACGGAAAAAAAGCAGATGGAAGTGATTTATCTAATGCTGGTGATAGCGAAACAATTCGT
Source organism: Polaribacter sp. (assembly GCF_039939415.1). Lineage (GTDB taxonomy): Bacteria > Bacteroidota > Bacteroidia > Flavobacteriales > Flavobacteriaceae > Polaribacter. Next base: position 48,048 of record NZ_JBDVJE010000052.1, read on the forward strand.
ATTGGTACTAGTTCATATCAAATGGTAAATAGTAATGTTACAGTAAGTAACAATTACTTTGTACAATCTGATGGTGAAAATGAAATCATTACTAATAAAAGTAAAGGAAATACATATTCTAATAATACTTTTAGAAGATGTAGAGGTTCTTTAGTATTAAGACATGGTTCTTATGCAACAGTAGAAGGAAACTTTTTTATTGGTGAAGATGTTGATGGTACTGGAGGAATTAGAATTACAGATAGTGAGCACACTATTACTAATAACTATATTCAAGATTGTGTTGCAGTAATTAGTAATGCTAAATGGAATAATGGAATCACTTTTATTGGTGGTAGTGCAGATGGAGATGTTCCTTGTACTTCTGATGATGTTTCTAACGGATATCAAAAAACTCAAAATATTAGTGTTGCAAACAATACAATTGTTAATACAAATGCTCCGCTATTTTATAACATAGATAAAGGTTCTACAGACCCAACAGGATCTATAACAAATAACCTAATTTATTTCACTGATACTGACCCAAATTTAACACCAGTTATTTCTGGTGACACAGACACCTCTTATTCTGATATAGGCACTAAATTAACCTATTCTGGAAACGTTTTTACAGGTACAACATTAGGCGCAACAAACGCTGGATTTGCTGAACAAACAGGAATTACAGCTTCTGCTAATGGAGAAATTTTTACTTTTTCTGGTACTGGGTCTGAAGGAAAAGGTGCTAACATAGGTTCTCGTTTACCATATACAGATAGTAATGTTGGTAACGATGGTGTTGGAGCTTGTTTTGTAGATCATCTAGGTAATGCTATTGCAACTCCAACTTGTAACTCAATTGTAATTGTACCAGCAGAAACTTTAAATGTATCTTCTTTAACAATGTTTTCTGCAGATGCTTCTAGTAGTGATGTATCTATTACATCTAATATAAGTTGGACAGCAGCATCTAATGACAGTTGGATTTCTATTGATGTTACTTCTGGTACAGGTGATGAAACTGTTTCTGTTTCTGTATCTAAAAACACAGAAACTACAAACAGAACAGGTACTGTTACTTTTACACAAGTTGCTGGAGGAGATGATATCGTTAGAATTTTATCTGTATCACAAGAAGGAGCAGATTTAACAGACTTATATGATCTTATTAATACAGGAAATGGATTAACTACAGACAAAGTTACTATACATTCTTTCTCTAAAGAAAATTCATCTAAAGATGAAGTAGCAACTAATTCTTTAGATAAAAATCTTGATACAGACTGGACTGCAGAAGATGGTAGTGTACTTACAGGAGATTATAAAGGTGATGGTGAATTTGTAATTTATGATTTAGGAGCTCAAGAACACCTTAATCTAATTCAATTTAATACTACAAGTAAAGGAGATGCATTTGGAATTCAAATTTTAGTATCTACAACAGGTACAGAAGATGGAGACTTTACTAAGGTTTTACCAACTTCTGAAGATTTATTATTTACTGCTACTAATACTACCGATTTTAATCAATATCAAGTAGATGTAGATGCACGTTATGTAAAATTAATTGGTTATGGTAGATTTAATAGTGATGGAAATGAAAGAAAAAGCGCATGGACAGCTATTACAGAAATTGAATTTTACGGACCTTCTTCTTTATCTGTAAATGATTTTACTTCAGTAGAAGATTTAGGAATTGAATTCTATCCAAATCCCGTTAAAAACAATAAATTATTTATAAAAAGAACATCAAACGATTTTAACTCAATTAATATATACTCTGTATTAGGACAAAAAGTTTTAAATCTTAATTTAAGCAACAATCCTATAGAAGAAGTTAACTTATCTTCTTTAAAAACTGGTTTGTATTTTATAGAAATCAGTAATGGAAAACAAAAAGGAATTAAAAAAATTGTAGTTTCAGAATAATTAACTAGAATAATAAATATTAAAAACAGCTACCTAATAATTTAGGTAGCTGTTTTTTTTGCTCAAAAAGATATATGTTATATTATACCTTAAGAATATTGCTGGTTGGTTTCAGATTTTTCTAAAAAATCGATGTAAGAAATTGCAATATTAGAATCTTCTTTAATTACAGAAGTTGTACTAACAGTTTCTACTAAAGAACGTTTCATTTTTAAAGAAACATCTTGAGTTCCTATTGTATCATTTTTATGAAATTTTAAAATTTCTTTTTGATAAAACTTCTTATTTTGAGCTAACCAATTTAAAAACCAATTTTTTCTTAATTGCTTCATTTTGTTAGTATATAAGGTAGAAGAAGACCAAATTTTTGGTTCTTGAGGTAATTTTTGAAAATATTTTTTTAGCCCATCCCAAACTAGTTCATAAGTAACTAATTCAATACTCCAATCAACCAAAATTATAGTAAAAGGTTCAATACCTAAAAAATCAAAATTATTTATAAGAGCAACACCATCTTCTGATGCTAAAATTTTTTTTACAACAACTCCTCTACTCATTCTATAAGAACTCTTCTTTTTATGATTTTTAAACCCACCATTTAACAAACAAACAAGTCTTTTTTTATCACTTAAACCAATCCATGTTCCACCAGATAATTCATCTTTCGGATATGTTAAACCTACACCATTTTCTATATATTTTTTAGGTTTAATTGTATTTCTTAACGGAGTTTCATCTCTGTTAGACGTTAAAATAAAATTATTACAACCTAGAGGCAAATAGGTTACTGTACACATATTCTACTATTATTTATGATAAACTTCATGTTTATCCAAATCTTTTGAATTTAATGCAACAAAAGACATTAAATATCCATCAAATTTATTGAAACAAAAATTGTAACTTTGAAACTCAAAAATAGTCGATAAATTTTAAAAAACATACAAAAATGACAAGAGGATTTTTTAATGTTCCAAAAGCAGTTAATGAACCTGTAAAAGGATATGCTCCTGACTCTAAAGAAAGAGAAGAATTACTAGCAACTTATAAACAAATGTTTAACAGCAATATTGATGTGCCAATGCATATTAATGGAGAAGAAGTTAGAACTGGTAAAACTAAAAACATTACTCCTCCTCATGATCATAAACATATTGTAGGTCAATATCACACAGCAGATAAATCTCATGTAGATACTGCTATTGCTACCGCTTTAGCTGCAAAAGAAGCTTGGGCTAGTGTATCTTGGATGGAAAGAGCTTCTATATTTTTAAAAGCCGCTGAATTATTAGCTGGACCTTATAGAGCTAAAATGAATGCTGCAACTATGATTGCACAATCTAAAAATGTACATCAAGCAGAAATTGATGCTGCTTGTGAAATGATCGATTTCTTCCGTTTTAACGTAGAATATATGACAGATATTTTTAAAGACCAACCAGCATCTGCACCAGGAATTTGGAACAGAGTTGAGTACAGACCTTTAGAAGGATTTGTATATGCTATTTCTCCTTTTAACTTTACATCTATTGCTGCAAACTTACCTGCTGCTGCTGCATTAATGGGTAATGTTGTTGTTTGGAAACCTTCTGATCATCAAGCGTATTCTGCGCAAGTAATTGTCGATTTATTTAAAGAAGCTGGTTTGCCAGATGGGGTTATTAATGTAGTTTATGGAGATCCTGTAATGATTTCTGATACTGTTTTAAGTTCTCCTGATTTCTCTGGATTACATTTTACAGGTTCTACATTTGTATTTAAAGAACTATGGAAACAAATTGGAAACAACATTCACATTTATAAAACATACCCAAGAATTGTTGGAGAAACTGGAGGTAAAGATTTTATTTGGGCACACAACTCTTCTAACCCGTTGCAAGTTGCCACAGCAATTACAAGAGGTTCTTTTGAGTATCAAGGTCAAAAATGCTCTGCAGCTTCTAGAGCTTACATTCCGGCTTCAATGTGGCATGAAGTTAGAAAACACATAATTACTCAAGCTAACGAAATTAAAATGGGTTCTCCAGAAGATCCATCTAACTTTGTAAATGCAGTAATTCATGAAGGTTCTTTTGATAAAATTGCAAGTTATATAGATGCTGCAAAAGCAGACAAAGATGTAGAGGTTATTATTGGAGGAAATTATGATAAGTCTGTAGGATATTTTATAGAGCCAACTGTATTATTAGCAAAATCGCCAACTTACGCTACAATGACAACTGAGTTATTTGGACCAGTAATGACTGTTTTTGTTTATGAAGATGCAGAATGGGAAGCTTCATTAAAGTTAGTAGATGAATCTACAGAATATGCTTTAACAGGAGCCATTTTTTCTACAGATAGATATATTGTTGAAAAAGCATCAAAAGCTTTAGAAAACGCAGCTGGAAACTTTTACATTAATGATAAACCAACAGGAGCTGTTGTTGGACAACAACCTTTTGGAGGTGGAAGAGCCTCTGGAACAAATGATAAAGCTGGTTCTGCACAAAACTTATTGCGTTGGACATCTGTTCGTTTAATCAAAGAAACATTTGTAACACCAACAGATTATAAATATCCTTTTTTAGGATAATAATAAAGATTATTATTACCCTAAAAAGCCTCATCATTTTATTTGATGAGGCTTTTTTTATATCAATTTTAAATTATTTAATTAACAGTAAAACTCCAAATTTGACCAATTGATTTCGCTCCTTTTTCATCAACAACGTTTACTTTCCAATAATATGTTTTCCCTACTTCTGTAGCTACTGTATAAGATTCTGTAGTCAAAGAATCTTCTAATAATGCTGGTGTAGCAGTTTCACTAAAATAAAGTTCATACGTTAACACATCACCAAAATCAGCATCAGAGCCAATCCATTTTAAATCTAACGAATTTACACTAATTACACTATTATCTATAGGCTCAACTATTTCAGATGCAAATGGTGCATAATTTAATATTCCTTCTCCTTTTGTATAAAAAGAAAAAATGTCTGAACTAATTTCTTCGTTATTTTCTGTGTTTAACGCAATCACTTTCCAGTAATAAGCAGTAGCTTTATCTAATGTAACTGTAATTTCAGATTCATTTACCGTACTATTTTCTATAACATCTAAAAGAGTTCTATCTTTTGCTATAATAATCGTATAATTTATAATACTTGTTTCAGATTCAAATGCATCAGCCCAATCAAAAGCAACCGTATTCTCAATACACAAAAAATTATCTGTTGGAAATGATAAATCAAGCAGATTATTTGTTGGAACATTTAACCCTTCTGAACTATTACAACTAAAATTTAGTAAAAAAACACTAGCTATAGCTAGAAAAATTAATATTTTTCTCATTGTTTTATAATTTTAATAGGTTGAGAGTTTTTTATAGACAACTTTAAAATATAAATACCTTTTGCCGCATTAGAAAAAGGAATTGATAAACTATTATCTTCTTTTTTTATTGATTTGTTAAAAATAAGTTTCCCGTTTATATCAAAAACCAAAGCATCTACAAAAGTTTCCTCTACATTAAACGGTACAAGTATTTCTATATCATCTACTACTGGATTTTGTTTTAAATATATATTTCCAATACTAGTTTTAAATGAACCTTCACAATCTTTTATTGTTTTTACTTCTAATGTACCATCCTTTTCTAACAAAACATCAAATACCCTTTCTTCAGAAACAAATACTAACTCTTTATTTAGAAACACTCTATAAGGAGCTGTACCACTTATTATATTAAAAGAGTAATTATTAGCAGTTTTTTTAGCAGCTACTTTTAGTGATATTTGTTCAGATTCAATAATTTTCACTTCAAAACATTGTGTTTTATTTATTTCTTGTGCAGTAACACAAACTTCATAGTTCCCTGGCTCTAAATCTGATAATAAATAATTATCACTTGTTAGTATTTGATCTACATTTGTTGATGGTCCTGTAATAACAAGTTGATAACTTAAATCTTTCTGATTAATACTTAAATTAATTATTCCATCATTTTGATCTACACAAGTTTCAGAGGTAGTTTGAATTATATAACTATTTGCATTTACACCTAATACTTTTATTGTATAATCTTCTGTTTCACCCCATTCAGTTAAATGATCGTCATTACACGCTCCTTCTCCATAACCATCATCTGGGTCTTCGTATTCTATTAAAACCCTCATTCTTGTAGTACCTAGTTGAGCATCATTTGGAATTGTAATCGTAAAAGTTGATGTCCCTTCATTACTTGTATCACTATCCCCATCATTATCAGACTGACCTCCTAAATCATATCTTTCGGTTGTTTTATCAAAAATATAATCCTGATTCCAATCTATAAAAACATAACAATGATCTTGATACCCACCTGTATCAAAAGTGACAGAAATTTCATGAGAATTTCCTCTAAATAAAGTAGTATTTATTGAAGTAAAATCTTCATACCCATCTACAGTATTATTTCCAGAATTGTTATTAATTGTATTAAAAGTCACATTTGTGATATGCTCAGAACCTCCAGATTCATCCGTAAAAGTAGATGTACAATATGAAGGAGTTAAAGTGGTAAAACTAAACACATCTGAAAAAGAACCTTCTCCACAATTATTCTTTGCTTTTACCCTCCAATAATAAATTGTATCTCCCAAAAGACCAGAAACAGCATATGTATTTGTACTAACATTTCCCTTAGAAACTAAGCTTACAAAATCAGCATCTGTAGCTACTTGTACATCATAAGAAACGGCATTTGTATCTGCACTCCATTTTAAACTTTCTGATAAACCAATACCTGTAGCACCATCTGCTGGAGATGTTAATGTAAGTGCACCAAAAGTTGAAGTTGTTAAATTAAAAGTTACATCCAAATTCTGACTTATAGTTGTTGCGATTCCTTTTATATTTATTGTATAATTTTGTGGTGTTGCCCCATCAAAGTTAGAAACTGTCATCTCTACACTTCCATTTGCATTAATTGAATTGGGAGCAAAACTAACACTAGAACCAGAAGGCTGACCTGAAGCTGAAAATAATACTGTCTCTGAAAAACCATTCAAAAAATCTAAATCTAAAACATAACTAGCTGTTTGATTTCCAGAATTACAAACAGATTGTATTCCACTAGTATTGCTCATTAAAAATGTAGGAACTATGGAGCTTATAGTGAAATTTGTGGAATTTACATTATAAAAAATATTATCTGCTGCTTCTATCATTATTCTTGCAGAATTAGTTGCATTATCAGGGATTACAACATCTTCTGTTCCATCATTTGGCGTATTTGCTTTTATTGTTATAGGAAAAGTTACACCTCCATCAATCGATAATTTAATATTTACATTCTGGCAATTAATAGGAGCAACATCTGAAGTTCCTTTATTCCATGTAATAGTTTGTGTAGATCCTGTATCCCAAGATACTGTAGAATTAGGAGCTGATACAACAAATGCTTCAGCATCTGTTACTGTAATTTTAACATCATCTCTAGCAGTACTTCCTCCACCAGCATGATTATCTCTAACCAAAAAAGAAAAGTTTAAGTCTCTCGCAACTGATGGTAAAACTTCCCATTCTGTAGATGTCTCACCAGCAACAATTGTTGCTAATTGTGGCATATATCTATTTGGTGATGTATCTGAAGGCAAAGATCTAAACATTGGACCACCAGAATTAGTTGACAAAGGAGACATTGTTGCTATTTCATTATCTATTTGTTCCCAATTATAAGTTAAACTAGAGGTACCATCTAAATCTGTTGCTGTTCCTTTTAAAACAAAAGGAGTCGATTTGGGAATACTATAATCTGAGCCTGCATTTGCTGTTGGTAAAGTATTATTAGTATCTGTTAATACAGCACAACTTGCAGAAGATTGAATTGTATTCCACATTTCTGCAATACTTACTGCATGAAAATAATCATCACCTTGTTCTTGTACATTTGGAGAACAAATACCAGCATACCCCATTATTGTAGAAGCACTTCCTGGCTCTACAGCTGTTGCATTATTTCTGTAACAAGAATTATTCTGAGTATGGTTTGCTCCAAATTGATGCCCCATTTCATGAGCAACATAATCAATATCATATGCATCTCCTATGGGTTGACTTCTACCTGTAACTCCCTTTGCTTTCTGACCTGTAAGACACACAACTCCTCCACCAGCTATACCATCACCACCAATACTAAAGATATGACCAATGTCGTAATTAGCATTTCCAATTTGTGCATCACAAATTGATTGTACCTCATCAATCATTTTATTTGGGTCTCCATCTGTAATATTATCTGTGGCAGCATCTAAGAAGATTAACTTATCATTATCAGCTACAATTACCATTCTTACAGATAAATCTCTTTCAAAAACACCATTAACTCTTGTCATTGTTGTATTCATTGCCGATAAAACTGCAGCTTTCTTTACTTCATCTGTAGCTGTAGAAGAAACTCCCTGATTTGTTAAATGAAATTGCGCATATTCCCCACTACAAGCTAATGCTAACCTGAATGTTCTTAATTTACCATCATTTGCATTTTTCATTAAATTATTTTGAACAATATTTCTTTTAGAAACTTCTTCTACATGACAAGTAAAATCGTCTTTATTTATTTCTAAATCATTTTTAGCATAAGTAATTAATGTCTTATTGTCTTTTGAATATGGATCTATATATAAAGTTTCTTCTACTCCAGAATAAACTACAGCATGAAAACCATCTGATCCCACACTTATTTTTGCAACTGCTGTAGGATCATCTATTCCTTGTGCAGAATACGATTTAATGGAAGGATATTTTTCTGATAAGGTTTCAGAAAAATTTGATATTTCATTTATTACAAAATTAGAAAACTCTCCTTTTGAGTTTGGAAGTTTTATTGTTCTATATACTGTTTTTGCTTTAGTGTTTACAAAAGAGTTTAAACTTTTTTCATCAATAGAAATTAATTCAAATTTAGAAGGAAAATTTTTCTTCTTATACAACTCACTATCTCTAAAAACAGTAGTATTTCTATCAATTTTCTTTAATAACTCTTGACCATACATACTTTCTTTAGAGGTAAAAAAGGCTATAAAAAATAGTAATAAAAATAATTTAGATTTCATAAAATAGATTTAAAATAGCAATGAATGAGCGTTTCAAATATAAGGAATTAATTATCTTTGTAGTAGAAATTATGAATAGAAACATACTGTTAAAAGACTTATCTGTAAAAGATTATAAAGAAACTTGGGATTATCAAACTGAGTTACTGCAAGAAATTGTTGATGTAAAGATTGATAACCGAAGAAATGAGAAGAAAAATACAACAAAAAATCATTTTTTATTTGTGGAGCATCCTCATGTGTATACATTAGGTAAAAGTGGCGATTTTAGTAATTTATTATTAAATGAAAAGCAACTTGCAGAAAAAGGTGCTACTTTTTACAAAATAAATCGTGGTGGAGATATTACCTATCATGGACCTGGGCAAATTGTTGGCTACCCTATTTTAGATTTAGAAAATTTTTTTACAGATATTCATAAATACTTACGCTTTTTAGAAGAAGTAATTATTTTAACCATTGCAGAATACGGAATAAAAGGTACTAGAAGTGAAGGTGAAACTGGTGTTTGGTTAGATGTTGGAACGCCTTTTGCTCGTAAAATTTGTGCTATGGGTATACGTTCTTCACGTTGGGTAACTATGCATGGTTTTGCTTTAAACGCAAACGTAAATTTGGGCTATTTTGATAATATTATTCCATGTGGAATTAAAGGGAAAGCTGTTACTTCTATGGAAGCTGAATTAAATAGAAAAGTAGATTTAGAAGAGGTGAAATCTAAAGTTTTAAAGCATTTTAAAACACTTTTTGAAGTTGATGAGTTTATTATTAACAACTAAAAACGTTTAAAAAATAGAGTCAAAATCATCAAATTCTTTATCAATAGCTTCTAGAATTGCACCTTTTGTTTTGTGAAACATTTCATCTGTAATTGATGATAATTCTTCTAACGTATTTTCTTTATACAAAAAATACTCATCACTTAAATGTTCAAAAATGCCAATAACTCTATGTTCTGCTAATAATGAGTATTTTTGATTATCATTATATAAGTTAATTTGAAAATATTCTTTTAAATATTTATCCGTTTTCCAATTTATACTCCAATACAAATTGGGTTCATAAAAATGGATATCGAACTCTTTTTCAGGTTTTTCTTTTTTTAATTCATCAATTAATAACACAAAACCATTTGTAATATTTAAAATAAGTTTGTTCTTTTCATTTTGCATATCCTCATTTTAAAATCTAGCTAAAACTATATTTATAAACAACTAAAAAAACTTACTTTTCTTCGTTAAAATATACTTTGTAATATTTCATTTTCTTTTCTTCATCATATCCTCTTTCTAAATATTCTGAAGCTGCTTCTGGAGCATCTACATCTAACTTTATGTTGATGTTGGTATCTAATTTAATTTCTGTTTTTAGTTTGCTTTTTTCTTTCTTTAAAACAACGCCAGAAACATCAAAATTATTTCTAACCAAAACATCATTTAAAGTCTCAAAATGTTTTTTATACTCATCAAACTTTTCTTTATGCTTATCATCTTCAAAAACCTCATCTTTAAAAGTAGCATAATCCACAGCTTCATTTTCTTTAAAATAATCTACCGTGTTTGCTAAGAAATCTGCTTGTTCGTGCATTCCTAATTCTGGCTTAATTACTTCTTCAGAAAATTCTTTACATAGTTCTAAATAGTTCTGTGTATGCGAATTATAATCGTCTGCTAATTTTACAGACAAGAAATTTTTAATCCAATATTGAGCATCGTAATTATTGTTATCTACAGACATCACAACGGTACCTTCTGTATCTGAAGTATTTAAAATTAAGCAACCTTTGTCTATTCTTTTTGTTGAAATTCCTTTTTGAACTACAACATCCCAACTTTCATTATCGTCTAAATACGTTTGAAAGAAATCTACTTTATTTTCAATTTTAAAAACGCCAATAGCTTCTGTTAAAACATCTTTATACTCTATACCTTCTATAAAAACAACAATTACATCTCCAGTTTTTATTTGAGCAGAATTAGATTGCTCGTATAAATGATTTACGATGTTTTTAGAGTATTCTATAAAACTACTTTCTTCTTTAAAAACTTCTGAAGCATAATTATTTAATTCGTTTAAACGAACATCTGCATGATGAGAAAAACGGTAACTCTGCGTTAATGAACCAAATGGTTTTAACAAGAAGCCTTTCATTAAATCGTAACTTTCTTGATCGAAACGAATTAACTCTTCAGAAAAGACATTGCTTCCGCTATTGAATTTATTAGCGACTTTATGTAAAATACATTTGGTAATTTCTGCTCTTGTTTTTTTAATCATTACTTAGAATTTTGGAGCGTAAAAATAGTTGAATTTTTAACTTATTTGATATTATTTCTAAAAGTTTATAAACAAGTTTAGCCCTGATTGAACGGTTTGTTTGAGCTCTTTTTTGTCTTTTTTGACAAAAAAAGCGAGTAGTGAAAGCAGGAAATAGCTTCTAAAAGAAATTTTACAAATCTAATTTGGTTTGTTCTGGCAAGAGTTTAAAGGTTTTTCTGTGATAATCTGTGGCACCAAACTCGCGAATTGCATTTCTGTGTTCTTTGGTTGGATATCCTTTATTTTTTTTCCAATTATACATTGGAAATTCTTGATGAATCTTTGCCATATATTCATCTCTATACGTTTTTGCTAAAACTGAAGCTGCTGCAATGCTCAAATATTTTGCATCTCCTTTTACAATGGTTTTGTGCGGAGTTTCTTTGTAATCGCGAAACTTATTTCCATCTACAATTATAAACTCTGGCTGTGTTTTTAGCATTTCTATAGAACGATGCATGCCGGTTATAGAGGCTTGTAAAACGTTTATTTTATCAACCTCATCTTGCCACACAAAAGAAACGCCAAAAGCAATCGCATTTTCTTCTATAAAAGGACGCAACTCATCTCGTCTTTTTTCAGATAATTGCTTGGAATCGTTTAACAAAGGATGGGTAAAATCTTTAGGCAAAATAACTGCAGCTGCAACTACAGGCCCAGATAAACAGCCTCTACCAGCTTCATCTGTACCTGCTTCTAAAGAAAAACCACTATAATTAGATGCTAACATTTTACAAATTAACAGTTTTCATGATAATTATTAACGATTATTTACGTTAAATTATTTTACATTTGCCATTGCAGAAACAATCTATGAATAAGCAACTTATTTTATTTTTTATTTTATACTTTATTGGGACTTCTAGTTTGTTTTCCCAAAGAGTTTTTGAACAAATAGATAGAGGTTCTTTTGGGAATTCTAGAAATGACACCATTAGTAAAACCGGAGAAATTACTGTAAAGTTATCTGGAAAAACAAAATATACAGATTATAAAATTTTCTCTCATAAAAGAGATACCGCCTATATTGACACTACTTTAACAATACAAAAAGATTATAAATTTAATTATTTAAGAACTGATAATTTTGAATTATTAGGTTTCCATAATCAAGGACAAACTTTTACTAATTTAGGTTATAATTTTAGTAATTTAAAAATTTTACCAGACATTGGTTTTACTGCTAAACAGTTTAGTTATTTAGATATTGATGAAATTAAATATTACGAAGTTCCCACTCCAACCACAGAAATTACTTATAGAACAGGCTTACAACAAGGACAGGTTTTAGATGCTATTTTTACAGTAAATTTTTCTAGAAGATTAAATGTTTCTCTTTCTTACAAAGGGATTCGTTCTTTAGGAGCTTATAGAAGATCTTTAGCAAGTCATGGAAACTTTAGAGGTGCTTTTCATTATAGAGCTAAAAATAATCGATATGAAATACGTGGACATTTAACTTCGCAAGATTTTTTTAATGAAGAAAGTGGTGGACTACCAGAATCTGAAGTTGAAAAATTTACAAGTAATGATGAAGATTATGAAACTAGATCTCGTTTAGATGTTAATTTAACGGATGCAGAAAACCAATTTGAAGGAAGAAGATTGTATTTAGATCATAGCTACAAGTTAATTTCTAGTAAAGATTCTTTAAATAAAAAAGATTTTAGTAATTTAAAAATAGGACACGTTTTAACAAGTGAAACTAAAGAATACAACTTTACTCAAACAACTTCTACTACTGATATTTTTGGTGATATAAACTCTGCAGGTGCCAGTAATAATTTGGCTAAAAATGCTATTACAAATAATGAATTAAATTTAGAGTTTAACTCTAAATATGTGCTTGGAAAAATTAAAGCAAAAATTAATCTTACAAGTTATTCTTACGGATATGACTCCATATTAAATACAAGTAGTACTATTTCTAAAATAAAGTTAGAAGGTAATGCTATTTCTGTTGGAGCTGATTGGAATGCGAAAATAAAGAATTTTCAACTAAATGCTACAGGAAACCTTAGTCCTGGTAGCGGAAGGTTATCTGGAAACTTTTTAAAAGGTGAAGCATCATATAAAAAAGACAGTGTTTTTTCAGTAAAAGGAAGTTTACTAATTAGTTCTAAATCGCCAAATTTCAATACATTGTTACACCAAAGTAAATATGATGATTACAATTGGCAAAATAATTTTAGCAATGTAAATACAAGAGATTTAGGTTTTGACTTCAGTTCTAAATGGATAAATGCTTCTCTTAATTTTACAAATATTGATAACTATGTTTATTTTGATGAAATTAAAATTGGAGAAAACAATACTCCGAAACAATTTGAAAATCAGATTACATATTTAAAAGTAAAAGCAAATAAAGAAATTAAATATTGGAAACTGGCTTTAGACAATACACTTATGTACCAGAATGTTAGTAGTGGAAGTTCTGTATTTAGAGTGCCAGAATTGGTAACAAGAAACACTTTATATTATACAGATTATTGGTTTAAAGGAAAACCAATGTTGGTAAATATTGGTGCTACTTTTAAATATTTTACTAAATATAAAATGAATGCTTACAATCCGTTATTAGCAGAATTCACATTACAAAACACAGAAGAAATTGGTTTTCCTTCTGTAGATGTTTTCTTTAATGCACAAGTAAGAAGAACTCGATTATATTTTAAAATAGAAAATGTAACTTCTAGCTTTACTGAAAAAAATTACTTTTCTGCTCCTAACTACCCTTATAGAGATTTTGTAATTCGCTTTGGATTGGTTTGGAACTGGTTTATATAAAAAAATTAGAGTAAAACATCCCTAGAAATGAAAGAAAAGCTTAAAAAAAATTGGAAACTCTTTTTAATAGCAAGTTTAACTTTAGGCCTTGCTCCTTTTAGAGAACCTCATATTTGGGGTAAAATAAAATGGATTTTAGGCGGAAATGCTTTTTCTGGAGAACATGCAATGAAAGGACAAGATTGGTTTGATGTTTTAATGCATGGAACTCCTTGGGTTTTATTGATAATCTCTGGAGTATTACATCTTTTTAAAAAGAGATAGAACTTACATATTTTCTGGAAACTCTAACTCCATTTCTGGTAAAAACCTACCTGGAACAGAACTTTCTCTTCTAGCAATAACTTTAAATCCTTGTTTTGCATAAAATCCTTCCGCATAAGGATCTGAAAGTACATTTAACACAGCACAACTACCTCCAATACAATATTCTGAAGCATGTTTTAATAAGGCTTTACCAATTCCTTGTTTTATAAATTTAGGGGCAATAAACAAAAAATCTAAAAAACTGGTTCTAATATTTGCTCTATTTAGAATGTAAAATCCTGCAATTTCATCATTAACAAGATATTTACAAACGTTTGATTCTTGAAACATTTTGGGAGTAATGGTTAAATCTTCTTTCCAACTAGCAATCAATTCATCAGAATAACCCCAAAAAGCTTTTGACTTTATTGCAATCTCTGTCAGTTTAGTAGCATCAGAAACTTGTGCAACAACAATCATTATTTTTTAACTAACTGTTTTATTTTAATATTAAAGGCTGCAAAAAGTAACGTAGTAAAAGGACTTAACCAATTAAAAATAGCATAAAAGAAATACTCACTTACACCTACTCCTAAAACTCCAGATTGATAAGCTCCACATGTGTTCCAAGGAATTAAAACAGAAGTTACTGTTCCAGAATCTTCTAAAGTTCTACTTAAATTTTCTGGCGCTAAACCTTTATCTTCATATGCTTTTTTAAACATTTTTCCAGGAACTACAATTGCCAAATATTGATCTGAAGCAGTAATATTTAAGGCTAAACAACTTGCTACTGTACTTGCAAATAAACCAAAAACAGTAGATGCTAAATTTAACAATGCTTTACTTATTCTAGATAATGCACCAATTGCATCCATAATCCCTCCAAAAACCATTGCACAAATTATCAACCAAATAGTACCTAGCATTCCACTCATTCCGCCAGCAGAAAATAAATCATTCAATTCTGCACTTGTAGTTTCTACGGCAGAATCTACTGTAATTGCATTCATAACTCCTTTATAAGCAGAGTTAATAGTTAAACTTTCTGCTCCAGCAACATTCATCACTATTTCTGGTTGTGCAATAATTGCAGTAATTCCTGCTAATAATGTACCAGCTAACAAAGCAATTAATGGTTCTGTCTTTTTTACAATTAAAAAGATTACAAAAACCGGAACTATAAATAACCAAGGAGAAATATTAAAAGCTGCATCTATTGCTGTTAACTTATCTGAAATATCTGGTGTACCTTTTGTTTCTATAGAAAAACCAATAATGATAAAAATTAAAAGAGTTACTAAAATTGTAGGAATAGTTGTAATAGCCATATATTTTATATGCTCAAACAACTCGCCTCCTGCCATTGTTGGTGCTAAATTAGTTGTATCTGAAAGTGGAGACATTTTATCTCCAAAATATGCTCCAGATAAAACTGCTCCTGCTGTCATTCCTGCAGAAATACCTAATGTATTTCCTATACCAATTAAGGCAATACCAACTGTTGCAGAAGTAGTCCAAGAGCTACCAGTGGCAACAGAAATTATAGCACAAATAACTACAGAAGCTGCTAAAAATATGGTTGGATTCAAAATTTGTAATCCATAATAAATCATAGAAGGAATTATTCCACTTATTAACCAAGTTCCTGCTAATGCACCAACCATTAATAAAATTAAAATTGCACCAGTTGTAGATTTTACATTTTCTGCAACTTCTTCTATCATTTGTTTGTAAGAAACTTTATTTCTAAAACCAACAACAGCTGCAACTGCTGCTCCCATTAATAAAATAAATTGGTTACTTCCGCTCAAAGCATCATCTCCATACACAAAAAACACATTGTAAAATAACATACCAATTAAGGCAAAAATAGGAATTAAGGCTTCCCAAATATTTAGCTCTTTATTTTCAATTATGTTTTCATCTTGTGGTTCTCTCGGAGATATATTTTGGCTTTCCATTCTAAAAATTTTCGTTCTGTAATGTTACGATTTTACAAAATGTTATGCAAATCAAATTGGTTGCTTACATTTGCTATTATGGATACTTTAACTCAAATTGTTTTAGGTATTGCTTATGGAGATATAGCTCTAGGTAAAAAAAATTGGAAACAAAGTAAAAATTATAAAACCCCAACTTCTTTCATACAACTTTTCATCATTTTATAAGTTCTTTCTATATCATTATCTAAACCTATAGAAAAACGAACTAATCCATTTGAAAGTCCCATTTCTTCTTGTTCATCTTCTGGTATTTCTGATGACGTAGAAGTTCCTGGTGCAGAAAATAATGTCTTATAGAAACCTAAACTTACAGCTAAATATCCTAAGTTTTTTTCTTGCATCAACTCCATTAAAGCATTTGCTTTTTCTAAAGAACCTGTTTCAATAGTTAACATTCCTCCAAAACCATATTCTAAATTCATCATCGATTTAAAAAGCTCGTGAGAAGGATGTGATTCTAATCCAGGATAAACAGTTTTTAAACCATCTGCTTCGAATTTATTTGCTAAAAAAGCAGCATTATAGCTGTGTTTTTTCATTCGGATATGTAATGTTCTCATATTTTTTAAAATAGATGAAGATCTTAAAGAATCTAAAGAAGAACCTAACAACATACTTGCACCATCTATTACACTTTTTTGAGAATTGATAAAATTGGTACTTGCACAAACAACACCCCCCATAGTATCTGAAGAACCGTTTATAAACTTTGTTAAACTATGTATTACAACATCTGCCCCATATTGTGCAGGAGAAATAGATAATGGCGAAAAAGTATTATCTACGACTAATTTTAGGTTATATTTTTTTGCTAAAAAAGCTAATCCTTTTATATCTGCAACTTCTAACAAAGGATTGCTAACAGTTTCGCAATAAATCATTTTTGTACTTTTTGTAATTGCTGCTTCTACAACGTCTAGTTTTGTAATATCTACAAACGACGTTTTTATACCCATTCTTGGAGTAAAATTCTTTAAAAAAGCATACGTTCCTCCGTAAATAGTTCTACTAGAAACTATATGATCTTCATTACTACAGATTTGTAAAATTGTTGGTGTAATTGCTCCCATTCCAGAACCTGCAACATTTGCACTTTCTGTTCCTTCCATTGCTGCTAAAGCTTCTCCTAAATATAAATTACTTGGTGATGAATGGCGTGAATATAAATAACATCCATCAGAATTTCCTTCAAAAGTATCTAACATTGTTTTTGCTGATAAAAAAGTATATGTTGATGAATCTGATATAGATGGATTTACACCTCCGAATTCGCCAAAGTATTGTAAATCTTGAATATTATCTGCTGGTTTAAATTTCATAATTGATAGCTTTAACAAGTACAAAACAACAACTTAAAAGAAAATATATCAATACTTACATTTTATTATAGATTATTATTCTATCTTTAAAACATAATATAGTTTTTAAAACTAAAAACCTATTGTAAAATATTACTTTTCCGAAAATATTAAATTATGACTTTAGATTCTATTGATAAAAAACTCATCAATTTGCTTCAAAAAGACAGCAAACAAACCACAAAACAACTTTCTATTCAACTTAATTTATCTGTAACTGCTGTCTATGAGCGAATAAAGAAATTAGAAAAACAAGAAATAATTAAAAAGTATGTGGCTCTTATTAATAAAAACAAAATTGAAAAATCTTTTTTAGTCTTTTGTCACATTAAACTCATCAAACATTCTAGAGAATATGTTACAACTTTTGAACGTGAAGTTTTAAAATTAGAAGAAATTACAGAATGTTTCCACGTGAGTGGAGATTATGATTATATTTTAAAAATTTACGTAAAAGATATGGATGCTTACAGAAATTTTATGGTTACAAAACTAACAACAATTGCTTATATAGGAAGTACTCACAGTACTTTTGCAATTGAGGAAGTTAAAAACACAACCGCTATAAATATTTAGTTAACTTTTAAAACATGCAATCTACTCGTATTAAAACCATTGAATTATTAATTATTTTTGTATCTATTCCCATCAGTTTTGCTTTTGATTATTCTCCGATAATAAAATTAGCAATTGGCCTTTTTGGTTTTAGTTATATTCTGTTTATTTTATTAAAAGTTGAAAAAATTAAATTTCGAATTCAGAAAAACATCAATTGGAAAAAATTTTGGCCATCAATCTTTATGAAGTTTCAAGTAATTGCTATAATTACCACTTGCTTTGTTTGGTTTACAAATAAAGAAAGTCTTTTTACAGTTGTTCTAAATAAACCTTTAATGTGGCTAGCAATTCTAATATTCTACTCTTTTTTATCTGTGTATCCGCAAGAAATTATTTACCGAACATTTTTCTTTAAAAGGTATCAAGTTTTGTTTAAAAATGAACATGTTTTTATTCTAATAAATGCCTTAATTTTTTCTTTAGCGCATTTATTGTTTAAAAATACATTAGTATTATTTCTCACGTTTTTGGGTGGAATCCTTTTTGCTATTACCTACAACAAAACAAAATCTACTCTGCTAGTTTCTATAGAACATTCCATTTATGGTTGTTGGTTATTTACTGTAGGAATGGGAAACTTATTAGGTTTCCCATCCTAAAAATTATTCTTTAACCAATACTATTTTCTCAGATTGCTTCTTAACCATTTGTCCATAAAAATCTTTTAATGCTGTATAATATTGTGGTGCAATAATACCATTGTTAAATTGTAATATTGATGTAACACTAATTTTATTACCACTTTGCAATAATTGATATTTAAAAACGCCTAAATTATCTGGCAAACCTATTGCTAATGACTCTGGTAATTTTTCTACTTTATAACCTTCTGGAATACTTATAAAAACTCTATTACTATCTTTCCATGGAGTTGCAAAATCTACTGGAAATTTTCTTTCTTCTAATTTAAAAGGATTGTTATGAGTTGTTAAAAACAACAAAGGTTCTATATAAATTTTTCCGTTTATTTCTTCAATTAAATCTTCACTTAAAAACTTAACATTTCTAACAATAGGAGCACTTATTTTTTCTTTATTTACAACTTTATAATCTTCAACCTCTATGCTATATCTTTCTTCTAATTTGGTTATTAAGCTTTCGTCTTTTACATGATTTTTATTCTTTCTGAAATTTAGAGCACTAAGGTTCATAAATGTTGTTCTAAACAAACCTTCTACCATCATATCATCTGTAATCTTAACCATTAAACTATTACCATCTATAGCGTGTTTGGTTGATGTTAATTTTACCCAAGAAGAAACTCCATCTTTTGTAACTTTTCTTCCATTCCAATTTAAAACCCTTTTTGGTAATAAATTAGGTAAACTAAATGATTCTGTAGCATCTAATAACACATATGTTCCATCATTAAAATCTACCATAGAAATCACATAATTAAACCCATTTAATGTTGGAAATAATGGCACTCCATTTCTTCTTGTACTAACTAAAACTGGGTTTGCTTTTAAACCTGCAGATCGTAACATAGAAGTTAGCATTAAATTAATATCTGCTACATTACCTACTCTTTCTTTATAGGCTTTCTTCACTCCTTTTTCTGTGTACTTATTGTTATTACCATTCCATTTTATTTTGTTTTTTACAAACTGAAAAACGGCAGCAACTTTTTCTTTTTCTGAAGAAATACTTCCAATTACATTCTCTAAATCATTTTTATAATAACTATTTTTATTTAACTCACTTCCAAAACTAGAAGCCTTAAAAATTTGCTTACTAACATCTTCCCATGTATTAGAAAAAGATTTATACTCTCCTTGTAAACTTATAAAATTAATTTCTGTTAATTCAAATTTCATTCCTCCTCTATAATTATAAATACTACTTATATAAGGTTCATCATTTTTTAAAGCAGGAATGTTATCAGCATTAAATGAAAAAACATCTATTCTAAAATTTAAAGTACCAATAGAACCTGTTTTTGAGGTTTTAACCATAGGGATACTATAATAACCTTTAGACCTTTTGTTATACTTATAATACTCAGGTACTTCAACTCTGTATGATAACTTTTTAACAGGTATACCATATTGAAATTGTAAATCATCAATAGAATTGGCATAAGGTGAAACTATTTTATATTTTATTTCTATTACAGTACCAATTTTAATATTTGGCATTGTAATTTTTTTAATACTATAAGATTGGTTTTTCTTTTCTTTAAAGATACTTTTTTTCGATAATTTTTCTTTTTCAACTTTACCATCTACCAAAGAGTATATATATCCTTTTATTGAAGAAACGGCATCTCCTTCACCAACCTCAGGATCATAATAGGCTATAGATTTTGTAGCCATATCAAATCCTTTTTTTGTATAAATTTTAATTCTTTCGTGAATTTCTGTTACAGACTGAAAACCACTATTAGTTACAAAATCATAATATGTTCTTCTACTTCTAAATAAATACGCTGCATCTGCAGTAGAATCTAAAGGATAAAATTTTTCTTCTATTTCTTCTTTTGATACTTTTCCAAATTTATAATCTTGGGCAAAAATTGTAAACTGACATATTAATAGCACTAGTAGGGTTAACTTTTTCATTCTTTTTATTTTTTTATAATAGCAATTCTTAAATTTTCATATTTAGCAATACTTCTTCTAAAACTTCTGTATAATTTGTAATCTTCTTTAGGGTAGATTCCTTCTTTAATTAAAAGTGATTTTTCATACTTAAAAGTAGTAGCATCTAGTTTAGTAAAAGTTACTTTATAAGTTCCAAATTTAGTCGAGAGTGTTTTTTCTGATGGTAAAATAGGTAGTGTATATTCTTTTGGAATTTTAATTGTGTAGGTATCTACATCTTTATATCCTCTAGCAATTTTTAGTGGTAATTTTCTACTTCTATATCTTTTAGGTACATAGCTATTTTTATTAAAAATATTTACTCTAAATAAATATTCTTGATTATTAATAGCCGCATAATTTTTAATCGCAACCTCTACATCTTCTTTAAAAACAACATTTTCTTTATCATTTTCTAAATCTGCTGATAAAACTTCTAGATTGTTATTATAACTCCATACATTAGATTTATACTTTTTAACAAGTTCTTCTTTTGTAAAAGTTTCATAATAATATTTATCATCATATTTTATTCCTTTAGAAGTTGTATTTACCTTTGCCGTTAAACTGCCTTTATTATCTAATTGAATTTCTGCTTTTGTAACTTGTATATTAGTTTCGTTTTTATATGCAGGTGTTCTCTTTATAACACCTCCTTCTGGTGTCATTACTAATACATCTCTATCATCAGTAAAATCTCCTAAATAACCAAATGGCAATGTTTGACTGGTACATTCTAACCAAATATCATTACCGCTATTAGGAATATTTAAAATTACATGATTTCCTTGTGCTAAAGAAGCAAATTCATTTTCAAATGAAACTTTATCATTAGGGTTTGCCTCTACATGAACATAATTAGATTTAACACCTACAACATCTAATAAAGCTTTAGTATAATTAGTTAAACCTTTACAGTCACCATAACTAACTTTATCTACTTTATTTGCCGCAATTGGTTGAATACCTCCAATGCCAACTTGCACACTAATATATCTGGTTTTATCTTGCATATATTTATATACAATTTTTGCTTTTTTTATAGGTTCATCTATACCTTCTACCAAATTTAAAACTTTTAATTTAGTAGCTTCTTCTAAATCTGTTTTACCTGCTAATATTTTATTATTCATCCAAAGTCCTAATTCTTTCCAATTTGAGTAACTTCCTTTTATGCCATCTGTTTGAAAATGATTAGGCACAACCATTAATATTGGCATAAAATTAGAAAAAGAAACACTATTAGCTTCATATTTAACTGCAGGTTGATTATTTAAAATACTATATAATTCATAATCTGAATGTTTACTTTCAATTGGGTAATCAATGAAGTTTTTTTCCTTTTTATTAATTGCAATCTTATTTGTGTTTTTTAGTTTATAACTGCTTTTTTCTACTGAAATATAATACCCAGAAATTGGATACCAACTAGGAATAAAACCTGTAGAAGACGTTTTGTATACAGACTCAAAAACAATGGTGTAAGGATAAGAAACAGGTGTGTAATCTACATATTTTACTCTAGAATCTGAGTATAATGTACCACCATCTACAGCACTTTCATCTAAAAACTTATTTTTAGAATATTTTTTAATTTGGTTTCCAAAAGCATCGTAAATTAAAGCTGATAGTTTAGTTATTTTGGTATCGTTATCATAGCTCTCATAAATATCAGCAAATCTATCTCCTAATTTATTAAGAATAGTAATTACTTCTCTTTTATGAACGGTCATTTCATCAACATTATCAATTGTTATTTCTATTGAATTATCTCTAATTACTGCATTGGCATCTTCTTTTAATTCTATAGGAATTAGAAGTGATGAATAATTATTTTTCTGAGAAAAAATAGAAACAACTAAAAATAAAGCAAGTATAATTGATAGGGATAAATTCTTTTTCATGTTTTTTTAATAGCTAACCAAAGTTAAAAAAAAGAAACTAAAAAAGGGTTAAAAACAATAGTTTTTAACCCTTAATAAAAAGAAAATAATTTCTAAATTATGCTTTTGTTTTCACAACAAAAGACATTTCCATAATATCATCTATAAATTTATCTTTAAGTTCTTTAAAGAAAGATTTTGATTTATATTTTATATTAAAATCTGCTCTATCTACATTAAAACTTTCACTTGTAAAGGTAGTAACACCAGCTTCTGTAGAAATTGTTGCAGGAATTACTATACTTTTTGTTACATCTTTAATTTGTAAATTACCTGTTACAGCTAATTTACCTGCTACTTCTTCTACTTTAGTAATTATAAATTTTGATGTTGGGTATACTGCAACATCAAAGAAATCTGCATTTTTTAAATGACCTTCTATTTTTCCTGCTCCATTAGAACCTTTCATATCAAGATTTGTAATTGTGTTCATATCAATTACAAATTCACCTTTAGTTAACTTACCATTTTCTAGAAGTAAACCTCCACTTTTTAAAGAAACTGTACCATCATGTGCACCTCCTGGTTTTGTCCCTTTCCAATTTAAAACAGAAGCAGTAACATCTACATTATTTAAGCTAACACTTTTAGCTTCTACTTTTACAGCTTCTTTTACTTCTACTTTTTCTTTTTTCTCGCTTTTACACGCAGTTAAAACTGATGCAATTACTACTAGTGATAAAACTATTTTTCTCATTTTATTGTTTGATTTATATTTATTACTATTTTATTTTCCATGGCAAATATATATTATTTGTTTTCCGTGGAAAATATTATTTTTAGTTTTCTGAAAAATTTAACAATTATAAAAAACTATTCTTTTACTTTAGAATCTATAACAATTGTTACAGGTCCGTCATTTAAAAGTTGTACTTTCATATCTGCTCCAAACACACCTGTTTGAACTTTCTTACCAATTTCTTTCTCTAAACTTAAAACAAAATTTTCATACAAAGGTATTGCAATTTCTGGTTTTGCAGCTTTAATATAACTGGGTCTGTTTCCTTTTTTTGTTGATGCTTGAAGTGTAAACTGACTTACTACAACAACCTCTCCATTAATATCTAAAAGAGAGTTGTTCATTACACCATTTTTATCATTAAAAATACGAAGATTAGCAATTTTACGAACCAACCAATTGATATCTTCTTGTGTATCTTCATTTACAATACCTAAAAGAATTAATAATCCTTTTTGAATGTCTGCAACTTTTTTTTGATTGATAGTTACACTTGCTTCTGTAACTTTTTGAATAACAATTTTCATAGTCTACTCATTATCTTCTTCGTTCCAAATATCTGTTCTAAAATGCTCTTTTTCTTCCTCTCCTTCTAAAATTTGCAAGTAGCTTTTATAACGAGACCAAGAAATTTTTTCTGTTTCTAATGCTTCTTTTACAGCGCATTTTGGTTCTTTTAAATGCAAACAATTATTGAATTTACAATGTTGTTTCATTTCAAAAAACTCTGGAAAATAATCTCCTAATTCGTATTTATCTATATCAACAATTCCAAAACCTTTTATACCTGGAGTATCAATAATTCTTGCATCGAAACTTAAATCGAACATTTCTGCAAAAGTAGTTGTATGCTGGCCTTGTTTGTGTTGATCTGAAATTTCTTTTGTTTTTAAATCTAAAGTTGGTTCTACTGCGTTTACCAAAGTAGATTTACCAACACCAGAATGACCAACAAACATAGATGTTTTACCTAACATCTGTTCTTTAATTTTATCTACATTTTTGTTTTCTGTTGCAGAAACTTCAATACAAGTATAACCAATTGCTTCGTAAATATCTTTTAGGTATAAAATTTCTGCTCTTTGTTCTATTTCATAAGAATCTATTTTATTAAAAACTAAAATAGTATCTATTCTATAAGATCTAGTAGACACTAAAAAACGGTCTATAAAAGTGGTAAATGTTGGTGGATTATCTATGGTTATTAAAAGGAAAACTAAATCTAAATTGGCAGCAATTATATGTGTCTGTTTAGATAGATTTACAGATTTACGAACAATAAAGTTTTCTCTATCTAAAATCTTTTTAATAACACCTGTTTCTTCATCTCCTTTTTTTTCTAAATCGAATATAACTTTATCTCCTACTGCAACTGGGTTGGTACTTTTAATACCTTTTATTCTAAATTTCCCTTTTATTCTACATTGATAAAAGATACCTTCTTCAGATTTTACTTGATACCAACTTCCTGTAGATTTGTATACGATTCCTGTCATTAGTACAAAGATGAGAATAAATTACGAATTTGAAATAAAAAATAATCCTTCAAGTTTTAATGCCTGAAGGATTACTAAATATTTAAGAATTATTTTAAGAAGTTTGCAATACGCGTTAAGGATTGAATGGCTTGTTTGAACTCTTTTTTGTTTCTTAAAAACAAAAAAAGTGAGTAATGAAAGCCTGACCTTTAGGTAACGCCCAAAAACTATCCGTTAATAATTTTTTCTTGATGGTTGATAGATTCTTGGTGAATTGCTTTAAACATTTTTAAAACAAACTCTTCACTTAAACCTCTACTACTACCTTCTAACACCATGTTTCCTAAAATCTCGTTCCAACGTCTAGATTGTAAAACAGCTACGTTTTCATCTTTCTTTAATTGACCGATTTTGTCTGCAACTTGCATTCTTTTTCCTAATAACTCAATTAACTGATCATCTACTACGTTAATTTGAGCTCTTAAGTTTTCTAATGGTTCTCTATAACTTGTTGCAGATTCTGTAGTTTTTTTAATTTTTAAGTCTCTCATGATTTGCTTTAAAGTGTCTGGAGTTACTTGTTGTGCAGCATCAGACCATGCATTATCAGGATCAAAATGAGTTTCGATCATTAAACCATCAAAGTTTAAATCTAATGCAACTTGAGAAACATCTTGAATCATTTCTCTGTTTCCTGTAATATGTGATGGATCACAAATTAATGGTAAATCTGGAAATTTGTTTTGGAATTCTATTGCTAATTGCCAGTTTGGGTTGTTTCTGTATTTAGATTTATCATACGTAGAAAATCCTCTGTGAATTGCTCCAAGATTTTTGATTCCTGCAGTATATAATCTTTCGATACCACCTAACCATAAAGCTAAATCTGGATTTACTGGATTTTTTACTAATACAATTTTATCTGTACCTTCTAAAGCATCTGCAATTTCTTGCATGATAAAAGGAGAAACTGTAGAACGTGCACCAATCCATAATAAATCTACATCTTCTTCAATGGCTAATTTACAGTGAGCTGCATTGGCAACTTCTGTACAGGTTTTCATACCTGTTTCTTCTTTTACTTTTTTAAGCCATCCTAAACCTAAAGCGCCAACACCCTCAAAGTTACCTGGTCTCGTTCTTGGTTTCCAAATTCCTGCTCTATAATAGTTTACATCAGAATCTTTTAATTCGTGTGCAATTTTTAAAACCTGTTCTTCGGTTTCTGCACTACAAGGCCCTGCTATTACTAGTGGATGTGCTAAATTCATATCATCCAACCATGTTCTTAATTCTTTTGTATTCTTCATTTTTCTATTAATTGTGGCTTATTTATTTTATGCCGTTTAAAATTTGTTTTATATAATTTGTATTCTCCATTTCTTTAAAAATTTCTGAGAAATCATCTTGTTCCATCAACTCTTTAAAATGTTGTAAATTATTGATGTATTTGTCTAACGTTTCTATTACGTTTTCTTTGTTTTGTTTAAAAATTGGTGTCCACATTGCTGGTGAACTTTTTGCCAAACGAACTGTTGAAGCAAAACCAGAACCTGCCATATCAAAAATATCGCGTTCATTTTTTTCTTTATCTATTACTGTTTTACCTAACATAAATGAACTAATGTGAGATAAGTGCGAAACATACGCAATATGCTTGTCATGAGACACAGGATCCATATATCTAATACGCATTCCAATGGCTCTAAAAAGTTCTAAAGCTTTTTCTTGCAATTTAAAAGTTGTCTTTTCAACTTCACAGATAATGTTCGTTTTCCCAACGTATAAGCCAGAAATGGCTGCTGTGGGGCCAGAATTTTCTGTTCCTGCAATTGGATGACATGCTAAAAAGTTTCTTCTTTTTGGATGATGTTCAACCACCTTACAAATTTCTTCTTTTGTTGAACCAGCATCAATAACCAAACCTGTATCTGATATTTTATCTAAAATTGTTGGTAATAATTTTACAGTTGCATCTACAGGAATTGATACAATTACCAAGTCTGCATTTTCTAGATCGTCTAAAGTTGCTTTTCTATCAATTAATCCTAATTCTAATGCTTTATTTAGAGTTTCATCTTTTCTACTAATTCCGTGAATGATTACTTCTGAATCGTGATTTTTAATATCGATAGCAAAACTACCTCCTATTAAACCAACACCAATCATGTATATATTTTTCATAACTTATAATCTTGATATTGCTTCTTTAATTACATCTGTAGTTACACATAATGAAAAACGTATATATCCTTCTCCTTGAGAACCAAAAATAGTTCCTGGAGTAATAAAAATATTGTTATCATATAAAACAGCATCTGTTACTTCTTCAGATTTTTTTCCTTCAGGAATTTTTGCCCAAACAAATAAACCTGTTGCATTTTTACTGTAAGTTGCGTTTAATTTACCTGCCAATTGCCAGATTAACTTTCTACGTTCTTCGTATATTTTATTTTGATCAGAAAACCAGTCATTTGACAATTGTAATGCTTCTATGGCTCCTTTTTGAATTCCGTAAAACATACCAGAATCCATATTAGATTTTACTTTTAAAATTTCGTTTATATAGGTTGCGTTTCCTAAAACCATACCTACTCGCCAACCAGCCATGTTAAACGTTTTACTTAAAGAATTCAACTCTAAAGCAATGTCTTTTGCGCCTTCTACTTGTAAAATACTGATAGGGTTATCGTTTAAAATAAAACTATAAGGATTGTCATTAATGATTAATATATTATGTTTTTTACCAAAAGCAACTAACTTTTCGAACGTTTCTAATGTTGCGTCTGTACCTGTTGGCATATGAGGATAATTTACCCACATAATTTTTACTTCTGATAAATCTTGTGCTTCTAATTCTTCAAAATTTGGTTGCCAGTTTGTTGCATCACTTAAATTATAAAAAAGTGGTTCTGCGCCTACTAATTTTGTTACTGATGTATATGTTGGATATCCAGGATTTGGAATTAAGACTTTATCACCTTCATTTAAAAAAGCCATAGAAATATGCATAATTCCTTCTTTACTTCCCATTAAAGGCAAAATCTCATTTTCTGGGTTGCTATCTACAGAAAATTTATTCTGATAAAACTCAGAGATTGCCTTCCTTAATTCTGGTAATCCTTGATAAGATTGATATTTATGTGCATTTGCATCATTCAAACTTGCTTGAATTGCTGCTAAAACTTGCGTTGGTGGTTGCAAATCTGGAGATCCAATTCCCATATTAATAATTGGTTTTCCTGCAGCTGCTAAACCTCTAACTTCTCTTAATTTTTTAGAGAAGTAGTATTCTTGAACTGTATCTAATCTTTTGGCTGGTTTAATCATATTGTTTTAAATGAGATCCTGAAATAAATTCAGTATAGCTGCGCTATTTTCTACCGTTTTTATAAGTTCCTAAAATCTTGAATTCTTCTGCCATTATTTCTATAATTGCTTCTGATTTTTTGTAATCTTTATAATCCTCAAAAGTTATGTCTACAAAAAAGGAATATTTCCAAGGTGTTTCTATAACTGGTAATGATTGAATTTTTGTTAAATTCATTTGACAATCGCTCAACACATTTAAAATGGCTGCTAAACTGCCTCTTTTATGATTTAATTGAAATTTTAATGATGCTTTGTTTATTTTATCAATACCATTACTTGGCTCTTCAGTTTGTACAATTACAAATCTTGTTGAATTGTCTTTTATTGTTTGAATTTCATCCTCAAGAACTTCTAAACCAAAAATATCTGCTGCAATTTTTGGTGCAATTGCTGCTATACCAACTAAATTTTCTTTTGCAATTCTTTTTGCTACTTCTGCAGTATCTACATCTTCTACCAATTTAATGTGAGGGTGTTTTTTAAAAAACTCCTTACACTGTAATAACGCCATTGGATGAGACCAAACTTCTTTAATATCTTTAATACCTTGACCTTTTAAAGCCATTAAATGATGGTGAATATTTAAATATTCTTCATTTGTAATATGTAAGTTGTGTTTGTCTAATAAGGCATAATTTGGTATTATAGAACCTGCAATTGTATTTTCTAAAGCCATTACCCCATAATTGGCAGAACCATCTAACAAACTATCTACCAAAACATCAAAAGACATACATTCTTTTAATTGAATGTTGTTTCCGTAAAAGTCTCTAGCTACTTTGTGGTGGTTTGAGCCTTCAGCTCCTTGTATGGCAATAATTTTATTCATTTTTTATCAAAAAAAAAGCCTCGAAGTAAATTCGAGACTTTATATATTTTTAATGTTTCTTAACAACACGATACAAAGTCTCTGCTCTTACTAAAAAAGTAAAAGTAAAAATAGAAACCTGTAAAATTGTTATTTAACATTTTGAATTCTCTTGTTTTGAACAACAAATCTAAAGATTTAATTTACATAAACAAATTATATGTAACTTTTTATATAAGAATTGACATATTATTAAAATTTGTTAAAAATGAAACTTAAACTTTATGAAATTTATTACCCTTAAAGATATTTGAAATCAAATTCTAAATTTGAAACCATTCTTTTACCAACTTTTTTTCTATTGGATCTATAGTTTTATGGCTATAATCATTTTTAATTGCTTCATATTGATAGTCTTTAGACCATTCTTCAATATTATTTGTTAATTCTTTTAGTGAATTACAAATAAAATTTAACTCTTTTGTAGATATTGTTGGGTGTACAGACAAACGAATCCAACCTGGTTTTTCTGTATTACAACCATGTAAAATTTCATCTTTTATTCTATTTGAAGTTTCTTTATCTACATTTAATAAAAAATGTCCATAAGTACCTGCACAAGAACAACCTCCTCTTGTTTGTATTCCAAATCTATCGTTCAATAATTTAACAACCAAGTTGAAATGATATTTTTCAAAATAGAAAGAAAAAATACTTAAACGTTCTTTATGATCTGGAGCTAAAATTTTTACTCCTGGTAAACTTTCTAACGTTTTAAACATTACTTTATTAATCTCTTCTTCCCTGTCTTTTATATTTGTAACACCCATTTTATCTTTTAACTGAATAGAAAGTGCAATTCTAATGGTTTGTAAAAAACCAGGTGTTCCTCCATCTTCTCTTGCTTCAACATCATCTACATAATCATGCTGTCCCCAAGGATTTGTATAACTTACTGTACCTCCTCCTGGATTATCTGGAACCGTATTTTTATATAAACTTTTATTAAAAACTAACACTCCTGAAGTTCCTGGACCTCCTAAAAATTTATGTGGAGAAAAGAAAATTGCATCTAAATACTTATCTTTATTTTCAGGATGCATATTTATATGCACATAAGGTGCACAACATGCAAAATCTACAAAACATAAGCCATTATAACCATGAATTAATTTTGCAATTTCATGATAAGGAGTTTCTATACCTGTTACGTTAGAACAAGATGTTATAGAAACTATTTTTATTTTTCTGTGTTGATGTCTTTGAAAGCATTTTTCAAATTCTTTTAAACATAACAAACCTTCATTATTACAAGGAACAACCTCTACATCTGCAATTGTTTCTAACCACGAAGTTTGATTAGAGTGATGCTCCATATGACTTACAAAAACAATAGGTTTAAGTTCTTCTGGAATAATTGTATGATTCTTTAAGTTTTCTGAAACTTTTAAACCTAAAATTCTTTGAAACTTATTAACAGCACCTGTCATTCCTGTTCCTGTAGTTATTAAAACATCATTATCATTTGCATTTACATGGTGTTTAATAATATTTCTAGCTTCATGATAAGCTAAGGTCATTGCAGCACCAGAAGTAGAAGTTTCTGTGTGTGTATTTGCTACAAAAGGGCCAAATTGATTTAGTAATTTATCTTCTATTGGCGCATACAACCTTCCGCTTGCAGTCCAATCTGTATACACTAATTTTTGTTCTCCGTAAGGAGATTGAAACGTTTGATCTATACCTACAATATTTTTTCTAAATTGATTGAAATACTGTTCTAAATTTAACTCATTCATATCCTTTTGCATTGTAATTATTTTTTAAACTCTTTAAATACTTCTAATCCACATTGTAAAAATTGTGCATACTCGTTTTCATCTGGTGTATAACCAACAGCTTGGTTTAAAATTTTTGTCCCATCAGAATTTAATAAAACGTAGTATGGCTGAGAGTTTGTTTTAAAAAACTGCGTTTGAAAGTTTGCCCATTTATTTCCATAAGTTTCAAGTTTTCTAGTTCCTCCATTTATTCTATTTACTAAAACTTGTTCATTTTCTGGTAATTCTTTTTTATCATCAACATATAAAGAGATTAATACATAATCGTTTCGCAAATAATTATCTATTTTTTGTTTTGGCCAAATATGTTCTTCCATTTTTCTACAGTTAACACATGCGTAGCCTGTAAAATCTAACATAATTGGTTTGTTTACCTTTTTAGCATATGCTATACCAGTTTTTAAATCTTTAAAACAATTTAAATTATTTGGACACTCATTAGGATATATAAAACTGTAACCTACAGGAGGAGCTAAACCACTTAATAAAGTTAAAGGTGTAAATGTTTTTGTTTCTTTATTTACCATAAAACCTGATGCTAAATAAATCACAAAAGAAGCTACTAAAATACCTCCTGCAATTCTTGAAAATGATAGTTTTTTAATTGGTGAATCGTGTGGAAATTTAATTTTACCTAATAAATATAATGCTAAACCTGCAAAAATTAATATCCACAGTAATAAGAAAGGTTCAATTTTAAGCATATTCCAATGTGCCACTAAATCTGCATTTGATAAGAATTTAAATGCCAAAGCTAATTCTAAAAACCCTAAAATTACTTTTGTTGTGTTTAACCAACCTCCAGATTTTGGTAAGGCATTCATCATATTAGGAAACATTGCAAAAAGAGCAAAAGGCAATCCTAAAGAAACTCCAAAACCTGCCATACCTGCAGTAAGTTGCCAAGCGCCACCATCTGCTATTAAAGAACCTGCTAACAATGAACCTAAAATAGGCCCAGTACAAGAAAATGAAACTATGGCTAAAGTTAATGCCATAAAAAATATTCCTACAAAACCTACAGAACTTTCTCCTTGAGTTGTTTTATTTGTCCAGCTTGCTGGTAGTGTTAATTCGTAATATCCAAAGAATGAAAAAGCAAAGAACACAAATATGACAAAGAAGATAATATTTAACCAAATGTTGGTAGATATTTCATTTAAAATGTCTGGATTAACAGAATCGAGTAAATGAAATGGTATACTTAAAATTACATATACCGCAAAAATAAAAAAGCCATATAGTAATGCTTTTGAAACTCCTGAACCTTTATTTTTGCCATTTTTCTTTGTAAAAAAGCTAACCGTTAAAGGAATCATAGGAAAAACACAAGGTGTTAATAAAGCTAATAATCCTCCTAAAAAACCTATTCCAAAAATATTCCAAAGAGATTTTTCTCCTTTTTGTATTTCTGATGAATTACTACTTGTTTCATTTTTGCATTTTTTAGATGCTGACATCAATCCATCAGCATTTATACCATAAAGTAAGTTATTTACAGATTTATTATCTCTATTTTTATTTACGACACTTTCTGTTTTTCCATTTAGAGAAAATGAAAAATCTTCATCAATTTGAATACATTCTGTTTTACAAACCTGCCCAGTTAGATTTAGATTTACTTGAGTTAAATTAGCATCTTTTAACTTTATTCTTTGTTTTAAAATAGCATTTTTTTCAAAATAAGATTCATATACATCAAATGTTTTACTAAACTTTTTTAAGGTATCGCTTTCTATTGCTTTACCTATTAACTCAAATTTATCATCAGTTTTTGATTTTGATATAATTATTGGAAGTGAGCCACCATCTGTAGTGTGTTGAGAATACAAATGCCAATCTTTTTCTATAGCTGCTTTAATAATTATATTATATTCTCTTTCAGAAATTTTTTCAAATGAAGTTTTCCAAGTAATAGGATTTAAAATACCATCTTTGTCATCGAAAATATTATTTGAATTATTAGGGATTGTAAAAACTAAATCTAGTTCTGTTGGCGGTAAACATTTAGTATCATCACAAACCATAAATTCTACAACTCCTTTAATTGTGTTTATGTTTGATGTTGTTTTTATTTTTTGCCTAAAAACTGCTGTCTTTTCGAAAAACTTAATTTTCATTTGAAAAACAGGATCATCTACTGTAACTCCTTTTTCTTCTATATTTTTACCTACAAGAAAAAAATCTTTTTTAGAATCATTAAAATTAAATGTTGTAGGTATTGGCCCGTCTTCTGGAACAGCTTGAGCATATAAATGCCATCCTTCTTCTAGTGTAGCTGTAGAAACTAAGATAAATTCTGAGTCAGAAACTTTTTCAACAGCTGTAGACCATCGAATAGGATCTTCTATTTGTGCAAATAATCCTAAACTAAGTATTAAAAGTATAGAGAAAAAAAATAATTTCATAGTTTTAAGTTTCATTTGAAGAAACAAAATTATTCTTTTTTTATTACTATAAAGGTTAACCCAACTTTTAGTTTTAACGATTACTCTTAAAATTTTCTTAATTTATATACTATTATAATAATGAAAGTAAAAGAATTAATATTTTCTTTCTAAAGAAACTCTTCTTTAAAAAATTAAAAAAACAATTGTATAGTTAATGTAATAAGTTATATAAAATAAAAAATATTAGCTTTAAAAAAACCATTTATAAAAATATTAACATGACTCTAAATATAAAAAAATCTTTAACGCTAATTAAACAAATTTATATTAAAAAAAAGATTTAAACTTCTAATAAATTCTATTTTTTTCTTATATTTAAATGCTATTAAAAAAGAAAAATGGAGAAATTTCCTGAGATATTTATAGAAAAAAAGAATCATAGAAAAGAACCTCAATTACTAATTAAGTTTCAATATAATGACAAACTTGTAGACGTAATGAGAAAAATTGACGGTGCTTTTTGGAGTAAAAATTTAAAATCTTGGTATATATCTGATTCAAAGAATAACTTAAATGTTATTTTAGAAAAATTTAAAAATCTTGCTAAGATTAATATTGAAAACAAAAAAAAATTATTTAAAAGAAATTTAACAGATTTTCAAAAAACATTTTTAAACAACTTTTACCTCTACTTAAAAGGAAAAAGATATAGTAAAAGTACCATACAAACTTACACTTTTTTTGTTGCAGATTTTATAAATTTTCATTCAACCAAATCTCTAGATGAACTCAATAACAAAGATGTTGAATTATTTATTGAAACAGTTTTTATAGAGCGAAATTATTCGATAAGTACTCAAAGACAACTTATAAGTTCTATAAAATTATTTATACTATTTTATCCAACTACAAAAATTAATAATTTAGAATTAGAAAGACCAAAAAAATCTAGGAAACTACCAAGTGTTTTATCTCAAGAAGAAATTTTAGCTATAATAAGTGCAACTCAAAACTTAAAACATAGAGCTATAATTGCACTTATTTATTCTTGTGGATTGAGAATTAGTGAATTAATAAATTTAAAATTAGAAGACTTTTATATTGAAAGAAAACAACTTATCATAAAAAATGGTAAAGGAAGAAAGGATCGATATGTTAGTTTAGCAGATAGTTTTATACCTCTTTTATCTAATTATTATTACTCTTACAAGCCAAAAACATTTTTTGTAGAAGGACAGCAAAAAGGAAAGTACAGTGCAGAAAGTGTTCGACAGTTTTTAAGAAAAAGCTGTAAAAAAGCAAATATAAAAAGAGTAGTAACACCTCACACATTAAGACATAGTTATGCAACTCATTTATTAGAAAATGGTGTAGATATTAGATATATACAATCTTTATTAGGACACGCTAAACCTGAAACAACAATGATTTACACCCATGTTAAAAGAAAAGATTTAATGGAGATTCAAAATCCGTTAGATATTGCATTACAAAAGATTAAAAGAACAGATAATAACAATAAAAAAGTTTTATTATCCCGAAGAATATAAGCAAAAATCAATATATTTGATTGTATATAACCAGTTAGTTTTAATGCAAAAGTCAGCTTACAGAATTTAGGAAATTTAAGTTATTAATTAAAATTCTCTAAAATTAATTGAGGGAAAAAATTGATTAAATTTTTAAAAATATGAATTTTAAAACTTAAATATTTCTACATTAATTTAGTAAAAAAATGAAAAATTGAAGTTTGAGAAAAGTAGAAAATAATTAATTTACTTTAGAAAAATGAAAATGAATTTCTGTGTAGCTTAAAAAATGAATAAAAAATTTCTTTAATTGTTTAAAATATGAGAAAATCGGAGAATAAAAAGGTCTTATAAAAGTTTAAGTCTTATCAAGAAAAAATAGAAGTAAAATAATATAACTTCGAACAAGTAATTTTAAAAACAATATGAATATTAAACTGTATGAAAAAAATAAACTCTTTAATTATATTTAAATTCAAGAAAGTCAGATAAAATTTAGATTTAAAAAATAAAAAATGAAATAAAATCTATTTAAAATCAAAAAAAGTAAATTTATATAGATTTGAAAAATTAAATAAAAAAAGAAATTAAAAATTGTGTGGAAAAGCACTAAAACTAACACCGTGTAAAAAAAATTGCTAGTCAAAGCTAGCTTACGAAAATCCTCGCGGATTTTCTATCTGTGTTTTAATTGTTAACTTAGTGCAACATAACGCAACTTTTAATACACATAAACGTT